>JACPJW010000001.1 GCA_016187335.1 Candidatus Aenigmatarchaeota archaeon | reverse complement strand
CCCGCGAACGTTGCGTACAGCGGGGAAGACAAGGAGCTGCTCAGCTTGTTGAGGCAGGAAAGGATAAGAAAAATACTTATTCACCTCATGGAAAACAGAAAATCAAACGCCAGGAAAATATCCGACGAACTTGGCGTAAGCCCTTCAAACCTTTCGTGGTACCTGAAAATGCTTCTTGAAAAAAAGCTGGTCGTGCAGAAAAGGAAGGGGCGGTTCCGCTTCTATTCCGTGAGCGACGAGAAAAGGATAATAAAATACCTTGTCGCCTACAAGGCGAGCTTCTTTGACAAGGCTGTTGACCGCTTCATAGAAAGCTGGGAGCTGGAATAATTATTTGAAGAATATATAAGAAGGATTAATAATTTTATCCCAGATGCTTTTTCAGAACTGGTTGTAATTCTTCCCATAATTTATTTTTATATATGAAATCTGTTGCTCCTGCTTTTAAAGCTCCTCTTACTGTATCAGGATCGTTGCTGCTACTCATCAAATATATTGGAGTATTCTCGTCGTATTGTCTTATTTGTCTTACTGCTTCTGTTCCCTTAATCACAGGCATATTATTATCCGTTAAAACAAAAGAATACCCGCCATTTCTGACTTTTTCTACAAGGGGCTTCCCGTCATCAACTGTTTCAATTTCAAGAGTGGGATATTCACCTTGGACTAATAAAACAATAGAATCTCTAAAGAAGCTCTGGTCATCAGCAATAATAATTTTCTTCGTCATGTCTGTACCTTAAGTTATCACTTAATAGTAATCTATTTAAATTTAACCTTTTGGTAAAATTACACCAGACTTAATGTCCAAAATTGTAATATTCCCAGCTGTTTCTTAAACTACATTACGCCTGGATTACGCCCTGGATTGCCCGGGATTCCGCAGGGATTACGCTTATATACCGTGTTTCTGCATATTATTTCAGTGGTCAGGGGAAAGGGCGATTAATGAAAAATAACAGCTTGTTCCTGTTCTTGTTTGTATTGCTACTTTCGTCCATATCCTTTGCATCCAGCACCTACGAGATACAGCTTGTCGTTTCCAAGTACGTCTTCGGGCCCGCGGAAAATGTTTCCATAACAGGGACCGTGCTGAACATCACATCCAATTCCACGCTCAACATCACGACTTATCTCGGCAGCGTGAACGTTAACGTTTCCATGCTCAATTCAACCAACGGGACAGTCAGCAATTACACTTTCACGACAAACGAGAACGGCACCTTCTTCTCCAGGAGCAGCTTCAACCCTTCCGCCACGGCAATATTATCGCCCAATGCGACAGGTACGTACATATTAGTTGCCAACTCGTCAATAGAAAGCGGCATATGGATTTCCAAGGCAAACATCGTTGTCGTGAACAGCAGGATTGACGACATTCTCTTTCAGCTGGCGAAAATAAATTTCTACGCGTCCGAAAACATGTCAATAACAGTGAGAGCCGTGCAGAAAGTGGGCGACAGCTTCGCCGCTGTCAGCAATATTACAATAAACATGACAATGATGCAGCTGAACGAAAGCATCATCAGCAGCTACACCTGCGTGACGTCGGCGTCGGGAACATGCGCCATAAACACGACGGCGCCCTCCGCATCAGGCACATACATTCTGGAGGCAAACAACTTCGTGGGCTTTACCAATTTCAAGGTCGTGCCGTTTGACGTTGAAGCGTACATGAAAGACTCTTCCGCTCTTGTTTTCAAGAATATCTTCACAAGGGGCGAGACGGGCTTCGTTGAAGTCCGGGTCAGCTACAACTCCACGACGCCGACGGGGGTTTACAACGCGACGGGCGATGTCATAGACACGAACGGCAACAACGTGCTGAACCTGACAAGCGTGCTGCTCAACTCATCAAACGGCTTCGTTGACAAGATACCTTTTACTGCTTCTTCGTCGCTCATTGTAGGATTTTACACGACAAGGATTTCCGTTGCGAAGCAGGGCGGCGAGACCGTCAACGCGACAACATCGTTCCAGGTGCGCGACTGGTCCATGAGCTTCAAGAAAGCGTCCCAGAACTCCGGCTTTGAATACGGCTACACCGCGTTCGTCGGCAAGAACGTCTCGTTTGAAGCGTACCCGACCGAAAGGGCCAACGGCACTGTATTGCAGAACCTCACGTCAAATTTCACAATCCTTCTGAAAAACCCGCTGGGCTCCATCGTAGGAAATACCACGGTCCGCTACAACGCAAGCTGCGGCGGGAAGGCGTGCTACGAATTCAACCTGGCAGTGCCGTCCACGGTAGGAGACTATACGCTTTCAGTAGCAGCGAACTACTCGGGGGTTTACGAATCGGCGGATCAGACAATAAAAGCAACGGACATAACAGCAACTTCGTACCCATCGGATTCAGAAGGAAATATAAAAGAGCTCTTTGGCACGACGGAATTCGTTTACATATCCCTGTCCGGCAAGAACGTGACGTCAAATATCACGATATACAACGCGGCTTTATCAAGCATAACTTACGACAACGGCACGCAGTTTTCATACAGCGAGACGAACGTAAGCTCCATGAATTTTTCCGACGCGACGCTGCAGTGGGCGTGGAACAGCACGGCAGGCAGGCTGCAGATTGATCCCCCGAAGACAGGCGGCGTATATCTTGTTGAGGTTTACGCCAACAACAAGTCAGCTGTCGTAACAACGCGCTTCGGGATAAATCCTTATGACGTATGCGCGTCGGCAAAAGGCACATCCGATACCAGCACGAGCGACTACTGGTACCAGTTCAGGACGTCGGATACGATTTACTTCCAGCTGACAATCAACGAGGCGCAGAATCCTACAGGGAAGGCTTCCCTGAGCAACATATCAGGAAACGCCTCTTACGGCCGCGGAACGCAATGCAGCTTTGACACGACAAAGAAAAGGTCAATCAACAACGCGACAGTGACGATAGAAAACGTGTTCAACACGCAGACAGGAAAAACAAAGTCGCTGAATACGAGCGCGTCAACATGCAGCGCCACGGACAACAGCGGCGGGTACATCTGCACCGTCCAGCCCGACGGCACGTGGGACGGCGGCAGGCACGTCGTGACCTTCAACATACTCGGCGACGACAAGATAACGTACCACAAGGCAAGAAGCTATTTTGAGGCGCGGGCGTTTTACGTGTACGGCTACAGCACCAACTGGGCGAACAAAGGCACCTCCAACATCTCGCTGAATGTCAACGTCTACGAGGCGGGAAGCGGGTGGTGGACGTCTTCCAACGGATTGTCGGGGACAGCTGTTGTTGACAGCATAAACTTTTACGGCGGCGTCGGCGAATGGATATGGCCGCCGATAAAATACGACTACAACGCAACGGGCCTGAACATGACCATAACGAACGGCGTGGGCAGCGTCACGCTTCCTTCGGGCCGTTCCTCATCCGGGATCTGGGCAGGAGGATATTATTCAGCGGTCATCAAGGTGACCGTTAACAGCCAGGTGGATTACGGCGAGGCGTGGTTCAGCATAAGGAACTGGGACGCCTACGCGCAGCCCGTTGAAATAAGGGGCAGCAGCTTTGATTACAAGAACTCATTAAACGCCCGCGAGAACGTGTCATTGTACGTAAGGATAACGGAGGCCAGCAACTGGAACGACAACGGAGGAACGGCTCTGGGCAACGTCACGATAAACGTGAAGAAAATACTTGACTATTCCCAGTGGCCGCCTGTTGAGCTGACAACAAGCAACTTCACGGCGACGCCGATAACCATAAACACCTCAAGCCCGTGGTTTTCCTCTGCCAATACGGCAACGCACGGCAAATACCTGCTCAACATCTCGCCGACAGGGGGCACGTGGTCGTCAGGATATTATTCAGTTGTTTTAGACCTGAACGGCACGGAAAGCGGCTACGGATGGTTCAATGTCATAACCTTCTACGTGAACACGCAGCCGACGAATGCAAACGGCTCCGGTTACGTCTACAACAACAAGGGCAACACCCCGATTTATTTCAACGTGACAACAACAAAATCGCAAAAAAGCAGCTATACCGCTGCTGACTACGTCAACGCAACCATAACAGAAGCCGTCATACGCATGTGGGACCAGACAACGCAGTCGCAGCGGGAGTTCAGATATCCCGGCGACATAAACATAACGCCGCTGCTTGTAAACGGAACCCAAATAATAAACGTGACGTATCTTGCAGGAAACTGGCCTTCAGGATGGTACAACGGCGAAATCAAGATGAGAGAGAGCGTGGAAAATACAACGTCAAAAGGGTACATATGGTTCTCCGTGCAGCCTTTCAGGGTTTCCACAAATATTGTTTCCTACAACGTCGGCACAACTGAAAACGCGTCTGTTTCCCTGACTGTCAACGAGCCTGACTGGTACAACAGCGCCCTTATCAACGGAAATTATACAGTCACGAAAGTCCAGGAAACATCATGGACCAACGGCGTCTACAGGATAACGAACCTCAACTACAGCATAAGCAGCAACGCCTCGACGTTCAGGAACACCACGACGCTTGTGATAAACCCCACAAGCGGCAAGTGGAGGCCGGGCTACAAGAGCGGCACCATAATAGTCAAGGACAACCTGACGAACGACACGCAGACGGCATGGTTCTGGTTCAGGGTAACCTCGTTCATTGACAGCACCAACAGGATATCCAGTTACAATGTCGGCCTCAACACGAACATAACCGTCAACATAACGCTCACAACCCCAGCCGGCGCGCCGGCAACAGGCAACCTCTCGTCGGCATTCTACTGGGGATGGCCCAGCAAGACAAGGTACAGGTTTGTGATAGGAAGCTGCGACTCACAGACATCAACGACATGCTTCATAAACAGGTCAGCCATAGTAACAATAGTGCCCCCTGCGAACGGGTGGAACGAGGGATACAATTATATTTACTTTGAATACGTGGAACAGGACGACGCTTCATCAATCATAGAATCCTACAACAGCGTTTATTTCTACGCGCAGCAGACGCTGACGGGATACATGTATTCCGTTGACGACAGCGGGGGATGGAAGAATTCCTTCGGCCAGCGCGAGAACGTGACAATGTTCGTGTATTCGCTGCGGAACGTGAGCGGAACCCAGATAAGCGTGAACGTAACCAATGTCCAGATAGCTAAGACATCATCAGGATGCTGGTCTGACAGCTGCAGGGTATACCAGAACGCGACGTTTGAGGCAATGAACCTCACCAGCGGCAGGTTCACGAGCGTTGCAGGAGCCAACATGACAGGTTCGGGATATATACGCATCAATGCATCCGGCGGGTTATGGGACTTCGGCGATTACGCGGTGAAGATCTTTGTCACGGAAAAAACCACTGGAGAAATAGGAATAATAAAGGACGCAACGTTCCGCATCATTGACAGGACTGCGCCGAGCATAACGATAACATCGCCAACGGCGGAGCAGGTGATAAACGCGACAAGCATCCTGTTCACTGCGACCACAACGGAGCAGGCCGTATGCTATATTTACATTTACAATTACGGGCAGTACAACGCTAACTATTGCGGAAGCAACGGCACTTCGCTGCCTTCGGCGTGCAACCTTACGAAGTATGATCCTACAAATTCAAGCACGGCATATTTCAGCTACGCGTCAAAGTGGTGGAGCAACTCAGGAGTCCCTGTTTCCACAGACTCAACGTCGCATTCGTACAACCACAGCACGGCGGGCATGACGACGCAGCAGAACTATACAGTGTATACGTACTGCTATGATAACGACTGGAACTCCGCGACGAACGCGACGACGTTCAACCTTATAGGAGGACTGTCAAACGCAACGAGCAACGCCACCGGCGTGAACGGGACGTTTGCGGTAGTTGTTTCATCGCCCGCGAACACAACGTACGCGTCCACGAACATTTCGCTTAATTATTCCATAGTGAGCGGAACAGTCACAGCGTGCTGGTACAAGCTCAACAACGCCAGCAATGTAACGCTGACAGGCTGCGGAAACAGCTCTTTCACGGCTTCAAGCGGCGCCAACAACGTAACCGTTTATGCGACCAGCACCAATGGCACGACGGTCAACTCGTCTATTGTCAGGTTCACGTTGAACATGAACGGAACGCCTGCGGTAACCGTTTCATCGCCAGCCAACACAAGCTATAGTTTCACGAACATATCGCTGAGCTACTCCGTAGTCAACGCAACGGCGTCGGCATGCTGGTACAGGCTGAACAGCAACACAACGAATGTAACGCTAGCCGGCTGCGGCAACAGCACGTTCACGGCAGCCGAAGGGGCGAACAATCTGACAATATACGCCAACAGCACGGGCGGGACAACAGCGAATTCTTCGCTCATAAGATTTACTGTGACCCTGAATAATTTCACCTCGCAGATATCCGTACAAAGCCCGACAAACACGACGTATACGGCGAAGAACATCACTCTTAATTTCACATGGACAGGGAACATAACAACATGCACTTACAACCTTACCAGCGACGAGTGGATATCATTCACGACATTTGCATGCGGGAACACATCGTTCCTCGGGGGCGAAGGGTCCAACAAACTGCAGGTGAACGTGAGCAATTCCAGCGGAAGCAATTTATCAGCCGTAATCAATTTCACCGTGGACACGAACGGGCCGAACATTACTTTTGTGGCGCCAACGGCAAGCAGCGGCGCTGTTATTAACGTCAACCACACGTTTGTTAATATCACATTAAACGAGGCAGCCGATGTAGCGCAGCTTGAGTTCAACGGAACCAACTACAGCATGACCAACCTGTCTGCGACAAAGCTTCTTTGGTTCAGGAACCAGACAGGGCTCAGCATCGGCAATTACACGTACAAGGTTTACGCCAACGACACCTTCGGGAACACGAACGTCACGGCTTCGCGCACGATAAGGATAAACGCTACGGCGTAAGAAAACGGAAGTGAAAGGAATGAAAAAAAAATTCGGACCGGGCAAAATGACGCTTTTGGCAGCCTTGATGGTTTTCCTTTCCGCTCTGATTGCTCCCGCCTTTGCCGCGGTGAGCGTCGAGACGTTCACGTGCAACGGCCAGTCGGGCACGGTTGTAGTGGAGAACGGCGCGGCGTTCTCATGCCAGGTATCATTGAAGAACGAAGACACGCAGAATTCCGCAAGCATAAGCACAGTATCGCTTCTTGTCAGCGGCAGCTGGGCGGAGCAGACGTCTTACACAGGAACTAGCTTTTCAACGAGCATAACCGCGGGCGGAAGCACAACGGCAACCTTCTCAGGCATAAAGGCCGTGAGTCCCGGAGCCACGAACAAGTTCCAGTCGGTGCAGATTGACAACACAGCGGACACGTTCGTGACGAACACAAACATAAACGTAATAACCATAAAATCACTGACGGCATCGGCATCAGTCGCTTCAGCCGCGCAGGGCGCCGAGTTTGACGTGACGGCAACAACCATAGCAGGCGGCGACCTTGGAGATGTTACAATGACATGGGGCGGCGCAGGCGGATGCTCGCTTTCTTCTGGTCATACTGCCGCCAAGAGCGTAGGGGCATTGTCGCATAATACGGAAGCCACAAGAACGTGGCGCATTGTCCAGGGAGGCGCTGACTGCACGAACACGGTAACGGCATCGGGAACTTCTTCATCAGTGACTACAACAAAATCAAAAAGCGCGACGGTGACGTTCAGCGGCACAGGGAGCAGTTCCAGCGGTTCGCCATCAAGCAGCTCCAGTTCTGGAGGGGGTGGAGGCGGCGGCGGCTCTGTCACAACCACAGAGGTTTCGGAAACGAAAACAATAAGCCAGATAAGCCCGGGCGTTGCATCAACAGTCACGTTCACGAAAACCGCCGTGAGCAGCATTCTGATAGATGTTGTGAACGCGGTCAAGGATGTTTCCATAACTGTCAAGGAGGTTACAGCGCCCAGCGTGCCCGCGCCGCCGCAGGGCGTTTACAAGTATCTTGACATAAAAACAATCAATATTTCTGACAGCGACATAAAATCAGCGTCAATCACTTTTTCCGTCAACAAGACATGGCTCGCGGACAAGGACAGGAATTCCGTGAAGCTCAGCAGGTATGCGGGAGGATGGAATGAGCTTCCAACAACGCTGCTGAGCGAAGAAACAGCTTCCGTAAAGTACACTGCAGCGACGCCGGGCTTCAGCGTGTTCGCGATAACCGCGCAGCCTGCAGCAAGCGCCGAGCCGGGCGCAGGGCAACAGCAGGTTGAGCAGCCGCAGGAACAAGGCGAAATAGCCGGCATAAAAGTTCCAAAGGCTGTTGCCGACTACGGAATAGCTATATTAATAGCCGTAATCATAATCGTGCTCATTCTGGGATGGTTCCATTACCACGGCCATGGAAGAAAATTATCCGAGCCCCGGTACAACTACAAGCCGAGGTAGAGGGAAGAAAACAAAGTTTCACTTCAAAGTAGTGAAAATTTAAAGCTTTCTTGTGAAAGTATTTTATGGTCTATGGAAATCCCACTAGAAGAGAACTTATACATCTTGCATTAGCTAGTGCTGCAGCTTTCTATTTTTCCGGTTGCAGGCCGGCGGAAAGAATATCTTACAAAAAGCCCCAGAACATGATGACTGGCAGGCTGTTTGATGAAGTGTACACTTTCGATGCGCCGTCGGCATGGGGCGTTGCGCGCGAGCTTTATCCTCTTACACTCCAGCAGGCCGTTGATCAACGCATTATACGCCTTGAAACCGATGGAGATTTTGCATTGCCCCTCGGAGTGTCAAGACACGGAGAAAAGATTGATTTCGAGCGCGCAATGAGGGCAATGTGGGATGAAAAATTAAGACGGCGCGAATTTTCAAGGCCCGGTTACCAAAGGCAGAAAGAACTTCTCCAAAGATTCAGGGAAAAGGCCGTTGCAGAAACAAGAAAAGGAGCCCGCTATTCATTGAAGCAGTATAAGCAAAACGAAGCTGCCAAGGCAATAGAACTTCTTAAAGAGCTTCACGAGGACAGGAGGCGAACTTACGGCGACAATGCACGGCCCTTCATGGACGCCGTAGTGAATAGCACAAACCCCGATGTCATTATCGGCTATAACATTACTGAAATGCTCCCCCGCGTAGCATTCAGGAACGGAAGACGTGAATGGATAAACGCCGCGCTCAAGGCATGGTATCTCGACAGGCTTCTGAAGGAAGCTGGAATACAATTCCTGACGTTCTACCCTGCCAGGGCCGATCCTTTCGTCAGCATCAGCCCTTTCCAGATGACAAAATATGCCATGGAAGATGTGGCTGCCATGAACCAGTTCCTTCCCGAAGCGAAAAGGGTACCGGAGTCTGCACTAAATTTGAAAAGCCTGCAGGACCATGCGAACTCCGCTATGCTGTTCAGCTACGCCAACTGGAGGCGCATGGTGTTTGATCTGGGAAGATACGGGCTGATTGACGATGCGAGAAAAGCTATAGAGAGCCTGGACGAGAGGGAAAGAGAAATATTTGTGGCGGCAATGACGGCAGCCACGCATAATCTCCCCGCAAGCAGGGGGGCGGTTATCAGGCATCTCAGAAAGCCACGACGCAAATTTCATTTAGGAACCTTGGAATATCTTGATTCCGCCAGGAAGGTCTATGCAAGAAGCTCCGTGGAGGCATCGCTTATAATGCCCTGGTATGAAAAAGCCGAAGCACGGCACGGAAGAAAATAATGCGTCCGCCGGGATAAAGGAAGGCGGGCGATAAGGCGATATCTTTAAATATATATTACTATAAAGTAGTGAAAAGTTGTGTGGCTATGATACCTTCCTCTCAAGATGTTGTTAGGGTTTATAATCAATTCGCCTCCTCTCGAGATCAGCTTGATGATGAACTCAACAGATTATCTGGAAACAGGCTTTCTAGAGTTGATCAAGAAGAGATTGGTGGTTTAATTTCTTCATCTAAAAGATTTCATCTAGCATCACCAGGTCATTTGTACTTGGTTCCGAGATCAGATTCGCCAAGCAAAGGATACGTACTTGTTCCGCCTTGGATTCAATACGGATCGCCTATTCTTGTAGATATGGTAGAACCATTTTACAACGCCCCGGATATCAATAAACATCCAAAAGAAGATACAATAGACAGACTTGAAGGCCCTTCCAACGTCGAACTGGTACAGCCTCTTTCAGGATATAAATTAAAACCAAAACCTTACCGAAACCGAGAGAAGGAAGAATTTTGGAGACATATAAACGGAACACTTAAAGAAATGGGGATTGGGGTGAGATCAAACGACCTTAGTCATTACCGAAATCGCGGAACAATTTACGTTCCGCCAGAATTTGACCCGCAAATTAGAGAAGTTGTAGAAAAATATGATTTTGAGGTAGAAAGTGTAACTGAAAGCGGCATATGGGAAGTTACAAAAAAAGGAACAATTAGATGGCGCAGTTTTACTAGCTAAAGTTGAATTTTAGGCAAAGTCTTATAATTGCCATTAATCAATGCGTCCGCCCAGAATCTCAAGAACTAAACCTTTCTCTTTATTTCCCGCCCTCTTCATCATAATAAATCTGCATCTGCCCTTCATGTTATCTTTCCATCCGCTTGAACTGCTCCTTCACCGCGGCTATCTCCAGCTTTATCAGGAGCTTGACTAGCTCGCTGCTTTCGTTTATCTTGTAAAGCTGCGTTTTCCCGTATTTCCTCGTTGCCTGAAGCAGCCCGTTCCTTTCCAGCATTGGCCATATCCTGTATAATGTGGGGCGCGATATACCCGAGCCTCCGGCTATTTCTTCTTTCGAGTAATCAAACCCCCTGTTTTCAACCAGAAATTCAAGGACTTTTCTGACCGAAGGGTTTATCAGGTCCGTTATGTTCGGCCTCAAGGATTTCAGCAATGTTTCCATACAAAAATATAGAGAATTAAAGTATTAAAAGCTTTATTTTAGATGTAAAGCATATGAGACAAGAAAAAAGCGATGAGGAGTTGAAGGCATGGATTTTGTACAAGCTTGCAAAGCACGGATATTTTCACGGAAGGCATACTGATTTCGAGAATATTTCAAAAGGATTCAAGCCGCAGCATCTGGGAAAGTCAGGGCACAAGAGAATAGGCAGGCTTGCCGACGAGCTGGCAAGAGAAGGCTTCATAATAAAAAAGCCGACTTCCTACGGATTGCATGTGTCACTGAATTCTACAAAGTCGCAGGAAATGAAAGAATTCATCAAAAGGGTTCTTCACATCGAACTTTAATTCAAATAATGCGTCCGCCGGGATTCGAACCCGGATCATCAGCCAAACTTTTTAGAAAAAAGTTTGGTCAAAAACTTCTTTCTAAAATTTTCTTCTGACAGCCTTTCATGGAAGGCTGAGGTCCTAACCGTTAT
The DNA here is from genome assembly GCA_016187335.1 of Candidatus Aenigmatarchaeota archaeon. Lineage (GTDB taxonomy): Archaea > Aenigmatarchaeota > Aenigmatarchaeia > GW2011-AR5 > GW2011-AR5 > JACPJW01. The sequence goes on along the minus strand of JACPJW010000001.1, from coordinate 906,758 downwards.
CCCAACTTTCTTGGATTCTTTTGATACAATTTTTCTTTCCAAGAAAAGTTGTTTAGACTACAGACGCAATCCAGACGATTCATTAATCTATTGTGATTGCTTATTAAAATCTAACCGCAGCATTTGTTATTATGAAACTTTTCAGGAACTTATCTGCGCTTGCGTTAATTCTTGCCGTGCTCGCTTCGGCATGCGTCTCGCAGGGAACGCAGGGAACATACGGCTACGAGAAGGCCGTCCAGAACAAAAACCTTGAAACCAGCAAAGGCTTTGACTACGAGAACTACAAGCCGCCGGCAACGGAAATAAAGCACCCGCTTCTCGTTAAGTTCCCGATAGTGAAATCGCCGATGCCTTACTACGTGTACAACGACACGGAAATCAACGAATACAAGTACGAGCTGACGATGAGGAACGTAAGGACAGCGTTTGACAGGTGGGAAAACGCCACGAAAGGAAGGGTAATGTTCGTGCAGGCATCCCAGAAACCGGAGGACGGGATAACCATAAAGCTCGTCACGAACCTGACAAGCGACACGATAGGCGAGGCAAGGCCGTTCGGATACCAGTATGACGACTACAGCCTGATAACGGGAGGAGAAATGAAACTGGAGCCCACTTTCGGGGGCGCCGAGAACCTTGTCCAGATAATGCACGAGATAGGGCACGTAATGGGCTTCGCCCACAACGACAATTCCCACAGCGTGATGTTCCCGTTCAACGCTTATTCGCAGGAAATCACGCCGGAAATCACCGATGCCCTGGACATTCTTTACCGGGACGTGCCGGCTTCGTAATCACTTGCGCGCTATGATTTTCACCCTGCTTCTTTTTTAACTTTCCCGGCTTACTCTTATCATGCCGCTGAAAATCCGCGAAGTTCAGGCTAGAAGCATCCTCAGCAAAAGCGGAATCACGGATTACTGCGTGAACTGCTACATGGGCTGCGGCTTCGGCTGCACTTACTGCTACGCGCAGCTGCTTATCCGCAAGTTCCATCCCAACGAGGAATGGGGCGGATATCTGGATGTAAAGGTGAACGCACCGGAGCTTCTGGAAAGGGAAATAAAGAAAGCAGAAAAGGGCGTTGTAATGCTTTCTTCCGTTACTGATCCTTACCAGCCGTTTGAAAAGAAATACGAGCTGACAAGGAAGTGCCTGGAAATCCTGCTGAAGCATGATTTTCCGATAACTATCCTTACACGTTCCCCTCTGGTCATGCGCGATATTGACCTGCTTCAGCAGTTCAGGGAATGCACCGTCGGCGTGAGCATCACCACGGACAACGACAAAATAAAAAATATTTTTGAGCCGTTCACGCCGCCTTTCAGGGTCAGGATAGAAACGCTGAAAAAGCTCAAGGATGCAGGGCTGCGGACTTATGCGTTCATAGGGCCGATGCTGCCGATGGACGCTTCAGCAGTAGGAAACGCGGTCTCGCCGAATATAGACAGCGCGTTCATAGACAAGCTGAATTACCCGCAGCTGTGGAAAAGCATAGCGGAAAAGCATAAGCTGCAGCTGGGCAAGGAGTTTTATGAAAGAACCAGGGACGAGCTGGCTGCAGTTTTCAAGGAAAGCGGAGTGATGCTCTGTTAAACGAACTGTTGTTTTTCAGTGAAATTCATCTCTTGTTAAAATCCTATTGTTATATTTTATTTTCCTTTAGTTTTTCTATGGTTTCATCTACTGAACATCTATTGGTATACCACTTATAACCAAAATAACAAATACATAAAAAAGCCAATCCAAAAAGTATTATAAAAACCGCTTGCCAAGAAGTTGATGGAACACCTAAAGCATCTATAAAATTAGTTGTTCCAAATACAAGACTAATTCCTATTACGATACTTAATGAAAAGAAAAAACTTTCTTTATAACTTTTTGTTTCATGAGATTTACGTAATACCGAAGCTAATTGGTTTTCTGTTATACGAAATAAACCTTCATTCTTTGCGACATCATATACTTTAAGTGGGGTATCGCTTATCGCCGGCTTTTTACTTTTGTTTTTCATCTTCATTTCCCTCACTTTTTGGTAAAAATCCAAGAATACCAACGGCTAATTCTGCAATATAACCGCAATTACTACATATTGCACAAACAGTTGGTATAGCTTTGCCACCAAAAATGATTCCGCCAGATAATTTATCTTGCAGGTTTTTGTTATGATAGCCATCTGCCAAAGAAAATTGCTTATTGCCACAAATAGGGCATGAAGGATGAGGTGCTCTTTTTTTTATTTCTTTAATTATATTGTCTTTTTCTTTCTGTTCCATTTTAGACACTTCTTATATTTTATTTTTTCAAACTTAACTTTAAAAGCCCTTCCCTCAACAGCAAGAAAACAACAAGAACAGCCAAAAGTGATATTCAATAATTTACCGCAATCATTTAACCAATCACAAAAGACGACAGAGTAAGGGCTATATAAGTTCGCTTATTCGTTCAGACCGCCATCCAGAGAAAAAGTCCAGCAACAGAAGTTTAACGCCTGTTTTTGCAACAGATGATTTAACAGAGCACGGAGTGAAGGTTGACGCGCTGTTCTGATGCCTTGAAACCATTAAGAACCTTTCGCCTCCTATGAGAATTTAGGTCTTCTTCCTGCTTCTTGGGTGGATAAGGATTTTTATGGGCTTTGCGCAGGAGTTCAGCGAATTTTTGCAGGAATACAAAGTCGTAGGACTGGCAGTGGCGTTCATCATAGGGCTTGCCCTGACGGCGCTGGTGCAGTCATTGGTAAGCAACGTAATCATGCCCGTGATAACTTTTTTCATTCCCGGCGGGGAGTGGCAGACCGCAAAGCTGTCCATAGGGCCTGTTGTCATCGGATGGGGCGCGTTCCTTGCGGCAGTGATAAACTTCCTGATTATCGCGCTTGTGGTCTTCATTATCGTGAAGAAGGTCGCGAAAGATGAAAAGAAATAGACCCTTTGCAACTTTTCAGAAAAGTTGCATCAAAACGAAAATCGTCTACGGAAAACTCGAAGAAGCATAAGCTTCTTGAGTTGCCAGAAAGCTTTGCTTTCTGAGCAAAGAACATATTATTTCTTAAATTATCCCGAACAGGCTTGCGGTTGCGAGAAGCGAGAACGCGCCCACCAGGTCGGCTGTGCTCGTTATCAGCGGTATCGTAACGTTGTCAGGATCCAGGTTGTGCTTGTAGGAAATGACGGAAATCGAGAAGCTGAGTATGATGATCAGCGTCGTCAGCGCAAGCCCCGCGAATACGGAGATGTACACGGCCTGCGCAAGCGGCAAGACAGGTATCGAAAGTATCCTTGCCGTGAAGTACGAAGCCACGGCAACTACAGGGAATATAACCATGGCAAGGAAGTAAGAGTTGAAGAATTCCTTCTTTATTTCCTTTGATATCGTAAGCTCGGGGTCCAAAGTGCCCAGATGCAGCTTCGTCCCAAGCCGGGAGGCGAGTATAGTCCCTATGTTCCCGCCCTCTTCCAGGAAAGCTGGAAGCATGACAATCAGGAACCCGAGGGTCGCGAAGTTCTCGAATTTTATGTGGATGAAAAGGCCGGCGAAAGAATCGAGCAGAAGGCCCACCGCGATGACGGGAGCGCTCTGAAGAACTATCCCCCTGTAGCTGCCCGCTACCGCTTCCCTGGACATCCCGGCCTTGAAGAAGAAAAGGACGCTGAGAATGAAAATTGAAAGCACAAAAACCTCGGCAATCTGGGTCCTGCCGCCCAGGCCAATGACGAATTCCGCCGCGATGAGCAATGCCGGTATCGTGAACAGGTCGCCAAGTCCTGACAGCATAGGCGACGTAAGGTTGTCCGGATCCCATCCGCGCCTGTATGACTGGAAGGAAATGCCGAAGGTGATTATCAGCAGGAGGATGCTTGATATCATGCCGCCGATGAAGGAGATCAGGACAAGCGAAAAAACACTTATGCTCGGGAACCCTGCCAGAAGGAGCACGGCTTTCGCGATGAAAGCGGAAAGGACAGAAAAAATGATGCTGAGGCTCAATGGGGCGTAAATATTGTTCTTCACGGTCCTGTCGTCAAGGGACAGCCTGTCAACAGCTCCCAGATGGAGGGCAGATCCCAGGCGCGAGCCCATGGACGAGAATATGTTTCCGCGCATTCCTATGGCCGCCGGAACAAGAACGATAAGCCCCGGCAGAAGCGCCAGCGTCTCCTCGGCGCCGTGAAGCAGCACGCCTGCAAACACGTCCGTTGCAATGCTCAGCATTATTGCCGTGAGGCTCTGCCTCAGGACATCGGAGCTCCCCCCGAGAAGGCTGAAGAAATCAGAAAACGTTGAGGCGATTGATTCGTAAATCGTCTTCTCGCCTGAAAGGGGTTCTGGTTGTGCCCTCTCCGTTCTGGTGGAACTTTCCTGAAAAGTTCCTTTGTGCGTCCTTTTCATCGCTCTCACTCATAACTTTTTCAGCACCCCTTCGGCTAGTTTACGCAGCTTGTCGCACGCCTGCTTCGGGCCCACGGCGATGATAACATCATTCCCTACAATAACTGTATCCTTCTTCGGGCTGAACACCCACTTGCTGCGCCCTCCCTCGTCCCTTCTTATCGCTATAATCTGCGCGCCTGTCTGCGTCCTTATCTTCAGGTCGCCTATCACCTGGCCTGCAAGAACGGAATTGCCGCTGACCTGCGTGCGGACCATCGTCTCGTCGCTTCCTTTCAGGGCTGACTTTATCACAGGATGCATTTCCCTGCCTTCCAGAACAAGCTCAGACATGTTCTTTGCGGCAACAGCCACCCTTTCGGCGTTCTCTATCAGGTCTATGATGCTCACGAACTTTCTTGAGAATTTTCCGCGCGACGCAGCAAACAGGTGCATGTAAAGCCGCTCCTGCAGCTCCTTCAGCCTGTCGTAAGATATAATGACCTCTTTTGCTATGTCCTTGCTCTCAAAAAGCACGGCGGAATAAGACAAATCCAGCATCAGCTCGGAAAGGTTTTTCGCTTCCTCTATCAGGTCCTTGACATTTTCTGCCATTTTTCACAACCTCCATATCAAAACGGAAAGGAAAGCCCGCGCAGTTAAATTCCAGCTAATTCATTCCGTCTTTGATGTCTTTGATAATTTGTTTCCGCGCGCTTAAAAGGGTTAACAGATTAGCAATTTTGTTCCAAGAGCTGGGCAGGATTGTACAACAGCGCAGGCTTAGGTCGCATGGGAAATCGTCCCAGACGCCATGGATTTAAAAACATTGTGTTTTAACATGTAATATGGCTTCAGGAAAAAGAGCAAAAATTACTTACCAGACAGGAGTAAATGATTTCAGCTATAGGAGACAAAACAACAAACAGCATCACCGCCCTATGAGCGGTTTTGCGCAGCTTGTTCTTGCAGCCCTTGAAAGCACCAATCAGGAGACCGGAATATTTTATGAAGATTCCCTTTGGGCTAAATGCAGGAATATGGGGATGGATGCCAGGACATTTTGGAGTTATTTGAACGATGCTATGACGCAAGGATACATCAGTCCGATAGATGGAGAGAGGGTATGCATGCGGATTGACGTTGAAAGGATCAAGTTTGAGCAGGACAGGCTCAAGCACATGGCAGAACCAAGGATAGTGTACAGAGACTCGCAAATTACGATGACCGAGGATTACGCGGTGATTGGCGGCAGGCGCAGAGAAATGTCGCGCCCGGAGCTGTCGCTGCTGCACGCGCTGGCGGCATCCGGCACTGTCATGACGCCCAAGGAACTAAGCCACGCAGCAGGAAACGGTCATTTGAATGAAATTGATGTTGATTCAATGGTCCGGTCGCTTAACTTGAAAACCGGAGACGCCGAAACCCCCTACATCATGAATGTTGGCGGGATAGGCTACGTCTACAGAAGGCCTGAAGACGCAGATTTCCGCGGGCATCCCGAAGGCGTTAAATACAATACTTTGAAACTTGCCCCAATGGAGCAAAGAATCCTGAAGCTTATCGGGGAGGGTGTATGCACCGGAAACAAGGAGATTGCCGGCAGCCTTTGCATGTCGGTGAAGACGGCTGAAGCACATGTTTCACATATTATGGAAAAGCTGGGTCTTGAAAAAAAAGCGCAACTTATCGTTTACGCCAGGTTCCGCGAACTCTTAAGGAACGGCAGTTTTCATGGATTTGAATCCCGGCAGGACCAAGTCACCGGACATGATTACTCCCCGCCTGAACCTCTTACACGACGTGAAAAGGAAGTGCTGCGCGTTCTGGCCAGCGGCGAGGCAAATACATATAGGCAGATCGCAAAAAGGATGGGATTACAAGTTAAAACAGTTGAAACGCATGCTGGCACTCTTTTCAAGAAATTAGGCGTTCACAGCAGGGCCGAAGCCATTCTTTACGGCATAGAACACGGTATATAACAAGACGCATGAATTTAGAACCAGCGAAGCCTACATAACATGGCTGCTTCTTTGCCGCACTTCAACCCGCACACCTGGAGGAGCCTTGGATGTTCTAGTCCTGTAATTCGGTATTTCATGCTTTACATATAATTCTTCCGTTCCTGGATAACCTAAGGCTCTTATTCTTCCGTACAATCCTTGATACGTAATATGCATTTCTGCTGCGACATCTCTCATTCTTCCGCCATGCCTTAAAAGCGCCTCAACTATTTCTCTTTCGCGCGGATTTTGTATGGCAGCAATTCTATCCCGGACTTCACCGTTGCCGGTAACAGGTACAACTCTTCCGGGTTCATAAGCTGGCGCATCTTTTTCAGGAACTTCTACAGCTGTTTTCCCAAATAGCCTCCGTTCTACCAGGTCGGCTCCTATAAAATCGTGCATATTCGAGCCAAAATAAGCGTATTTTACAACATTTATAAGCTGGCGCGTGTTTCCGGGAAAGTCATGATTTTTCAACAAGGAAAGCGCGTCACTTGTAAATTGTTTTCTCCTACCGTAATTACGCCTCATCTGTTCCAAGTAAAATTCTACTATCTCTGGGATATCCTCTCGTATCTCGCGCAGCGGCGGCATATGAATTCTGAAACCATCAAGCCGGTCAAGAAGGTCGCTCCTGAAACCGTCTGGTGTAAGCTCTTGATTTGTGGCTGCAACAACACGAAAATTAGGATAAATTTCTGCAGTGCTGCCTATCGGCCTGATGCCGTAACCATCAAGCGGCCTTAGTAATACCGGTTGAATTGACAGAGGCATGGCTTCGGCTTCGTCAAGAAACAACGTGCCGTTTTCAGCGAGCAAGAATAGCCCGGGTTTGTCATCCCTGGCATCTGTAAATGCACCTTTTCTATGGCCGTAAAAAAGCGTAGGCGCGAGACCCTCTGGTACGCCGCCGCAATTCTGAGCAACAAAATTGCCTTTTCGTCCTGACCTATTATGCATCTGGCGCGCAACAAGTTCTTTTCCGGTTCCCTTCTCTCCTGTTATTAGGACCGAAATATCCCATGGCGCATACGTTTCAATCAGCAATTTTACCCCATTTATTGCCGGCGACGAACCTTTTATATCAAAGTCAGGATTAAGATTTCTCATAGTTATTTCAGAGTAGTAAGAAAGATAAATATAAAAAACTATTCACCCACTTTTAATTTTCTATAAAGCTGGGTGAGGGAGTCGAACCCCCCTATCCCGCTCGCTGCTTTCCGTAAACGCTTTTGCACGTTTACATGTGCAAAAGGGTTTCTGCAGGCGGGCACATCTTCGGTTTGCGTTATCCGCAACCGTTTTTCCGACGGTCTTTGCAGATAGCCGATCTGCCAACCCAGCGAAACTTTTCCGAAAAGTTTCATCAAAAGGGAAACTTGCGGTTTCTCTCCCTTCAAGCAGTTTGACAAACTATTTCAAATTTTATATAATTTATCAAACTGCTTGTACCCTCATTTCCTTAATTAAAAATATTACAGATTTTCTTCTTATCCCCATTTCCCTATAATCATCCTCTTCTTGTTTTCAGGAATTTAAACCCTTAATCACAAAGTTAATGAACAGAAAGGATGGAATTATGCCGATAGACCCTGTCTGCAAGATGCACATAAGCGCCGGCAGAGAGAGGGCGAGCTACAAGGGTGCTGGCTATTTCTTCTGCAGCCCGGATTGCAGGAAAAAGTTCATGGAAAGCCCTGACAAGTACGCAAAGTAAGAGGAGGATTAAATTTTTCAAACAAAGAGCAGACGAACCTTTTGCCGGATCGCTCTGCTTTTCTTCCGGTGTTAATCATGTTCGAAAGACTGCTTTCACAGGGATGGATGGGCAAACAGGCGCCTGAAATAGACGCTGTGGCATGGCTCAATTCAAAGCCGCTGAAAATCAGCCAACTAAAGGGCAAGGTTGTTCTGATAGATTTCTGGACGTATTCATGCGTCAACTGCCAGAGGACGCTGCCATACCTGAAGCAGTGGCATCAGCAGTACTCAAAGAAAGGCTTGGTGATAATCGGCGTGCATACGCCGGAGTTTGATTTTGAGAAGGACGCTGAAAATGTGCGCAGCGCCGTGAAAAAGTATAACATTGCTTACCCCGTAGCGGTTGACAGCGAATACAAAACATGGTACAGATACAAAAACAGATGGTGGCCGAGAAAGCTTCTTGTTGACAGGAAAGGCGTTATTGTTTACGACCACGCCGGCGAGGGCGCCTACGGGGAAACGGAGGGAAAGATTGTCGAACTGCTCGGAATAAAAAGAAAAACCAAGGATGATCTTCCGGCCAAGCTTGGGAGCGAGCCCCGCCCTTCCGCTTTGAAAATAACACCCGAACTGTATTGCGGCCTGCTGCGCAATCCCGGGCTGGGCAACGGCATCGTCTGCATGCCCGGCGACTGCGGTTCCTACGCAGACCCGAAGCACCACCGCAATGACACAATCTACCTTGACGGCGACTGGTCGCAGCACGACGAGTTCCTGCAGCATGAAAAGAAGAAAGGTCACCTCACATTGAAATTCACGGCCTCGGAAGTCAACGCCGTGATGGACTCCAGCAAAGCGAAAGCGGAAATACTGCTCAACGACAAGCCCCTGAAGAAAGAAGAAGCGGGCGATGATGTCGTCACCGAGGGCGGAAAGAGCTTTGTCGTCGTAACGCATCCCGATATGTACAATCTCGTAAAAGGAAACCACGGCACCAGGGAGATAAAAATCGTCACGGAGGACGGGCTGAAGATTTTCGCGTTCACGTTCGGGTAAAAGCAAAACGGGGCGAAAAGTGGATTTTCCGTTCAAAGCAGCGGATAAATATCTACGGGCTAAAGCCCGTAGTATTTTCTTCAGGAAAGCATAGCTTTCCGAAGACTCAAGAAAGCTTCGCTTTCTTCGAGTTGCATATGTTCAGAAAGCAGAGCTTTCTGACACGCCAAAAAGCTTCGCTTTTTGAGCGAATGCAGAAGTATTATGAACTTATTGACTGCATTTCATGCAATAAAAACGGGATTTCCTCCCCATCTTAACAGAATTTACAAAAAGCAAAGCTTTTTGAAATCTCAGAAAGCTATGCTTTCTGCAGATATAAACCTACCATCCAATTGATTATCATGTTTGAAAAGCTGAATATTGACAAAAGAGTTCTGTCAGCGCTCAAGGATATGCGCTTCGTCAAGACGACGGAAATACAGGAAAAAGTTATACCCATAGCGATGCGCGGCAATGACGTCGTGGCACAGTCAATGACGGGGTCCGGCAAAACAGCTGCTTTCGGCGTCCCGATGCTTCATTCCATTGAGGCGCGGCGCGGCGTGCAGGCGCTTGTCCTTGTGCCGACAAGGGAACTGGCCGAGCAGGTTGCCAACGAGATGAGAAAATTCTCGAAATACATGCAGCTGAACGTCGCGAAGGTTTACGGCGGCGTGGGCATAGAGCCGCAGATAAACGCGCTGCGGTCATCCGAAATAGTTGTCGGAACGCCCGGCAGAATATTGGATCACATGAGCAGAAGAACCGTGAATTTCTCGTCGCTAAAAATACTTGTCCTGGACGAAGCGGACCGCATGCTTGACATGGGATTCATCGACGACATACGGCGCATCATCAGCGCCCTGCCCCGGAAAAGGCAGACCATGCTGTTCTCGGCGACGATATCCGACGATGTTATGCGAATAGCAAGGAATTACATGCACGAGCCTGTCAGGATTTCAGTCGCCCTGCGCGTGCCGAAGCACAAGCTGAAGCAGTTTTATTATGACGTGCGCGAAGATGACAAGATATCGCTCCTGCTGCACCTGATAAAGAAGGAAAAGCCTTCTCTGGCAATAATTTTCTGTAACACGAAAAGGGAAACGGATTTTGTCGCCGACGCGCTGGAACAGAACGGCGCTGAGGCGAAAGCGATACACGGCGACATGACCCAGCAGCAGAGAATGCATGTCATGGAGGGATTCCACCGGGGCAGGCCGCATATACTTGTTGCCACGGATGTCGCGGCGCGCGGCCTGGACATACGAAACGTCACGCACATCTTCAATTACGATGTCCCAAACGATGCCGACGGCTACACGCACCGGATAGGCAGGACAGCGCGCATAGGCAGAGAGGGCAAGGCAATAACCCTCCTGTCAAAAAAGGACCACGAATCTTTCAGGCGCATAATGCGTTTCATTTCTGACATAGAAAAAATTGTCGAAAGGGACTATCCGAAGGTTTTCGTGAAAAGAAGGTATCAGGAAAGGGGATTTCACAGGCGCTTCGGCAGAAGAAGGTACTGATTCTATTTCAATTTCAAAATGCACTGCCCCGTCGCGGGGTCGCATGTCCCGTATGTTATAAGGTTGTAGATTCCGGCAGCCGCGAAATACAGGCTTGCAAAAAACAAAATCACGAAAGCCCACGAAACAAGCTCAAAGTGGTCATACCAGAGCCGTGCAAGGCGCGGCGACCATGAAAGCTTATTGAAAACAGCCATCTTCATCCTGCGGTCAAAGCCCGCCTCGCACTCGCGCAGCTTTATCCTGTTCAGCACGCAGTCAAAGGCTTCTCTGGCGAGCTTCCGATGATATGCGGAAAAAATGCCGAGAATGCCGAGGACTATCAAAGCCGCGATGCAAATCATTAGACTCGCCGGGTTTCATTTAATTTTTTCAGCTCTTCGTCCACAGATGTTTTGAACACGCTGTAGGGCTGGTTGCCTGACAGCATTTTGTCGTTTATCAGGAATGTCGGCGTCCCTGTAACGCCTTTCTCCGCGCCGTTCTTTACGATTATTTCTATGCGTTGCTGCATTGCTCCGCTGTCAAGGCACGCATTGAAAGAGGTCGTGTTTAATCCAAGTTGCTTTGCGTAACTTTTCAGCGAATTTACGTCAAGCCGCTCCTGATTCTGGAAAAGCATGTCGTGATATTCCCAGAACTTTCCCTGGTTGGCTGCGCATTCCGAGGCTTCCGCGGCTTTCATGGCGTACTGGTGCGAAGGCAGCGGGAAATGCCGGTAAATCAGCTTGACATCATCGGGGTATTCCGTTAGCAGCTGGTTGAGCGCCGGCTGCACGGCCCTGCAGTAAGGGCACTGGAAGTCGCTGAACTCCACGATGACAATGGGAGCGTTGTGGTTTCCCCTGATGTGCTCTTCCATCTCTCCCGGCTCATAGGAAGGCTTGGTGAAGAATGCAAGGTAGATTATAGCAACAAGAATAAGCCCTGCGGCAATATATGCGGCTTTTTTCATTTTCATTCCTATCCTTTCCGCAGTTCAAATTATTCAAAAATTTACTTAAAGCATTCCGCGTACTGGTCCGGGTGGTGGCCCATATGCTCGCGCCACTGCGCATCGGTGTAGCCAGACGGCGTCGCGCATTTGTCTGACAGCTTGCTCTGCTTCGCGCGCTCATAGCTGGCGCCGTAGTAATCAGGCGCCGGCTGGAGCAGCGACCATAAAAGAACTGCGACGAGCACTGCTATCGCTCCTGCCAATACATACGTGAATATTTTTTCCTTAGCCACTTTTGCCATTCTTACGCCCTCCATTGTTCCTATTTCCAAATACAAGAAAATTTCTTTCGTTCAAATAAAGGAAAACACTGAAAGCTATCATCGCCCCGCCCGCGGCAAGAAAAGCCGCCGAAAATGCCTCGAACTGCCTGAAAGGTATTCCTGCCAAAAGTATTCCCGAGTTCGCGAGCAGCAGCTTTTGCGAGCCCTGTTTCCTGACAGCAAAAAAATACGCCGAGATTAAAAGGAAAAACAGTCCCATTGACCAGAAATACACCGCGTAGTCCTCCAGAAACATGAGGGCGGTTGACGAGACGGCTATCCCGAACAGCGCCAAGAAAAGAACCAAGCCCTGGCACAGGGCATGGCATACGTTGTGGGCGCCCGCTATCGCGCCGCTTCCTGAAGCTGAACCCAGCCAACCAAAGATACTTTTGCCGTTCTTTTTCCCCGTTTTTTTCATAACAATCATCTATCAAGATGGAAAGCAAACCTTGGATTCTTATTTTTGATTGAAGACCTCTAAGAAGGTCTACCATTTTCCTCGAAGAGCGAAGTTCTTCGGGATTTCGAAGAAACTTTGTTTCTTCGCAAATGATGAAACTTTTTGGAAAAGTTTCTTTCAGGCGTATTTTCCGTCTATGTAGCTTCTTATTTCATCGCGTGATTTTCCCTGCTGGGTCATCTGCTTGACCTCTAGTGCATCCTTGATGCACATGTCGCACTCACTCGCGTGCCGGTCAAAGCCGCCGTCTGCTGTCCTGAAGCAGTCAAGCAGCCCGCGGGCATGAATGCGCCCGTCATGAGGGTGGTGCATGCAGCCGCAGTAGCAGTTCACGCCGTCAAGTGCTTCGGGGCTGTCCACTGAAAACATGTAGGCTTCCTTTATCAGGGGATGCCTTGTTGCATACGCCGGAACCGCATTTTTATTGGGAAATGCTATGACAACTCCTGCGACAAGCGCGGCGACCAGAAATACAGCAAGTGCAAGGTATATCTTCTTCATGAATTTTATCACCATTTTGAAAAGTTTGTTCACTCCTCGTAGCAGCACTGCAGCGCGTTTTTTACCGCTTTGCTTAATTTTGCTTTAAGCCTTTTTAGTTTTAGTTCCATCATTTCCTATCTCCTTGAAAAGCCAGAACAGCTGGTACAGATCGAACGCAGCTTTCATGTATTCCTCGCATTTTTTGCCTTCTTCCTTGCTCGCGACCTCAAACAAACGCATCATGGCCGACAGCGCGTGCTTTGACGAGCACCATAACTCGCCCGCAGGCTCGCCTATCAGGTTGCGCAGGCACATGATTCTTATCTTTCTCACTGCTTTAGCCATCTCGTGAAAGTCGCTGTTTCCTGTCTTCATTGCCGTGAAGGCAAGGTGCTCCTCAAGGCTTATCAGGTTCGTGACTGCGAGCGCGAGGTCCTGCGCCTTCGTTACATCGCCTTTAGAGGAGGAAAAACCTACGGTTTTTCTCCTTCTAACCTCATTTCCCTTATTATTTTTCTGCGGCTTCATCCGAACACACCTGCTACGTACATCAGCACGTCAAAAATGACCAGAGCAATTATCGGCACAAGAATTCCCTGGAAAGGTATGTGATTCCTGCCGCTGTTCGATTTTCTCAAAAAGTTGTGAGCTTCATACGAAATCAGGACTATTAAGCTTCCGGCAATGATGCCAAAAGAGAGCCTCTCGATCCCCATTATGCTAAGGAATCCCGGCTCGGTCCCGACGAATCCGAAAAGGTAAAACCCTGCGAATGTCATTGTAATGAATAGCGCCGACAGCAGGTATGGCTGCAAAGGCAGATGGACTTTTCTTTTTGAAAGCATTTTGTCCGTCCACAATGCTGTCGATATTATGAAAGCTCCCGCGAACGTTCCGGTTATGGCATCGTCAACTCCCATTACCCTTGATGCAGCCACCACAGAGCCCGTTGCAGCCACGCACAGCGGGCAGTGGGCGAAAGATTTCTGCGCCAGCGAAAGCAAAAAAATAATAAAAAAAGCAAAGAAGGCTATCATCAGCACCCACCGACCATTCCGGAGCTGCTGGAGCCCGTGCTTCCCTGGCTTTGACTGCTTGATGCGGCAGACGGCGAGGCAGATATTTTTGTTTTCAGCTCGCTCTTTATGCTTGTTATCTGCATCGTCTGGAACACGGACAGCACAAGCAGGACAGCCATGAATACTGCAAACAAGATATTTACGTTCATTTATTCACCACTAGTCTCTTTTGATGAAACTTTGGAGAAGCAAAGTTTCAAATTCAGCAACCTCCTACCATTCCGCCTCCGTCAGTTCCCGCTTCTATGTTCCTGTACTTGTTGGAGGCAAGGTTCACGTAGTTAAGCTCTATTCCTTTATCCTGGAGCACTGCAGCTTTCTGTGCCAGGATGTCAGGGAAGAACAGCGTCTTCCACTTGCCCAGTTCCTCGAGTATCTGGTCGTCCGTGAATTCGTCACCGTGCTGCGTTATCAGGTATTTCGCCAAGCCCCTCATCGCGTAGCTGTGCGCGCAGCCGCATGCCGCGTCGCCCTTCTTGTACTGTCCTGAATCCTTCGTGAAGATAATTGAGTCGGCCCCGCAGCAGTACTCGCAGGATATCTGGCCTGCAATTTTCACGTACCGCTCAAGCTGCTGCGCATCAAGCTCTATGCTTGTGTCATATGCCGCTAATTTTTGTATCGTTGCATCGGCTTTCTGGGGATTGCCTGCGCTCACGTCATCGTAGCTTATTCCGAGTTCCGCTCCGTACACCGCCGGAACGCCTTTCGGAGTCACGTCAATGCTGCTTAATACAGCGCTTTGAGCGGCGTTCTGGTTTTCCGGCGACGCGCCGACCGCAGCCGCAAGGTAGCCGAGCTCGTTGATTGCCAGCTGGTTGTAGACAACCACGATGACCAGGGCAACTGCCAGGACGATGGTTATTGTTTCCAGCGGGATGCTCAGGTTTACGACTTCCCCGCGCTTTTCTTTGTTGCCGTTTTCCTTTTCGTTCATGCATTTAGAATAAATGAAACACCATATATCGGATAAGGTGAAACTAGTTTCATCTAGCTATTTATAAGCAAGGAACTATAATGTTAAGTCATCAGCGGAGGAATTGAAACCGATGAAAGTCAAGGAAATCATGAGCACGAAGCTGAAAATAATCGAGCCAGGCGAAACAATAAGGTTTGCCGCCGAGGTCATGAGCAAGTACGGCATCGGCTCCCTGATTGTTGTTGACAGCTTTGAGCTGAGCGGCATCATCACGGAGCGGGATATTTTAAAGGCGTTTGCAGCAGGGAAAAGCCCGGACACGCTGATAAAAAACATAATGACAAAAAAAGTCATCACGATAACGCCGGAAACGACGCTGGAAGAAGCTGCAAGACTTATGCTGAAGCACAACATCAAGCGGCTGCCAGTATGCAAGGACAACAGGTGCATAGGCATGGTAACTGCAACAGACCTGATGAAATACGAGGACAAGCTTGCTGACAGGCTTGTTTCACTCTACCTGATGCCCCGAAAGAAAATCAGCGGCGCGGGGTGAACGCTACGGAAGAAATCACTTTCATGCCAATAGGATTCGTGAAAAACAAGGTCAGAAAGCACAGATTCGGCGACTTCGCCAACGAGGTTTCTGAAATTATTTTGCACAAGAAATTTGCCAAGGCACTGGACGGCGTCGTGAACAAGCTCAGATTCTGAGGAATTTCTGGAAAAAGTTTCACTGTTTCTTGCCGAAAGCCTTGTAAAGAACGAAGCCCGCAAGGATGAGGGCGATTTCGATGACGATGAGGTCCTTCTCAAAATAAAACAGCATGAAGAGCGAGGAAAGCAGGCCGAGGAAAGCGAGGACCGGGAATTTTCCGATGTTCAGGGGAGTCCTGAAAGTTCTTTTCGCATTGGGCTGTTTATATCGCAGCGCAATCAGCGACGCGTTGACGGCGAAATAGATGATGAACAGCGTGATGTCGGTTATCGACGCAACAGCCTTGATGTTTCCGACAGAGGTTACAGCCATCGAGGCAAGCGCGACAGCCGCGACGGAGAAATAAGGCGTTCCCCTCTTGCCTATGACGGAGAACATTTCGGGCATGGAGCGGTCCGAAGACATGCCGTAAAGTATGCGCGAGCCGACAATGAGCAGTATCAGCGCCGTGTTCGCCGTTGCAAAAAGCGCAATGAGCGAAAACATGAAATCGCTGTTAGGAATTACCGAAGAAACCGCCTCCGTGAGCGGCGCCTTGCTCGCGGCAAGCCTTTCCCATCCCAAGATATTCACGGCGGAGAGGGCCACCAGAATGTAAAGCACCGTGGACACGACTATCGCTATCAAAAGCGCTTTCGGGACAATCTTTTTTGCGTTTTTCGTCTCTTCGGAAACGTTGACAATGTCCTCGAAGCCCAGGTAAGCGAAGAATATCAGCGCCGTCGCGGAAAGGATTGCAGGAATGCCCGCACTGCCCGGGGTCTCGAACAGGTCGACACTGACTCCGTTTGAGCCGAAAAAGAGCAGCCCTACAAAAATCACAATCAGCAGGCCTGCGCTTTCAATAATAGTGGAAACTATGTTAAAGGCGGATGACTCCTTTATCCCGATGTAATTTATGGCCGAAAGAACCAGGACCAGAGCGGCAGCGACAATTGTTACGTTGCCGCCGAACATGTGCGTGAAATAACCTGCGAAGCCGAAAGCCACGGTAACAGCCGCGACGACGCTTGCGACGACCATGAGCCAGCCTACGCTGAACGACAGGTATTTTCTATTGAACGCATTTTTCGTGTAATTGTATTCCGCGGCTTCCTTAGGATATATAGAAGACAGTTCCGCGTAGCTCAGCCCCGTAAAAGCCGCTATCATCGCCGCTACGACAAAGGAAATCCACAACGCATTTCCGGCAATCCCTGCGCCAACGCCTATCAGGGCGTAAATCCCGGCGCCGAGGATTATCCCGATGCCGTACAAAGACAACTCAAGCAATCCCAGCGAGCGCTTCAGCTTGTAATGGCCTTTTTTGTTTTTCATGATAATCATTTATGTGAATATCGGCATAATAAAGTTGATGGTAATGCTTGGTTCTGGCAACTTACCGAGCTATTTGAACTTCCATTTTGTTCTGCAATTAAAATAGAATTAGATGAAAGAGAAATTCTTCGTTTTACTGCTTCACCATGACTATGTTCGTCATGCCCCTTCTCTTCCTTTCCACGACGCCTTTTGACTCTAATCTATCCAATAATCGCGTTATCTTCACCTTGCTCATGCCGCTCTTCTCAACAAGCTCGCTCTGGAACACTGAGCCGCTTTCTGCTATCATGCCGTAGATTTTCTTTTCGTCGATGTCAAGCCTTGAGAGAATTTCTTTGCTCCTGCTTAATTTTTCCGCGACTTCCTTTTCGTTTTTGGGAGAGGAAAAATAAACGAAAGCGCCGAACAAGCCTGTAACGGCTGAAACGGCGAAGCCCGCCGCAGCTTCGGGCGGTATGTTCTTCTTGAACGGGCATATCTCGTCAGGCAGGTCGCAGTCCTTGTGGAGCTGCGCATCCAGCTTTTTCACGGTGTCCATGTAGAGGTATGAAAGCACGAAGATGAAAAGCGATATGACTATGATTATCGCGCCGATGTTTTTCCTGCTCAATGAAATGTTGCTTAACATTTTATCCTCCGTGCATTTCGTGCCCCAAGCCCGGCACTTTTTGGGATGGCGGCCTGCTTATGTTATCATACCCTTCATACATAAAAGGTATTATCATCCCGCCGTCCGCATGATGAAGCTCGTGGCAGTGGAATATCCATGTTCCGGGATTGCCGGCCGTGATTTCTATATCATATCGCTCTCCCGGGCTCACAGGCAGGGTGTCCCTCACAATCTGCGCCCCCGCCTGCACGGGATTCCCGTCAACGGCAACAATTTTGAAGGAATGCCCGTGCAAGTGCATGGGATGTGCCGTTGACGAGCCGGCGTTTATTATTCTCACAAGAACCTTATCTCCTTCCGCGACATTGAGCGGCTCCGTGTCGGGAAAAGCTCTTCCGTTTATGGTAAAAACGTTATGGTCCATTGAATGCATTCCTGGCAGCATGGCAGCGTTTGTTCCATCGGGCATGATTTCCCATTCGTCAAGCAGCAGCGTAAATTCCTTGTCGTATTTACCGTTTTGATGCAACTTTTCTGAAAAGTTGCTTGGCTCTATTATGAATGCGCCGTACAATCCCATGTCAAGCTGCTGGGCCTCGTCCATGTGCGACGAGCCGTGGGCATGGTAGTATCTTGTGCCTTTTGGTTCTGCTGTGAATTCGTAAACGAAAGTTTCATTGGGCTTTACAGCTTCCTGCGTAACGCCGGGAACGCCATCCATGCCGTTAGGGACGTTTACGCCGTGCCAGTGGACTGCTGTTGCCTTTGGAAGGTTATTCGTGAAAATTATTCTCACCCTGTCGCCTTCTGAAACGCGTATCTCCGGTCCCGGCACCTGGCCGTTGAACCCCCATGCTGTCACGTAATAGCCGTTCGCGTATTCCCATCTTATAGGCTCCGCAGAAAGACGGAATTCTTTGACGCCGTCTTTCTCATTAAAGCTTAACGGTGTCCTGTCATGCGGAGTCCTAATTGGAATGTCATCAGGCGATGCGTAGCCCATCATCCCTTTCATTGAAGATTTCAGGACATTCTCGGAAATCCCGCCGGTCTTTGGCGGCGACTTGAAAAAGAACCATGCCATTGACACGGACAATATGATTATCGCCAAAATTGACAGTATGAGTATGGCTATGATAAATGAAGCCACTTTTTTCTCATTGATGCGCATCACCTTTTTTCGGATTGTACAGGTTCAGCAGCATGGAGTTGCCGACGACCGTGACGGAGCTGAGCGCCATCGCTATCGCGGCGTAAACAGGATTAAGCAGTATCCCGAAAGGATACAGGGCACCGGCGGCAACCGGGATGAGGGCGATGTTATAGAAGAACGCCCAGAAAAGATTCTCCTTTATCTTCCTCACGGTTTTCCTGCTCAATTCAATGCTGAACACAACGTCGCGGAGGTCGTTCTTGATCAATATTATGCCGCCGGTTTCCTTTGCAACGTCCGTTCCCGCGCCTACGGCGATGCCGACATCAGCCTGCGCAAGCGCGGGCGCGTCGTTTATGCCGTCGCCGACCATAGCAACTATCTTACCTTCTTTTTGCAGCTTTTTTATTTCTTTTGCCTTGTCCTGCGGCAGCACTTCCGCAAGCACGCGCTTTATTCCTAACTTTGATGCTATGGCATCAGCTGTCCTGGGGTTGTCGCCGGTTATCATGACAGTCTCAATGTTCATACTATGAAGCTTCTCCACGGTTTCCGCTGATTCTTCCTTCAGCGTGTCGGCGACAGCAATCATGCCGAGAAGTTTTTTATTGACTGCCAGAAGCATGACGGTTTTTCCCTCATTTTCAAGCTGCTGAATTTTTTCCTCGCTCCCAATCTTTATCTTGCTCTTTCCCATTAATTTCCTGTTCCCCAGCAGGATTTTCTTTCCCTGATAGGAAGCTTCCACGCCGTGACCAGGAATTGCGCGGAATCTGCCTGCAGAAGGTATTTTTATTCTTTTTTCCTGCGCAGCGCGGACGATCGCTTCACCAAGCGGATGCTCCGAGCCTTTCTCAGCTATCGCTGCGTACCGGAGAACATCCTTGTCGCTGCCGCTTATTGGCATCACGTCTGTTACTGACGGTTCACCCCTTGTCAGCGTTCCCGTCTTGTCAAAAACAATAACGTTAATCTTTCTCGCCTTTTCGAGATACTCGCCGCTTTTTATCAGGATACCGTATTGCGCGCCCTTGCCCGCGCCTATCATTATTGCAGCGGGCGTGGCAATGCCCAGGGCGCAAGGGCATGCGATAATCAGCACGGCGATGAGCATCGTGAATGCCAAAGAGAACTCCAGGCCAGCTATGTAATACCAGAACAGGAAGGAAGATACGGCTATGAGCACCACAGCAGGCACGAAATAAGACGAAACAACGTCGGCCAGGCGCTGCATCGGCGTCCTTGAGACAATCGCTTCCTGGACCATCTTGACTATCTGCGACAGCGTTGTGTCGCTTCCCACCTTAGTCGCTTTTACTTTCAGCAAGCCCGTTTTGTTTATGGTCGCACCGATTACCTCGTCGCCTTTCTTTTTTTCCACAGGAATGCTTTCTCCGGTTATCATTGACTGGTCAACGGAAGAATAGCCGTCAACAACCAGCCCGTCAACGGGTATTTTCTCGCCGGGCTTTACGATGATAACATCTCCGACTTTCACCTGCTCTACGGGCACCTGAATTTCCTTTCCCTTTCTGACAACTGTTGCCATCCTGGGCTGCAAGTCAATCAGGCGGCTTATTGCCCGCGACGCCCTTCCTTTAACGATGTGCTCCATGTATTTTCCGAGAAGGATGAAGCCAATAATGAGCCCGGATTCCGTGAAATAAACCTCCGTTCCTGCTGACACTGACGGCAGGAACCTTGGCCACAAAATGCCCTGGAATGTGTACAGCGTTGAGTAAATCCACGCGGCGCTCGTGCCTATGGCAATGAGAAGGTCCATGTTCGCCTGCTTTGCCTTTACAGCGTCGCGCGCGCCCTGGTAGAAGCGCCAGCCGGCTACGAACTGGACCGGCGTGGCTAACAGAAACAATAGAACGTAGTTAGGCAGGCCGAAAGGCGACACAGGGTAGAAATATTCAAAGAACGCGGTAAGGAAGCCGAAAGTCAAAGCGAACACCGTCAGGTATTTCAGCTTTCTCATCTCAACCTGCGGCTGCAAAAACGTGTCAAGGCACTTCTGGCTGCAGAAGTAATACTTTACGCCGTCCTGCTCCGCCCTGAACGGCGTCTTCTCGTCAACGTACATGCCGCATATTACGTCTTTTGCCATGGTTACCCCTAAATTACAATTTCTCTCTCAAATAAATCCTTAACGTTTGTTTTTTCAAGCAGATTTTCAAACAGAATCCTGCACCTCTTGGAGCAGAAAACAAAATTCATAAAATATTCGGCGCTTTCATAGTTTACCGCCATGCCGCACATCTTACAGAGAAGCTTGCTTCTCTTGCATTTATGCTGGTTTGAATAAATTTTTTCCATGCCGCATACCAGGCATTTTTCTTTCATAAAATCATCCCGCCGAATCAATTAAAAAGAAGATAAAAAACAAAAAACTCAGCAGCAGCCGTGCTTCCTTTCCTTCTTCTTTGCCATGAAATCACCTACCCTTTTTTATGCCAAGCATGTCATGCAGCCAGCACCAGCCGATGAAGCTCTCTATGAGCGCGATCCAGCCTATAGCAGCTATAATCCAGTTTGCCCACACGGCGCTGTATTGCGGGGCAAGAGGCCCGAGCCACCAGAAGGCGAGCGCAAAGCGCAGGACCCTGTCAAGTCTGTCCAGATTTTGTTTCACCATTCTTTTCATCACTTCTTTATTGATTTACTTCTTGCTCTGCTTGTTGTAAGCCCATGCGAACACGTAGCCCAATATGTAGGCGCCAACAACTGTTCCGATCAAACCTAGAGCCATCAGTGTCCAGTCGCTCCAGAATCCCGGATACAGCGTGTTCATCATGCTCGGCTGCTGAAGCAGGCCGTGCCACACATAGCCCGCCACGTCGGTCAAAGCGGTTACTGCCGCTGACGCGAACGCAAAGGCTTTTTCGTTCAGTGCCATGATATCATACCTCCATTATCGACAACCGGTCATCATCTTTGCCATGAGTATATGCATTACCCTTTCATCGCGCATTTGTGCGTCCATCTGCTCATGCAGCTGTTCGTCGCCGATCATCTGACCCATCATGCTGTCACCTATTATTTCCAGGTCGTTTTCCGTCAGGGAGCCGCAATCAACGCTTCTTGCGCTTCCCATCATCATCCTCGCCATAGGCATCATGTAAGCGTTGGGATAGCGCGGTGCAGTTGCGTAATTCCATGCTGTCAGAAGCATTAGCATAGCCAGCATACCGGCGCCAAAAATCAAAGCCGCGTTCCATTCCTTCTTTTTTGCCATTTAACCGCCTCCATATATCATAATCTGATATATCATGATAAGTAATATATTTAAAGATTCTTCCATAAGAATAGTTCATGAAAGAAGTCAGGGTAGACAACTTGGTGAAGCTGTACGCACTGCTGCTTCTGCAAAAGCAGGTGCACGGCTACGAGATAATCAAAACGATAAAGGAGAAGCTGGGCAGGAACGCCTCGCCCGGACAGATATACCCTTTCCTGAAAAAGCTGCAGAATCTTGGTTATGTGAAAATACGAAAGGTCGGAACCAGAGACAAGAAGGTTTACGTTCTGACGAAAAGCGGCGAAAGATTTTCAAAAGCAATGATAGAAAAATTCGGTTCTATGGTTGAACTTGCCGTGCAAAACAGGCTCAAGACGTGCGCCCACTGCGGCTGCGAGATATACAGCGGCGGCCACAGCGAGAAAGTGAAAGGCGCGACAAAATATTTCTGCTGCCCCAGCTGCGCTAAGGCCTTTAGAAAGTAATATTTTCTTTTGGAAAATGTAGCTTTTCTTTTTATTGAAAACTAATATGTTCTTTTTCCGTAGACGGTTTTTCTTTCAAAGAAAAAGGGTCTACTTGTACTCGCGCCAGACATGCTTGCATCTGGTGCAGCGGAAGAACTGGGTCGGCGGCTCATCAGCGGCGCGCGTCTGCTGCATCCAGTACCATGCCTTCTGGTTTTCGCATTTCGGGCATTCCCTTACTGTCATCGGCAGGGGCGTGTCGTCTTTTTCCAAGACAATTATACCGGCGGGTTTCTTTTTCTCCTCAACTATCTTCAGGTTCCTGATATTTTTTTTCAGCTCGTAGCCGCAATGGCGGCATTTCATGACAACGTTTGTTCTTTTTTTCTGCGGAACAAGAATCGCGCCGCATTTCTTGCAGAATTCCACGGAAGGAGCTTTTGGCGGCGCCTGCTTGGCTGTCTTCTTCTCCTTTTTCGCTCTTTTTTTCCCTGCCATAAGAATCACGCGGATTTTTTTCGCATAGCAAAATAAACGATATTCACTAAGCACAATCCTTTTAAAAATATCTTTATATAAGTTAGGTGGGACGTTTGTGGTCAAGGGAAGCAAAAATGGAATATAATTTTTCTAAAAATCTATTTTCAAGCCCGGCCCATCTTTCCATCTTGATAATTCGTGATTGCTTATGAAAAATTTCAACGTTGTCAGGGTAGATTCAAAAGGCAGGATTATAGTTCCTTTCCACATCAGGGATTATTTGGGCCTCAAGGAAGGAACGGAGCTGATTGTAAGCAACAACGGGAAAAAGGAACTAAGGATATTCCCGCTGAATTCCTCAACGGCCAACGTCAGCGTTCTGCTTAACGACACGCCGGGGTCGCTCGCAAAGGTTATTGAAACGGTCGCGAAGCACAAGGTTGACATACTGATAAGCATGAGCAAGACTGTCGTGAAAGGCAAAACGGCGGAATGGACGGCGATCATAGACGTATCAAAATGCAGCGACTCCAAAAAGCTTGAAAGGCAGCTGAAATCGCTCAGCGCGGTGAAAAGCGCTGAAATCAAGAATAACTAGAAGGCATCATTCTCAGTTTAAAACAACGCTTTTGACGCTTCCGTATTTCTTTATTTTCTTTACCAGGTTTTTCAGAATTCTGCTGTCCCCTTCAAGGACTGCCGACCACTCAACGTTCCTGCGGTCAAAATTTGTTATCCTGTCGTCCCCTATGTATACCTTGAATCCGGAAATCATTTTTATAACCCTAAGCAGGGCAGGGAAATCCCTGAACCTTATCCTCACCCTTACGCCGTCCATGGAAGGCGTCAGGACTATCTCCTTTTCGTTCGCGGCTATTTTCATTTCAGAAGAGCTGTCCAGATTCAGGGAAGTGCGCATATGGTAGGGTATTGAAATGCGCCCCTTTGAGTCAATCCTTGTCTTGGCTATGTTCATGCCAGCACCTCAATCGTCCAGCAGCTGCGGCTTTGAGCTGGAAATCTTTTTGATGTAAACAATGTCGCCGCATTTTTCGCAGCCGAATTCGCTGAACCGCAGCGTCTCTATCTTCAGCTTCATTTCCCTGCCGCAGCATTTTATGTGATCCACAGCAAACACCAGCAAATCATGTTAATTCGCGTAATTTTTCCATTTTCTACAGCCCACTGTTATCCCACCTAAGTCATGGGCATAATAACAGAGACAAAGAACCGATATAAGCTCCGGTCAAGACTTTCCTTAGAAAACTTATGAATTTTCTTGCAAATCAGGCATGATACTTAAATAGGTATCTATGAAAAAGTTTGTAACCTTAACAGAATCTTTAAAAGCTTTTCATGGCTAATTAAAATAATTCTTCGGCATGGAAACTGCTTTCTGAAGAAGACTAGTCTAGCGGATATAGCTATATACCCTGAAGTTGAGCTGAAATGGGAACAGTCCTTGTTGAGAAAGATAGAGAGAACCAGCGCGTTTACAACACAGTGCTCGTGAAGCCTGAGAGCCTGAATGTCTTCAGCAACGGCCTGCCCATGAAAATCGTGCGCGAGCTTGGGAAGCAGCCGCAGTGCGCCATGGACCTTGCCAGGAAGCTGAAGGAGCACGAGCAGAATGTCTACTACCACCTGAAAAGACTGCGCAACGCCGGATTGATAAGACTTCTCATCGAGGAAAACCGCTCCGGCATGACGGCGAAGATTTACGAGCTGGTTTCCCCGGTTATAGCAGCGAAACTGCACGAGGAGGGGTACAGGACTGTCAGCAAGGATGTACCCAGGGACCCTGAAATAGAAGAGTTCCTGAAGCCGTTCATCAAAGGCGGGAAGCTGAACGCCAGAATCATTTTAGGCAGCCCCCGACCGCACGGCAGATATGCAGCAACGGCAAGGGACGGAGTCCATGCAGTTGACCTTGCGCTGTTCCTCGGATCGTTTCTGACACACCTTAACTCCATGAATTACAAGCTTGATACAGAAGTAAAGGAGAAGGATTTGGAAGAAAATCTTATCATAATAGGCAATCCGAAGATAAATGCTATTACAGACAAGCTTAATGGAACTTTGCCTGTATATTTTGACAAGAACAGGGAATGGTCAATAACGTCAAAAATCAGCGGCAACTCTTACGACTACGATCACGATGCAGTTATAATCAGAACAAGAAATCCGTTCAATAAAAAAAATGAAATATTGATTTTAGCGGGCAAGAGGTCGGCAGGACTCGAAACAGCCGTTTTAGCTTTCACAAGACACATGGAAGAAATAATGAAAGGCAACGATAAAGATAAAAAAATTATGGCAAAGGTTGTTAGAGGCTTTGACAAAGACAGCGATGGAATAATAGATTCCGTGGAATTTTTGGAGTGACCGTTATGACTGTTGACTGCAAACCTACTATAGTGGCAATCGACGACCCGAGGGTCAACTATTTTGTAGTCAAGTTAGGACCAAAAATACTTTCCAGGATTGGTGGTTATCCCGCATGCGTAGCTCCTATAGGAGACGGCGGGAAGTTTTTTGCCCTGAAACTTTACGCATACTTAACACAAGAAGGGTCAGATGTGACATACGTAGAAATCAGGAAAGGAGAAGGCATTCCGGAATATAGATTAAACGATGTCAGGGGCAGAAAGCTTGTAATTGTTGACGATGCCGTATACACAGCGACAACCTTTAGGCGAGATGTTGAACCCCTGAAGCAAAGAGAACGCATGGACACTCTAGGTTTAATAGAAGTTTTGTTCGCTGTGGAACACGATACGCGCAACCTTGCCGACATGGCTGCTAACAGAGAGAACGAAGAAACAAAAGGGCCACAGGATCAAGGAGCAAAAAATCCATAGAAGAAGCCTTTTTGGCAGAGATTCGGAAAATAAAAGGAATTAAACCTTTACCGACATTTTTTTCTATGCGTCTTGATGTGGTAGGAGTCGACAATCCGTTTGTGGACATACTTTATACGCCTGAAGGCAGGAAGAAATTTCACGGCGGGTCCAACACGAGCACTATAATAACTCTGGCACGGTTCGGCCTGCGGACAGGGATTATAGGAACTTGTGGGGAAGACGAAGACGGGATGAACATTCTGAAGGAGCTCAAATCCGAGAAAGTTGATGCAAGCCGTCTGAGAACCGCAGGGCGCACAAGCGTGTGCCACATAGAGGTCATGCCCAAATACAAGAAAATCAAGGTGTCTTCCCTACAATTTTCAGACTGGATAATTCAGCGCAACTGTTACAAGAGAAGACATGGGATACATAAATAGAACAAGCCTTAAATTTCTTAGTCAAAGTTCGTAATTCATATCCCCACGGCATGCAGCGCGAGGCGCGGATAGCCCAGCAGCGGCACGGCAAAGATTACCTTGCCGACGATTTTTTCTTCAGGGATGCTGTGCTCGTAGCTGTTCTGGCCGCTGTTGGCGTCGCCTTTCGTTTCCAAAGTGCCGTCAGTATTGATTCTCAAAACCCTGTGGACAATCGTGTACGGTGCTGTTGTTGTCTGGAAAATGACTATGTCGCCGACGCGGGGCTTTTCCTTTATCACAAGCAGCAAATCGCCGCGCGACATGCCGTTGGGGTTAGGAAATGCCTTGAATTCCTGCTTTGAGATGCCGCTGGAAATATAGAAAGAAGACTTCTCGTTCCACCATTGGTCGAACGAAGCATACGGGGAAGGGCTGCTATGGTACATTGACTGCGAGACAACGGAAACTATGGGCATAGGCGTGCCCGTGGCGAACGCCAGAAGCTGGTAAAAAACAAACGCCGCGACGAAAGCTACGAGTATTTCACCCAAATCGTGAAGCCAGTTTTTCTTTTTCGGCATTACGCTCTTCCTCTTGATTCTCCGGAAAGCCCTGTTGCAATAAGATGGGCGACGCGTATCGGCTCCGGGATATTGGACCTGATACACGTTATCTTCAAAATTTCCTTTGCGTCCCTGCTGCCCAGCCCGCGCTTTTGGTAAAAGATATCGCCGAACCTGCTTTTATACTTGTAGATTTTCCCCGCGTTCCTGACGGCATTTTTTCTTTTTTTAAGACTGCCAAACTTTCCCAGAGCCTGCAAAAACTGCTGCATGTCCGGCTTTTTTCTTATTACTGCTATAACAGGCATCTTCGTCTGCTTCGCCAGCTGTTTTATGTCCACTACGTTGAAGCCCGCAAAGGTTATGCCGTCTGTCATGATTAAGGACAGCTGGTCGTAATGCCTTGAGCTGTTTATTGCTGCGGAGATTTTTTCCGTAGCGTCAAGTCCGTCCTTCTTAATGCTCGAAGACAATAATCCGTCAGGGAACGAGCCGCCGCGGTAGACAACGCCTACAAGACGGACCTTCTTCGTCCTGTATTTGAAGGAGCAGTCGTCCCAGGCTATAATGCGGACCTCGGGCTTGAACATGGATAATAAAGTGAGAAGAAAAGAATTAATGCTGTTTTTGTTCAGTCCTTCAGTTCCCGCTCCAGCTGCTTCCTCAAATCCCTGGCGTCCTCAACAATCCGGTCAGCGGCGTCCAGCAGGGCTTTCTTGGGATTCCTGCTTTTCACGACAAGAACGGGCTTGGAAATGTACGGATGGTCCTGGGCATAGGCGGCGTAATCAAGCCCCCGCTGCTTCCACAGGTTCTCGTTGAGCAGGTTCAGCAGCGTCAGGTTGTCGTGGACTTCTATTTTCAGCCTTTCATCTTCATCTTCAAGGACTTCGATTTTCATATAAGACACCTAAATTTCCTTTTCCGCTTCAATTCTTTCCCGGTTCATCGCTCCTTCAAAATCAATAAAATCCTCGTCAAAGATTTTCGGGACGTCCTCGGCGTTTATGAGCGGCTTGGTGAAATGGTCGTCCATCAGCCGCGGGCATGCGGTGTTGACGTAAGCGTCCAATCTTAATGCCAGCAATTTATTGTCCGTTATCTCATCCATAACTATGATGAAAGCCCTTTTATCCTTTTCTTTCAGGTAGCTGACAATTTTTTCCGCCCTTCCCTGCAGCTCGTGCTGGCCCGTTTTTGACGAGACGATGACGCCGAAGGTCTTCGCGTCCTTGCACATGTAAATCATCGCGTATTTCCGCTTTTTTGCAGTCACCAGGTCAATCTTCTCAAGCTCGTGCGTTTCCAGATCGTATGTATACACCGGTTTTTTCGTTTCCATGCCGAGAGGGTGGAACTTTCCCGAGCCGACGAAGAGGAAGGCGTCTACCTTCTCCTCAATTTTTTCAGCATTCACGAACCAGCAGCCCAGAATCTGGCCGCCTACGACGGCTTCTCTGCCCTGCTTCTCCAGCAGCTGCTTTACGTCCTTCAGCAGGGGCAGGTGCTGTATCGTGGTGACAAGGCCTATCCTTTTCTCGGGAATCGGCGAGAAGTCGATTCCGTCAAATCGATACGGCACGTGGTATGGATAATACAAAACAGGCACTTCCGTAGCGGAATCCACGTAGAACTTGCTGTGTCCTATGTGGACAAGCAGGTCGCACCCAGCCGCTTTCGCCTCATGGTCGCGCAGGTCGCAGGCGCCGTAGCATGCCTCGGCGGAAATCAAAGTTTCAATGCCCTCTTTCTCCAGCATCCCGGCTATCGCTGCAGCCCTTGATTTCAGCCCTTCCGGCATCTGCAGCATGACCTTTCTGGCCCCCCGCCCGAGAATATGTTCAGCAAGATCGTTCACGAGAACCACCTAAGCATACGCGAAAAACCTTAAAAATGCTTTGCGCCATTTATAGTGAAACCAGAAGATATAACAAGATTTCCTGGTTTCACATACAGGAGAACCGGATGTTCTCCTTGTATCGCTATAACCTATTTATCCTGCAACAAGACTTTAAAATCCTAATGAGGTATCAATATGCCCATCAAATATCCCTACGAATTCGACCCGAAAAAGCGCAATATGGCAAAGCTTTACTCAAGGCAAAGGCTGCTGATGGGAATAGCCAACGGCATAATAATTGAGCTGCTAACATTGCTGCTTATACTGCTTTTCCAGGCGAACGTTTTCCTGAAGGAGGCATTGTCGCCGCTGCCCACGCTGCTGGTTGTCCCGCTTTATGCCTTCTTTCTGATGACCATAATGAACCTCGCAAAGCTGCCGCTCAGCTTTTACGCCGGCTATGTCTTTGAGCACAAGTACGGGCTGTCCAATTACACTATTCGCGGCTGGTTCAAAGACTACATGAAAAGGCAGCTTATCGGGTACATTATCGGGATAATAACGCTGACGGCTTTCTTTTATTTATGGTCGGTAAGCAGCTGGTGGCTGGTTGCCGGGGTGCTCTATACCCTGTTCTCAGTATTTCTCAACTATATTTATCCCGTCGTGCTCGTCCCGTTCTTCTACAAGTTCGGGCCTTACAGGAACCAGAGGCACAAGAAAAAACTGCTTGCTTTGTGCAGGATGCTTGGCGTCAGCGAGATAAAGGACGTGATTGTCGTAAAGGAATCAGAAAAAAGCAAGAAGCCCAACGCATTCTTCACGGGCTTCGGCAACACCAAGAAAATCGCCTTGTTCGACACGCTGACAAACAATTTCACCGAGGATGAGATAGAAACGGTCATCGGCCACGAGCTCGGCCATTACGTGAACCATGACATATGGCGTTCCATTGCTGTTGATGCTATAAAGATTTTCCCCGTTTTGTTCATCATTGACAAAATAATGCATTCTTCGGTGAATTATTTCGGCATAGCGTATTTCGGCGACCTTGCCGCGCTGCCCCTGTTCATGCTGCTGTTCTCCGTAGCAGAGCTTATCGCCATGCCCCTTGCCAACACTTATTCACGCCGAAGGGAAGCCGAGGCGGACCTGTTCGCCCTGAACACTGTGCAGAAAGCGAAGGCGCAGGTGTCCACGGAAAAGAGGCTCGCGGACCTTTCCCTGGGCGACCACAGGCCGCACCCAATAATTGAAGCCCTGTTCCATACGCACCCGGCGACGTGGCGGCGCATCAAGATGGCGCGGGAATGGAAGAAGAAGTGAATTACTTTGTAATTACATGCGTAATTTCTAATCTTAAAAAGTTTTCATGTTATCGTTTTCTGGTTTGCATGTCGCAGAAAGAAGAAGCCATGCGTTTGCTGGAAGAGATACGTGCAAGAGAAACAGTTTTATCGTACCTGCAGGAAAAATTGAGAGGACATGTGGGAGATCTTTACGCGAGCATAAGAAGCTACATTGAAAATTCCGGGATGCTTGGAAGCGAGATAGGGGTTGAATATTTAAAAGAAGCAATCGACGGCATCGGGCCCGACATCAGAAGAACAGGAAAGTACTTCTCCAGAAAGCTACGTTCCCTGAAAAAGAAGATGCCTTACGAAGTAATTCCTTTTGGCGAAGGTCTTGGAACCCTGAAAATCGTGCCCAGGGAAACTATCGTTTATGTGCGCAGGCGCAGAAGAAAATAAAAGCGCTGATGAACTCCGTCTGCTGAATAGGTATCACACGAACATTCAGGACCCATAAAAAAGAAAGCTGACTAAGAAACCGCTTCTTTTATCTTGCTTCTCAGCTCATCGCCCTTTTCCACGGCTTTCCCGACTATGTATTCTATTTCTTCCAAGGTAAAGCCGTAGCTGCCGCCTTTCTGCATTGAGCTGAGCATGGTTTTTCCGCCCTTGTCGACTGTGCCTACTGTAAGGCGCGCGTCAAGCGCACGCCATTCAGGGTAGGAAGGGTCGGCAATGATGCGGTCGGCAATTTTCGCGAACGTCGTTGACACAGCAACGCCGCTCATGGGCAGTTTTTTGTCCGTTTTATTGTCGTAATCAGTCCTTCCGTCTTCTTTCAGCGCAGGCATTCTCGCATTGAGCAGGGCAGCCATCGCGGCGAGCCCTGCGGCGTCTATCAGGTTTCCGTCGTCATCCAGAATATCAAGGTCAATGAAAACCATCCAGACCTTTTCGCCCGGCGTTATGCACAATTTCTTGAAGTCGATGCACTTTGATTCGCGGATGGCGCGGTCAACAACCCTTGACAATTCAATGGCATTCTCGCCAGGCGGGCCGGGCTCGAATTCCGGCGAAGCCAGCGGCAGGAATTCCGCGGCAACCATCATTACCCCTTCATCAGGAGTGTCAGGAAAAGGCTCGCCAACGTCCATCTTCACCCCGGCAACGACAACGCTGTCGCCCAGCCTGACTCTGGCTGAGCCTTCTGCCGATGTTATGAAATCCGTCTCAATCACGATGTCCCTGTACTGGTCAAACTTCCTGTAATCCAGCCTTTTCTCGTTTCCTACGATTTCCTTAACCAGGTCAGCATCGATTTCCAGTGTCATTTTTTAGCCTCCTTTACTTCCCCGCCTCTTTTTCGTCAACAGAATATTCTTTCTTCAGGGCGCTCCTCTGCTTCTCATAAACAATCTCGCAGCCCTTCAGTGCCAGCTTAATCAGCTCCTTGACTTCTTCTTTCGGCGCCAGCCCGTCCATCTGCAGGAGCGTTATGATGTTTTTTCTCTTGTAAAGCGCCACGGGCAGATCCAGCTCGCCTTCCGTATCCTCTTTTCCTGCGACATCAAGCACGAGATGGCCCGCGACCTTTCCCGCGCTGCACGCTGCAACGAGGTCTGCCATCGGGATTCCGGCGTCAGCCAGCGCCAGCGAGGCGGCGTTTATGCCGGCAATGCGCGTTGAAGCGTCCGCCTGCAGTATCTCGATGTAAACGTCTATCGCAGTTTTCGGGAATTCCTCCAGAAATATCACGGGCGCGAGCGCTTCCCTTGTGACCTTTGATATTTCCTGGCTTCTCCTGCTCGGTCCGGGCCTGCTTCTTTCCGTAGTGGAGAAAGCCGCCATGTTGTACCGCGTGCGTAAAATTGCCCTTTCCGCTTCCTCTTCGTGCTTGGGGTGCACCTTTCTCGGGCCGTAAACGCCTGCCACGGCTATTGTGCTGCCCATCCTGAAAAGCGCGGAGCCGTCGGCATTTTTCAGCACGCCGACCTGCGCTTCCACGGGGCGCATCTCATCAAGCCTGCGGCCGTCAATGCGGATGCCGTTTTTTATTATGTCGGGATTCGTTTTTCCGCCCATGATTATCGTCCTCCAAAATCATCATTATCGCCCTTCGTTTCCGTTTTCTCGCCCAGGCGCTGCTGGAGCATGCTGCTTATGTAATCGGTGAGCCCGGAAATGTGCGATTTCTTTTCTATCAGCAGGACCGCTTCAGCCGCAACGTCTTCGTTCGTCCCCTTTACCCAGACGATGCCGTTCTGGCCGACAACAATCTGCGTGTCCGTGAGCTTCTTTATCATCTCGACCATCGAGCCGGCTTTCCCTATTATGCGAGGAACTTTCGCGGGGGTGACCTTGATGATGCGCCCGCCTTTCAGCTTCCTGCATTTCCTGTTCATCATTGACAGCTGAACGTTTTTTGTCTTTGTCACGCTGCTGATTTCCGCGAAAATCAGGTCGCCGTAATTAAAGAAATGCGTCAGGTCCGTCTTTGTCATGTCTATGAACTCGTCCGTTGCTTCGCTTATCGGCAGGACAGCTTCGTACGGGCTGTTTATGTCAACAATCCATTTCGAGAAAATTATGTCCTCTATCTTGCCCACTACCCCGTCGCCGCGCTTCGGGTCGTAAATGCCGCTCAGCGGAATCACGACGAAAACGCCGTTGCGCTCCTCGGCAAGCCCGATGTATTGCGAGTAAACCCTGTCGCCGTCTTCGTAAGCGCCCCGCCCCGCGCGGCCTTCTCCCAGCAGGTCGCCTGGAACTACAAGCTTCCTTTTTGTCTCCGTTGTTTCCATTTCCATAATCAACACCTCATACTCCTTCGGATTCTGTCTAGACCATTTTATTTCTTCGCTTCCGTAATACTGACATTGCCTTCCGTGACTGCGCCTAGCCTTCTGAATACTGACTCCTTGAGCCCCGCGGGGATGAGCAATTTGGCGAAAAGCGAGCCGTCGCTGAGCCAGTTGTCCTTCTGCAGCGTTCCCAGTTCCTTCAAAAGCCCGTAAGCGCGCGCCGAATATTTCGCCGGTATTTCAATGTCCAGCACGATTTCTTCTATTGATATCGGGATGATGCTTTTTATCGCCTTTACGGCGTCATCCACCTGCTGCTCCGCGGGCCTGAACGGGTCTATGCTGACCCGTGCCTGCTCCATGGCTGTAAGAATTCTTTCGGGCGGATGCGGCACGCGGGTCTGCGGATTTATTGCATTGCGCGAGATGAAGGCGGCTATCTGCTTCCTCTTCTCCTCCGTTTTCTTCCTGCGGAATTCCGTCGTGAGCTGCACTTCGCCGTGCTTCACGATGAACTCAGCTATCTTCTCGGCGTCGCCTGTGCCGAAAGCCTTCTGGATGTCCGACGGCGACGCCTTGTCCGCCTTGCGCGCGTCTGTAAACACCGTGTTAACAGCCAACATTCTGGAAAGAGAAACAGTTCTGCCTTCCTTGAGGTCATAAGCCAAGTCAGGGTCAACAAGGATTTCAAAATGCTTTCCTTCCCTGCTGTACTTGGCAATTATGGCTTCGTCGACTGTAACCATCTTTTCACCGGTAATCCGAGGCTCCGTTTGTAAGCACAGCGTGCGTAATAGGGAGCCTTTTCGTAATTCCAAGAATTATTCTGAATCGCAAAGGATTTAAGGGGTTAAAAACATCGGAGATTATTCAGTCCGCAGCAGAACAGAATCACTTTTTAAAATTTCACTGGTTTAAGATAGTTTATGTGCGGAATTACGGGAGCTTATTCTGTTGATGGAAGAAACGTAATTCCTTTGATTTCAACAGCGGCTCAGATGCTGCAAAATCGTGGCGGCTTGCACCCGCAGGGTGTAGGAATTTCAAACGGCACTTTGCCGATAGAAAAGAGCCTTGACCCACCTTATGAATTCTTTCCCAACATATCTGGCAGACTCTCCGGGCATATGGGCGTGGCAGGATTAAGATACGGTACAGAAGGTGGGCGGTCAGGCATGGTAAACGCTCCTCCTATTGTAGTCGGGTACAAAGGCATGTCGCTTCATATTGTGCACAACGGGAATGTACCTTATGCAGATGTACTCAGACAATACATGGAAAGAGATGGCTATCATCACACGACAACGACTGACACTGAATCTCTGGGTGCACTGTGGCTGCGGGAAATTTCTCAACACGGAATCGAAAACGGGACGAAGAAACTTATGAAAGAACTGGAGGACAGTGCTTACGCTGTTGTCGCCTTGCTTCCTGAACAGAATACTTTGCTGGCTATTCAGGACCCGAAAAACTACAGACCTCTTTTCTTCGGACAATCAGGCGCGACATATGTATTTGCTTCTGAAGAGCCTGCAATACATAACGGCTTGTGTCCAGATTTCCCGATTCAAAAAATCGAAGAAATAGGTCCCACCCAGTTAATAGTTGTAAATAAAGGCGGGATTCGTACTCATACTATTGAAAGTCATCCGAATAGATCGCTATGCCACTTTGAATTCATTTATTTTGCACGACCCGATTCATCTTTCACAACAACTAATGGAAATTTGCGGGTAGCCGTTGCTAGATACAGGCTTGGCGAAAAATTACATGAGATTTGTCCTGCTGACGTTGACGTTATCGTCCCTGATTCGGAGTCAGGCGACTATGTAGCAATGGGATTTGCAGCACAAGCAGGCACTTTGTACATAAAAGCTATGCCCAAAGAAAGATTTCCTGTAAAACTGGCTGACAGAGGTGTCAGTCTGTCTCAGAGAGGGTTCATGACAGACAACTTGCAGAAAAGACAGTTCATAGCTGGAAACAGACTTCTTTTGGAAGAATTTGTTAGTGGTAAAAGAGTCGGGTATCTTACAGACAGTGTTGTAAGGGGAACAACGATAGGACGAAATATAGAGTTGCTAAAAAAAATGAACGCCAAAGAGGTGCATATCAGAGTTTCTGACCCTCCGATAAAATACGCCTGCCACTGGGGTATTGATTTCAGAGGAGCCGAGGAATTAATAGCAAGCCAGATTGCTTCGGATGATATAAAAGTAGCAAATGAATATATGAGACAACTAACAGGTGCCGACTCGTGGGGTTACATGACAATAGAAGGTTTACAAGAGGTTCTTGGCGAGGAAATATGCATGAAATGCCTCGGGATAGGCTTTGACGGGAAAATTGAAGCACCAAATTTTCTAAAAGAATTTCAAGGCGTGAAATAGTTCAGCCTAGTCTGTTTGGATTGTAAACCGCGGCTATTCCGCAGTTATGCTGCAGCACCATGCAGAATCAATACCCGCAAATCTTATAAATCAGATTTCAACTTCCGGCTCTATGACCAATGCTTCCGGATATTTTTCACGGACAGGCTGGACAACTTCCCGGAGAAACTTATCAACTTGCTGCGGCGCAAGACCTGCATAATGGCGGCCGTCCCCAACAATTCCGTCTATTTGTTCTTTCGCCAATCCTACATCGGGGTCACGGGCAATACGTTCTAGAAGGTCGTTTTGCGCATAAGGATCTTCCATAAGATGTTCCATAACACTTCTGCTGTGTCTCTGCACAGCGTCATAAACAGTTGTTCTGTCCCTGCCGGACCTTACAGCTGATGTGATTATATTTTCAGTTGCCACAAAAGGAAGGTGCTCAATTAATTCACGCTTTACACGCGCGGGATAAACACGAAGACCTTTTGCGACATACATGGCAAGGTTCAGGACAGCATCGGCAGTCAGAAACGCATCCGGGTTTATAATCCTTCGCTGCGAAGAATCATCCAAAGTTCTTTCAAGCCATTGTTGTCCGGCCATATGCGCCGCAGCTTCCGCGTATGCATACAAATTTCTTGCAAGCCCGCAAATCCTTTCTGAACGGCTGGGATTTTGTTTGTAAGCCATTGCGCTGGAACCCAGTTGTCCCTCTTCAAACGGCTCCCCGACCTGCTTTGTATTCCATAAAAGCCGTATGTCCGTGCCAAATTTTTGTCCTGCCATTCCTATTTCAGCCAAAGCAGAAAGAATCTGGTAGTCGCCTGACCTTGGCGGCGTCTGGCCCGTTAATATATAAGTTTCGCCCAGACCAAGCTTTTCTGCAACGCGCCTTTCGTACTCTTCTATTTTCTTGACGTCTCCATTGAAAAGATGCAAAAGCGCTTCCTGCGTTCCTGTTGCTCCCCTCATTCCACCCCATCTTAATTCAAGCCTTTTTTCTAAGTCGTGAAGAGCATCTGAAAATCCTTGGCCCCATAATGCGATGCGTTTTCCAATAGTTGTTGGCTGGGCTTCCTGAAAATGGGTGTAACCGACGCAAGGAAGGTCCCGGTAACGTTCTGCCTGCATGCCAAGCAGGTCTACGGTTCGCGCCGCTTCCAAAACAAGAAGATGAAGCGCATCCCGCATCTGCATTGATTCAGCAGGGCTTGTGACGTTATCGCTTGTCAGACCCGCATGCAATATTTTTCCGCCATTAGGGCATAGGTCTGCATAAGCTTTTCTGTGGGCAAGAACATCATGTTTTGTTTGCCTTTCGTACACCGCAACCTTGTCATAATCAATTATGCTACGATAAGCACGTAGCTCGTCAATCTGTTCCTGAGTTCCCAGGATTCCTAATTCCATCAATGCCTCGGCCGATGCAACCCATACGCCACGCCACCTGAGATATTTCTGGTTATCATCCCAGATTTCTCGCATGCGCCTGCTAGCATATCTTTTTTCAAGAACCGAGCTCATTTCATCTCAATCTCCTTGAACCTCTGGTATTCCCTTACAACTGTATCCAGCGGCGGGCAATCAAAGACGTCTTTTCCCAAAACCGCGTTTGCTGACGACGCGTAAGCCATGCCCAGCAATTC
This sequence comes from Candidatus Aenigmatarchaeota archaeon, assembly GCA_016187335.1. Classification (GTDB taxonomy): domain Archaea; phylum Aenigmatarchaeota; class Aenigmatarchaeia; order GW2011-AR5; family GW2011-AR5; genus JACPJW01. The sequence goes on along the minus strand of JACPJW010000001.1, from coordinate 870,126 downwards.
CAATAAACGTGGCGGCAATGGTTCAGGTTTCTGCGTAACAAGAGCCCGCCACTCAGCATTTCCTGTGCTTTTTGCAGCTTCCACTTCTGCGACCCATTCCGGCTGCCTGTAACGGTACCACTGCCTCGGGATTTCCTTGCTCACCTCTATCCGCCTGCCTCCAGCAGGATATGTGAACCTGCATTCATCAAGCGTGCCTATGGCATCAACAACCATCAGATCTCTTTCAGGCGTGAAAGCGAATTCAAGCTTCCCGTCATCATTGCGCAGGCCAGCGTGCCCGATACCATCTGTTATAACTTTGTTTGCTTCTTTTGTAATGCAGTCTATCATCACTGCTTCTTCTTCGCTCAGGCCGCCAAGGTCTCTTAGGAACGCTGCCCTGCTTTCGCCTTTTCTTTCATCCGGATAGCGGTCGAATGCCTCGTATTTTGTGCTTATATCCGGAAACATTCGCGGCAGAGGGTCGCCTTCTCCGGGCTGCTCCGTCAAGCCCATTGACAAGAGGGAAAGCGAACCTTCTCTCAGCCTTTTGAACACAGAGCTTCCTTTCGGCAAGGTGTTCCTGTAAATTATCTCAAAAGGAATTACGAAATTACCCTGCATTGAACGAAAAGATGAATAATCATAGCCGCCAGCAAGGACGCCGGGCTTCACAACATTCACAAGATGCACATTCATTGCATGGTTGCCATCAAGCCCGGTATAATGCGTCCGGATTCCGCTTTGATTAAGCTGCGCGAAGAAATATGCCGACATCAAGCACAGGGAAGAACCTTTGTTAGGTACATGATCAGGCATTTCTCCCCAGTCAAAAACAGAATAGCGGTCAGAAAAAACAAACGCGCCCGAGCCCATTTCCTGCGGAGACGGATGCTGACGGACTACCAGGTCCTTTACGCTGCCCATTAGATACAATTCACAAAAACACTTTTAAGATTTGAAATGGCGAAAAACGTAATTCAGGAGTAATGCGTAATTCATTTTCACATAATTAACGCGTTCCTGAAAGCTCAGGGCTCATGCATTTAAACATTTGTCACCACTTCTTAATAACTATGATAAACGAATCCGCAATTAAACAGACACGAAGTTATATCGAAACGAAATATGATGTTGATTTGTCGGGCATTGAACTAAAATTTATAGGCAGTCCAGTCTATGGTCCAAAAACAGGAAAACCTTATTATACGCATTACGATCCCGAGACTGAAACCATTTACATTTTTGGTCATGATGTTGGTGTAATTACAGGAAGTATTGCTCTTTCCACAGCGTTAGGAATTTTATCTTATACAGCAATAGGGAAAATTTCTATAATTCCGGCATCTTGTATTGGTCTTTATGGAATTGTAATGTATTTATCTGGCAGACCTGCCTTAACTCACGAATACATGCACGCAGCTTCTGACATGATAGTAGGTATTGACAATATTTTACCTTCCTTCCTTGAAGCGCTTCCCATCCACGAAGAATTTTCAAATCCTCACTTATCAAGACCTGAAAGAATTTCTACAGCAATGCATCATTTTCTTTATCGCAAACACATGCCAGATTTGACTTACTGGTCGGAAGTATTCGATTGGATGGACGGCAAAGACAGAGAAAGGCGTATTGACAGGTTAAGGCAAAGACTTGATGCATTAGAAATTCCTCATGCTGAAGAATTTTGCGACGCGCTTTACAGAATGCGACCGAGACAATTTGTCGAAGAACATGGACTTCTTGATGGTTTTAGGAGATTTTTAGGAGATCGCGATAGTAATCATCTTTGGGATGCTCGAGACAAATTTTACCTCGGTGGAGGCAATTTAAAATCTTCTGAAAAATACATTGCTCTTGCTAGAAGAAAAGTCTATTAACTTCACACAAATCCCTTCAGCGCCTCGCGGACCTCATTGCGCTCCAGCAAGCGGAATTTCCCGTCCTCGACAACTCCTATCTCCACGGCCTTTGCTGCAAGCTTCTTTTCGCCGGTTTTCAGCGCCTTCAGCGCAAGCGCAAGGGCTTCTTCCCTGCTTATTTCATCCTTGTATTCTTCTATGAGAACTTTCTTCGCTTCCTTCGCGCCCCTGCCTATGGCATGCGCGCGCCACTCCCTGATCGTGCCGGAAGGGTCTGTTTCGTACAGATGCGGCCCGCCGTCCACTCCTGCCAAAAGCAGCGATACACCGTAAGGCCTGATGCCGCCTAATTGGGTGAACCTCTGCTTCCTGTCGGAAATGTCCTTTACAAGCGCGTTGATTTCTATGGATTCGCCGAAGCTTATCCTGTTGACCTGGCAGCGCACGCGCGCGTAATCAACAAGGACACGGGCGTCAGCAAGAATGCCCGCAGAGCCTGCGCCTATGTGCTCGTCTATCTTTGAAATCTTCTCCACGCTTTCGGGAACGAGCAGCTTCTGCAGGCTTTTTGTTGCCACGAGCACGACGCCGTTGACAAACGTCACGCCGACTATGGTTGTTGCCTTTTCAACAGCTTTCCTTGCGTACTCCACCTGATACATCCTGCCCTCTGGAGAAAATACAACGATGGCGCGGTCATATCCCATCTGCTTCATAGGGGGAGTTACTTCGATATCAAAAACCTCTTTTCATTTTTCTAAAAGCCAAGAGAACGCCAGGCGTTCCACGAGACCGCCAGGAATCTGGATCAAGCAGCCGATGACGGTCTGCAACAGCTTTCCCGGAGAAAATATTATCAACTTATGATATACAACAATAACTTTTTAAGCTAATCTGAAACCAGAAATGTGAGTTAACATGATTCGCGCGGTCATATTTGACTTGTGGGACACGCTTATTTACAGCGAGGCGGGAAATCCTGTGCAAAAAGCGCGGGAACTTCTTGGCTACGACAAAAGCTTCGAGGAATTCATGGCGAAATTCCAGTCGTCACTGATGACAAGGCAGTTTCCTTCTTTCAAAGCCGCTTTTGCGTACGTCTGCGGGGAGTTTGGCGTGAGCGACGCTTCTGTTGAGGAGAAGCTTGCCTCAATATGGGAAGAGAACGTAAGAAAGGTAAGATTGTTTCCTGAAACAAGGGAAGTCCTTCATAAATTGAAAGAAAAAAGATACAAGCTCGGCATAGTGTCAAACGGCTACGCTGGCGCCCACAGCATGATCAAAGGCCTTGGCATATACGATTGCTTTGACGCCGTTATTGTTTCCTGCGACATTGGTCTGGTGAAACCGGACCCGCGGATTTACAGAACGGCATTAGAAAGATTAGGAGTTACTGCTGAACAAGCGGTGATGGTCGGCGACAGGATTGCCGACGACATTGAAGGCGCCGGAAAAGCAGGGATAAGAGGAGTTCTCGTGGACAGGCAAGGCAGAAGCGATTATTATCCGAAAATGTTTTCGCTGAGAGAAACCGTGCTTTTCCTGCCTTATTCGCCGCAATCCTGATAATGAAAAACTCCAGAATTGCTATCTCAGCCCGAACTTCCTGAACAGCCCGCTTCTTTTTAATTTTGATGGCGACATCTTCTTCATCATCTTCTTTATTTTTCCGTAGTTTGACAGCAGCTCGCGGACTTCTGATTCGCTTGTTCCGCTGCCCCTGGCTATCCTGCTCACGCGCGAAGGATTGATGATGTCCGGGCTGGATTTCTCCTCTCTTGTCATGCTTTTTATGATGTGCCCCCATTTCTTCATCTTCGCCTCGTGGACATCAACGCCGCCCGGAACCTTTCCGCTCATCTTGCCGAGGCCCATCATGTCCATTATCTGCGACAGCGGGCCCATTTTTTGCACAGACTCTATCTGCTCGTAGAATTCCTCTATTGTAAAATCCCCGCTGACAACTTTTTTCGCCTTTTCTTCATCAACTGCGGTCTTGGCTTTTTCCAGCAGCGCCTCTAAATCCGGGAAACCCAGCAGCCGCGCGACGAATTTTTTCGGGTCGTACTGCTCAAGGTCCTCAGGCGTCTCGCCTACGGTGACAAAAATCACTTTCGCCCTCGTCTGATAACAAGCCGTAAGCGCTCCGCCGCCTTTCGCCGTCGCGTCCAGTTTTGTGACAATGACGTCCGTGATGTGAAGGGCATTAGAAAACGCCGTCGCCTGCTCATTAGCCGCCTGGCCGATGTCGGCTGGTATCACTAAAATGCGCTCGTCGGGATTAAGCAAAGAATCAATTTCCTTTATCTCTTCTATCAAAGAACCGTCAAGGGCGTTTCTTCCTGATGAGTCTACAATGATCACGTCGCCGCGGACTTTTTTCAGCGCGTTTCTTAAAACAGCAGCAGAATCCTTCTCGCCCTTCTCGCCGTAGAATTCCGCGTCTATTTTTTCCGCCAGCTGCTTCAGCTGCTCATAAGCCGCGGGCCTTACCGTATCGCAGCATATCAGCGCTGTTTTCAGCCCTTTTTTCTGGTAAAAGCGCGCGAGCTTTGCGGCTGTAGTCGTCTTTCCGCTGCCGTAAAGCCCCGCAAGCAGTATTTTTTTCGGTTTTAGGGCGATAGCCGACTTCTCTCTGCCCATTATTTCCGCCAGTTCCTCGTAGACAACGCGGACAACATGCTCCCTTCTTGTCAGGCCTGCGGGCATCTTTTCAAAGGACTGCTTCTTTATGGACTCGCTCAGCTGCAGGACAAGCTGGACATCAACGTCCGCGGATATCAGGGAGCGCTGGATTTCCCTCACCAGCTCATCCACTTCCTCCCTGTTCGCGCCGCCCCTGGAGAACCTGTCTATGGCGTCCCTGAGCTTCTGCGACAATCCTGAAAGCATAACAACAAGATGAAGCAAAAAGATTAAATCCTCGGAAACAAATTCATTGTAAAGCAGCAGTTTCCTGCTTATAGTCACCGCCCCGTAGTAAGGTATTTAAAGATTACTATAATCACTATTGTAAAGTAATTACATTATGAAGGTAATGCATTACACGCACATTTGGAAGGTGGTCTGATGGGTGAAATGCCGAAATACAATCTGAGAATAAGATTGGACCCTGAAAATGTAATTGCAAGAAGAGGAAGCCGTGAAGGCAGATATCCGGTTAAAGTTAGCATAATGACGATAAATGGTGTCCGTGTCGGCCTTCCATTAGAAGTGGACGCTTTTGACGAAGATCCCTTTGTCACAACTAAAGTTAAAGAAGGGTATTATCGCGTTTTTGGTATTCCAGACGGAGAACCGCAAAATGAGGCTTCAATACCGGATTTTTATGTTGGTAAAGATACGACAAAAACTCTTCAATTGAAATGAGGTGAAATCATCATGGTCATGGAAACAATCCAGATAAGGCTCACGGAGAAGCAGATAAAGAACATAGACGTTCTTGTCAAGAAAGGCGTCTACCCGAACCGCAGCGAAGCTGTCAGGGACGCTGTCCGCAAGCTCGTGGGCGAGAACAACGGGAACTAGACGCGAAGCGATCAAAACACACGATATTCTTTCAAGATAAGCGTGCATGAGAGGCCAGAAGTTGGATTTTATTAGCAAATAAAGAGAATTGCATAGGTGCATCAAAATGACTAAGGATCAAGCGGATCGTCCCAGAAAAAGGTTCTTTCATACTTTCCCTGCAATAAGGACAGAAACCCCTTTGGTACATCGGAATTGTACATTAAAAGACTAGGACCTAGAAACACAGATTTTGAAGTGAATCTAAATACAGTAAAAAATTTCAAGTGGCGGTTAGGAAAATCATCATATGTAGGTGCTGGTGAATCAGATATTGTTTGTATCGGTAGAACTGACCCTCTGATTTCGAGAATCGACTAACCAGTTTATAAGTTATTTGGTTTAGAACTCAAAAATTTCCATTTCGATTTCTACTCCAGCAGATTCCTTACGATCTCCTCGGGCTCGAACTCCTTCAAATCACCGTATTCCTGCCCTACGCCAAGGAACAGCACGGGCTTTTTCAGCGTATGAGTAGCTGAAAGCGCCGCCCCGCCTTTCTCGTAGACGTCGGCTTTTGTCAGTATTATTGCGTCAACGCCCGCGGCTTTTTCAAAAAGCACCGACTGGTCGTAGATGTCGTTGCCGGTTATGGAATCCAGTATCAGGACCTTCAGGTCAGGCTTGTTCACCCGCACTATTTTTTTCAGCTCGTCCATCAAATTCACGTTGCTGTGGCTGCGGCCGGCTGTATCCGCCAGCACTATTTTGCCGCCAACTGCTGATGCATGCTTCACGGCGTCAAAAATCACCGCAGCGCTGTCAGCGCCGTATTTGTGCTTTACAACATCAACGCCAAGCCTGCGGCCGTGCTCCTCCAGCTGCTCGATGCTCGCCGCGCGGAACGTATCGCCTGCGGCAATCACGGGCCTGTACTGCTTCAGCCTGTGCGCAAGCTTTGCTATGCTTGTAGTTTTTCCGGTGCCGTTGAAGCCGAAGAACACCACAAGCAGCGGGCTGCCGCCTTTTTCTTCTATCATTTTTTCCAAATCCAGTTCAGGCTGTTGCATCACGTCGAGCATGGCGCTGCGCAACGCTGACTTTATTTCCTTTTCAACATCGCCGCGCCTCACGCTTTTGCCGCTCAGCTGCTGCTTCACTTCTTCGCATATCCGTTCTGCTGTTTCCATTGAAACGTCGTTTTCAAGCAGCGCTAACTGCAAATCTTTCAGGAACTTGTCAATTTCCTCGCCGCCAAGCGTTTTTTCCGTTACCTTCTTCGTGACTTTCCTCAGCAGACCGGAAAAAAATCCGGGCTTTTCTTCTTCCAGAACAGGCTCCGGTTTCAGCTCTTCTCTCCTGCCCAGCCGTTCTTTTTCCTCTTTTTCCGTAACAGGAAGCTTCTCTTCTTCAAGAATTTCGTCAACTTCTTTTATCAGCGGCTTTTCTTCTTTTTCCAAGACAAAAGGCTTCGCCTCTTCCTTTTTGATTTCTTCCGGCTGCCCTGGTTTCTCTTCTCTCCCTTCTGTTTTCTCTTCAAGAAGATCTTGGGCAGAAGGAAGTTTCGAAGGAACTTCAGGCTGTTTCGGTTCCACCGTCGTTTCTTGTGGCTTTGGCTTTTCCTCTTCAGCCGGCTTTTCCTTGCCCGTAATCCTGCTTATTGCTTCCTGCAGTTTTTTCTTCAAAGCGCCGAACATAAGTATCACTACCCAGAATTGCAAAGCAATTCTGTCCAGACCATTTTATTTTAATTAAGTATCAGGAGAATGTTTATAAAAGAAATCCGAGAACGACGTTTCAATGCCAAGAATCAAAGGCGCCTCATTTCTTCCTGCTTTTTTTCCCTTCTTGCTCTTCCATCATGGATTCCATTTCCCCTTCCAGCTCCTCGATCTGGTGCGCATAGCTGGTCACTTCTTCCATTATCTGCAAATCCGCCTTTTTCAGCTCGACCATCCTTTCTTTCAGGATTTCCGAGGCCCTTTGCCGCGATTTTTTGGCAACAACCCCGGCACCGACGCTCACAAGGATGCTTTCAGTGTCCTTTATGTCGCTCCTCACGAACACGCCGCCGCCCACGGAAGACCATATCTCCTCGCCTTTCCTTATTTCTTCCAGCTTGCTTATGGCGTCCAGGGAAACGGCCATTTCGCCGAGCTTTTCATCTATAGCGCTTTTCTGCTCTATCATGGCGTTTATCTGCTGCTTGAGCAGCTGGGCCTGGATGTATTTTTTCTGTATCTCTTTTTCGTTGGGCATGATATCCACCTCAGCGGACGGAATGCTGCATTTCCGGCTTTGCTGTAAAAGTTTTTATAAATCTTTAAATAAGGGCCGAGAAAATAGTCTTTGTAGCGGGAAGATGTAAGAATGGCAACAGCGATTATAGTGGCCTTTATTGAATACCTTATATCGGCCTTTGTCCTTTCGTACGTCGCGCAGCTTTCCAACAAATACAAATACATATGGATTTTCATGTCCACAGGAATTTACCTTTTTGACGCGCATTTCATCGTTTTCTCCTACCTTTACAACATCCCCCTGTTCTCGCTGGAAGGAATGGTCCTTGTAGTGTCGGGAACTTCCCTGATGGTAGGAAGCTTTTTCCTTTACCGTCACAAGGAGCTGTGGTACGTCGAGGAAGACATTGAGATGAAGTCATCGTCCAAGAAAGTCAGCCACTGGTAACAAGGAGAAAAGCCTTTCTCCCTTGACCCTCTTTCTTTTTAAGATATTACAGTTAGATAATGCACGAGGATAGTATGGCAATAGAAAAAGGAACCATAAAGGTCGTCTGGGTAACCAGGAACACAAGAAGGATTCACTCAAGGATGTTTGAAAAGGTCGAGGAAGCCGAGAAGTTCGGGAAATCAAAAAAAGACTACCTGATTTTCAGGCTTCTGTGGCACAAGAAATTCCAGACCTTTTCATGGGAAATAATGCCCTACGGGAATTACAGGCTTTACCGGGCGGCGCTTGGCTTTTATTACAAGCACAAAGGAAAGAAAGAAATCATTGAAAGGATTTTCAGAGTTTAATCTTGATAATTAAGAACTAAGTTCAAATTTAAGTGCAACTTTTCCTCTCCTAATCTTTTGTACGAGTTTGGAAACGTAGTCGGGCATTGGGCTGTTGTAACTTATGCTGAGTTCATAAGGCGTCAGCTCTATATGGGCACTGCTAGGATGTCTAAGATCATAAGCCATTAGGTCTGGTATGTACCAAGTAGCTTTTATTAATTGGATTCCTCTTACACTATGACGTTCAGCGTTAGCACTCCCGCTGGATGGCAAGAAAATGTCAAAAATAGTTTCTTTTTCAGGATCCTTTAAATAAAAATCATGACCCTTGTAAATTTCTACACCTGGAAGTATTTCCCCAACCTGTTTTGAAATAGAGGAATAATCTAAATTACCTGATAAATGAACTTCTACTGAAGAAGGCTCTGGAAGAACTTGTAAAATTGTTCTTATAATTACCGGACTTGCCGGTGGAGTTACTCTCATATAATTTGCCATTCCCATTATCAGAAAAATAACTCCAGTTTATTTAAGCTTTCAGAAAGCCCAGCGCCTCGTTTATCCTGCCGAGCTCGGAGCCGGAGGTGCTCTTGGAAGCAAGGAAGCCTGAACTGTTCGCAATGACGCCCGCCTTCACGAAGCGCGAGCCGAAATTCACCGTGCCGACATTCAGCTGGACACCAAGCGTTTTCTCGACAATGGCGGCTTCCTTTTCCCTTATTTTCGGGTGGGCAAGGCATCCTTTGTTTGTTGCTATCGCCACGGAACCGACAAGATTTATTCCCGCTATTGTTGCTGTCTCGGCGTTCAGGCCGAAAAACCTTTCTACAGCGGCTTTGTGCTTCCTCAGCAGCGGGGAGAGGACAATGCCGGCGTCGTTCATGAGAATCAGGTTTCCCAGTGCCGTGTAATTTGTTTCAAGGACAAGTACATCCCTGAAATGCCTGCGAAGACGGGGCAGCTCGTATTCTTCAAGGATTCCAGGCACGACAATGCCCGAAGAATTTCCTGCAGCGAACATCCCGGCGAAATCCGTGTGCATTGTCGTCGAGGTCACGATTTTCACGCCTAAAATTTCCTTTACCTTCTTTTCCGGATTTGCACCGAAAAAAGCGTACTTGTCGGTTGCAAAGCCGTACAGCCCTATGTTGGGGTCCCCCCTCACAGACGTTTTCAGGAACATGTTCAGAAAGATAATGAACAGTCAGTTTTTTAAGTCTGAAAAATTCAAAAGAAGAAAGCAAAGTTTATGCCAGGAAATGAATGGTAAATTACATTCCGTTTTGATTTTTACCTTGAAATTCTCGTCTCGTTCCTGAAAAGCCCTTTCAGGATGCCATCCTTCTTCGGCCTGCCGGGGTGCTCAAGCAGCTCCAATGTAACTTCGTCACCGTCCTCGAGCTTGAATTTTTCGTGAAGATTGTCACGGGCTATTATTTCCACTTCGTTCCGCTGCGTTGTCCTGTCCTGCACGAAAGGCCAGAAACCCCAGCAGTCGTAGCTTTCTCCGCGGATATGCAGCCGCGCGGGCGCAAGGTATGCCTCCACGTAGCTGTGGCCGCTCAGAAGGAGATGACCGATTGTCTGCGTGGCGTACAGCCTGAAGCTGATCTTTCTTTCTATTTTCAGGTTCATGGTTCCCGGGAAAGGCTTGAACCCTATGATACTCCTGAGGCGTGGCGCATATTTCTTTATGAGGCCTGATCCTCTGTGAACTCCCGGCGAAACCGTCGCTTTCGCGAGCATGAGTATTATTTTTATTAAAGGCTTATAAAAGAATTCTCCTAGGACTTGATATAGAAAAATTAATGTTTAATACTTTTGCCTTTTCGTTTTATCCTTCTAGGTAAATAATCTCTTATTAGTTCCAGTCTGTGTCTTGTTTTTTCTTGGGGCGTTGTAGTGAAAAAGTATGAAAGTTCTCTTCTATAAGTACTATTCCATCTAAGACTTCCTAAAATCTGCCTTGTAAGATCTTCCCAACTGGTTATATCTTCTACATCTTTCTTTCCCCTTTCTCTTAATTCGGGAAGTCGCTTATTTGATCTTTCAACAATAATAGGTGGTGCTCCTTGCTCAATCAGTCTTTTCAATCTCATTTCATGTTCATTTATAAGTTTTTCTGCCATTTTTTTAGCCTTTTCAATTTCTTGGTCAAATCCGGTATAAACACTCAAAAGGTCACCACCTCTTTCGTATAAACGAGCACTTATTTCTTCTGAATAATAATTTTCTGGTGAAATTATTCTATTTATAACATGTCTTATCTCATGTAATACAGTACGACGAACACCATGTTTTAGTGCCTTGACATCTGCACTTTCATCTGTTCCTAAATAATCTAGAAATTCTTGTTCTAAAATTCTATGTCTTTGTTCTGGCGTGCGATAAGAAAATGATAACATTTCAAAACTTCTATCATCGCCTTTAATTGCTCTTTTGAAAGTTCTTCTAAGATTTTCATCTGAGTCCAAAGAATCAATATCCACACTTCCTCGTCCGGCATAACCTAATATATTTTGATAAACCCATTCAACATGTTCAAACCCAACAGCTATAGAATAAGGTTTTGCATTCAAAACCGGCTTTGGTGGTTCTTTGCCACTATGCATAAATCTATAAACTTCTTCTGGATTATCGAAATATCCCTCTCTGTTAATTCCAAATCTTTTTTCAAGATAAGAAATAACTCTTTTTGCTCTTTGTGTTCTGTCAGCAATTCTGCGCAAATATTTCTGTTGATTTGGAGTAAGATTATAATGACGTATAAGATTTTCAGCTACTTGAAACGGGTCAGTACTTTTTCTAGAAATCACCACTTCAAAAAATTCATATAAAACTCTGTTGCCATCCAGCAATTTTCCGACTAAATAATCTTTTCTTTCTACAAACTGTGATGCCATGATAACAAGTTTAGAATAAAAGTACTTAAAGTCACTACTTTATAGTAACTTATTCATTCTTTTCCTCAGCTTTCCCCTCTATCTTTTCTTCCAGTTCCTGCTTCTGCTGCGCCTTCGGGCCCAGGCGTTCCATCAGCCGCTCCTTCATGCCCTTCTTTTCTTCCTTGGGTTTCGCGCGGAATTCCTCGTAATCGAAGCCGAGCAGCTCTGCGCGCACGACGCCGGCGTCTTTCACTGCTTTGACGCGCACGGAAGAAGGCGGCTTCTTTGCACCCCTGCTCCATACAGCTTCGTTGAGCTTTCTGCCAAGCTTTATTTCGTCAGCTTTAGAGTGCTTTTTCAAAAAGGCGCGGACAATCCTTACAGCGTGCGCGCTTCTCTTTACGCGCGTTTTCTTTTCTGCGCGAATCGGTATCGTGTAGATTTTTTCTTCAGGCATGAGAACCACTCTTGTCAGGACGGAAAAGCTTCTAGTTTCCTAATTTCAAAACGTCAGTTGCCGTTGGAACATAAGCCGAACTTTTGCTTCCGGTTTTCTATATCTTGTTCCTGCCGCGGCGCCAGTGCTTGGTAACCGCAGCGATGCGGCGGCCTCTGGCTCTTTTCAGCCCGAACTTCTTTATGTCCGCCCAGCGCGGCGCGTTGCTTCTTCTGGACGCTATCAGCTTTATTTTCTGCCACAATGTTTTTTTTGAGCCCATGAATATCACTTTCAAAAGCGTAACAGAATTGTTAGCGCATCTTTAAATCCAGGCTATTTCCTCTTTATCCTGTATTCTTTCTTCTCGGAAATCTTTTTTAAGATTGAGACCATCTGCTCATCATTGATTTTTCCGCGTATCTGGCCGGACTGGTAAAGCTGGGCCAGATAAAGCTCAAGCTGCGTTGCCAGCTCCGGCTTGACCAGCTTCAGGTTTGCCAGGCGCTCGCGGGCCTTCGGCTCCAGGACCTGCATCTTTATGACGCGCAGGACTTCTTCCATTTGCTGCTGCTGCGCCTGTGCCTGCATATGCTCCTGAAGCGCATGCTGTTGCTGCTCAAGCATGCGCTGCTGCAATATCTTCCTTTTCAGTTCTTCTTCCGTGGGCATATCAAAAGATGGCCGCAAAGGTTTTAAAAAGGTCTATATCCATCGGAAACTCCAATGTTTTTCCCATCGAGAAATATCCGGCTTGTGACAATATTTTCTCAAGCTCCTGTGAAAAAGAACTTTTTCTACGGCGGTCCTGTCACCCATATATGAACGTGCATGTGGAAAATTTCTCGTATAAAGCAAATGCCTTTCTTGACAGAAACCTTCTACATACGGAATGTCAGGGATATTTTGTGCCGGATATGGATTGTGTCTTATCAAAGGCATCACTCGGATGCTTACCTTTTGGATTTCAGAACAAATAAAATTATTGCAGAAGGAGTTACAGCAATCATTTAGTGTTTTTCGCGACACCGTTCAGGAACTTCTGGCCGGCCGGGGTGATTATACGCCCTTTCCTCTTCTCGGCCTGCTTCACAAAGCCGGCTTTTTCCAGGTCCTGCAGGATGACACGCACAACCTTCCCGCCGCCCTTGGCGAAATGCGCAGGCTTGTGCCCCCTCCTGTGCAGGCCGCCGTAAAAGCTGCGCAGCCGCGACACGCCAACAGGGCCGTCAACATAAACCTTTCTCAGCACGGATGCGGCGCGCATATACCACCAGTCAGCGTCCTCGGGCGGGCGCTCCCGCGATACACCGGTCTTTACGTAATCGGCCCAGCCAGGTCTTTTCAAGGTTTTTTTCAGCTCTTCCGCTGTACTTTCGATGAGCCTTTGCGGTTCTGCGTCTCTTGCTGAAACCATATCAATCTTTCCACTTTACTTCCCGTACGGATAGTGCATTTCACTTTGACAGGAAAAGCATTTAATAGTTACTACGCCTTTCCTGACGCTGTGTCTTGCGTTGGCGCCGTACCTTAAAAATGCCCCGCAGTGCCTGCAGTATTTCCTTTTCAGGTCCCTTGGTATCCTGACGTTGTAGCGCATGCCGATTTTTCGCGCCAGCTCGATGTACCGCTTCGCGAGCTTCGGGTCTTCGGCATGCTCAGCTTCATCAAACAGTATCTGTATCCGCTCCCTTGCTATCTTCAGCTGGTATTCCGGCTTGCTGCGCGAGCGCATGAATTATTCCCCCATGAATTCCTTATTCTATTAATTTTACGCCCATCCGTTCAAAGTGCTGCTTGTTATGCGTTGCTACAATGCAAGAATTTACCATGCAAATGCCAGCCACAAGTATATCCTTGATTTCAATCTTTTGGCCTTTCCTGTCCAATTCTGCCAGTATTTTTGCCGATATCTCCACGCTCTCCGGTGAAGTGCTGAAAACAAGTATGGTATTAATAATTCCTTTCACCGCAGCCATGTTTTTGCTTGTTTCTTTGCTCAGGTAAGCGCCGTAATAGAGTTCAAATACATTTATGTCTGTTGTGCAGATATCATACTTTTCTGAAAGCCTTTTTACAAGAGAAACAGCGCCGTCCCTGTTTCTGATGAAATCTATCAGGATTGATGTGTCTAGAACGACCTTGGCTTCCATTTAGACCACACTTTTCTTAACCCAGACTTCATTTTTTTCGCTTCGTTGTCGCTCATCGACCATGACCCGGCGAAATCCATTAAATTACGCTTTTTCTTTTCTTTCAGCACCCGCGAAAGGGCCTCGTTTATAGAAACAGGCCTCTTTTCTTCAGCCCTTATCTCTCCGACAAGCTCGTTAAGAAGCTTGTAAGTGCGTTCATCCACTTTTATAGTTTTTTCCACTTTTAACACCAAGTATACTAAGTATACTAATTTATTTAAATCTTCTATTCTTCCTTAAACTTCGTTCTTCTCCATCTCGTTCCATACGGCGTGTCTTCCAGAACAACGCCCATGCTGCGCAAGCGGGCGCGGTAGTGGTCTGATTTCTCGTAGTCCTTCGCGGCGCGCGCGGCTTCTCTTTTTTCCAGAAGGTCCTGCTCAACGTCAGTAAGCTCTCCCTTGGGCTGAAGGAAACAGAAAACATCATCTAATTCAAGAACAAAATCCCTTACAAGCCCGAGCGATTCCCTGCCAAGAACGTTCCTGTCAAGCAGCTTGTTTATTTCGCTCATGAAATCAAAGAAAACCGCCAGAGCTTCCGGCGTGTTAAGGTCGTCCGCAAGCTTGAGCCTTATTTTTTCCCTGAATTCCTCCACGAGCAAAGGCGCTTCTTTCAGTTCGGGCACGGCGCTCCATTTCAGGTAATCTTCCACCCTGCAGAAAAAATCGTTCACTGTTTCCAAATTTTTTTCTGCGTCGTCCAATGCGTTGAAGGTGAAGTTCATCTGGTTGCGGTAATGGGACATCAGGCAGAGCAGGCGGAACGCCAGCGGGCTGTAGCCTTTCTTTTCCAAATCAGCTACAGTATAAAGGTTCCCGAGGGATTTTGCCATCTTCTGCCCTTCCACCAGCAGGAACTCCCCATGGACCCAGTAATTCACGAATTTTTTGCCTGTCGCCCCCTCGCTCTGCGCTATCTCGTTGGTGTGATGAACGTTTATGTGGTCAACGCCTCCGCCGTGAACGTCAATCGTCTGGAATTTTTCAGGCTTGAATACGCCGCTGAGAAAAGCGTCCGTGATATATTTCATTGACATGGCGCTGCACTCGATGTGCCAGCCGGGGAAGCCGCGGCCCCATGGCGAGTCCCATTCCATTTGCCTTTTGACAGGGCGCATGACGCCTTCGGCGTCGGTCTGTTTCGGCGTTAATTTCCACAGCGCGAAGTCCGTTGCATTCTTTTTGCCCGGAACCATCTCGACGCGCGCCCCCGCCTTTAACTGCTCCAAATCAACCAGCGCCATATTCCCGTAATCCTTCAGCCTTGAGGTGTCAAAATAAATCCCGTCGGAGATTTTGTAAGTGAATCCGCGCCTTTCCAGCTCCTGTATAATCTGAATCATCTCGCTTACGTGGTCGGTTGCCTTGCACAATACATCGGCTTCCTTTATCCTCAGCTTTTTCATGTCACTGAGGAATGCTTCGGTATAGAAAGCAGCAATTTCCCACGCGCTCCTGCCTTCGCGGCGCGCGCCCACTTCTATCTTGTCCTCGCCAGTGTCGGCGTCGCTGGTCAGGTGCCCGACGTCGGTTATGTTCATCACGCGCAGTGTGGTGAATCCCAGCCATTCCAAAACACGGACAAGGGCATCCTCGAAAACGTACGTGCGCAGGTTGCCGATGTGCGCGTAATCGTAAACCGTCGGGCCGCACGTGTATATTCGCACAGTATTGTCCTGCAGCGGCACGAGATCTTCTTTCCGCCTTGTCAGCGTGTTGTAGATTTTCATGAAAAATACCGTTTATATTTTAATTTTCAGATACTTTATAAAAAGAAAGGATAAATAAAAATCATGAACACGCTGCTTCATTTTTTTCTCAGCTACCTTGTTGTTGAAGGCGCCTTAGGCAATGCCTACAACTACGCCGTTTACATCCTTCTGTTTTCCGTTATCCTTGACCTTGACCACATCCCGTATGTAATAAAAACAAGGAGAAAAGTCCTGCGGAAGAAATTCGGTTCCGAATCCAGGTCAAGGTTCCATGAACTGTACGGATTAACGCTCTTTTCGGCAGCCGCGTCTCTGCTTGCTTTTTTCTCCGGTGCCACGCTGGCAAAGGTCATAGCGCTTTCGGCTATTGTCCACTACGCCGCCGATTTTCTGGTGGGCAAAAGCAGGCCCTTCTATCCTTTCTCAAAAAAGGAGATTTCCTTGGGGATGCTTCCCGACAAATACAGGATGCATTTTGAAATAGCGTCAACGCTGATTTTAGGTGCGGTAGTATGGCTAAGCATAGTAAAATAAAACCGGTTGAAAGAGCAAGGGGAAAAATAGAAAGTGCCCTGTTAAAGATGCCTCTGCCAAACGCCAATCCAAACGCAGTTTCCGGCTTGTCAATACTGATGAGCCTGCTGTTCGTCCTGGTTTTTCGCTACAATCCTCCGGCTTCCTTTGCAATTCTTTTTCTTGTCCTTGCACTGGACCTTCTTGACGGACTGATCGCAAAAAAGCATTACATGCCCACGGAAGAAGGATACATTGTTGACGTGGCTTCGGACAGGCTCTCCGAAGGCATTATTTTCTCCGTGTTCTTCACGCCGTGGTTCTACCTGTTTGCGCTGAACAACATCCTTACTCTGTGGAGCTTCAGTTCCAGAAAGCACGTAATTCTCCCGCTGAGGCATGCTTTTCTTCTTTATTTTCTGCCTGCCTTTGTTGTTTGATCAGAAAAAGTCAGCTGTGCCTGATGCCGTATTTTGCCTTCCACTCGTCGTAAAGCTTCTTCTCTTCCTCGGTGAGCTGCTCGCGCGGCTTTGAGAAATGGACCCAGCCTTCCTTTTCCTTGCTTTCCTCGGGCGCTTCGCCGCTCTTCCAGATGCAGGTTACGGGGCAGACGGGTATGCAGTCAAAAGAATCCTTGCACTTGTCAAAAATGAGCGCCGCCTTGTTCTCCTGGTCCATCTCCAGCGCCTGGTAAGGGCACGCAGCGACGCACGCATTGCATCCTATGCATATGTCCTGGTCAACCACGACCATTTCCCATTGTTTTGCTTCGGTCATAATTATTCACGGAAGAGTTATCGTTTACCCCTAATAGGCTCTCATTGCATTTATAATTTTCTGCCGGTTTTAAGAATATCCTAGACATCCACCAGAACGTCTTCGCCTTCAACCTTGACAGGGAATTTTTTGACAGCGATGCTGGGCATCATTATATTCCTGCCCGTGGTCACGTCGTACTGCCAGCCGTGCCAGGGGCATGTAACCACGCTGCCGTCCAGCTCGCCCTCGCCCAAAGGCCCTCCTTTGTGGGCACACACGTTGCTTATTGCGTGGAATTCCCCGCCGACATTGAACAGGGCAACAGGCGTCCCGTTTACACTCACGACCCTTCCTTCGCCTTCCGGCACGTCATTGACAGAAGCCACGCGGACAAACACAAAATCACTCATAGAATTACGACAAGAAGATATTTATGCTTTAATTCAATTTATTGTACCCTTCTTTCATCAGCAGGGCGTCATCCTCTATGTTCGGGCTCTCGGAGATGACAACGCCGTGCGCGCCGAAATCTTTCAGCGCGCGCATAATCTCTTTCCAGCGAAGGTCGCTTTCCTTCAGGTTTAAATGATGCTTCTCACCTTTTTCGCCATAAGCGATGCCGGAGACGTGGATGTGCATGTTCTTTATTCCTGCTTTGCCAAGTTCCTTTTCTATTTTTGCAAGCACCCCGGAAAATTCCTCGTATGAATTGAAGGCACCGTTGCTTCTTGCATGCAGGTGCGAGAAGTCAACGCATGGCAAGACCTGTTCAACGTCGCTGCTCAGGCGCAGCAGCTCGTCAAGCTCGCCGAACTGCGTCACCCTGCCTGTCGTTTCGGGGCGCAGCCACAAATCATGCCCCTCATTCCTCAGCGTTTTAACAATGCCTTGCAGATGCTTCCTGACGGTATTGTAGACTTCTTCCTTCGGTTTTCCTTGGTAGAAAGCAGCATGGAAGCACAATGACCATGCGCCGCATAAAGAAGCAATCCTTGCCGCCTTGAGGATGCGTTCCACACTTTCTTTCTCTTTCTTTTTGTCAGGGGAAGCCAAGTTTATATAATATTGACCGTGACATGTAAGCAGGACGTTACTTTTCTTTGCCGTTTCCCTGACAGCAGGTGCCTTTTCTTTGCTGATGTTCACGCTGTGGACAAACTCCAGCTCCATTGCATCCAGGTTCAGTTTTCTTACCTGCTTTATTCCTGCTATCGTGTCGCCTTCGGTGCTCACCGGCCTGCCTGCTGTGCCGAAAAATAGCTTTTTTGGCTGAAACATGATTGAAATTGCTGAGAAGATTAATAAGATTGCGAAGGCGCAGCGGGCTCAGGGAATAAATGCTCCCAGGCTTCTTCCGTAAACCTGTAGATGCTTCCGAAACGTTTTGGATCAGGCTTTCTTTCCAGTATACCTCTTCCAAAAAGACTGTGTACATATCCACCGCTGCGCATCAGGGCGTTAAAACTTCCGGTAGGTAAGAAGCCAAATTCGTCCCTTTCCGTTGCCAAAAATTCAACCGCGTCTACCGGAGTAAATCCTTCTCTTCCAAAATGCCTGGCGTAAACCTCTGCAAGCTGGCGTCCATAGCCGTAACGACGGCCAGAACCGCCCGGGAACCCCTGATAATGCCATCTTTCCCATTGAACTTTTTCTTCCCTTTTCCTTTCTTCAGCATCTAGAATTTTTACCAGAGGTTCTTGTGCATCCGCAAGCAGTCCGCGATAATCTCTTGATTTTGTTCCCAGTCTCTTTAGATTATCTATGATCTTCCTGACCTTAGATTCAACAACAGTCGGTTTTCTCGGCATGCGTAGTCAATAATTCAGAATCATTTAAGCTTTTCTTTAACCTGCTACCTTTTCTTAACAATCGTTTTCCCGCTTGCGCTCGTGCCGTTCTGCATGCCGATATAGCGCAGGAACGGGTGTCCGGGCTTGTAAGTGCGAAGCAGGAACGCGCCGATTATAATCCAATACCCAAGATAAGTGAAAACGCGCAGCCACTCGGGGTTCCCGTCGTAGCCGAAAAGCGTCTTGAGTATCGAACCTATAGCGCCTTTTTCGTGAAGCGGGTGGGCTGTGTCAGCAGGATTTATGTTGAATGCCTGGCTCCCAAGGAAACCCGCGTCAATGCCGTAAGCCTCGGCTGCTTCAATGTATTCATGGATGCCGTAGCCCAGCAGGCCTGCGGCGAATACCAGCAGCAGGATGCTCGTGTACTGGAAGAATTTCTTGATATTAAGGCGGTAAAATCCGCGGAACATCAAATAAGAAATTACCAGGACGCTTGCTATTCCCAGGACCAAGCCGAGCATGGTTGCCGTTGCGTCTATCGTTGCCAAAGCTACAAGGAACAGCACGGTTTCTATTCCTTCGCGTATGATAACCACGAAAGACAGCATGGCAATGCCGAGCATATCGCCCCTTGTCACGGCTATGTTAACCTTGTTCTGCAGTTCTTCTTTGATTTTGTGAGAATGCTTTGCCATCCAGAAAATCATGTAGGTGAGCACGGCTGTTGCTGTAACGGAAGCAGTTCCCTCAAAAAGCTTTTCAGCAGGGCCGCTCAAGCCGCCGTAGATTGCCGCGAGCATCAAGCCGAGGACAACGCTCAAAAGCAAAGCGGCGCCGCTGCCGAGCCACAGGTATTTTTTCAGCGGCGCTCTGCCGGTTTTGTCCAGATAAGCGGCGATGATGCCCACAATCAACGTTGCTTCAAGAGCCTCGCGGAACGTAATGATGAAAGGTCCCGACGAGCTGAACACGCTTTCAATTAACGCCATTTCGAACACCAAAAATGTTTGAAAGAAATGCTCTCTTTAGAGGGCATTTCATTCTTACACCTCAGATTAACCCCAGCAGCCTCATAATTATGAGGACTATAACCAAAGCGCCTACAACAATCAGGACTTTGAACCGCTTCGGGATGTTTCTTACCTTGCTGAACTTGAACGACATGTTATCACTCTTTTGATGAAACTTTTCCGAAAAGTTTCAATGGAAGATGTCCAGGATTTCCTTTATCACCACGAAAACGCCCAGTATAATTGCGATTCCCGGTGTGATGGGCTTGCCGCCGAATCCCTGCAAGAGCATCCATATGCCGACAAGAATTCCTACGATGCTCAGGATGATGAAGTAACCTGCAGACCCTTTCAAAGAGTAGAAACCCGCGGTTTCTCTCTTTTGAATCTCATTTCCCATATTATTATTTTTTGATAGAACTTTTTTGTAAAAAGTCCTCCTCATTTCCTTACTCTTCATTTTTCCACCTCACAATTCTTCTTCAAATTTCTTTCCGTAATAGCTGTATACAGCCATCTTCAGCACCTTCAGCGGAAGCATGGCGCATTTTATCCGAACATGGCCGAGCTGCATGCCGCCGAGCATATTTGTGACGTCGTCCCTGCTGAGGTTCTTCACTTCTTCAATAGTCTTGCTTTTTACCGCATCTGTGAGCATGGAAGCGGCTGCCTGTGATATAGCGCAGCCAGCTCCGCTGAACCTTATGTCCTTCACAGCGTTGCCGTTTATTTTCAGCGTCATGGATACGGCATCGCCGCAGAGCGGATTGACGTCTGATGCTTCCGCATTTTTATCCTCTAAAATACCGTAATTGTGCGGATGGCGATAGTGGTCCAGTATTATTTCCTGGTAAAGTTCGTCAGCGGTCATATTGCAGGCCTCCTCATCAACAAATGCCATACCGTATGTACCGAGTTCTTCCGACTGCTTATTACTTCAAAACCGCCAAACAGTCTTTCAATGTAATGGCTGCTGAAAAAATAATTGTAATGACCGTGGACAGTGTTCGTCGAAAAATGTCCTTGAGGAGCGTAGTTTTCCGTAAACGCAAAAAGTCTATAAAGTCCGCCTCTTTTTAGAATCCTTTGGACCTCTCCGGCATACGCGGCATGATCTTCCGGATGCATGTGATGCAGGCATCCCCTGTCAAACACAAGGTCAAAAGTTTCGTTCGAAAACGGAAGCTGAGTCGCGTCAGCTCTTAGAAGAAACATGTTTGGTGTTCCATTTGCTCTCTCTCTAGCCTTTCTCAGGGCGACCTCGGAAATGTCTATACCGACAGTTCTGTACGATCTAGCGAGGAGTCGGGCGTATCTTCCTTTACCACATCCTACGTCAAGAGCATTACCTGTTCTCAGGTGCTCCCGGATTAGAGCTATATCTTCCCTTGTCATTGGATCGTGTCCCAAGGTCCAGTGATCCGAGCCTTCAGTGTATCTTGTGTCATAATAGCCAGCTACTTCAGTTGGGGATCTTTCAATCAATCGAAGACTCATAATCTGAAAACCTTCCTTGCCCTTTTCAGCGAAGCAACAAGCTTGTCTATTTCCGCCGGTGTGTTGTAAAGGTAAAAACTCGCGCGCGCTGTAGCAACAATTCCTAACCTTGTATGCAAAGGCATGGCGCAGTGGTGGCCGCTTCGCACTGCTATGCCGTCGTCGTTCAGCACGGACGCAAGGTCGTGGGCATGGATATCGCCTAAATTGAATGATACAACGCCGCCGCGGTCGCCTGCTTCAGGTCCATAGATTGTCAGGCCTTTCACTTCGCTCAACCTGCTCAGGGCATACTTCGTCAGGTCTTTTTCATGCTCGCGTATGTTTTTCATTCCCGCCTTTTGCAGATAATCCACAGCAGCGCCAAGAACAATGCTGTCGGCGATGTTCGGCGTTCCGGCCTCGAACTTCCACGGCAGGTCGTTCCACGTGGCTTTTTCCGTGCTCACTGTTTTTATCATCTCGCCGCCGCCCTGGAACGGTTCCATTTCTTCCAGCAGCTGCTTTTTTCCGTAAAGCGCCCCGCTTCCAGTAGGGCCGAGCATCTTGTGCCCCGACAAGGCGAGAAAATCGCATTGAAGCTGTTTAACGTCAACGGGCATGTGCGGAACGCTCTGCGCCGCGTCGACGAGGCACAAGGCACCGCTGTCATGGGCAATGCCGGCGATTTTTTTAACGTCATTTATCGTTCCCAGAACGTTGGAAACATGCGCAACCGTGACGAGCTTTGTTTTTTCCGTTATCAGGTCGTCGTATTGTTCTTCTTCAAGGAGACCGTCTTCGTTTACGTCCACAAACTTTACGGCAATGCCTTTCTTCTTCAGCATGAGCCAGGGCACGATGTTGCTGTGATGCTCCATCACCGTTGTGACTATTTCATCGCCTTTTTCGAAGCCTAAAGAAAACTTAACAAGATTTATCGCTTCCGTGGTTCCGCGCGTGAAGATGATTTCGCGCCGGTCAGCGTTTATGAACCTGGCTAATTTCTTTCTTGACTCTTCATAGGCTTCTGTTGCCTCCTCAGCCAGCGTGTGGACGCCGCGGTGCACGTTTGAATTGCGCTGTTCGTAGTATTCATCCAGGGCGTCTATTACCGCTTTGGGCTTCTGCGTCGTTGCGGCGTTGTCAAGGTAAACCAGTTTTTTGCCGCTTATTTTCCTGCCAAGAATAGGAAAGTCCTTCCGGATTTTTTTCATGTTCAGTTTTGAAACGAGTTTGTCCATTTTTATCACATTACAAATTTATCAAGCCGGAAGCGAATTTCCATTCATTTCAACTTTTATATGTTCTTTTTCCACAAACGCTTTTTCTTTTAAGAAAAAGGGCTTATCGGTACTTATAGTGCCTTTCAAAAATGTCCTTTGACGATGTTTCCTCCGCGGCGCTCTCGTGCAAAATCCTTTCCATCACTTCCCTGATTTCAAAAAGCTCCTTTCTTTCCCATTTTATTTCCAGGAGCCCCCTCAGTAGCAGCTTCACGTGCCCGGAAGGCACCTGCCTGAAGAGAGGGTCAAAAAAGCCCAGCACTATGAGCTTTTTTGCCTGCTCGCTGCCGAGGCCGCGCGCCATCAAATAAAACATCTCATCCTCGTTTATCTGCGCCACGGAAGCGGAGTGGGTCGCCTTCACCTCGTTGTTGCTGATTTCCAGGCCCGGTATCGCATCCGCCTTCGCTTCCTTGCCCAGCAGCATTGAATGCTCCGACAAATAGGCATTGGCGTACTTTGCATCTCTGCTTATATCTATCATTCCCTTGAATATGCCGGAAGAAGCGCCGTCAAATACGCCTTTGATGACGACTTTTCCGTTCGTATTCATACCCCTGTGTATTATGTTGGACGTTATATCGTACCGCTGCGCTGACGAGCCGAAAACGACTTCGTAGTCTTCTGAGCTTGCTCCGTCTTTCATGACGCTGTCGAACCTTGACAGGGTTGCAGCGCCGCCGAAGAAGCCCGAAGAGCTTGTAAGGTGCGCATCCTTTTCAAGAATAACTTTTCTTTTGAGCGTGAACAATACGCCGCTTCCCAGGCTCTGGATGCACCCCATGCTTGCATGAGAACCTTCGCCGGCATGTATTGATGTCACCGAGCTTGCGAGCGACCTTTCCATTTCAGGCGAGTAAAACTCCTCCACAATCCTGGCGGAGCAGTTTTTTCCGAGAACAGCAACGTTCTTCGTGAAAAGAGCCGAGCCGCCCAGGCCCGGGGTTGTCAATATCCTGATAGGCTTGTCGATCACCGTGTTGTCGGGAACGTAAAGGAAATATCCGCTGC
The DNA here is from genome assembly GCA_016187335.1 of Candidatus Aenigmatarchaeota archaeon. GTDB lineage: Archaea > Aenigmatarchaeota > Aenigmatarchaeia > GW2011-AR5 > GW2011-AR5 > JACPJW01. Next base: position 846,677 of record JACPJW010000001.1, on the reverse strand, counting down.
CGAAGAAAGATTCGTTGAGCGCTTCCAGCTTCGTTTCTGGCTCGCTGAAATATTTTCTTACGATGCCCTCGTGATTTCTCACTGCTTTCATCATGTCCGTCAGGACAACGCCGGAAGGGAGATCGTTGTTCATGAGCATGCCTGAAGGCTGAATGAAAGTTACGCCGCTGCCGAGGATAAAGCCCAGTTCTGCAGGGAACCCGTTCTTCTTCAGGGCGAACTCGCCGATGTCCAGGTCGATATTCACATGCTTTTTGAAAAGCTCTGAACTTTCCAGAGGCATGCCGTTGAATTTAGCGAAGGAACCAAGCCTGTGCTTTGCAAGCCACCCGGGCCCGGTTTTTGCAAGCTCATCCACGCTTTCTTCTGTAAGACTTAATGCCATATAATCATCGCCACAAATCTCTTTTGATTAAACTTTGGAGCAGCAAAGTTTATCCCACAGCCCCCGACATTTCCAGCTGGATCAGGCGGTTGAATTCTATTGCATACTCCATCGGCAGCTCCTTGGTGAATATCTGCAGGAAGCCGTTCACGACCATGCTGAGCGCTTCCTGCTCCGTGAGCCCGCGGGACATAAGATAGAATACTAAATCCTCGCCTATCTTGCCGACAGACGCTTCGTGAGTCACTGTCGCCGTGTCCTCGTTGATTTCGTTGTAGGGATAAGTGTCCGTGCGGGACTGCTCATCCAGAAGCAGGGCATCGCATCTTACTGTCGATTTTGCGTTTGTCGCGCCCTTTGCTATGTGCAGCAGGCCGCGATATGTTGCATGGCCGCCGTCCTTGCTCACGGATTTTGAAATTATTTTCGACGTCGTGTTAGGAGCGAAATGCAATGCCTTGCCGCCGGAATCCTGGTGCTGCCCTTTGCCGGCGTATGCTACAGAAAGAATGTCCGCTTTCGCGCCGGGCCCTAACATAAACACGGACGGAAATTTCATTGTCACCCTGCTGCCGATATTCGCGTCTAACCACTCAACGGCCGCGCCATCGTATGCGTAAGCTCTTTTTGTTACAAGGTTGTAAACATTGTTGGACCAGTTCTGCAGCGTGGTATACCTCACCTGCGAGCCGGGCAGGGCGACAATCTCGACAACAGCCGTGTGCAGTGACTGCTTGTCATTAGCGTACATCGCCGCGGTGCAGCCCTCAACATAATGTAATTTGCTGCCTTCGTCTGCGATTATCAATGTGCGCTCGAACTGCCCCATGCTTTCCCTGTTTATCCGGAAATATGCCTGAAGCGGCTGCGTTACTTCAACGCCTTTCGGAATATAGATGAAAGAACCGCCGGAAAAAACAGCGCTGTTCAGGGAGGCAAACTTGTTGTCTTCTATCGGGACAACCTTGCCGAACCATTTCCTGAACATCTGGTTAGCGTGCTCAATTGCAGCTTTGTTCAGGCGCAAATTCTTTATCCTTTCTTCCGTGGGATTCAGTCCCGTGTCAGGGTCAACGAAAACAACCCCTTTCTTGGCTAATTGCTCCTGCAGGCTGTGGTAGACATTTTCTGACTCGAACTGCGCGCCGACACCTGCGAGGAATTTTCGTTCCGCCTCGGGTATTCCGAGCCGTTCAAATGTTTTCTTTATCTCCGGCGAAACCTCTTCCCATGATGTCGCCTGCTTCCTGTCAGAAGGATTGATGTAGTAGACAATATCATCAAAATTGATGGCGGAAAGGTCGGCGCCCCACTTTGGCATCTGCCTTTTCAAAAAATGATGCAAGGCTTTGAGGCGGAATTTCCTGAGCCAGTCAGGTTCATTCTTTACATCAGAAATTGTTTTCACGACGCTTTCAGAAAGCCCTTTCTCTGTCTCAAAAGACGGCTTGCCAGGGGTTCTGAAGCCGTATTTCTCTTCATAGCTGTCGCGCAGAGATAATTCAGTCATGGTCGTTCCCTTCCCTAGCTTCTAGTTGATCATATGGCAGTTCCCATAATCTTCTTTCCATATAACCTCTGGGTATACGGAGCGCCAATGAAAAGGGGCCATTGCCATCTCTTGACCAATATTCTAACGCAATGCTGAATGAATCATGAACTCTCTGATTTCCAAAATTCGGTTTTATCTGGTCTTTACTCATCATCTATCTCCTCATCTTTTATCCAGTCATATCCTTTCTCTTCCAGCTGCTGCGCAAGCTTTTCGCCGCCGCTTTTCACAATCCTGCCGTTTTTCATTATGTGCACATGGTCCGGCTTTATGTATTTCAGGATCCTGTTGTAGTGGGTTATCAATAACACGCCGTTTTCCCGGGACGACATGCTGTTTATTCCCTCCGCGACTATCCTCAGGGCGTCTATGTCCAGCCCGGAATCGGTTTCGTCAAGGACAGCTATCTTCGGGTTGAGCAGAGCCATCTGCAAAATCTCGCAGCGCTTTTTTTCGCCGCCGGAAAAGCCGTCGTTGAGATGCCTCGCCGAAAAGGAAGCATCCAGTCCCAGCAGGCGCATTTTCTCGTCCAGCAGTTTTTTGAACTCCATAGGCGGCATCTCATTCCCGCTGACAGCGTTGTAAGCGGTTCTCAGGAAATTGAAAAGCCCGACACCCGGCACGGGAACAGGATACTGAAACGCTAAAAACAAGCCGCGCTTTGCGCGTTCATTGGGGCTCATCTCCAGGATATTTTCATTGTCAAAAAGAATCTCGCCGCCGCTTACCGAATATTTGGGGTGGCCCAGCAAAACATATGCCAGCGTGCTTTTGCCCGAGCCGTTGGGTCCCATCAGGGCGTGGACTTCCCCGCTCCTGACGGTCAAATCCAGCCCTTTCAGTATCTCCTTGCCGTCAACGGATGCGTAAAGGTTCCTTATTTCCAGGACGTGCTTCTGCAGCGTTTTTTGTTCGCTCATATTTTCACCAAAAATTCAGCATGTTACTTCTTCTCGCCCTTGTGGTGCTCGTAAAACGAGCAGGACTGGCACGCGAAATCATGGAAGATGCCGTAGAACGTTTTCACGAATTCCAGGCAGGAGTCGTTTATTGTTTTCCTGCCTTTCGCCGTTATGTGGTAAACAACCTTCCTGTCCGCTTCAGCGCCCTTTATCAGGCCCAGCTCCTCCAGCCGCTTCAGCGTGGGATACAGGGTTCCCTGGGTTATTGAAGTGCCCTTGAGGATGCTGAGCGATTTCATCAGCTCGTAGCCGTGGGTGCTCTTGCGCGAAAGCAGCCAAAGAATCTGCATCTGCAGGATGCCCAGCTCTATTTCCGATGCGGGCTGCGAAGCAGCCGGCCATTTTATGTATTCCTCAGCCACACTATGTCGGTCAACAGACATATCTGCGGACATACATAGTAAACCGCAACGAAAGGATAAAAAGGTTCCGGGAAAGCGCGGAGAAAGAAAAAGAATGCATGGCTTATGCGTTATAGGTAATGTATGAAGGACTTATGGTTCAGCGCATAAAATGCTGCGTTACGTATGCATAAAGTAATGCAACCTTCGGCCCGTCCGCGGCTGCTTCAAGAAGCGCCAATGACGCGTAATGATAAACTTTTTCCCTCCGGCTGTCAAGGCCGCTTCCGTATTCGCGATGGAATTTTTGGGCAAGAGTAAAGAAGGACACGATTTCGTCGAAAGCTCCCCAGAATCCCTGCGGCGGTGTGATATATGAGAGCCATCCATTTCTTTCGGGCCGTTCCGATACTTCTGTGCGGGGAAGCGCGATTATTGCCATTGAATCTCTAACTGCTGGAGAGCTTATAAATTTCTCGGCGGCGAAAAACCAATCACGGAAGAATCACGGAAGAATGCTGGCTTAATTTTTAAATGATTTATTGTTGGATATTCAGATATGTCAGGAACAACAGGTATACCAAATTTTGTAAAATTTGGAGAAGAATTCATTGGGCATGGAAACGCTGTGATTGCAGTTCCTTCTTATCAGGCTGAAGCGGCTGAAAAGTTCGGAAAAGGAAGAGTTATCTATACAACTGACTTGGGAAAAGTCACATCATTGGCTCATAAAACCGGATATGATAATGGAAAAGTTGTTGCGGGAACGGATACCGAAGGGCATGACCTGATAGCGGGCGTTTCCTCTTTTCATGGAGGAATATTGCTGGAGTTTGATGAGTTCGAAGATGGCGAGCGACCGCAGGTGTTTCGTGCCTACGCAATAGATGTTGACCCAAGGGAGATCATGCCTGTGTATTTTCATGGAGGACATGGATGGGATATGGACTTGCCTACTCATTTCCTTGTTGTCGGAGATAAAGGATGCAGGCTGGTTGGAAGACTTGGTCGTGTTGAATATGTCCTGCGGGAAAAACTTGGCGAGGAATCTGGTTTCCGGCCTGTTGGCATTATGCCTTATCTTGACAGGGAAAAGATATTTGTAATGGGTGAAGACGCTGACCTCAATCTTCCATCTCAAAGGATGGAAGATATAACAGGTTGTCTTCATGCTGCGCATGTTGACATAGAGACGACATTAAGAAGAATAATAAGTCAGGGAGAATACAGAGTTTGGAGAGAACCAGACGGAATTTTATGAGAAATCTATGAATTATGGTGTCCTCTTCCTCATCGCCAGCAGCTCGTCTACGCTGCGCCTGTTCCTGTAGCCCTGCGACATCGGATGCCAGTAAAGAATTTCCTTCTCGCCGAACTTCCAGCATAAAAAAACCAGCTCTCCGTAATTGTCGTAGTGGAAGTCGACCAGGCCCACGTCCACGTCCTTCACGATGCAACCCATGTCCTGTATCTTCTGCACTTCAGAAGCCATTTCCCTGATCAGCTGCTCTCTTTGCTTTGTTTTTTCCTTGTAGTACTCGTTGTCGACGTTGCTTTTCTCGAATATTTCGTTGCCCCATATGCTGATTAAGTTGTCTATGTCCCTTGAGACCATCTTTATCTTTGTGTTGAGCGCGAAGATGCCCTCAAAGGTTCTTTCCAGGAAAGGCACAAGCTGGCTGGCCTCTTCTATTGTGTAAACCCTCATATCCACCACAAGCTGATTTAATATGTCCAGAAGATGTTATTAAAGATTTGGAATGGGAAAATGATTTTAAGGAGAATTTAGTGGGATACCCTAACCTGCAGAAGCTTATTACTCTGGTAAAAATCCTCGATAGAATCATAATCCCACCACACTTTCAAGTGAGGGTCTACGATTAATTCCGGCAGATGGAAACGAACCCTCCCAGGGCTCAGAGCTTTCCAATCGCTATGACTTTTTATCTGGACTAATTTGTCACCTTCGAATTTCCAGCCCCTTCTCAGAATGACGCGCCTTATCGATATGTCGTGTAAATGAGTAGCTGCTTCAAACGGAGGATAAATCAGTCCTGACTCAACATCGCTTTCCTGATTATCGTAGACATTCCTCGCTTCCTACAAAAGATTTCTCCACAATTTTTCACGTCTTATGGAATCCCAGTAAAATCCGTCTTCGTATAAGTGAGAGGCGATTTCATAAGGAACAACAATTCCACTCCATTGCCATACTATGCGATAGTTGCCACTGCCGTATCTTGACTCATAATCGCGAAAAATTTCTTCTCTTTTCTTTCCGAACTGACCAGGCCTTTCTACTGTTCTCCAATTGATATTACTTCACCTTGTATTCATCAGGAAAGTTGTTTAAAATTTCCTCGAAAATCCTGCGCGCCTCTGCGCTTTCCTTGACGGGCAGCAGCCCAAGGTCGGAAAGCTCGGCAATATCTTTTCTCAGCTCAATGCTCCCTAAAAAATGAATGCCTTCTTCCTTTGCGATCTGCTCGATCCTGCTGCCGAAAAACCCGGACATGTTCTCGACGATTCCAAGAACAGGCACAGCCATATGCCTGCACATGTCTATTGCTTTCCTTGCATCCGTTATCGCTGCTGTCTGCGGCGTCGAGACAATCAGGGCAGCGTCTATGCCGACCAGCTGAATCATTGTAAGGGCAGCGTCCGAAGTCCCAGGGGGCATGTCGCAGAACAGATAATCCAGATCGCCCCAGTTTGTTTTTTCCATGAACTGCAATATAGCGTTGCTTATGATGGGCCCGCGCCATATCACTGACTGCTTCTCGTCGCCCTGCAGGAAAGCCATGGACAAAACCTTCATGCCGTGCTTCTCTATGGGATTTATCCTGTTGCCGGCGTCCACGCTCACCTTTTCCGTTATGCCCAAAAATTTCCCGACGTTCGGGCAGTCAATGTCAATGTCAAAAAGGCCTACTTTGTGCTTCTCAGCCAAAAGCGCCGCTATATTCACTGCCACAGTGGTCTTGCCCACGCCGCCCTTGCCGGACATCACTGCAATGCGGCGCTTGACGCCTTTCAGGTTCTCGGCAACGCGCTCCTTCTGCTGGAGCATCCTTTTGTCGCGCTCGGCTTTGATGACTTCTTCGACGGAGGGCATAGAATGACCAATAGAATTAATGAAAGAAAGTTTTTAATGTGCGCCAAGCCCGAATCCGTCCTGCGTTTCTGATAACTTTCTGAAAGTTTTGAAGGCGTCTTCCGGGCTTTCCTGCAGATTTCATTCTTCTTCCCAGAGCGGTCTTTCCGGAAATTCCAGGAAAAGTTCCATCTGTTCCGGGGCACGAAGTTTTCTGTATTTACCTCGTCTTTCACGCATATGTATCACATCTTCTTTGTATACCACCGACTAAAGTCGGTGGTTTGTGAGAAGATGGGATCCAGATGAACATTGAGTTTCATCTTCTGACTAAAGTCAGAAGTTTTCAATGTTCATCTTAGATAAAGAAACATTGCGGATTTATTCCTTCACATCGGGCTTTTCCGGCGTCATGCCCGGGAAAATGCCGCTCTTTACGGTTTCTTTCTTCACATGCTGCTTCAGGAGCAGGCCAGCGATGCGCTTTTCCGCAGGAATGCTGTCGGACCATACCTTTTCGAAATAGTGCTTCATGGTCACGATAAAGTCGGGGGATGTTGAAACTATGTTCACCGGCTCTTTCTCGATGCTTTCCCACTGCCTCATCGAACAGTAGGCGTCGTCCACGATCTTGAGCTGCATCGGAATGAAGTCCATGTGGCGCACTTCGGCGAATTTCATGGCTTCCTTCACCATCATGAGGCTGCCTTCGGTTATCGGAAGTATATACCTTATTTTCACGCCTTTCGCCGACAGTCTTTTCTCAAGCTCAACAATGCCGTGCTTCATGGTGTCGTTGAAAGTCCCTTCGGTCGCTATCCTCATTATATGATTCTTTGCAGAAGACGAGGCTTTTCTTGCGACGTCATAAATATTTTCAACGCCGCGGAATATTTTTACCTCTTCGCGCGGCACTCCTGTCTCTATTTCCGCTACCCTTTCTTCTACGCTTACCGAGTCTTCCAGGATCATGTTCATGAATCTTTTCATGAATGCGACGAACTGGGGGTCCTTGCTGTACAAAGCTACAGGAGAGTTAGCCTGGAAAACCAGTGCCTCCTTGTCATCGACAACCACTATCTTTTCAGGCAGGTTCTTCTCATAGTGGCGTGTCTCTGAAATGGGACAGCAGCTTTTCATGCACATTTCCAGGTTGTCCCCGGTAAGATTGCACAGGATTTTAACGTCCACTTTTTTTGAAACCGCCTTGAGCGCGGGCATGACGCGGTTGACATCCTCCCACGAGGCCGCGATGAAAATCCTTGACTGGGCCTGCAGAATGATGTCATTCAGCTTCTTGTAAATCATCTTCTTGGTCTTGTAAACCAGGAACTCGCCGCTGCTGTCTTCTTCCTTCTTTTCCGGCGCGAACGAGGACAGGAATGCGGAAATTTTTTTCGCGTTTTCTTCCAGATTTTTCAGCCTGCCTTCCTGCTCTTTGATGAATGCCTGCGTCGCCTCTTCAAAAGGCACTGCGCGGAATTTTGCCACCTTTTCCGGAACGATTTCAACGAAGCCCTTCTTGTGCAGGCTTTCCGCCACGGAATATATCTTGTTTCTCGGCACGCTGCAATTTTTTGCTATATCTGAAACCTTCGCCTGCTTCAGCCCGAGCAGGGCCGTATACACCCTGGATTCGTAGTCCGTCAGCCCGAAATCCTTCAGTTTAGAAGAAATGTCCACATCAGACCCCTCTTTTGATGCAACTTTTTTCTAAAAAGTTGCCCAATACCCAGGAACCCTGAAAATTCTTGTTGCGAAAGGTTCTTAAACTGTTTGTTCCCATTTGTTTCCCACGCTGGTTACAGAAATTTGTTATAAAGGAAAAATATTCTGGAATTATGGAAATTCAAGCCTGATTCTGGCGGATTTTTTCATGTATACGGCAACACTTTCTGTTACATACTTCAGTAACAGACAAGAGTATATATAGCGAAAATTAGTATTAAACTACAGAGAACACGGAGAAATTACGGAAACAATACAAGGTTCGGCTGGTGAAAAAATGTACAAAATAACGTCAAGGGAACTGCTGTTTGCAAACCAGTGCCCGCGATGCTCTTCAACGCGCATATACGTGGATGAAAGCGAGTTCGTATGCCTGTCGTGCTCGCTGATAGCATATGTGGAATTTTAGCCGTCAAAGAAGAATGGTGAAAAGGTTGCACGTGGGATTGTGGGGATTCAGCAAAGTTTTCATTAGTTCAACTGTTGCGATTCCTTCATGGTTTCAGTTTAATCACAAAAGGTGTCTTTCATGGAATGCAGGGAATGCGGCTCTGACAAATTTGCAGAAGACGGGGAATGGACCTACTGCAGGGTCTGCGGCGTGGTGATTGAAGACGAAAGGACGTTTTTATACGCGTAGGCTCAATGCAGTCGGGAACCTTTTTCTTGGTTAGTTAAGCCGCGGTTTTTGGTTGAAGAACCCGTTTTTATTCAATTTAGTTGGCTAATCGGGACATTTTAACCTCTTAAATTTATTCCCCGCCTTTTATTACTGGTTATGACGCGGTTTTCCTTTGTCCTGGTGGTAATCCTTGTTGCTGCGGCCTTTTTCATAGGCATCGGCATAGGCTCCAGGTACAGAATAGCCCCGGTAGAGGAGGCAATCGACCAGGCAAGCATAAGCGCCATCACAGCAAGCCCGGGATTCATTGAAGCCGAAACAAGCATACAGGGCAACACCGTATCCCTGAAGAACGGATGCAGGCTGATACAGTTTGAAGTGACGCCGGACCAGGCCTATTCAATAGCAACCGGCCTGGCAAACACGTCCTCGCAAAGGCCCCTCACACATGACATTTTCAGGGAGGCTCTGGACAACTACGACGTGCATGTTTTGCGCATAAACATAGACAGGTTTGAGGAGGAAATCTACAAGGCAACCATCTATTTCCGGCGCGGCAATTCCGTGCTGGCGCTGGACGCAAGGCCCAGTGATTCAATAGCGCTTGCGGGCCGCTACGGAATTCCCTTGTACATAAAAGGCAGCATTCTGGAAGAGAAGGGCCAGAAAATCTGCTAGAAACTTTTTATGGCATATGTCAGAAACGCTTGTATTAATGATGCTACCGCATAGAAAAATAGGCGTTTCTTCCCTGAAAAAAGTTTCATCAAAAAAATCAAAACGGAAGCGAATTGCCATTCAAGAACAGAACAATTCCTTTCCACTCTGAAGTGATTTCCATGAAGAAAAGCGACATTGCATTCATAATCCTGTTCACGCTGATGGCGGGATTCCTCGGGGGGATCTACGTATCCTCGCTGCAGAAGCCGGAAACGAAAGTCCTTGCCCGCTTTGTGAACGGCGAAAGGGAGGTTGTTACATACCTGCCGGCTGTAGATACAAAAGGCAACGGCGTTGTGGGGATACTGAAGACAACGGTGAAGCCCGGCAAGGGCGGCGTTTCCGTGGACGTGAGCAATGTTCTTTCCTACCTGGATACCCAGCAGTCGGCAAAAATCGCCGCGGACGTCGCAAGGAACTACACCGGCATTGATACCAGCAATTTAGACATAAACTATGCAATAGAGGTCAATGCCACGGCAGTTGAAGGGACATCCGCAGGCGCGGCAATGGCTGTTTCCGTTATCGCTGCCTTGCAGAGCAAGACGCTGAACAGCAGCGTCTTCATGACGGGGACAATAGAGCCGGACGGAAGCATAGGCAGGGTCGGTGCCATAGTTGAAAAAGCAAGGGCCGCAAAAGATGCCGGAGCTACGATGTTCCTTGTCCCGAAAGGGCAGGCAACCTCAACGGAATTGAAGCGGCAGAGGGAATGCAGGAACGTGGGCTTCATCAATTACTGCGAGGTCACGTACAAGCAGCAGAGCGCTAACATCACCGGGATTGCGGGCATCAGTGTCGTCGAGGTCCGCAACGTCGGCGACGCCGCGAGGCACATGGTCGTGGAGAAGTAAAACTAAAGCGGAAATTTGTTTCTAAAATAAGCTTATAAAGTTAAAATATGTCATTATTTTAAAGTAGTTAATAATTATAAGGCAATAAAATGACACAAATATTCGGCTCGGTTGCATATTGCAGGGAAAAAGACTTGACACTTATGCTTAGCGATAGAATGGCTGCTACACCAGTAAGTGTTGAAATATCTCCTAGTCGTTATGTAACTGGTATCGAAACTCATCAAGTATGCAAAGTTAAAGTAGCTGGTAACCACATCATAGGCTTGGGTGGCAGATACGACGAAACGCTGCATGAAGGCGATGTTTTTAATTCGATATCAGGGATTCCAAACCACGGAGAAGCGTACCGATTATTTTTAGATGCTGTAAGAAGGTCGTCGGCATCCGGCAGTCATGGAAACACTTATGTTTTCGGAACATTCAACCACAGACCGCGATTTACAGTAGGAACTGTTTACAAGGGTAGTGTTGTAAGAGAGGAACAAAGGGATACTTGCGCATTGCATAGAGACAAAATAAGTGGAGTAGAAAGAAACAGGGGGCTTTTACTTGAAAGAGGATGGTTAAATCCTGATTGGTTTAGACGTACCGTATACGAAGAAAGGGCTTTCAAAGACGGAAAATACATGCCTACACTAGATTTAATGTCCTATTTATTTACTACTGAAATGCTTAGGGAGAGCGATGTACTGGATTTCTACGTTTCCAGAGATTGGGATGTTTTTGTGGAAGCTGGTGGCAAGGTTTCAAGACCATTTGTGTACAGGGGTGGTCTTGAAAATCAGGCTGATTTCTTAAAAAGAGTGAGAATTACAATAGAGGTAACAGACGATGAATTTTTGAGAGAAGTTTATCTGAGAGCGGCTTTAGGAGGACTCTGGAATGTTAGTCTTCAAGCACATCAAAAAGGATTTCCACCCAAATATCTTTGGGAGGATTCTCCTTTATGGGACACATTTAAATTAATAATGGATGGTGAAAAATTTCCTCGAGTATCAATGAGCGCAGGCGACATCGAGAGATTTCTCCAATATATGAAGACTGTAGAAAGATTTTTCTTAGAACGACAATGAAAAATTGGTGAATATTAATTTGTTTCTTGATAAAATAATTTCATGAACCGCACACACGCCCTTGCTCTTGCCCTGATAATCACCGCCATAGCTTTTCTTGCCGTGTTCTTCCTGAAGCCCAGGCCGGCTTTCGCTGAATGCACGGGCAGGGCGCAGTGCTTTTCTGAGCAGGTTACAAGAGTCATAGACGGCGACACGATTGCCGCCGGGGAAACGCGCATCCGCTTAGTTTTGGTGGACACGCCGGAGAAAAATGAAAAAGGCTATGAGGAAGCCACAGAATTTACAAAATCATTATGCCTCAATAAAAATGCAATTATCGACCAGGATGACCTTCAATACTACGACGACTACGGCAGGATGCTTGCCGTTGTTTATTGCAACGGCACGAACGTAAACGACGCCATTCTTGAAGGCAAATACGGCGTGCTGTACAAGATATTCTGCGACGAGAGCGAGTTCGGCTCCGCTGACTGGGCGAAGAAGGCGGGGTGCTGAAAATATTGTAATGCACAATTATCGGATATGTTGAAAAATACTATATCCGATAGTATCGGACATATCAAAAATAGAGCTATCCGATACATTTAAATTCTTCTATGCATTATAGTTAGCTATGATGGACAAGAAGCTGCTCCAGAGAATAGAATCAAAGAAAAAAGATTTAGATAAACACAGGCCTTTACCCAAGGAAGTTCTCGAAGAACTAAGAAAGCAGTTCGAAATAGAACTCACTTATAACAGCAATGCCATAGAAGGCAATTCGCTGACGCTGAAAGAAACAAAGCTGGTTCTGGAGCATGGCATAACGATAAAGGGCAAAAGCCTGAAGGAGCATTTCGAGGCAATCAATCACAAGGAAGCCATAGACTTCATCGAAGACATGCTAAAGGGGTCTATAACCGAGGATTTGGTGAAAAAATTGAACGGAGTTGTACTGGAGAAAATAGATGACAGAGGAGGCCGCTACAGGGATATCAACGTCCGCATACTGGGCGCCGTTAAATCGCCGCCGCAGGCAGATAAAGTTCCAAGACTGATGAAAGAATTTATAGAATACGCACAGGCGAACCCGGAAAAGCTGAATCATATAGAATTTGCAGCAGTGCTTCATTACAAATTCGTTGCTATACATCCTTTCGTAGACGGAAACGGCCGCGTGGCAAGGCTTATCATGAATCTGGTATTGATGAAGCACAGATACCCGATAACGATAGTCCTCAAGGTTGACAGGAAAAAATACTACGATTGCCTGAAAAAGGCTGACCTGGGCGATGTAAAGCCGTTTGTAAACTTCATAGGCTATTGCGTGAACAGGAGCCTTGACATATATTTATCCACATTCAGGAAGGGTATGGAATACATCTCTCTAACAGAAGCCGCGAAAGATACGCCATACAGCCAGGATTACCTTAGTCTTCTGGCTAGGAAAGGCAGGATAGATGCCGTCAAGCTTGGCAGGAACTGGGTAACGACCAGGAAGGCTGTTCAAGATTATATGAAGAACAAAAGAAAATGAGCCTGTGTGCGCAAACATGCTTTTATTTCTATCACCGCAATAAGTGTTAACATGAATGGAAGGTCCGTCCTGAGCGTTTTTGCGCTTGTAATGCTTTTCTCTGCCGTTGCGTTCGCGCAAAACATTGACAAAGCAATAGTTGTTTCTGACATTACTTCAGCTGACTTTCTCATCGCCAAAACCGCCGCGGAAAAATCCGGCGTGCCTGTTCTTGTCGCTGTAAACGGCGAAGCAACCGAAGAGCTGCGCACCCAGCTTGCTGATGCCAGCCTTAGCGTGAAAACAGTAATCCTTGTAGGCGGACCGGCTGTCATAAAGCCGGAAGCGGAAAAGAAAATACAGGAATGGGGTTATGCAACGGTAAGATTGTGGGGCACCGAAAGAACGGGAACGGCCGTTGAAGCAGCAAGATATTTCTGGCAGGAAGGCGCGAACTGCACGGTGCTCGCCGACGACACGAAGGACAGCGATGCTGACACGGAACTGCAGAGCGACGCCGTCACGGACGCCTCGCAGGAAAAATGCGTTCTCCTGCTTACTCCAAAGGGAAAGCTGCCCGCTGAGGTGCTGGAACTGCTGGGCGACCTAGGCGTGAAGAAAGTAAGAATTTTCGGCGAGGATAATCCGGAAAGGAGAAGCCAGCTGGCTGGATTTGAAATTAAAATAAGGGCGAGAACGGAAACTGAAAACGAGGTCCTGAACAAATCAGCAAAAGCGAAAATTGTGATAATCGCGGCGCCGAACTGGCGCGATGTCCTGGGAACAGGCGGCGTTCCTTCGGAAAACAGCGTCGTGAGGATTGCGAGCAATGCCGATAAATCGCGGGAACTGATTGATTTAATAAACGGCAGGAACATCACCGACGTCCGTGTTGTGGGGAATCCTGCCCTGGCGCAGGAGATAGCGGACATGCTGAGCGCTGCCAACATCACCGTGAAAATGACGAGCGGCTCACGCAGCGAAAACGCCATGAAAACTTTCCAGGAGCACCTGGCAAGGTGGAAGGAAAAGCTTGAGGAAGAAAAGGCAAGGCGAGAGGCTCACAGGGATAAAATAAAAGAAAAGATGCTTGATCTTTTGAATAAGACCGAGGACAGGTTGTCCAGCCTGGAGATAGAATTAGAGGAGATTAATTCATCGGCTGCGCAGACTGCTGATGCAATCGTCCTGATATCAACAACAAGGCATGACATTGATGCTGCAAAAACGACCTTGCTGGAAGTCCGCGACAAGATAAACGCAGGGCAGCTTGAGGACGCCAACAGGCTCATGCACCATTCCCTTTCAACAGTGAGGAAAGATCTGCACCTGCTGAAAAAACTCCTGAAGATGGACGAAAAAATTTCTGAAAAAATAAAAGAAGAGGAAGAGCAAAGCAGCGAAACCGAAGCTGAAAGCGTCGAGAAAGTCAACGAAGCTGACAAACTGCTTGCCCAGATTGACAAGTGCGTCGGAAAGGATGACGTTGAAGCGCTTGTGAACAAGGCAAAGTTGCTTCACGAAGAGCTGCAGAAAGCAAAGGCGGAGGGCAACCAGACAAAGGCGGCTAAAATCGCCGTGGAAATGCGTGACATATCCCAGCATGCGCGCGTGCTCGGGGATTTATGCAGGAAGCGCGGAGAGGTGTCGGAAAGAATACAGAAGATTGCCGAAAGGCGCGCAAAGATTGTAGAGGAAGTAAAGAAAATCCGGGAAAAGCGGGCAACACCGGAAGTTGAACTGGAAGCTCCCGAGAGCGCCACAGCCGGCAAAGATTTCCAGGTTGTATGGAAAGTGAAAACGGAAGTTCCCGCAACGATAACGCACACGGCAGTCCATTATGATTACGCGTCGCACCCCGGAGTTTTCGGAACCGACGTCAGCGCTGCCGAATCCGGCTATGTCTCGTTAACGCAGGAATACGCGAAGGGCTCTTTCAGGGTTCCCAACACGTTCACTTCATCAATCACGCCTCCAAGGGAAGGCATTATTTATTTGCGCGCTCATGCCCTGATTAACGGCAAGAACTACTGGACCGGGCAGAAGAGAGCAGAAGTAAGGGCAGGCCAGAGCCAGCAGGCAAATTCAAGCGCAAACGCGTCCTTCACTGTAGAGGGCGATGACTTCTCACTGACGCCGAAGAAGATCGAGGTGCTGAAGGGTTCTTTGGTGAAGATAATGTTCAGGGTCAGCGAAAACAATGTCTACTACGGCGGACTTGATTTCCGCAGCGGCAACGACAAATTCACAACAGGAGCGGTCCTGCCGGGAAACAACAAGACCGTTGAGTTCACGGCGGACGAATCTTTTTCTTACACAAGCTACTGGCCCGCATCAGGCGTGAAGAAAGCCACGGGCGAGATCGTTGTGAAATAAATTCACAAAATCCCTAAAGAATAATTACCATTTGTTTCTGTGGATTTTCCGGTTCTTTTATACCTCTTAATCTTTTGCTAAGCATCTGAAAAAATTCTGTTCTAGTTTTGTGAGGAAGATACATCACAGGGGTTTCAATTCAAATAAAGCGGACGAATTAAGGCCTTGCTTTTGTTTAGAACCTGTCGTATGGATGAAGCCACGACGGAGTGATGCTTCTTGCAACGTTAAATGTCATCCATGCGAGTTCTTCATCGCCTGGCTCGAAACGATAGTAAATTATCCCAGACCCTTCAGGATTATTATCTATGCTGCTGATTCTATGTTCGGTGAATGCAAGGGCGTCTCTTACTCCTTCTAATCTGTCCAATTCTTTAGCAGCTATCAGACTCTTTACCAGTTCAGGTAGGTTTGTATCCGACAATATCATTGCTCCTGGTCTATAATGAACTTCTAGGGTCAAAGGCACATATCTTTCTGGCAGTTGTGCTCTGACACGATACGAAAAACCATTGCGATTGCCATCCACTATTTCAAGAACACCCAAAGACTCTGCCAGATGCTGTGCACAGAAAACAGCCACATCATCTCCATGATTATTTCCAACGAAATTAATTACAGCCGTATCACGAGGATACATGCCTGCTACAATTTCACCGATTTCAGTAAAATACGCAGTACTTTCGGTTCCATATCTTCTTTTTAGCTCCCCGTATATTTCTCTTCTGTTAGCCCGCAGAAAGAGGGCAAAGTCCCTGTGATCCTGCATAGTTTTTTGAATCTCTACCATTTTATCATCCTTTTTTGTTTCTCCGCTGTTTATTTAAGCCTTTCCTTTTTAACTACTATTTGATAATCATATTCTTATGCTTTCGAGCCTTCTGACGAGCTGCCAAAACATTGTATAGCCAAATTCAACAGCAGTCCTGTCAACCTTTCCTCTGACTTCGTCGAAATTTCTTACCGGGACAAACGCCGCTACAGTCATTGCACCACTTAGCTGTCTATCAAAGCTTTGATTTATTTAAGCGTTTTTCATCCATTCCTTCTCCCATTCCTGGATTTCTTTATCCGATAACGCTTTTTCGCTTTTCCTTCTTTTCGGCTCGGGGAACTTCCTGCGCAACAGCAGACCTGCCAGCGCACCGACAAACAAGCCGGCAATATGCGCGGCGTTGGCAATGTTTGTCGGATAGAACACCCCGAGGATATCCAGAATAAGGTATACCCCGGCAACCACAATCATGGGCATCGGCACGCCCAGAGCAAAAGCAGTCAGTTTCGGGCGCAGTACGGCCAATGCCCCGATCAGGCCGTAAACAGCGCCGCTCGCGCCCAGGGACTGCTCGTAAAAGAACAGAGAAGCAAACGAAGCGTCCAAGCCAGCAATAAAGAACAGCAGCAGGAATATCCTCGCGCCCACTATGCTTTCCAGGATTGCTCCGAAAAAGAACAGCGCAATCATGTTGTAGCCCAGATGCAACAGGTCGGCATGAAGGAATACAGCCGTCAGGAGCGTCCACGGCCTTGACCACACCGCGGCGCTGTCAAGAATGAAGGCATCGGTGAATCCTTGAACTGCTGTCTGCAAAACGAAGGCGAAAATGCATGCGGCAATAAGAATCAAAGTGGATTTCATACAGAATTTTAGGACACTGTTTATTAAAATACGCGTATTATGAATATTGTTTTTTACTATTGAAAAGTAACAAGTTTAAATAGTTTCTGCTCCTAGAAATGTTATGCCTCATATCCAAGCAGGTTACAGCCCGCTTGCCATTTTTCCTGAAAGAAGCTTTACCGATTTTTACTTAAATTTAGCGAAAAGATTAGGGTATCGGCCTAGGGTTGATGGTATCGGCGGCCGCGCTCTCGGAGAAGAAAATGAAAGATTTCTACAGGCATATAGAAACGAAGATAATCATACATTACTACAAATGGCGGACGCGAGAGATCCAGACCCTTTCAGAACCCTTCTCAGTCTGCAGTTTCCAGAATATGGCAGCTTAAGTTTTGGCAAGATTCTCATTGATGATAAACCAATAGGCATCGCTCTTAATCCTGGTGGAAGATATTTTGTTGACCACCCTCTAACTTCATCTCCAGAAGAAATCACACAAGGTTCTGTGGTTAGAGCAGTAAGATATGAAGGTGCTGTATTGACTGATTTGGAAACAGCAATGAGAAAATATAATCTTGACGGAGATAGCTGTAGAATATCAGACATAGCTTTTGTTGCCATTCTCGACGGGGTTTTCAATCAATTAGCGCGTAATCATCCTGTAGAGCACAGGAGATTATTTGGAAAAGACAGACTAGTAATCGGCGATGTCGGATGCGGGTCTATGCCATACGGCGCAATGATGGCACATTATTTTTTGAGACATGGAAAAAACGTGAGAATTGTAGGAATAGACCCTGATGTTGCAGAAGAATATTTGAAATTTCATGAAAGGGACGCAAAAGAAAATATCTCTGGACTTGAAGTTGATTTTGTTCATATACCCTCTTGTCTGGATGAATCACCAAGATATCTTGAAGAAGCGGGTGTAAGAAATTTCGATTTACTTACTATGTTTAATCCAAGCGGAACAAGTTTTATAGACATCGGGGACTTGCCAGAAAGTTTCAGGGAATCGGCATTGCTTCTTGCCGCTCTTGATGATTACTACGGTTTTTACTCTTACGTGAAAAGATCTTTAGGTGCTCAAAGGGATGATGTTGTAAGAAATTTTGCTGAGAATGGTTACATGGTCCTAATGGAAAATGTGAACGGTCATGCTGTAGAAATGTCTGAATATGGTTATAAATACAACCCGATTCTAGTTGCCCAGAGAATACCTGTCTTGTTGGACATACAATAATTTCTTCTTCTACTTCACCCCGAAAACCCTGAGCAGGACGGGCGCAATGAGCGTTGTCGCGATTATGACAAAAATCAGCGAGGAGTAAAGATGCAGGGATATCGTCCCGAGCAGCAGGGCTATCTGCGCGAAAACTATGTTGCTGTCTCCCCGCGGGGTCATTATTATGCCGAGCATCTTCGCCTCGTTTGTCGTCAGCCCGATGAAATAGCCCGCCGCGAAAAGAACCATCTTGCCGAGAAGCGCGGCGACGAGCAGCATGACGACCAGGAAATAATTTATGCCGCTGAAAATAATCAGGGTGCCCACGGCAGCGTAGAAGAGCGGAATCAGAAAGCCGTTGCTTATAATGCCCATCTTCGGGACTATGATGGTTTCCGCGAACCTTGACTTGCTCATTGCCATGCCCGTCAAAAATGCTCCGGTGGCAAAGCTGAGCCCCAGATTCTCCGTGAACACGCTGGCCAGAAACGCTATTGAAACGGGCATTGCCAGGAATATCTGCTCGTCGCGGAACAGGCCTGTGACTGATAAAAACCTGCTGAACACCCTTGTGCCGGCTGTCAGAAGGAACAGATAGAAACCAAGGCTGATAAGCAGCAGCGTGAACAGCTCGTTGACGTAAACGCCGCTTTTCAGCACAAGCGAGGTGAAGAAGGACAGCGCAAGTATGCTCACGACGTCATCGGCGATTGTCGTTGCTATCACCAAGCGCCCTATCGCCGTCTTGAAATTGCCTGTTTTTGCCAAAATCCGGAACACAGTGCCGTTGCTCGTTGATATCAGCACGATTCCTATGATTATTGAAGTGAGAACATCATGGAAAAAATAGTAGCTCACGGCGGAAGCAAGCAAAGCGGAAGCCGCGCCGCCCAGCGTTGCCAGCGTAGACGCGGTGTACAAATCAGGGCGGATGTCCTCCAGCTTGACTTCAAGGCCGGAATAAAAAAGAAGAAAAACGATCCCGAGGGTCATTATCACATTGAGAAATGGACCGAGTTGCGCGATGCCCAGGAGCGGCCCGACGAAGATGCCCGCAGCAATTTCCCCGACAAGCGACGCCACGCCGAAGCGCTCCGCAAGCTCGCCGAATATCTTCGCGAAAAGCAGGAGCATCCCTATGGACAAAAGCATCTCGGCGGTCATGAGTGATTTAACGTCAGATAAGGAAATAAAGTTTAGCGCGACAAATTAATCATGCGATGCGCGTTTCTCTTAATAACCGTGCTGCTCATAGCCGGTTGCGTCCAGATTCCCATTCCAGCAGGCCGGATGAATGCGACGCAGCCGGAGCAAGGCGGGCAGCCTGAACAGCCGCCTTTCTTTTCACAGCCAAAGCCGGACGACCGCGATGCCGGCGGGCTCAACCACGAATACCTGCAGCCCGGCCGCGAAGTAATCGTGGAAATAGATTACGCCAGCGGCCACGAGCCGGCGGCGGCAACGAAAAACAAGATAGCGGATTTCTTCCGCAGAAATGCAGGCAAGTCCGTTACGTTTTCAGGCGGCAACGTCATTGAAGCAACGAAAAATGTTTATGCTGTTTCCGACCTGCTTGCCATAGAAAAGGAAAACCGAAACCACTACACTTCCGGAAGCACGGCTGTTGTCTACGTCCTGTCGGTAAACGGTAATTTCGAGCAAAGCGGCGCGCTTGGCGTTGTCTACAAAGCATCAACTATCGCGCTGTTCCCTGAAAGAATGCAGGACGCCACATCGGCGCTGGTTCTTTATCCGCAGATTGAGAAAGCCGTTACGATCCACGAGCTGGGGCACCTGATGGGGCTTGTAAACATAAATTACAAAAGCGAGCGCGACCACGAGGACGCCGCGCATCGCGGGCATTCAAAGAACGACGAAAGCGTCATGTACTGGGCTGTCGAGGATATCTCACTGAAGAACCTTCTGGCGCTGGGGCCGCCCTCTGAGTTTGACGAGGACGACCTGCTTGATTTGCAGAAGATAAGGGAAGGAGTTTATTAATTTCTTTGCGTGTATTGGTGTTTATTTTCTGGTTTCACTATAAGACCATGTGATGTCAATGATAGATTTCAACAAGATGATTGACAACCACCTGAAGCGGGAGAACTATCCCAAAGGCGTGGGCAGGTATTATCCCTCGGAGATAGGCATGTGCCTCCGGAAGGTTTACTATTCCTACATGCACCCGCAGGAAATCCAGCCGGAGCTGCTCAAGATCTTTGAAGTCGGCAACATCCTGCACGACTTCGTCGTTGAGGTGCTCAGAAGCGAGAAGAATCCGGACGTTGAGCTGCTCAAGAGCGAGTTCCCGTTCAAGCACGAGGTGGATGACTTCGTCATTTCCGGAAGGATTGACAATTTGATTCTGGTAAAAATCAGCGGCAAAAACGTGCTTGTGGAAGTGAAATCAACAGGCAATATAGACTTCATTGAGGAAGCCGCGCCGCACAACGTCGTGCAGCTGCAATTGTACATGCACGTCCTGGGCATACACGACGGAATACTGCTTTATCTGGACAAGAGGAACCTGAAGAGCAAGGTCTTTCCCATTGCTTATGACGAAGAAAAGGCGAAGCAGATTCTAGAAAGATTCCGCGCCCTGCATAAAAGCATAAAGGAAGGGGGCACGCCCGAACCGGAAGCGCGCGGCGACCGCAAGACGCTGTGGATGTGCAGATTGTGTGAATATAGGGAGCGCTGCTACGAAGAGACGCCGCGGAGCAGGGAGTGGATGTGAACGGCTTTTTATGCAATAACCTCAAAGTAGTGAAAAATAAAAAGCTTAAAAGGATTGTGGCTTTCTGTTAAGTCATGGTGTACGCATTTTCTGAACACATAGTCGGGAAAATTCCGGGCGTGTTTGACGCATGGTTTAATGTTACCCTAGTAAGCTCCGAAGCATACCGGGCATTGGAATCCTTGTGGGAAAGCAGGGATTTAGAAAGATATGTCGGGCTTTTTGAAGACCCGAGAATGGCGGAAATCAAAACAAGAAAAGAACCTTATTCATTAACCCTGAGAAGGGAAGGCAATCATTTAAGAGGGGAATTCTTTTGCGAAGGCGAGCCGAATAGTACACGCCAGGCAGTGTTTATTTTATCTATAAACCCGTCGGCTTACGCCTCACAGATTCTGCGGCTGCAAAGCATTAGCGGACAAAAACCACGGCAAAGTCCGGAGACTGACGCATTTCTCTAAGGCTTTAATCTTATTCTGCCTTATCCCTATAAGGTATATATGACCGCATCCAAGGAAAGGCCTGCTGATGCCGGCGGCGGCGAGAGGAAATACTACGCCGTCCGCGTGAGGCTGAGATACTCGATAGACGGGCAAAGGGAATTCGTACAGCTTTCAGGCCAGAAAAAATGGTATACCCTAAGCATAGAAGAGGTTTCGCTGGCTACCGGCTTTAAGCTGGATGAACTCCTTGCAGGTTATGCAGGCAGGGAGGACCCGAACGTAAGAATGATAAGGTATTACAGCTCGAGAAAAGATTTCCAGAATCTCAGAAATCAGAGAGAAGCTGACGGCAAAGAGCAAGGCACGCGGCAATAGGGAAGAAACAAAACCGCAGATTAATTTTATAAGCCGCCGGAACAAAGTTATTCATGCCCGAAATAAGCGCCTTCTCGCTGCTCGCCCTTTTCGGCATCACCATCGTCATCGGCTACATCGGCTCCCTGATATTCCACAAGACGCGCGTGCCGGACATAGTATGGCTCGTGCTTTTCGGCATCCTCGTCGGGCCCGTGTTCAACCTTGTCGACCGCTCAATCTTCCTTTTCATAACGCCGTTCCTCGCCGCGCTTGCATTGCTCATAATCCTTTTTGACGCGGGCCTGAACATGGACTTCTACGAGATGGTCCGCGGATTTTCGCGAAGCATCATCCTTGCGGTCTTAGGAGTAGCAATAGAAGCCGTTGCTGTCGGGGCGTTCCTTTATTTCTACCTGGGATGGCCTCTGCTGCCTTCGCTGCTCCTCGGCGTGATGGTCGGCGGCACGTCCTCGCCCATAGTCGTATCGCTGGCAGGCAGGATGAAAATCAGCAGGAACGTGAGGACAGTCATCAACCTTGAATCAATATTCACCGACCCCCTGGTCGTTGTCGTTTCCATAGCCATAATAAACATAATGATACAGTCGAACAGCCAGTATTCCGCGCTGAGCGGCGTCCTGTCAGCATTTTCCATAGGCGCCGTCATCGGCCTGTTTGCCGGCATTGCGTGGCTTTTCGCCCTGAACAAGCTGAAGGGAAAGCCGTTTGACTACATGCTGACGCTGGCTGTTTTGTTCCTGCTGTACGCTTTCGTTGAATCCGTCAGCGGCTCGGGAGCCATAGCCGCCTTGTTCTTCGGCCTCGTGCTCGGAAACGGCACGGCGTTCTCAAGGATGCTCAAATTTGAGAAGAGGCTCGGCACCCCGAACCTCATGAAGCACTTCCAGGCCGAGATATCCTTCTTCATCCGCTCGTTCTTCTTTGTCTACATGGGGCTGATATTCTACTACAACGAGAGCATCGCCATTTACGGCGTTGCGATAGCCCTTATATTAATAATGGTGCGCCTCATCCTGGTGGAGGTATCGTCATTCGGCATGGCACTGAGCAGCTACGAGAAGAACATCATGCGCGTCATGGTGCCGCGGGGGCTTGCCGCTGCCGTGCTGGCGCAGCTGCCGAAGGCTTACGGGCTGCCCAACGCCGACTTCTACGCCAACGCCATCTTCGTTGTCATTCTGGCTACGGTGCTCTACACTTCAGTCGCCACGGCGCTGCTTAGCAGGAAAGCGAATCCCGGAAAACGGGCGGAGAAATGATTTCTTAAATTTTCCCGTTCCTATTGGGCATCTATGGAAAGACAATATGTTGAAAAAATGCGGGACGAGGTTTCCGGACTGCTGGCAGAACTGTTCGACCTAAGCGCGATAAGGCCCCCTGTGGAAATGTTTAGCCGCGAAGAGGCGAAGGAGCACGGACTTCAGCCTCTTTCCCAAACCGTTGCTGGCACGATTATCATAGTCTATGAAAAATCAAGAGACCTCTCCGAGACGGAAATCTTGCAGCACTTGGCGGCGGAGTCAGGCCATTTATACTTTCGAATCGCTGGCGGCGATAACATGGGAGAAGAAGTGGTTTTTGATCCGGAATGGATATACAGAAGCCGGCTCAGGCACGACAGGGGGTTTCGGACGCTCATTTTCCCTCATATCGCAGCGAAAGACTGCATAATACCACGCGGGAAAGTCGAAGCCGTTGACCATTACTGCCAGCTGCATGTGCTGAGGTCCTTTGGAAAACACGAGGAAGCCGAAGAATATGACAAGGACTCCGAACGCTGGCCGGAAGACGTCAAGGATTGGATTGAAAAGATAAGAATCGGCGTCGAGCAGCAGGCGCGCGGGAATTACGAGTTATTAGTGAATTTCTACAGGTCAGAAAAAAGGAAACAGCCGGTAATGCTGGCGCACGACCCGCTGGAGGGCAGGTTAGTGGCCTTCGTTAACAAAAAACATCCCGCAAAAGTGATAGAAGACATATTTTATTTCCTGTTTCTTGCGACAGGAAACTGGCTTGCCAAGAAATACGCCGACAGGATCGGGACCTCAGACGGTTTCAGGCAATACGTGAGAACCCAAGTCGTGCCCGTCACTGACCATGATATCGCGCATTTCAGGGCGCACCTGCCTGAACTCAACGGCTACTTGCAGCAAAACAAGGCGTATACCCTGCGTTTCCCGGCGTTTTAGCGGAATGGGTGTGGCTTATCCTCCGTCACAGAAAGAAAATTTTCCAAAGAAGTTTGATTAAGAAAGAAAAAAATCGACCAAGGTCGACTCTGAGCCCTATGCTCGGTCATCATCCCCTGTTTATAATGGTTTGTGCCGTTTTACTTCTTTGAAGCAAGAGCGTACACTGCCTTCATGGCCACGAGGACCGCTGCCGGAGCGACGAACACGGCGACATAGTTCAGGATATTGTTCAATGCGGAACCGAGACCCGGAACCACACTGTCAATAGGGCCGAAACTTGCCGTACCCGCGATTATAAGGGCAGCAGCTGCAACCAGGAAAGGTGTAGTCTCCTTCTCAGAGACGTTAAGGAAGCCGACAACAAGCCCGAGAACGACCAACAGTACCAGAACCCAAGGTGAGGTCGCAGCGACCAGACCGGCCAGCACTGCTATGACGACGCAGGCAAGGAATGCCAGTTCCCCAACTTTTTCCATCTTCATTTCTTGTAACACCCCTTTTTGCAAGATGCGGGATTTTATCCCACACCAGACGCTCCTTACTTCCCGAGAAAGCTTTTTAAGTGTTGCCAAAAACCGAAAGCTTTATATAGAAGGTATAAAAAGGCTTCAGGTGGCGTTTCTGCCGTTGCCATTCTGCCTTTTGTGCTGGTAAAGCCTTTGGTCAGCAATGGAGATAAGCTCTGACGCAGTTCTAGGCTTGTCCTCAGGGAACGAGGCCACGCCTGCTGAAAGATTGAATGATAATGCTTTGCCGTCAATCACGTTTTCTTTTCCGTTCAAAGACAGAATCTCCGCCGCGTACCTATCAGCTTCTGCTTTAGGCACGCCAGGAAGCAGAAGCGCGAACTCGTCGCCGCCTGTCCTAAATGTATCACCGTAGCTGAAAAGCACCTCTGTAACGTACTTTAGCACGCCGTCACCCATAGGATGCCCGTAAGCGTCGTTCACAGGTTTCAATGTCAGATCAACAACCACGGCGGAAAACGGCTCACCGGTTCGGACGGCATGCCCGAACTGGAGATTAAGAAAACGGTTGTAAGCCATCCGGTTGTAAGCTTCTGTAAGAGGGTCTCTCATAATCCGGCGCAGGTATTCCCTTGGGTGCAAGATGCCGTGAAGATAGAGACCTGCATCGCCCAGAAATGCTGATAAAAAGCCGCCTGCATTGGAGATATAAGACCCTCCTTGGGATTTATTGAGCATGATTATTACCTATTTAACTACTATAGAGTAATTATTATATAAAGCTTTGTCATCTGCAATATTTGAGCAGAAAAGAAATTCAAGCGCGGCAAATCTTTTTATCCCCAGACCCTTTCTTTAAAAGAAAGCGTCTACGTAAAGAAATCTTATCCGGGGCTATGGTCTAACCAGGCAACCCTTTGGAACTTTTCAAAAAAGTTCCATCAAAACGGAAAAGGGTATGGTTATGATGGCGCGCTCCAGCGCACCCTTTCGAAGTCGAATGACGCACTTCGTGCGTCCAGCTGTTTCGAAAGCGTGCACGGAAAGAACCAAAACTGGAGCTTTGATTCCGAGATGACAGGAGAAACGCGCTGATCGGGGTTCGAATGAACTTTTCCAAAAAGTTCAATCAAAAGGGAAAGTTCCGAAATTCCTCGTGGCCCCACTTTTACTTTTCAACCCGAGCTTCCATTCCAGATCGCGCAAGATTATTCTATAATCCCAGGCATCGTTGCTCATGTAAGGCAGGACAATAGCTGGAAGATCAGGCGAAGGGTCTTCCCATTTTTCATCCCAGAATTTCATTTCTCTTCCCCTCTTTTCCCTTCTTTGTAATATCTCCCTGTCCGTATGCAATACAACAAGATACTTGCCAACATTAATATCCGAAAGCAGTCCTTCTGTTCCCAGAACCCAACTGGCTCTTGCTTCATTTGTGGGCGCGGTTGAATCAAACACGACATTATAACCAGCAGCCAATAGGTTAAGCTTCGTGCGGTAGCATTCCATCCATGCTGTCATATTTTCTTCTTCAGTAAGCTCCGGCCATTCTTTTCCGAAAAGCATCCGGCGCATTTCATCAGTGGAAACCCTCACAAAGCCGTTTCTAACCAAATATTCCGCAACCCGGCTTTTTCCCGTTCCCGGATAGCCGCTGAGTCCGACAAGCCTTGGCATGACGATATGCAAGGCCGCAAACCTTAAACATATTAAAACCGCCCCGCCAAATTAATATCATGTTTGAAGGCCTGACTGAAAAGCTGCTGGGCATGCCGAGACTCTATTTATACATATTCACGGCTTACTTCGTGTTCCTGCTCGTGGACATATTCTTCTTCTTCATTCCTTCGGCTTCGTACGGGCTTTACGCCGACATGTATGTATTCGGCTTCACCATCTACAGCTTCGTGCCGCTGGCGATATTCATTGCAGAGCTTGCAGGAAAGATAGGCGAGGAGCATTTCGGCTTCGTGAGGGACGTCAACTACCTGCTCATGATATTCTTCATTTTAGTCACCGCTGTCATAATAGCGCCGATACTTGTTTTTTAATGTGCAATCCAGAAAGCTTTAAATATAATTCTATGTTATATTTTGTTAACTTGAAATATAACATGCTCTAATATGAACCCACGACTAAAGTCGTGGGTTTTATGTGCATCTGCAAAGAGCAAAGCTCTTTGAGATCTCAAAAACCTCTGGTTTTTGAAGATGTTATCCAGAATACGTTGTGTTTCATCTGCTGTCTGAAGACAGCAGTTTTCAACGTATTCTCGGATAACAAGGTGATTTGATGGAAACAATATCAAGGGTTAAGAAAGTAGGTGGTTCTCTGGTAGTCAGGATACCTAAGGACTTGGCCAAGGAAGAAAACATCCGGGAAGGTCAGATTGTAAAAATAGAAATAAAGAAAGTCCCGGTAAGCGGTTTCGGAATCCTTAAAGGAATAGGGCCCTTTACTGCCGAAGACGAGCTGGATACGCATGAGTAAATACGTAATAGACGCGTACGCTTGGCTGGAATATTTTGACGGAACACCCAAGGGAGAAGATGTCAAAAAACTGGTTGAAAATAAGGAAAACAAAATTTATACAGCATCGATAACAATGGCAGAGATTGTTAGCGTTATTAAACGGCGTGATCGCGACCACGAACAGGCCCTCAATACCATTCCTCTTCTATCAAAAATATTTGATATCGATAAGGATATTTGCGCCGAATCTGGATCTCTTCATGCAGAAATAAAAAAAGAGAAGAAGAATTTCGTCCTTATTGATGCCTTTGTTCTTGCAATTGCGAGGAAATTAAAGGCAAAGGTAGTCACAGGAGACCCTCATTTCAAAAATTTGAAGGAAACCGTGATGATTTAAATAAATTATTAGATTAATGCAACCAAAGGATAGATAATCATGGTAACCGCACAGGAATGCATCTTCTGCAAGATAGTAAGGAACGAGATACCCTCAAAAAGGGTCTACGAGGACGAGAACAACATAGCTTTCCTTGACATAAACCCCGCTTCCCCGGGGCACGTCCTTGTGGTGCCGAAGAAGCACTTTGGCAGCATGCATGACATTGACGCTTCAACAATGGAAAAACTGGGCACGGCCGTAAAAAAGGTCAACGACATCGTCAAGGAAAAGCTGAACTGCGAAGGCACCAACGTAATGCTGAACAACGGCCGCATCGCGGGCCAAATAGTGGAACACATCCATTTTCACATCATACCGCGCTACCAAGGCGACGGCATTGAACTGCACTTTCCCAGGTTCAAGACGGACGAGAAATACTTCGACGAGATGCAGAAGAAGCTCGCTGCGCCCGCGGAAAAGAGGAAGGCAGCAGACGACGACTGGACAAGGTTTGCGTGAACTTCACCGACTATTTCTTCTTTTCTATCAATAATTATTTCCATGCTAATCCCGTCAGAACCTAAAATTTTATTTCTGCTCCTGATTGCTTTCTTCCTAGTTTTGTTTTTCATTGCCCTGATTCTGCCCTACAGCAGAACGCAGGTTACTGTAACCGGAAAAAACAAGACAACCATAACAGCAGAAATAGCCGACAACCCCATAACGCAGGCAAGGGGCCTGATGTTCAGGGAGGCTTTGCCCGAAGGGCAGGGTATGATTTTCATCTACGGCGACGAAGCACCGCGCTCGTTCTGGATGAAGAACACATTAATTCCTTTAGACCTTATCTTTGCAGACAGCGGCGGGACGGTTGTCGACATAAAAGAAAATTTCGAGCCGTGTGAAAGCTTTGAATGCCCGCGCTACGTTTCAAAGCCCGCAAAATACGTCCTGGAAGTCAACGGGGGCTTTGTGAAGAAGCACGGCATCGCCAAAGGCGGCAGGATGCGAACCGGATAAATATTTATTCTCCAAAATCCGGATCTCCCCATCCATCACGAACAAAACCGTTTGTCTCTGGTGCTTTATAAGCCTCAAGTTTCTTTCCATTTATTGTTAAACCGACAGTTCTTGAGCCACCAAAAGGACACGGGCAATCAGGGTCATCTTTGTATCCAAGCCATGGCAAAGACCTCCCACAATCATCAACAATGTCATAAGGATTTCTTTCGCCATTCGTTACTAAAGAAAATTCACCAAGCATACGTGGAGCCATCATTCGGTACATTTTAACTTGTTTCTTACATCTACATTCTTTTAAACTTTTTCATCAGATTATTCTAGGTGGTTCAATGCACAAAGTCAAAATAGTCTACTGCGTCCCGTGCGGGCACATAGCACGAGCCGAGGCGATGAAGAAAGAGATGGAAAAGAGCGGCGCTTCAGTTGAGCTGGTGGGCGGCGACAAGGGCACCTACGACGTCTACGTTGACGGCAAGATTGTTTTCTCGCGCCACAAGGAAGGCAGGTTCCCGGAAACCGAGGAAATCCTGGCGGGGATGAAATAGGGAAAGACTGGGTGGAACCTGAGATTTCTTAACGGGCGTATTGTTCCTCTTTTCTGCCAGCAATTTCTTCAGCCCTTGATATAAAATCATCAATATTTTTTCCGTTTCTTTCGGAAGCAATAAATTCGTTCCATTCCGGCAGCAGCTGCATTTTCAATTCTTCCAGGACTCCGCAGCCTTTGAAAGGAGGGTATTCCACGCCGTAATAATGAGGAAGCGCTGTAAGATGAACAAGCCTTGAAACCACTTCCTCCATTACAAGGTCGGCAACAGCCCGCCTTATTCTCCCGTACCCGCCATCTTTCCCATTAATTTTTCTCATCAAGGCTGTGCGGCATATTCTCAGGACAGGGTCGGACCATTCTCTTGAACTGCCCAGAATAAGGTAATCCCCGTCATCAATATCCCTGAGAGCAGGCATGGTTGTGAACACGGTCAGAGGGTAACCTGTAACATCTGTTACATCATGGATTTGTCCCATCACCCTGTAACCCAGCGCTTCCCATTCTTTCTCAACTAAAGAAAGATATTTCTTCGCTCTCTTCTTTAGAGGTTCATACGCTGGAAGAAGCCATGGAGCAATGTGCGGATTTTTCATGGCAGCTTCCCTGACAGCTGCCTCAAACCTCCTGAAATCTCCATCCCTGTAACTCTTGAATCCTGATGTTTTTGCTTTCTGAAGAGCAGCTTCAACGGTAATCAGATCGCTCGTCAGAATCCTTACTGTCATAAGAAACAAACTGGTTAAAAGGTTAAATAATTATTAGGCCCAAAAAATAAAAAATCGGTGAAGATATGAATGAGAGGCTCACTGGCGTACATAGACCTGTTGAATTACACCGTATTTTAAAAAGAGCGCCGGAGGGAATGAAACCCGGGCGTTTCTATCCTGTCGAGGTTGACAAGAGATATTTTTTGTATCGCATATCTGGAAACAAACTAGAAGTGTACGAAATCGTGAGGCTTTGATTCTTGCTTATCCGAGAATACGTTGAAAACTGCCTTTCAGGAAAAACACAACGTATTCTGGATAACATGCACATAAAACCCACGACTAAAGTCGTGGGTTCATATTAGAGCATGTTATTTTCCTAAGAAATCAAACTGCCTCAATTCGACTATTACAAAATATAATGCAAAAGTAATTATTCCTCAACCCTCGGCGCGAGGACGAAGCCCAGCTCCATCTTTCCGGGCACGTCGAACTGGAACTTGACGGGGTAATCGGATGCCATTGATATCGTCACGTTGGCGGAAAGCTTCCTTGCCTTCAGTATTTTTTTCAGGTAGTCCACAGAATACCTGCCGCGGACGGGCTCGTTTATGTCAACAACGCGCAATGTTTCGCCCGGAACAATCTCCAGCTGCGTTGCGGACGAATCCGACTCGCTTTTCATGGTGAACCTGTCCTTCCTTACCGTCAGCACAACGGAGTCGCCCACGAGCTCCGCGTCGTCAACGCCGCTTGAGAATATATCAGAACTCATCCCAAAGATTGCAGGGAACGCCAGCTTGTCAAGGGGCGGCGTTTCCTCGCGCGACACGTCTATGAGCGGCAGAACAAATGAGCGCAGGGACTGCCCTTCCAAGACGATATGAAGCTTGTTGCCCTCAAGCCTGAGCTTCAGCCTGTCCCCTGGCATGGCGCGCCGCAAAATCTGCAGGAAGCTCACAAGGTTTAATCCGATCCTGGCGTCTTCTTCGTAGCTGTATTCACGGAAGGCGTCCTTGCTCAGAAAGAAATCAACCACGACAACAACTGCCCTGTCCGCCGCGACCATCTTCAGCCCGCCCGCCTTCACGCTGAGCTCTACTTCGTCTATGAGCTCGCTCACAGCCGATATGCTGTCCCTGAGCAATGAAACGTCGTCTATGGATGCTGAGAACATTGTTAATCAACCAGTTCGCTGGAATACATAGGGTTCGGGACTATTTGCCCTGACTGAACGGACATGCTGTTTCTGGCGTCCCAATCCAAGAGCTTCCTCTACTAAGGATATTGCCGATACGTAACCTTCTAAATTTTCTTCAGTAGATTTTAATTGGTATCTTAATCGGAGATTTTCTAAAAGCATTCTAACTCCCTGCGCAAGCACAGAAGGGGTTTCTCTATCTAATTCAGCCAACAGCCTTGAATGAACTTCATTATACGAGGGCATGGACATGTTTATTCCCCCACCCTTATCCCCATGTTGTCCTGCAGCTCTATCTTGCGGAGCAATGCCGTGTCCATGTCGTTCATTATCTGGATCACTTCGCCGCGCAATTCGTAGCCTGTCTCCAGCGGCAGCACGCGGGCAAATATCCTCACAACGTCGCCGGCACGCACTGTCTCGCTGTTGTCAACGACTATTTCCGCGGATGACGAGCCGTCGTCAACAATCAGCGTGCCATCGGACTTGTCAAGAACGCGGCCGAAAATCCTCACCCTTATGTCCTTCTCGGGGTTTATCTCAGTGATGCGCCTCGGCATGGCAGGCGCGCGCCTGTACTTGAACCTCTCCTCAGAAAGCATGTGAAGAATACGCTGTGAAAATATTTAAATGGGAAAACAAACTTTTCAGAAAAGTTTGATCAAAACGGTAGACCTTTTCAGAGGCCACAAGCGAAAAACTAAACCCCGGTTCCAAGCATCCTGCCAGCTTTTGCGTCACGGCTTTCCAGGATTCCAGCCAGCCTTTTGTAAGGCATGTTGCGAAACTCCCTGAAATATATTCTCCGGCGAATAGCATAATCTTCCAGGCGGGCTGCTGCATCGCCTTCTGCCGAGCGCGAGTCTATCCACGCAGCCAGATTGGAAACGTAGCTTGCAAAGCCTTCAGGAACCTGATGCTCCGGATTCCCTTGTCGCCGAATATATCTCGGACGCCCGTCCTGCGCGAACAGCGGCTCTTCAGGTGCGCCTAAACATTCCATAAGTCTCTGTATTGCAGCCTTTCTTGTCACCTTTATTCCGTCAATTACAATTAAAATTTCCCTGTCATCAATTTCATCCATATTTACTGTTACTTCAAAGTAGTTTTAAAAACTTCTCTCAGCGAAATGTATGGGATTTTTCAATTACAATTGAATTACAAAGAAACTGCGGAAAAAATCGCAGATAGATTGAAGAATCAAATGTTTAAGGAACTTATTTTCTGAAACCTTTTCTTGCTAATTTTATCCTGATAAATTATTTCCGATTTTCTTTTTCCGTTTTAGCAACACTTATAAACCCTTCTCTGCATTAGTTTCTCGGAAAAAATAATTTGCAAATTCAATTTAATCTGCGATTTCGTGATTGCCGTGGTTTCCGAAACAACGCTTTCTGTGTCAAGGGAAATTCTTACATCTTTGGTAGTCATCATTGCCGCGTATTCCTTCAAGAAGCTTGTCACGGACATGCTTGTGGACGAGATGGAGGCGCGCGCGAAGCTGTCAAAGCACGACCTTGCCGCGCTGCAGAAAGTCCTTGCGGTGATAGTCTATTTCATCGCCTTTGCATACATCCTCACCATATTCAACTTAAAAGAGCCGTTGCTTGTTCTCCTGTCCGGAGCGGGCTTCGCAGGAATAGTCGTGGGCTTCGCCGCAAAGGATGTAATTGCCAACTTCATCGGCGGGATTATACTGCTTCTTGACAGGACTTTCAGGATAGGCGACATAGTTGAAATCAGCGATATTGTAGGGACGGTAAGCGACATAAAAATAAGGACAACCGTCATTTACACGGCCGACGGGGAATACGTGACAATACCGAATTCCGTCGTGATGACATCGGTGATAAAAAACAGGAGCGCTCCCGACACGCTTTACCGCGTGAAGCTTAGCATAGGAATAGGCTACGAGAGCGACGTGGGAAAGGCAACAAATATAATGCTTGGCATACTGAAAAAACACAGGGACGTGATAAAAATGCCGCCGCCGCAGGTATATTTCAAGAGCTTCGGGGATTCGTCTCTGGAGCTGGAGGCTTTCTACTGGCTTGACCTCTCAAGCGCAAACATCCCCGGCGTGAAAACGGAAATACACTCGCAGATAGCCAAAGAATTCAGGAAAGCAAGGATAAAGATACCTTACAGGCAGGTCGAAGTGACCCTGAAGAAAGCTTAATTCCGGCTGCAGCACCCAAGGCTTTACTTATAATAAAAAATCCAGAAACCGAACTCCAGTCTTTGTGGTAAAAATAAAAAACAAACTCATTCTTCGTCGTCAAAATCCCCGTCACCGCTTTCGTCGTCATCCTCGTCGTCCCAGTCGTCGTCTCCGAAATCGTCGTCGTCCTCGTAACTTATTTTCATCTGGTTTTCACCTGTTCCATTTTAGCGAAGCTTTTTTTGAAAAAGAATTTTCAAAAAAGTTCAAAGTTAGTTAGTTACATCTGCAACAAGTATTTAAAGTTTATTTCCTGCACGCATCCACGAAGCCGAAGAAAAGCGGCGAAGGGTCGCCCAAACGCGACTTGAATTCGGGGTGCGACTGCGTTGCAACAAAAAACTTATGCTTCGGCAGCTCAATGAACTCCATTAATTTCGTCCTGTCAAAGCGCGTATGGTGGCCGGAGAAGAACAGTCCGTTGTCCTCAAGGACAGAAACGTATTTGGGATTCACCTCGTACCTGTGCCTGTGCCTTTCAAGCACGGCAGGCTCATCAATGATGCCCAAGCGGAATTTCTGGCTCTCGTCTTTCTTCAGCTGCTCCAGTTTTTCTTTGTCCCGCGCAAGGCGGCCGGTCTTTTTGTACAGGTCAAGCACGATGCCTTTCTTCAGCGACGCCGCATAAGCGCCCAGGCGCATTGTCCCGCCGTACATGTTCTGCGCAAGGATTTCTTTCTGCGCAGGCTGGATGTCTATCACAGGGTGCGGCGTCTTCGGGTTCACCTCAACGCTGTTTGCACCGGCAAGATTGCATACACTTCTGGCGTATTCAACAACTGCCAGCTGCAACCCGAAGCAAAGACCGAGAAACGGAATATTTTTCTCTCTTGCATACTTTATTGCGGTTATCTTGCCTTCAACGCCCGTTGCGCCGAAGCCGACAGGGACTATTATGCCGTCGTAATCTTTCAAGATGCCGATGCCGCTTTTTTCAATCTGCTTCGCGTCGACCCATCCTATTTCAACGCCCACTCCCAGCGACGCCCCGGCATGCCCCAGCGCATGATTCACGGATATGTAAGAATCAGCAAGCGTAAAGGCGCCCGTGTCCACGTATTTGCCCACGATGGCAATTTTTATCCTGCCAGAAGGGTTTTCTATGTTGCTGACGAGCTTTTTCCACCGGGTCCAGTCCGGCTTCTTTGCCGCCTTCAGCCTCAGCCGGCGGAGAATCTTTTCTCCCAGGCTTTCTTCTTCAAAGTTCAGCGGTATCTTGTAGATTGTCTTTATGTCCGGCGCGGAAATTATGCTGTCAATGCTGATGTTCGTCATTGTCTGTATTTTTTTCTTCCTGACATCGTCCAAAGCTACTGACGACCTGCACAGAACGAAGTCGGGAAATATTCCCTGCTCGTTAAGCAGGTTCACGGACTGCTGCGCCGGCTTTGTTTTCATCTCGCCTATGTGCGTGGGAA
Source organism: Candidatus Aenigmatarchaeota archaeon (assembly GCA_016187335.1). GTDB lineage: Archaea > Aenigmatarchaeota > Aenigmatarchaeia > GW2011-AR5 > GW2011-AR5 > JACPJW01. The sequence continues at coordinate 812,435 of JACPJW010000001.1, read as the reverse complement.
CGGGCAGGTACGTGATGAAAACGTGGCACACATTCTCCCAGCCAAGCTCCAGCCCAAAGGATTTTGCAGCGAACAGGTAGGGCATGTTCTGGTATTCGCCCACGGTGCCGCCGATTTCAACGATGAGAATGTCATAACCGTCAGAGCATTCCCGGATGCGCCTTTTGATTTCATCTATGACGTGCGGGATGTACTCAACGGTCTGGCCCAGATATTCTCCTCTCCGCTCACGGTCAATGATTTCCTTGTATATCTGGCCGGTTGTTATGTTGTTCTTTTTCGGTATGTCTATGCCCAGAAAACGCTCGTAATTGCCCAGGTCCTGGTCTATCTCGCCGCCGTCGTCGGTGACCCACACCTCGCCGTGCTCCGTCGGCCGGAGCGTGCCTGCGTCATAATTTATGTAGGGGTCAATCTTGACAACATTGACGGAAAAGCCGTTTTCCTGAAGGATTTTCGCTATGGAAGCTGCAGCGACGCCTTTTCCGACCCCGGACATGACGCCGCCTGTGACGAATATTAATTTTGTCTGCTTTTCAGAAGAAACTTCACTGCTAGTCGCTTGACGCACTTTGTGCGTCGGTCTGTTTCGCGTCATCTCCTACATTAGCTGCAAAGTTATAAATAGGTTATAGTTTCACACTGCAATCAAACAAGAATCACAACATATCGACTGCATACTCTTTCATCTTCCGGAGCGTCCCCATATAGAGGAAACCAGATAATTCCGGAATGGTCGTCTCTTGTCATAGCGTTCTATTACCGTATCAACTGGCGCGTTTCCAATTACGGCGGAATTACGAAGAAAATAGAAAAGAAAAAGAAAAAAATCAAATAATTTTTGTCGCAAGCTGCGACGAGCACAAGGGACACCTGACTGTTTTATAATTCCACTGGAACTCGCAGCCACTGCATTTCCATGACTCTATGTAGATTTTCTTATACTTGCTTTTCTTTTTCCTTACCATTCAGGACCCAGCTCCGTATCCGCCCGTTCTGCTGCATTACAAACGTAATGCAATCGCGGATAAATTACATTCTAGAAGCAGTAATATATATGTTCAAGGTGATATATAAAGATTTCAAGAAACCTTGACCGGTCTCATCCCGGTAATTCACATCATCCTTGCGAGAATCGGCTTAATATCAATACTGCTGATATCGTGCTTCACCGGAGGAACAGAAGCCTGGGGCAACCCGTCCTCGTACGTGGGCTTTTCCGCCTTGTAGAACAAGCCTATGGGAATCTTGTCGCCCCATTCCTCGGCTTTCGCCAAAGCAGCAGCTTTGTCCGAAGCGTTATGGCCGCTGTCTTCCAGCTTGTAAACGCGCTGGTTGTACCACGCCATCGTGTTCGCCTTGTTGTACGTCGGGCACGGCTGCAGGATGTCAATCAATGCAAAGCCCTTGTGCTTCACGGCGTTCATGATAAGCATTTTCAGATGCGGAATATTGAAAGCGTATCCCCTTGCAACATAAGTGGCTCCGGCAATAATTGCGAGCGATATCGGATTCACGGCCTCTTCCAGAGCGCCGGAAGGCGTCGAAGGCGACCTGAATCCCTGCGGGCTTGTGGGCGATGCCTGGCCCTTCGTCAGTCCGTAAACCTCGTTGTCCTGCACAAGATATGTCATGTCCAGGTTTCTCCGCATCGTGTGCAGAAAGTGGTTTCCGCCGATGCCATAACCGTCGCCGTCGCCGCCGATAGCTATGACGGTAAGGTCTTTGTTGACGAGCTTTGCTCCGGTTGCAACGGGCAATATCCTGCCGTGCAAACCTTCGAAGCCGTACGTGCGGACAAAGTGCGGCGTCTTGCTGCCGCAACCTATCCCTGAAACAAGCAGCGTGTTGTGCGGCTCCAGCCCTAATTCAGCAACAGCCATTCTTAACACGGTCAATATCCCGAAGTCAGCACAGCCGGGACACCATGTCGGCTGCTCTTTTGCCGTTAAATCTTTGACGCTTGCCATAATTATCAATTTATCATTTTATCAAACCGGAAATCATATCTGCCATTCTTTCTCAACCCTTTTTACAGGAACCCGTTCTTCAGCTTCAATTATCCTTTTTATCCCGTCCCTTATCTGCTCCGGCGAGAAAGGCCGGCCGTCGTATTTCAGTATTTTATGCCCTATGTCAATGCCCGTATGCTCCTTTATGAGTCCGCCGAGAAGCGACGTTTTATTATTCTCTATGATTACAACCCTTCTTGCATTTCCAATCACGTCTGTCAGCTGCTCCACGGGAAGCGGGCTTATGTAAAGGACCTGCAGGAAGTTGGAAAATATGTCATCCTCTTCCAGCATGCGCATCGCGTCCATGACAGGGCCTTTTGTGGAGCCCCAGGAAATTATCGTTATGTCGGAATATCCGTTGCCGACAAGCCCGGGGTTTTTTATTTCCTTTTTCATCTGCTCGAATTTCCTAAAGCGCTTGTCGTGCATCGCTGTGCGTATTTCTTCCTCTTCCCTTTCAAAGCCGTATTCGTCGTGCTCATAGCTTGAAGCCGTATGCTCGCCGCCTTTCTGGCCGGGTATGCTCCTCGGAGAAACGCCGCTTTCGGTTACCCTGAAGCGCCGGAAATCTTCCGTTTCTTGCAGCTCCTCTTCGCTGAGCAGCAAACCGCGGTCAACAGCAATTCCTTCGTCGCTGAATTTTTCCGCGCTGATGAAGCTCTCGCCAAGGTATTTGTCCGTAAGCACAACAACAGGCATCTGGTATTTCTCGGCAAGATTGAAAGCCTCAACAGTCTTGTAGTAGCACTGCTCAACATCGCCCGGAGCAATCACCAGCCGCGGAAACTCGTCAGTGCTCGCATGGAGAACAAAGCGCAAATCGCCCTGGCCGGAGTGCGTCGCCATCCCCGTGGCAGGCCCCGGCCTCTGCGCCTCGACAACAACCAGGGGCACTTCCGCCTGCGCCGCAAGGCCGAACCCTTCCGTCATCAATGCAAAGCCGCCTCCGGACGTTGCTGTCATGGAGCGCACGCCGGCAAAAGCCGCGCCTACCGCCATGTTTATCGCGGCTATTTCATCTTCCGTGTGCTTGACGACGATGTTGTATGCCCGCTCGTTCGCAGCCATTGTGTGCAGGATGGATGAAGCAGGCGTCATCGGATAAGCCGCAAAGAACTTGCACCCCGACTTTATCGCGCCCACAGATATGGCCTCGTTGCCGGAAATGAATATCCTGTCGCTGTTTTCTTTCTTCCTCAAAACAAACCGGAAACCGTCAGGAAAGTTCTTCTTTATGTAATCATAGCCCGTCTTTGCGGCAATAATGTTTTTCTCTGCAACATCCTCGCCCTTCTTTTTCCCGAAATTGTCGCGCAGCACGGTATTGAACATCTCAAGGTCAAAATCCGCCAAAGCAATGGAAGCGCCCATGGCTACAGTGTTGCGCATTATCATCCCGCCGCACTGGTTTGCTATCTCAAGGAGCGGCACAGGATAGAGGTTTATTCCCGGGAAATCCTTTTCATCAAGCTTCATCTCAACGCCGTCGTAAATGATGCCGCCGCCCGGGAGTATTTTGCGGCTGTGTTTCGTAACAGAATCCATGTTGAGCGCCACAAGAAGCGAAACGTGCCTCGTATGCGAATGCAGCGGTCTGTCGCTGACATGTACATCAAGATGGTTGTGCCCCCCTCTTATCAGGGAGGGATACTCCGCAGTAGCGAAAACGTTCAGGCCGCCCCTCATGCACATGCGGGCGAACATCAGGCCGGCATTGAGGATCCCGTGGCCGGCCTCGCCGGCGACTTTCCACGAAAAATTGTTGATGACTTTTTCCATAAATCCACCAGAATGCACCAGTTATGCACTACCAGAAAGATGTTAATCAGCGCAACGCTTAAATATTATTGATTTCCGTTCTTTAAACTTTTTTGGAACACGGCACGAACAGAGAAAATGCATCCTGATGTATTGGCAGGGCATAGCCAAAACACTAAGATTTTCGCTGTTTAAGGTAAATATTGTGGTAATAATCGCACCACCTGCTTACCGGGCATACACCGCATTTCGGGTTCCTCGGCGTGCAGACGTTCTGGCCGAACTGGACGAACAGGTCGTTGAAGTCGTGCCAGTAGGGCTTCGGCAGAAGTTCCCGCAATGCCTTCTCTGTCTGCTCGGGCGTCTTTGTCTTTATCCAGCCCAAACGATTAGGCACCCTGTGGCAATGGACATCAATGGGAAGACCTTCTTTGCTGAAGCCGTAGACAACGACAATGTTCGCCGTCTTCCTGCCTACGCCCTTCAGCTTCAGCAGCTCGTCAATATCAGAAGGCACTTTCCCGCCGTATTTTTTCACAAGAACGCGAGAAATTTCCTTGATTCTTTTTGCTTTGGTTTTATAGTAATTAATCGGGCGGATTATTTTTCTTATCCGCGCCAGGGGCAGCTTTGCCATCTTCGCAGGCGTGTCAGCAGCAGCAAAAAGTTCAGGCGCTATTCTTTCCGTTATCGTATCGCGCGTCCGCAGGCTGAGCAGGCAGGAAACAAGCACCTTATAAGGGTCGTCGTCGCGCTCCGCAATTTCTGTAACCGCTGGCTGCCTGAATTTCCTGCTTTCTCTTTTCAGCGTTTTAATAACAGCAGAAATTTCTTTATCGCCTGGCATTTTCCATCATCTTTCCAATACGTTACGTATTTACTTAAAAACCCTCCAGCGAATTAAATATAATGCGACTTTTTGCTGTGATAACTGCCATTGCATTGCTTGCGGCAATCCTGCCTGCAGCAGCTTCCGCCGCGGAAAAAGCGGACGTAGTTTTTTCCATACGGGACGACCTGTCGGTCGGGGAAACAATCAGCATTGACTTCGGGCAGCCGATGAATTCTTCAATAGACTACAGGCTTGACGAGGAAGTAAAATCCATAGAGGTAAAGGACTCCAAAACCTCCCTGGCGCACGAGCTGATAAAATCAGACAGCGGCTACATACTGAGGATCCAGCCGCAGGGCGATTCGCAGCTGACGATAAGCTTCGTTTCAAACAGGCTCGTTTTTCAGAACAGCGGCGTATACCAGTTCTTCACAGAGCTGTCTCTGGATGCCAGGATCATTGACGTGAGAATTGTCCTGCCAGAGGGTTACGGCGTATACCGGAATTCGTACAGGCCTGGCGATGCCTCGGTCAGCACGGACGGCAGGAACATAGAAATATCGTGGTCCCTGAGCGACAGCGAACCCAGGATTTTCTCGGTGAAGTTTGAGCGCCTGAACATGGAATTCAATTTATGGATAGCTGCAACGATAACCGCCCTGGCCGCGGCGGCTTTCATTTACAGGCACCACAAGAAGGTATCCCGGCATGCAAAGGAAAATGCAAGACAGGAATTCTTCACCGGCTTCCGCGAGGACGAAAAGAAGGTGATAGAGTACATGGAAAAACACAAAACCGCTTACCAGAATAAAGTGGAGCAGGAATTCAAGTTCTCGCGGGCAAAAATGACCAGAATCGTGCAGAAGCTTGCGGAGAAAAGGCTGCTGGCAAAGAAAAGGAAAGGCAGGACGAACAGGCTCACCTGGCTGAAAGAGGAATAGCACAGGAACCGGATCTGCATAAAGGGGGTTGAGGTTGAAGCCTGAACCCTACGTAGCTTACAACACCAAATCCGGAATAATCCGAATCCAAACTAAAGCTTCTAAGACCATATCGAGAAGCTATTTGCCGGGCAGTCTTATTTACGAAATTTACGTATCCTTCTGTCATAAGGTGGTCTTCAAGCAACCATGGCGTTGAAACGCCTACTGACAGACATTCTTCTGTTATTTGAGGTGCGAAATCCAATGAATCAGGCCCTAAATCTGGTCTGTATTCATTATCCCAAGCATGTATGCCGTGAGATTCCAACTCTTTTATTAGGTCAGACCGCGCATTTCTAACTCTCTCTACTTCTTGTTTTCTTCTAATAGAGAAATCTCTATAACTTGTGACTATTCTTGAAAACAAATCAGCTATTTTCATTACATTTTTTCTTGTTTTGAGAATATTTAAAAATTTCTTTCTTACTTACTCCTTTACACATGAATTACAATTGTTTCACGACTGTTTCACCACGCCTTCTCATTGGTGAAACAGTCTATATTTACATATCATGAGCAGCTGGTGAAGCTGAGTGGAAAGGGTGGTCGGAATGAAGGAAAAAACAAACAGGATGCCGATAATGATAATAACATTAATCAACATACCGGCGGATTCAACGGGCGGGAACCAGGTCGGCATTTTTTCCCCGGAAGAGATAAATGGCCTGAGGCTGATCGCGAGAGGGGCTGCCGTCTGGGTTAACGACCCGGAATCGTTCAGGGACGTAAAGCTGCTGATTGCCGCAAAAAAATCCTATAACGAAGGGGTTGCCCTGCACGGTTTCATGAGAATAGGGAGCCGCCGCATAAAGGCGGGAAACGTCTCTATCAGCAACGGCTCATTATCAGGCAGCCTTTACAGGAACGACACGCTTGTGGGCTCTTTCAGCCTGAAGCCCAAGGAAAATAACACAAAATTGTGGCACGGCACCATGAACCTTGACGGCCACTCTTATAATCTGTACCTCACAAGAACCCGCAGCTTTCACAAAAGGTCCGAAGGTTTCGGGTTCCACATCAAGGCCAGAAACGGAGCTGATTAGATGCTGCTGGAAAAACTGTTCAGCAAGAAGGAAAAGAAAATCATCCACGTCCTGACGTTAAAACCCAAGGCCCGGAAGAGGAATTACAATGTCTGGAAATGCGACAATTGCGGGGACGAATATTATTTCCGCCCTATCAAATGCCCGGTGTGCGCTTCGGACGTTCACCTTGTCAAAAGGTCCACGACAGTAATGGAATCTCCGGTCACGAAATATCTTGCTGAATGACCTGATGACTAACAATGGATGCGCATCCTTTTTATTTTTATATTCAGAATAGAGATGATAAGTATGAAGCCGCTGTTTGCAGTAATCGCAGTAATAACGCTGGTTGCAGGCCCCGCATGGGCGCAGAATGAAATAGGCTCGCAGGCATCCGCCCGCATAGATTTCTCGGATTCCGTGGTGACCGAAGCTGAATTGGACGTGGCAGAACAATCGTTTGCCAGCCCCGGAATCGCTCCTGACAGCCCTTTCCATGTCTTCAAAAGAATGGGCGAATTCTTCAGGGAAGCTCTCGCAGTAAGCAGGGAAGATAAGGCAAGGCTGCACCTGGGCTTTGCGAAAGAAAGGCTGGCGGAAGCCCGCTATTTGATGAGAAAAAACAAAACAGACGAGGCGCTGAGATACATAAACGAATACAACGAGGAACTGAACAGGACGCAGGGAATCGGCGCGAATATTTCTGCTATCGCCAGGGAAACGGAGGACACGCTCCAGAAAAGCACGCTTGTCCTTGAGCTTGTAAGGGAGAAGGTACCGGAAAAAGCGAAGCATTCCATAGACAGGGCAATAAACAACTCTCTGGAAAAGAGCGCAAGGATAAGCGCGGAGAGAAAAATTTTAGCTGTAACAGGAATTCCGGAGATAATCCATCCTCAAGAATTGCCGGTGTCAGGACAGCTGGCTGCCGCAACGATATCCGCTCCCGAGACAAGGGAAGAAATGATTGAATCATCCGCCAGGAAAGAGCTTGAGCAGGAAAGGGGAAGGCAGGAAACCCGAAGGAAAAGCATCAAGGCAATAACGGAAAGGGCTGAGGCTGCGAAGGGACCTGAAAGGATCGCCAAAAGACTGCCTTGATTGCGAAAATTAAAGCTGAAACCTGAACATTCAAGCTCGAAAATCTTCTGTCATCGCAAAGAGCTTCGCTCTTTGCAGATTTAAGTTTTGGCTGCTTCTTTTATGACATGGCAAGATTTGCCCACATTTCTGACGTGCACCTGGGCTCGTGGAACAACCACCCGGACCTGCGGGAATATCCGCTGAAAGCGTGGGAAAAAGCCGTTGACAGGTGCATCGAAGAAGCTGTGGATTTTGTCATCATTGCTGGCGACTTCTTTGACACGTCACTGCCTTCCATAGACGTAATAAGAAAAGCGGCGCTGGAGTTGCGGCGGCTGAAAGAAGCTGGCATCAATGTATACGCCATAGCGGGCTCTCATGACTTCTCGCCGACGGGAAAGAGCATGCTCAACGTCCTTGAGGACGCGGGGCTGCTGGCAAACGTAGGAAAAATCAGGGAAGCTGGCGGAAAAATCTTCCTTGAGTTCACCGAGGACAGGAAAACCGGCGCCAGATTATGCGGGGTAGTAGGGCGCAGGGGCGCCCTGGAGCGCTCGTATTTTGAGAACCTTGACAGAGGAATTGAAAACGAAAAGGGCAGGAAAATATTTGTTTTTCATTCGGGCATTTCCGAAAACCTGCCTGAAAATTTCGGCGCGGGAATACCGCTATCGCTGCTGCCGAAAGGCTTTGAATATTACGCATCCGGCCACATTCATGCCCATTCTTACGACGAAAAGAGCCGCGTGGCGTTCCCGGGTCCTCTTTTTCCCGCGGATTTTCACGAGCTTGAAAGGTATGACAGCGGCTTTTACATCGTGGACCTTGACACAAGCAATACGCCGCCCGGGCCTGTTTCCGTGAAGCGGGTTTCGGCAAAGCTGTGCGACGTGTGCATCATAAAAATAAACGCCGACGGGAAGATGCCGGCGGAAATACAGAAAGAAGCGGAAAAAGCCGTCGAGAAAGAAAACCTCGAGGGGAAGATACTGCTGATGAAAATTGAAGGAACCATAGACGGAAAGACCAGCGACATAAACCTCAAGCCCGTGATCGCTATGGCGGCGGGAAAAGGAGCGCTTTCCGTAAAGAAAAACATGAAGATAACCTCGAAGGAACTGGGAGAAATCCTGGTGAAAGAGCACGTAAGCACGGAAGAGATGGAGATGGAAATCGTTTCAGCCAACTCTGAAAAAATGAAGGTTTCTTGGCTTGGCAGGAATGAAACGGAAAACCTGATAACCAGCCTGATGAGCGTCCTGAAGGAGGAAAAGCAGGAAGACGAATCATCAAGGGCTTACGAGGAAAGGATAAAGTCAGCCGGAAGAAAAATCCTGGGAATATTTTAGAAAAAGTTTCATCAAAGAAACTTTTAGAAAAAGTTTCATCAAAGAAACTTTTAGAAAAAGTTTCATCAAAAATAATATGAGGGGTTCTGATTATGCTGCTGAAATCGCTGCGCCTGAAAAACGTAAGGAGTTATTCAGATGCCAGGATAGACTTTCCCCTGGGGTCCACCCTGCTTTCGGGCGACATAGGCTCGGGGAAGAGCACGCTGCTTATAGCGATAGACTTTGCCCTGTTCGGCATAAGGCGGGGCGAGATAACAGGCCCGGACCTCCTGAGGCACGGCTGCGAAACGGGCGAGATAGAGCTGGAGTTTCTTTCTGACGGCAGGGAAATAAATGTCAAAAGAGTGCTGAAAAAAAGGAAAGACTCAATAAACCAGGAGCCGGGCTATCTTTCCGTAAACGGCTACAGGAACGAGCTTACCCCCACGGAGCTTACGGCAAAAATACTCGACCTGATCGGATACCCGCAGGAGATGCTGAGGAAAAACAGGCCCATATTCCGCTACACCGTTTACACCCCGCAGGAAGAGATGAAGCAGATAATTGAGAACGAAGGGAGGCTTGAAACGCTGAGAAAAATATTTGACGTTGACAAGTACGGGACGATAAAGAGCAACGTCTCGCTACTGCTTTCCGCTGCCAGGGAAGAGAAAAAATCGCTGGAGGGCTACACAAAAGACCTGGAAATCAGGAAGGAGGAACTTCTTGAAAAGGAGGACAAAGTGAAAAAAATATCCTCCGAGCTGGAAAACCAGTCGATAATAATGAAAAAAATAGAAAACGAAATAATAATAAAAAGAAATGAAACAGAAAAGGCGAGGAAAGACGTCGACAATTTCGCTTCCATCAGGAAAGACATCGAAACCAAGGAAAAGGAGAAATCGGCAAGGAAAAAAAGGCGCGAAAGGAACGCCGCCGAAATAAAGGAGATGGAAGAAAGGGCCGCTTCAAGAAAAGGCAGCCTGGAAAAATACAGCGCTGTCAGGAAGCCTGACATGGATCCCGACCAGATAAAGGCGGCGATTGAAAGCGGAGAGAAAGAAAAAAGCGGCGTTGTTTACGAAAAAAGCAGGGCGCAAGCGCACGCAGAAAACCTGAAAAGGATACACGAGCGCGGCATATGCGAGGTGTGCGGCCAGCCCGTTCATGACAAGGAGAGCTTTGCAGCCAGCATACAGCTCAACTCCCGGCTTGCGGCTGAGCTGTCGGAAAAAGAAGAAGCGGTGGCAGAAAAAATAGCGTCTTTAAGGAAAAAGCAGATGGACGCTAAAGACTACTTATACGCCATAGAGAGAAGGTATTCGCTGGAGCAGGAAATAAATGAGATTGAAAAAAGGCGCGGCATGCTTTCCTCGGAAAATGCCGAGTGTGACAAAGAAATAGCAATCCTGGAGAGGGATATAGGAAGCCTTGAAAGCAGGGCGTCCGAATCCGGAAAATACGAAAAAATACTCAGGGATGCCGAAAAGAGATTCGATGAAATCAATGCCATGTATATAACCGAGCAGAGAAAGCACGCGTCAATGGAGACAGAACTCAGGGAAACGGCAGGCCGGATAGCCAAAATCAGGGAAGAAATAGAGGAAAAGAAAAAGGCTTTCCAGAAAATAGAAATGCTGAACGAAATGATGAACTGGCTGGGGAATCACTTCACGGCGCTCATGGACTCCATGGAAAAGAACGTCATGCTGGCAATACAAAGGGAATTTGACGGATGCTTCCAGAAATGGTTTTCATTGCTGATGAGCGACGCCCTGGCGGTGAGGATAGACGAGCAGTTCACGCCCATAATAGAGCAGAACGGCTACGAAACGGAATACAGGAACCTGTCGGGGGGCGAAAAAACATCGGTAGCTCTGGCGTACCGGCTTGCGCTGAATCGCGTGATAAACGACATGATACATTCAATTAAAACAAAGGACCTGCTTATTCTGGACGAGCCCACGGACGGCTTCAGCACCGAGCAGCTGGACAGGATAAGGGAGGTGCTGAATGAACTGAAGCTAAAGCAAGTGGTCATTGTTTCGCACGAGCCCAAGATAGACACGTACGTTGACAACGTCATCCGCATCTACAAGGAAGACCATACGTCAAGGATTGCTGCTTAATTCCCGCAGGGGTACGGGACAGGAATGCTCAATGGCCCCCGCCCGCTCCATGGAACTATCGGTATGGGACGACCGGTTGCATCAACAAATGGTACGGGACGGCCAGTGGCATCAACGTCCGTTGGAATGGGATCCCCATGCCGTACAAATAACTGAAGTGGAAGACCGGATTGCATGTAATAATCAAGTGCGTCTTTGATTATGTCTGGATTGAAATCCCCGAAACGTTTTTTTTCTCCGGCAACGCCGATGCCATACATAGGGGCATGACCGCTAGCACCAATCCGGCGCGATGCGGGGAATACTGGCAAGGCGCCCCGGTCCGCGGTCGGACATGTCTGCCTCAGCTCCGAAACAGAACCATAGCGAATGACTACCTGGCCTGGCTGGCCGCTTTGTGCGGGAGCAGAAGCTGGTGTCACTGAAAGAACAAGTGCGGGCGCGGGGATTCCAAGGAAATCACGAAGCTCCGCTTCCACTTCTCTTTCATAATTACCCCGGGGCATTCCGGGCTGCACGATTTTCAGATAATGAGGCGTGTTAAGAATATTAAGAGCATCCGCCCTTCTTTGAAGCTCGCTGAGGGACATATTTGAACCAAAGCTTATGGCAGCTTCCCTCCCGTCATCCACGCGCACAAATGTCAAAACCCCCCTTCCCGGCCGGAATTTCACTCCCATTTTTCTGAGAACTTCACGGCCTGCTTTTATTGCATCCGCTTCTGACGTTATGACGTCGCCTGCAGTTGAATAAGGCTGCAAAGCGAGCATTCCGGGTGTGACAAAGGAATTCACCGCGCGGGGCAGCGGGTAAGGCCTTAATGCCGAATGTTCATACTGGATTAAAACGGGCGCAGAGCCAAAATAGAAAGCGCGATACTGCCTTGGCAGTTCATTCTCATATTGAGCCGATAAATTGGACGCTGCCTGTCGTTCAGATGCGTATGCCTCGGATGGAGGAAACAGACCCCTGGCCGACCCAGGAGCCAAGCTGGGGACTAAAACTGCCGCAGCGCCCGCCGCCGCAAGTGTTCGCAAAAACCTTCGGGTAAGTCCCATAAAATCACTACATTATTTTTTGTTTAGGAAAGAACCAGACAAAATAAAATAGAAGGCAAAGCTTATTTAAAAAATTCGGCGTGCGGAACGGAATTCCGCGAAAATGAAATTTTTACCAAGTGGAAAGAGAATTTTGCTCAAAATCAAATGGGAATTATTTCCATTTTTAATAAGATGTGATGGAAGGAATTATTCTTTCCTTCAATATGATAAACCCATTTTTCAGATTATTACCTGTATGACGGCAGGCAGTCCGTTTCGCCCCTCAGCCCCCTGTCGAGCCCTTCTATCAAAGAGCTCCTTTCCATTGCCAGGGAAGGCAGCTGTATATAATTTGCAGTTTTTCCTTTAAGCCTGGGGTTGACGTATATTTCAAGCGCATTGCAGTTCCTTGTTCGCCTTGCTTCCACATCGGACCCCTCCGGCAGCATGTCATAAAGAACTATTATTTTGCCGAGATTTGCAGTTGAAGCTATAGAAGTTGTCACCAATTCCCCATCTTTTTCAAATCCCCGCCTCCACATTATGTAGCCGGGCCTTTTCCATATTTCTCCCGGCTTTGTCAAAAGCCCCAGTCCAAGGTCTTCATAATACCGGGCGATTTCTTCCCTCAAATCGCTAACGGAAGAGATAAGATCTGAAGGCTGCGCGGGCACTGGCTCGCCTGGCACGTAAATTCCGGGACGATCACCCGGCACGTAAATTCTTCTTGGAGGATCGCGGACAACCGACACGACCCTGCAATCCTGTCTTACACGCGCATCAAGCCATGCCCTCACTATGGCGTGCCTGTAACCCCAGGAATTCACGAATATCCTCAGCGTATAAAATGTCACAGGCCTGCATTCCATCACGACAACATAAGGGCTCGTGCGGCTGGAAGCTTCGGCTTTCTGCGGAAGGAACCGGCTTAATAATTCCTTCGGGCCTGCGTTAAGGAATTTCGTATAATTGCTGCTTGCTTCCTCAACAACCGGCGGCTTATCAGCATTAACCGCAGATTCAGCTGCAGGGAAAATCAAAGGAGCCGCGATCATCGCAGCCGCAGCCAAGGCTGCTGTTCTTTTCGCTGTTCTTCTCATAATAATAACCTGCCTGGGTTTCCTGTAGAATTAATTAAGAAGCCAAAAATATTTATCCGAATCATTTCCTGCTCCGCGACGTCTTGTGCAGCTTCTGCTTGCAGGCAAAGCACAGGTAGCGTTCCATGTTCCTTTCCTTGATTCTGTCAACTAGGCGTATTTTGCTGCACTCGGAACACCGCGAAATAGAAAGCTTCATCACTGTAAATTATAAACTTCGTTTATTATAAAGGTTTTCAGCGGTCAACGTCCATTCTGAATAATTCCATCTGAGAAACACTATCAGGACTTTCGTCTCTGCATCTGTCATCTATTTCAATGGTAGCGAGCACTATTCTTTCATTTGGTGCATCTTTGTATGTTAAAAGAACATTATTAGGTTCTATATCTTCGACATCTGCACCTGAATACAACCTTGGCTGTTCATCGGCTTCCGGAATCCTGTCTTGGAATGAAAATATATAGTTATGTTGGCATTCTGCACTTGGACCAGTGAGGTATGAAAATCTAACAAAACCAGACACTCTTCTTCCGCGCAATCCGGACAAGTCTCCGAATTCAAAATCCATAACGGTTAAATAAAATTCAATCTTTAAAAGGAAATTTGGCATCAAAGCCGTGATTTTTTCCAATCACGCCTGTAATTTCTTCCTTTCCTTCAGCTGCTGGAGCATTCTCTCGGCTTTGATAATGCCTGACTTGACGTAAGCGAAGATTCTTTTCCTGTCGTTTCTCGACAAACTCTGCTCTTCCAGAATGACCAGCTGAGGCTCCGCCTGGTCCAGAATGCGGAGTATTGCCAGCCTGTCCATCCTGTTCCTTATCCTGTCCGCGCGCTCGCGGGCCTTGTCGTAGCGGCGCCTTATCCTGTAGACAAATGTCCTGCCGAGAATGAAATCAATGAGCCAGACCATTTCTAGACCTCTATCAATCTGGAACGGAATTTCGGAATCAAATTCCTAATGAAGCAGAACCTTTCCTTCTGCTTGACTATTTTATTATTTTCCTTATTTATAAACTTGAAAAGGAAAAAACTACTGGGGCATCAGAATGACCATGAAAATCGGCACCGACGAATCCGGGAAAGGGGATTATTTCGGGTATCTCGTCGTCGCCGCTGTCGCTGCCGGTCCTGCTGACGAAAAGAAGCTGCAGCAGCTGCGCATAAGGGACTCCAAGCTGATCAGCGATAATGAAGTCAAGAGGCTCGCGGCGCTGATAAAGAAGGTGTGCAATTTTTCCGTAGTCAAGATATCGCCGGAGAAATACAACCTTCTGCACAAAAAATTCAGGAACCTCAACAAGATTCTTTCGTGGGCGCATGCGCGGGCAATTGAGAATTTGCTGGAAAAGGGGAATGCGGACATAATAATCGTGGACAAGTTCGCAGATGACAGCTTATTGAAAAAACAGCTTTTTGAAAAGGGCAGGAAAATAAAATTAATCCAGACGGTCAGGGGCGAGAGGGACACTGCTGTCGCTGCAGCATCAATTCTTGCAAGGGCGGAATTCCTCTCGTCGCTCAGGAAGCTTTCATTGCAGGTAGGGTATAAACTGCCCAAAGGAGCGGCGCATGTTGACGAGGCCTTGAAATTCCTCACTGAGAAGTACGGCCCCGAAGTGCTGGAGGGCATTGCAAAAGTCCACTTCAAGACGACAAAGAAGGTAAAGAAATAGATTCTCCGGTCTTTGAAAGCGGCTCCGCCTTATTTTTTCATCTTGGCGACTTCCAGGAGCTCGTCGCTGTTAAGCAATGCAACAGCTGCCTTCTCCCCGAAAATTTCCACCTTTACTATCTTGTCCGGGTTTTTCAGGTCCACGTGCTGCCTGTCTATGTTTTCCGTCAGCGTTTTTATCAGCTCCGGCGTGCCGTACCTGTCGTATCCCCGCTTGACAATGTCTATCTTCCACTTTTCTCCGTCGTCAATCCTGTCGTTCATCTCAACCATCACAGACGACATTTCGTCGATGTCCGACGAAACCCAGCGCTCGACAGGAATCCACCTTTGCGTGTACCGGAACCTTTCAGGACTGCTGCTGCACAGCCCAACCAGATGCCTTACGGCTTGCTTTGCATCGCCGACGCTGACAAAGAAAACGCCGTCCGTGCCGCTGTCGTGAAATTCTACTTTTTCGCCTGCCTCTTCCAGAAACAGCTTCACTTCCTGCATCGCCTTGCCGCCGTGAGCCGGCTCGTATGTAACAAGAAGATTGGGTTGCATGTTATTGATTTCCCCTTAACGCTTAAAAAGGATGAATTAATGCAAACCGAATTATTTAATCTGACCTGCAATAATTATACGAATGCCTCCTGCTAACCGCAAGCTGGGCGAAAAAGAGCGGCAAGTCCTCGTGAAGGGCGGGGTTTCCGAAAAAAAGATGCCCTATGACGACCGTGCAAAGAAGAGCATGCACTTCTCAACAATAGAAGGGGCTCTCAGCTCTGCGGCATCAAGCATCAACAATTCTTTCGTCACTCCCTTTGCGCTCGCCCTGAAGGCAACGAGCAGCGAAATAGCGTTAATCGCATCGCTGAGAACGCTTGGAGAAACCCTGGCGCAGATACCGGGAGCGCTGCTCACGCAGTACTTTTCCAGGAAAACAATATGGACGTTTTCCACGCTCATTTCCAGAATTCTGTGGATACCCATACTGCTGCTGCCCTTTGTCAATGTTAACAGCCCCGTGCATCTGCTCATTTCACTGCTATTTGCGGTAAGCTTCTTCACCGCCATGCGCGCGCCGGCATGGAGCAGCCTGATGGGCGACATTGTCCCGCAGGACATGCGAGGGCATTATTTCGGCAGGAGGAACATGATTGCCGGCCTTGCGGGGCTGACGGCAACGCTGGTTTCCGGAGCCCTGCTGTCTGAATACGGCTTCTCGCTTATATTCGCCGTCTCCGTCGTTCTTGGCCTCGCTTCAGTGTACTTTTTTGCGAAGATGCACGAACCGCAGACGCCGGTTGTATATCACTACAGGCATTCTTACACGCTGAGCCTGAAAGACCTTGCGGCGGCGCTGAGAATAAACAGGAACTTCGTCCTTTTCACACTCTTCCTTGCAGCAATGAGCCTTGCCGTCAGCATTGCGGGGCCTTTTTTTGCCGTCTACATGCTGCGCGACCTCAAAATTTCTTATTTATGGTTCGCGGCTCTGGTTTCCTTTGAAGCATTAATCACCCTCATTTTCCAGCCCTATTGGGGGCAGCTCAGCGACCGCTATGGCGAGAGAAAAATTTTAGCTGTAACAGGCATAATGATATGCTTCGTGCCTTTCATATGGCTGTTCGTCTCGTCGCCCGGCCACATACTCATAGCCAACTTCTTCTCGTCTTTTGCATGGGCGGGATTTGACCTTGTATCCTTCAATTTCCTGCTGGCCGTTACGCCCAGCGAGAAAAGGCCGCAGTATGTTGCCAACCATACATTTCTCAGGGGACTTGCTACAGTCGCAGGCTCTCTCGGCGGCTATTTTATCGTGGCTCACCTGGAAGGCAGGGCGCTGCTTTTCATGAGCGGGCTCCAGATAATATTTTTTGCATCATTTTTATTGCGCCTTGCGTCGCTTGTGTTCATGACAATGATATCCGACCTCAAAACAAAGGAGCATGAAATCATACCCGTGCGCTACGTGTTCTGGCGCGCCGTCGCCGTTGAGCCTGCCCACGGGCTGAAGCACGCCGTTGAATATACATTCAGGTATCCTTACGAACTCGCGAAGATGAGGAAGAAGCTGTGGAAGAAGGGATAGAAGTTCTGCCTCCTTCTATAGGGGGCTTTAGTCGGGCTCTCTCCTTATGTTTTGATGCAATTTTCCCCTGACCATCCTTCCGCCGTCAGGGCAAAATATTTTACGCAGCGCTCTTCCGACTTCTTTCCATGAAGTCCATCCATGAAATCCCGAGTAAAGTATATTTACCTCATTTTCGTGGGCATAGCCAGCCATTAGCGACCTTGACCCGTCCTTTATACATGAAACTTCGTATTCATGGTAAATTACACCCGGTCTCGGGCTTGTAGGCCCCTTTGGCCTCTGGACAACGTAGCCTAGAGGCAATGCGCATCTATAACCGTTGTCAAAGAATGCAGAATTTCCCTGTCTCCAGTTTTCTAATACTGTGTCAGAAATAATGATATACCTTCGCGAAAACTTTCCTGATGAATTTTGTTTCATATGCCATCTTTTCGCAACCTGTAATGCCATTGTATTGTTTTTCTTCCTTAAAAAAACTTTACTGCTTCTTCTGCCTCATGCCGTCCCTGCAGGCGTTGCAGATGTAGCCTAATGCCGCCCTTTCCATCTTGCCGCCGCACATGGCGCACTTGCCTGCAACGGGCTTGTCTTCGAGGCTTAGTATACCCATGAATATCAAGATAAAATGCACTTGAAACTATAAAAAATCGTAAAACAGAAAGTGAAAGTCCTTTATGGTGGATTACATTCATAACAGGCTTTCAGTTGCATTTCCGGATTGATTTTCCCTTCTTAAAGTTTTTTCCGTGATAACCTTAAAAAGTTCAGCAGCGTTTTATTACGTGATATCATGGGACTATTGGACATGTTCAGGAAAAAGAAGGAAGAGCCGGAGCCGGCTGCGGAAGAATACCACGAGCTGGAAGGCGAAGAGGAGCTTCCGATGGTTCACGTTGTTGTTGACAAGATTGATTCTCTGGGCGCAGTGGACCGCATCATAAAGCAGATAAAGGCGGGCAACATTGTCGTGGCAGGAATGCGCGATCTCAAGGAAACCAACCTGGACGACCTGAAGCAGTGCGTGAACAAATTAAAGCTCAGCGTCGGCAACCTGAACGGCGACATTGCAGGCGTCGGCGACGACTGGATTATAGTCACCCCAAGCAGGGCAAGGATACAGAGGGAATAAATTACTATGATTTCTCAAATGTTGAAAGGCGTAACTACATTTATCCGAGATGTTCGGGAAGAAAGAGATATTCGAAAAAAATCGTTACAGTATGTAGATGGCATTTTCCATGATTTTATGATGGGAAGAATTTCTGAAAGGTTCGCTGTACTTTGTCTAACTCAGGGCGAAAGATTGTGACTAGATCCTTATTGGATGGTAGCGCAGGGTGCTCATATAAGAGTTCGTTACGACTTGCTGGGATATTGAATTGACTTGATTATCACCTCTTCCTAGTCGTTAAGACTGCCTTTTTTCTGACTTAAAAAACTATTTTCCTAATTATTCTCAGGTGAACAATAATGGCAAAGAAAGCATTTGGCGGATATTCCATAAGCTTCAAGGGCCGCAAGGAAACTGTTGAGGACGTATTCGGCTCAGGCAAGCTCGCTCCGAGCGAGATGACGAAGAAGCTGTGGGTATACATCAAGAAGCACAAGCTGTCTGGGAAGTAAAATTTTGATGAAACTTTTTTCAAAAAGTTTCATTTGATCAAAAGGGTCAAAAAGTATTCTGATTTTTTTCTTTTATTTTCTATAACCTTTTTCTAAGGCAGAAAATATTTCTCGTTTTCTACTTTAATATCTGCGCTTCTATTTCTGCTTAGTAAAAATAAAAACAAGAAACAGATTAAAAAACAAGAAACCCGCCTTACAAGTCGCCCGCTCTGACAGTCTTCCTGTCATTGCTCTTTGCGCGCTCAGTCGCCTTTGCAACCTTTGCCTCCACAACCTTGTCCAAAGCGTCGCAGAAGTCCGAAGCGCACTGCATCTCGTGCTTCTTTATCAGTTCCTTCACCTGCGAAGCAACCACATAGCTCATCAAATCACCTCGTCAAATCATAGGTAAGTCAGAATATGCAAGCCGTAGTATTTAAAATTTCGCGGAGAAACGAGGGATTAAAGCGGAAATAGAAATCTGTGCTCAAGCGTAATTCTTTCGTGATGCGCCAGAATTTTCCGTTTAATTGATGGTTTTCATGAAAGGACAGTTTTTCCCTTACAAGGACGAGAACATAGCGAAGAGCAGAGCCTACGTTACTTATGCGCTGATTGCGACAAACGTCCTGATTTTCCTGTGGTCGCTGTCTAATTTCGAAGCTGTTATTGACAATTACGGCTTCAAGCCCGCGGCCGCTTCGCTGCTCACCATATTCACTTCTATGTTCCTGCACGGCGGCTTCGACCACATCTTCGGCAACATGTGGTACCTGTGGATTTTCGGCGACAACGTTGAGGACAAATTAGGCAAGGCAAAATTTGTCGTTTTCTACCTGCTTTCGGGGGTAGCAGCTACAGCCACGCATTACCTGACAAATATCGGCTCCAGCATACCGGCAATAGGGGCTTCAGGAGCCATATCAGGCGTGCTTGGCGCTTACTGGATATTCTTTCCGGATGTCCGCGTGCGTATCCTGTCTGGATATTACAGCGGCACCATATCAGCGCAGTACATGATAGGCTTCTGGTTTCTGATGCAGCTTTTCCTCGGCACGACAAGCCTTGTTGGCGGCTCGGGCAGCGGCATCGCTTTCTGGGCGCACGTCGGCGGCTTCCTGTTCGGCGCTGTCGCGGCGTGGGTCTGGATGAAAACACAGCCGAATAGGAAGAAATAACGCATGAATTACGAGAAAATTACGTTTTTTCTTTGACGCTGCGTTAAATTGTTTGAAATGTCTGGAATCTCATGCCCAAACTGAAGGAAATACAGCAAGACTTGTGGAAAAGCGGGGATGTAGAAGTCCTAAAGCAAATACGCTACGTTCAATTCAAGACGGGAAAGCCTATGGGCATTTATGAAGTAGAAACCATAATAGTTGAAGACCCTTTGAATCCCAGTAAAGCGATGATATGGTACGTGAAAATAAAGGATATTAAATATGACCCGTCGGACATAGAAGAATGCTTCAGCGGGTGGAAATAAGTCTGAACAGTAATTTTTAAAATATTTGAAGATGAAAATATGTTTGGTGACACCATGCTACGCAGAAATTTGGTTTTAACAAGCCGCCTGGAAGAGGACGGACCTTATAAAGGTCTATTCGACGGGGATTATGATTCTACATCGCCGCCATACACCCTTAAATGGCCAAGTTTCGGGGGTTCCGCAGCGTCAATACGATTTAAACGAAATCGTATTGGTAATTATCCAAAAAATCATTAATGTGACTTCCTCTGCGGGCTAAAGCCCGCATCTCCCTGTGATTTAGAAAGAATGCAAAGAAATCTGATGATGTTTCTCCTGATTTCTCACATAACGTTCGATTACGTCAAAGGTCGCATAGCCAATGGAGTTGGCTAACTTGCCTCTGGAAAAGAACTTGCCTTTTTTGTAGCGTAGCAGTTAAGCCGTTTTCTTGCAACAAGCCGACCTGTATCCTTCCGAGAAATCCCGCATGCTCATTCCGAGAGAGTCGGCGATCTTGCAAATATCTTCTGTAAGCGGATACACGCCCGCCCTGGAAAGCCCGGCAAAATAATGCTGACTTCTGCCGATTGAAATGCCTATCTCGGCAAGGCTTCGGAGCTTGGGCTTATGGTATCTGAGGTCGCCGACATATCGGACAAATCCTCCATACTGCTTGATTAAGTCCCGGAGCGCCGCAGCTTCCCTGATATCTTCTTTGCCGGAGGGACGGTAAAGCGCTATGTTGTGCAACTTTTTCGCGTGCGACGCCAGTGTCATCCTTGCGGCGCCTTTTTTAGAAGGGTAGCCTTTCTGGGAATGGTTTGCACGGAACTGCATTGAATCACTTCACGCTTAGGTATGGTATATCTTCTTCTCTTCATAAATCCTAATAAACTCCCGCGCCATAATTTATGATGGCGTGTGGTTTTATGTTCAAGGGCAAGCTGCGTTATCTGGAGCGCTTGTATTACAGGTTTCCTTTCAGGACAATTACTGTGCCGAGCGATCACATAGAAGGCTCAAGCCCTCCTTCTGTCTTTATTGGCCGCGAGGGATACCCCCGCGTTCATGTGGGCCCCCTTGTCCCGCCAATGCAGGGCGACACGGCCATAATGGACACGCCCGAGCGATGGATAGGAAATAAGACGCAAGGAGAAATCATAGATTTTCGCCTCACGCTGATCCGCGGCAAGGAGCCTGTGAACATCAAGGACAGAAGCAGAATGATTTCGCTTCTGCAGGAGATTGCTTTAGCCAAAAAATCCGTTGAGATTGATGCGCAGTTCAAGAAGAAGCCGCGCGGCAGGTTTGTCCACGAAGAAATGCAGCCTTTTGGCCCCAGCGCACCGCTCAAGGAAATGAAGGTTGATGCGGCAAAGTTCGTGCCGCATATGGAAAAGGCTTATTATGATACCGACCTGCTTTCAAGGGACGCTGTCATAACGCTATATGAAAAGGGCGTTTTCTTCTCCGCGATCCAGAAAGCCTTCAGCACGGGCGCTTTCGGACTGGAAGAAAACAGGAAGCTCGTGCCGACGCGCTGGTCCATCACTGCTGTTGATGACATGCTTGGCTTGCATCTGCTGGAAGACGTTAAGCAGCAGCCAACGATAAATGAATACCGCGTTTATGAAACAGAGCACCTGCAGAACAAGTTCATGATATTGCTGGCGCCGACGCACTGGCAGTACGAGACCATGGAGGCGTTCTTTCCCCAGATAATCGGCGATAAACTGGAAATCTTCGGCGACTGGGAGCCGCACAGCGGCAAGCGCGGCTATGCGCAGATCGGAGGATGCTACTATTCCGCGCGCTTTGCCATAGCGGAGAAGCTTGCTGAGGAGAGAAGACAGGCAGGCGCGGTTGTGTTCAGGGAATGCTACGAGGGCTATGTGCCTCTCGGTGTTTGGAACGTGAGACAATGTATGCGCGATGCTTTGCAGCAGAAACCAACAATATTCGACAGCATGCTTTCGGCGCTGAACCACATAAACAGCCGCATGCGCATAAAGATGCAGACATGGATCAGGAGAAGCACGATGCTCAGGAACATGTTCACACAGAAGAAGCTGACTGCCTTTCTGAAATAATTCCTTATCTTGAAAGTTTTTTAGTATCTTCTTCAATTCTTTTTTTCTGATACCCAACCCCGGGCTCTTTTGGTACAACAAAAAAACCACCAAGAGTACTGCCGTAGAAAAATGCTGATAAGGAGTATTCCGGGTCTTCCCTGTTGTACTTCTCAACCCTCCTAAGAATTTCTTCTTTAGGGAGTTGTGTCTTTGCCTCAACGAAGCGCGCAGGAAGAATGCTATTGCTGAGCTTATTGGCCCTTTCTTCTGCTTCACGGAAAAGGTATTCCCGCATCTGAAGGTCGTGGGTCAAGTTCTCTATTTCAGCCCTGCGTCTGGTGTCTGTGAATTTATAACCGGCTCCAAATCCGGCTAGAAATGCAAAAGCAACTCCTGCCGCAACGTAGCGCATCAGCTTTGGTGCCATATCGACCGGTTAGAAGAAAACCAAAAATCTTTATAAAGCCGCCCGGACAATGTAAGAGAGGGTCTGATTCTCCCTCCAGAAATTTTTGATGCAACTTTTTGTGAAAAAGTTGCTTGGAGGTTTTCAAATGGAAAATATTATTGAAGAAGCAAGACTAGACAAGTCCACGTTCACTTTTCTTGAAAGCGGAAACATGGAAAAGCTGAACCAGACAAAAAACCGCTCTGCAGTCCTGACGTCAGCAGAGCTGGCAGCAGTGGTGAGCATTGAAGCCGAGCTGCTGAAAGGCGCAAGGCAGTATTTTGACGCGCACGGCTTCACGGAAGTGATTGTTCCGCACATAACCCGGATAACAGGCAGCTGCGAGAACATAGACACGCTTTTCGGGCTGGATTATTTCGGCGAGGAAGCGTATCTTGTGCAGACGGGCCAGCTTTACCTTGAGGCTCTGATACCTTCTCTGGGCAACGTGTTCTGCATCGGCCCGAGCTTCCGCGCAGAGCCGGCGGCGGACGCAAGGCACCTTGCCGAATTTTCTCTTGTTGAATTCGAGTTTCCCGGCGGTTTTGACGAACTTCTTGTCCATATAGAAAACACCGTTCACTCAATGATACAGCGCGCAGTGCATTACAGGAAGCATGAGCTGCAGTTCTTGGGCGTCGACGTGAATAGCCTGAGAAAAATAAGCCTGCCTTTCCGCCGCGTAACCTATGCGGAAGCCATTGGACTGCTCAACGAAAACGGCGTCAGCGTTGAGTGGGGCGACGACCTGAAAAGCAGCCACGAAGCGTTAATCGTCCAGGACGGCATTCCGACGTTCATAACGCACTATCCTGAGGAAATAAAATTCTTCAACATGAAAAGGAACGAAAACAATCCCAAGGTAGTGAACAGCTCTGACCTTATTCTGCCCAACAGCGGAGAAGCCGTGGGCTCCGCCGAAAGGGAATGGAACCATGAAATTCTACGTGAGAAATTGTTGAAATCGGAGATGTACAAAAAGCTCAAGGCAAGAGGAAAGGACATCCGCGACTTTGAGTGGTATCTCGACCTCATCAGGGAAAATCCTGTCCAGCACTCGGGATGCGGCATCGGCCTGAACCGCATCACGCAGTTCGTGCTGGGCACAAAAGACATCCGTGCGACAACGGCGTATCCCTTGAACTCGGAATCGCTGCTGTGAAGAAAAATGATAGAATCAAAGAGTCGTTTCGACCTGCTTGAGATATGTGCCTAATTTGTCAGTGGTGCGGACTCCAAAAGCACTTTCTATAGGTCCGAACCAGTCAGACCTTTTTGCATAAAGTTTTGCAAGTCTTCTGCCTAATTCATCCCTTCCTTCTTTAGGAAGAACCAAAAGCGGGTGAACAAGCCAAGGTTGTTTTATCATTCCCATCATGTAAAGGGCGTGCTGAACAACCTGGGGGTTGCTGTAATTCTGGCCGTTGACCGTCATACCTACAATCCCGTTAATCCCTGATAGATCTTCATCAATGCGCCCTGCTTCTTCATATCTTCCTTTATCCAGCAATTCATTCTGCATAGCATAAACATGCGGCAGCATATTAGACCAGACAGAAATAACGCCGCGAGCCCTTATCCTTGGGTCCGTCCACATTCTCTGTGTCGCAGGATCGTCGCCTGACAATATTTTGTAAGTATGCTCGTCAAAACCTGCTTCGTCCGCCAGCCGTCTTGTCTCGACCCAGTCCTCCTCGGACCCGGACGCATCTTTTATGATGCGTGCGTTCGGCACTTCTTTTGCAATCCTGATGCGCGTCTCCGGTTTTATCGGCGGATGACCTCTACTACGGACATCGTAGACGATCACTTGCATGTTTGGATTTACGCCAGCCACGGTTCTGAAGTATTCAAAAAAGCCTTGTGGTGAAGTTTTTATTTTATAGCCAGTGTCATGAAGTGTTGCATCAACATCTAGTTCACTTGCATAATGGGTAAGCTTTACCGCTTTGATTGTAGGAACGCTGCCACAGCCTATAACTAGCGGAACTCTTTCACTAACACCATCTTCGACCAATCTGGCAACTTCTTTCCATAAATCAACATCTATATCAGCCAGAAGAGGGCCCTGTCCGGTCGTTCCCAACGCAACGACTCCGTGAATTCCGTTTTCCACCTGAAAATGTACAAGCTTCTCAAGACCGTCGTAATCAACGTGAACGGCGCGGGTATCAGAATAAGAAAGCGGCGTCACGAGCGCTGTCATTGCGCCCTCTAATTTTTCTAGAGCCATTGACATATTTTACGTGAGAAAAGCTTTTATACATAAAACCCTGAAAGAGTAAAAAGTTTTTCTGCTTAATTATTCTGATTCAGAATGCGAAAAATGGCTTATCTTATGATGCTCACTGCCGCATCGTTGTCTTTATCCGGCTGCAGCGAATTGCCAGATTTGGCGGTCAGACGGATAAGAGAAGAACTTCCACGAAGGATAATCGAAGAAGCATTAAAAAACAAGCCGATAATTTACTACCAGACTTCGGATGGCGAATATTTGAGGCTTGACTTGAAAGAACGTAATTATCTGCCAGAATAAAATTTCAGGAAATGAATTTGCTAACACCTACTGATTCCATAAAATCATTACCTAACGTTCTCCACCCGATATCTTTCCTGAAATGCATGTTATCAAAATGGACGCCGTCATGACCGATGACACGGTAAGCGTTGGTGTACGCCACCGGGAGATTTTTTCCTTTTCCAACAACGTTCAGGACTCTGCCGCCTGAGTTGACCAGTTTGCCGTCTTTGAGCGCAGTTCCTGCGTGATATACAATTGTGTTGTCCGGAAGCCTTTCCGGAACGTAAACTTCTTTTCCTTTATTGTCACTGTAATCATCAGGATAGCCTTTTGTCGCAAGGACAACACAGAGCGCTTCATCGGGATGCCACTCTATTTTTGCCTGATCAAGCCTGCCGTCAATGCACGCATTTGTTATGTCGAGAAGCGATGATTTCAGCAAAGGCATGACTGCCTGCGTCTCAGGGTCGCCGTAACGACAGTTGAATTCAAGGAGATAAGGCTGTCCGTTTACAACCATCAAGCCGGCGTAAAGGATTCCCCTGTAATTAGGAAGCGTTTCTACCACAGGATGAATTATTTCGCGCATTATTTTTTGTTCCAGACCGCGCGTTGCATTCGGCCGAGTGTAAGCGCCCATTCCGCCTGTGTTAGGTCCCTTGTCGCCGTCATAAGCGCGCTTGTGGTCCTGCGTCGGGATAAGCGGCACCACGCTTTTGCCGTCGGTCCAGACGATGAAAGACGCTTCCTCGCCTTCAAGAAACCGCTGGAGAATGACTTTCTTGCCTGCTGAACCGAAAACCTCGTCGCGCATCATTTCATTAACAGCTTTTTCCAATTCTTCAAATGATGAATAAACTTTGACGCCCTTCCCGGCAGCAAGGCCGTCAGCTTTTACCACGCCTCTCTGATTCCCGGTTTGAAGAAAGTATCTGCCGCATCTCATTGCAATATCGCGGTCTTCAGCAACCATGTATTCCGGTATAGGGACTTTGAGTCTCGAAGCCAACCTCATCGTAGAAGACTTGCTTGACTCTATCCTCGCCTCGATTTTTGTAGGACCGAATATGTTCAGCCCCTGATAACTAAAAGCGTCAACAATTCCCGCGGCGAGGGGCGCTTCAGGCCCGACGATGGTCAAGTCCACGTCATTATTCCTGGCAAAGTAAGTCAGATGTTTCAGGTCATCGGATTTTATAGGGACATTAACGACGCAAGCTTTGTCCAAATCCGTTCCTAAGCGAGCCCTGTTCAAGTCCATTCCTAAGATCTTTGTTCCTCCGTTTCCTGGGGCAACGTAAATTGTATCGGATTTTCCAAGCTCCTGCAGAAGCTTCCAAACAATAGAATGCTCGCGCCCGCCGGAACCCACAACAAGAACGTTCATGCTATCATTTTCACAGAAACCTTTTTTACGCTTCTTTCGGGATTCGACAAATCACTTTTCAATTACAGATAAATTACGCTTCGCCGCAATTTCTTAATCTTAAAAAGACATTAGTGATAACAAAAAAATGCAAAAAGAAATGCAACCTATTTTTCCTGCGCAGAAACTCCAAAGGCCGATGTACGTTGCCGGGCTGTTCAGCGGCGGGGCGAGCTCGATAAGATATATGCTCAACGACCCTAACCACGGCAAGCTTTACCAGTTTGTAGTTGCAGCGACCCACAATCCCGAAGCTAGCGGCATAGAACATTTAAAACCTCACATGCCGGTTGTCAGGTTCCAGGAGCCTGAAGAATATTTTGCTGAACATGGACTAGATCCGAAAAATCAATATTCGAAATATGGTTATTGGGGTTATGTTTTAGATCTTATAGAAGGGCGCTTCGACCCGGATTTTGTGGTTCTTTCAGGCCTGATGAAGATTCTCAGATATCCTTTCGTAAGAGAAACCGATAAAAACGGCAGAGAGTGGGGATCAGGATTGTATGACAACCACGTATTTAACGTCCACCCCGCTGACCTTGCTGTTTTGTCCGGACAATATGTGAAAAGAATAAATGCCGGCGATATGAAAACAAAAGATGTTGCAACATTAAGAGCGGCAGACAACCTTCAAAGGAAATTCAAGGGTGCTGACGCAGTACGCGATGCGCTTTTGGCAAACGAAATATTGCTGAGGTCTTCGATACATATAGCAACAAGGAATGTTGATGAAGGATCGATAATAGTGAGGTCGCCTCCAGTTATTGCTGATGTAGGTCCTGAAAAGGCTCCGGAATTGCAGGAATGGATGAAGTGGAACTGCGACGGTCCGGCTTTTGTGAAAGCCATGGAATTAGTAGCTTCGGGGCGCATTGCAGTCGACGATTCAACAGTATTCATGCTTCAGGAAGACAAAGTGTGGAGAGAACTTCCTTACGGCGGATATTCGATGGAAGGAGTCTTAACGTCTTCTATTTAAACAAAATAAACTAAACGCTTTACTGGTTCTGCTTTTATATTTTTGCGGGTTAGTTTACGCAATGGCTGTGCGCATAGAAGTTTCTGATGCCACGAGCAAAAGAGTGAGAGATGCTGATGTCCTTACGGCGGATGTTTACACATTAGACGGGATAAACGAAACAGAAGCGCAAAAGCTTGGTAGGGAACTTTTTACCGACCCCGTGATGCAAAGGTTTTCTTTGACGCCTTTAGGGAATGATTTTGACTGGGACTATGCAGTAGAAATCGGATTCTGGCCGGGCGTCACCGACAATGTAGGCAATACTGCAAGCTCTGCAATGGCTGATGTTATAGGAAAAAATCATCCTGTTTATACGTCAAGGCTGTATTTTGTCAAAGGCGTCAGTGAGGAAGAAGCTGCGGGTATAGCCGGCGGTCATCATCTTTACAACCCGCTGATACATCGCATGCATGTAAAAAAAAGAAGTGAGTGGATTCCACGCGAAGGCATGGGCATCTATCTTCCAGTTGTCCGCCTCACAGAAGCACCAGTAATCGAATACATAGACCTTGGCGTAAGCGGTGAAGGATTGATGCAGATAAGCAGGGAAAGAAACCTTGCGCTCGACCTTGAATTCATGAGAGCAATACAGGCTCATCGTGATATTTACACTGATGCTGAAATAGAATCACTAGCGCAGACATGGAGCGAACACTGCAAGCACAACATTTTCCGCGCTGTCATAGAATATGAAGAAAACGGAGCCGTAGAAACAATAAATTCTTTATTCGCAACCTACATACGCGGCGCAACTGATGAATTACAAAGACGGGGACTGGACTGGCTGGTTTCCGTGTTCAGCGACAACGCGGGCATAGTAAAATTCGATAATGAATTTCATGTGGCTGACAAGGCCGAAACTCATAATTCTCCTTCTGCTCTGGACCCTTACGGAGGGGCAATCACAGGCGTCAACGGCGTTGCACGTGACACAATGGCTGCAGGACTTGGGGCAAGAGAAATCGCACGCGCGGATATATTCTGCTTTGCGCCGCCTGATTATTCTGGACCTCTGCCGCCCAGAATATTCCATCCAAGACGCACCTTCACCGGTGTCAGGAGCGGCGTGCGTGACGGCGGAAACAAATGCGGTATTCCGACTGTTAACGGCTCGATAAGGTTTGATTCTTATCCGCATGGATCTGTTGTTGAAACCCTTTCAGGAAAGGAAACAATAATCAGTTACATGGGCAAGCCTCTGGTTTATGTCCGCTCGGAGGGAATCATGCCTGCGCAAATCAACGGAAGACCGACGCATGTGAAAAAAGCGGATGGGGGGAATAAAATAATTCTTGTCGGCGGCAGGACAGGGAAGGACGGCATACACGGCGCAACATTTTCTTCTGAAGCTTTGCATAAAGGATCGCCTGCAACAGCAGTGCAGCTTGACGAGCCTATCGTGCAGAAAAACGAGTTTGATTTCCTTCTTGCAGCGCGTGACAGGGGATTATACAAAAGTATAGGGGACAACGGCGCCGGCGGCTTGTCGTGTTCCGTAGGCGAAATGGCAAAAGAGAGCGGCGGCGCCAGACTTTATTTAGACAAGGTGCCGCTGAAATACGCTGGAATGAAGCCATGGGAGATATTACTCAGTGAGTCGCAGAACAGGATGACGCTTGCTGTCCATCCGAGCAAGATTGATGAGTTCCGCTCGCTGGCGCGCAGGTATGGAGTGGAAGCAACTGTCATCGGCGAGTTTACGGACACCGGTTATTTCGAAGTTACATTTGACAGAAGGCTTGCGACAAAACTTGAGATGGATTTCCTGCATAACGGCGTTCCCAAAAAACGTCTTCGCGCAAAATGGCAACAGCCCTGTTATGAAGAGCCCGATTTTCCCGAGCCTGATATTGATTATGCATTGCTGGAAATTCTAGGAAGACATAATATTGCAAGCAAGGAATCAACCGTGAGGATGTATGACCATGAAGTGCAGGCACAGACAGTTGTCAAGCCTTTCACCGGCGCAGCCAACGACGGACCGAGCGACGCTGCTGTTATCTGGCCGCTGGAAATGCAGAGAAAAATGTCGTTCCGCGGTTTGGTGGTTGCTCACGGCATCAATGCCAATTACGGACTAGTTGACACGTATCATATGGCTGCATCTAATATTGACGAGGCAATAAGGAACGCTGTTGCGGCTGGTGCAACTCCTGAAAGAATATGGCTGCTTGACAATTTCTGCTGGTCATCATCTGATGACGCATACAGGCTTGCGCAGCTTGTCAGGGCGGGAAAGGCATGTCATGACTACTCCGTTGCCTTTGGCACGCCTTTTATTTCAGGAAAGGACAGCATGTTCAACGATTATTTTGACAAAGAAACCGGCATAAGAATTTCTGTTCCGCCGACATTGCTCATCTCTTCAGGTGGAGTAATACCTGACATAAGAAAAGCGGTCACAATGGATGCAAAGCGCCCTGGAAATCTGGTTTACGTTGTTGGTGGTACTTATCCTGAATTAGGCGGGTCTGAATACTTCGCGATGATGGGCTCCCGTAAAGGCGAGGCATGGATCGGCAACAATATTCCTAAGGTGGACGCAGCTAAAGCCAGAAAAACCTATAGAGCGCTCAACCAAGCAATAAGCAGGGGTTACGTTGCTTCATGCCATGATTGTTCTGATGGCGGGCTTGGCGTTGCTTTGGCTGAAATGGCCTTTGCCGGTGGTTACGGAATGCGGGTGTATCTGGACAACATCGCAGGCGCAATTCCCAGAAACGATTATGTTCTGTTTTCCGAATCGAACTCCCGTTTTGTTGTCGAAGTTCCTGAGCAGCGCGCACAGAGATTTGAATCTGTTTTAGGAAGAAACGCGAGATTAATCGGTTACGTAGGCGGAAACAATCTGGAGATATATTCCGGAAATAAGAATATAGCATATTTGCCTGTGCACGAGCTGAAAGAAGCGTGGCAAAAAACGCTGAGATGGTAGCATGGCAAAACCGAAAGCATTGGTCCTGACCGGAAGAGGTCTGAACACGGATTTGGAAATGAAATATGCGTTTGAACGGGCTGGAGCAGAAGCTGAACGCATTCTTACAGGAGATGTTCTTTCAGGTGATGCTGATATCCTGAATTACCAGATTTTCGTTATCCCGGGCGGATTTCTTGACGGCGACGACATAGCGTCTGCGCGCGTTTTTGCAACGCAACTAAGAAGGATAGAAGACAAATTAAGAAAATTCATCGAAGGAGACAGGCTTGTTTTAGGCATATGCAACGGTTTTCAGGCGCTTGTGAAAAGCGGCCTTCTGCCTTATGCTGATTTTGAGCAGCTGGTCACGCTTACTTACAACGCTTCAGGGAAGTTCGAGGACAGGTGGGTTTATCTTGCCGTCAATGAAAGATCGCCCTGCGTATTCACGCAAGGCACTACATATCTGCCTGTCCGCCACGGCGAAGGAATGTTTTATGCTCCTGATGATATTCTTGACAGGCTGGAAAGGGAAAATCTGGTTGTAGCAAGATACGTAGGAAGAAACGGTGAAAGCAGCCCTCCTTATCCCGAAAATCCCAACGGCGCTATGCGCGCTGTTGCGGGCATATGCGACCCTTCTGGCAGGGTATACGGCATGATGCCCCATCCTGAAGCGTATGTTCATCCTTTTTTGCACCCAAGATGGACAAGAATGAAAGCAGAAGGCTCATTGCCAAGGGAAGGCGACGGCATGAAGATATTCAGGAATGCCGTGGAGTATTTCAGGTAAACTTTGCTTCTCCAAAGTTTAACCAAAAGAATTGTAATTAGCCTGTACTTCGATACCACCACGGTTATATTTGACTTTTACTTTAAATCTCTAACATGAATTACAATCATTATGGCTGTAGAATCGGACACTAAAGTTGTTACAAAACCACCCATAGTTATACCAGAATGTAATTATGACGGTGTTGTCAAAGAAATACTCAATGCTCTTCAGACAACTCCCCTGGAATGGAACATACATGTTGGAAACGTAGCAAGAAGCACTTGCATATCTTTTGCACCTCAACTTTCCTTACAGTCGGGCTATAATGCCCAGATATATCCGCCTTTCGGCCATGCCTATAATGGAGAAGAACAGCCGCAAATGCCATTAGGAATGTTAGATTTGCATAAAGTAACGCAACCTTTGCATGTTGCCGCATTTGAAGAAATGGGAAAAATACTACACCAAGGGGGGTTCAGATACTCTACAGAAACAGGCAGAGTAGGTGTTATCAGATTTGAACTGGACGTCCCGTTTGTTATGAAAGACCCTGTGAGAGAAATTCTGCCACTAAAAGTTTACATTAAAGCAACAAAACGAGTGCCGCAAGCAGAAGCAAGATATTCAAGGATGAATATACAATACACAGGAAGCGACCGAAGCGTACCTGAAGCTTATAGAAAGGGTTCCTTATCCATTCATCTTAACTTAGGGTCTCCGAATGATACCCAATCGCTGATTACTTTAGAAAGATTATGCAGATTGATATGATTACCTTTTAATCTTTCTTTTCAAGAAATGAATATAAGTTTCTTTGAAACTTCATTCTTATTGGTGTAATCATGTCCATTCTTGTGCATTACTCCGAAATCGGCACCAAAGGCAACAACAGGCCGTTCTTTGAAAACACGCTGGTCAGAAACATCGGGAAGGCCCTGAATGCAAAAGCAGAAAGGCTTTACGGGAAAATACTTGTCGAAGCAACGCACAGCAAAGAAAACGGGCTTGTCCTACAGCACATTCCAGGCATTGCCCATTTTTCTTTCTGCCGCTCTGTCGAACCGAAGCTGGAAGAAATAAAGGACACTGTTCTTGCTGTGGCAAAGAAAAGCAAGGCGAAAACGTTCCGCATAGATGCAAGCCGCTCCGACAAGAAGTTCCCCTACAACTCGCTGCAGCTGAACAACATACTGGGCGAATACGTTCTTGCGCACACAAAGATGAGGGTGAAACTGAACAAGCCGGGCCTGACTGTATACCTAGAAATAGATCCCAAGCAGGCATTTGTTTACACCGAGAAAGCCAGAGGCATAGGCGGCCTGCCTGTGGGCACAGCAGGAAAGGTGGTCTGCCTGCTTTCCGGAGGAATTGATTCGCCCGTGGCGGCTTATTCGCTGATGAAAAGGGGATGCGAGGTTGTTTTTGTTCATTTCTACAACTACGATGAAAAAGCTAAGGCGGCAAAGAAAAAGAAAATTGAAAACCTCGTCAAAGAACTGAACAGATTCCAGTTAAAATCAAAACTGTACATGGTTCCGTTCCTGGAACTGCAAACCGAGCTTGTGAAGCATGTGCCGCCGCGCTACCGCATTCTCATCTACCGCCGTCTCATGCTGAAAATTGCCGAGGAGATATTGCGCAGGGAAGGCGCAAAAGGCTTTGTCATGGGCGACAACATAGGCCAGGTAGCGTCGCAAACCCTGGAGAACATAAACGCCGTATACGAAGCCGCGCGCTACCCCGTGTTCGCGCCGCTCATAGGCATGAACAAGCAGGAGATAATAGAAGCAGCCGAGCACATAGGAACTTACAAGACGTCAATAATCCCTTACGAGGACTGCTGCACATTCCTCGTCGCGAAGCATCCGGAAACCAAAGCAGCAGTAAAAAAGATAAAGGAATTAGAAAGCAAGCTGGACACAGGAGAAATGATAAAGGAAGCTCTTAAGCGGGCGGATTTGACAGAGTTTTAAGACAACCGCTTCAAATTATTTCTTTTCAATAGGCCCCAGTGCAGATCTATTTCTTTCTTGTTAACAACATACCATTCTTCTTCTTCAGCTGGCGTCAAATATCTATTTATTTGAAGCCGTCTGACTGATGCAAAAACATCGCGGGGGCTTAATGTTAATCCTGGTTCTAACTCCAACTGGCTGCATCTTTCAATAAGTTCGGGTTCATAAACCCTGCCTATTTCACCAGCCATTCGGTAAGCAGCAAGCGCAACCTTAGAATCCACAAGCTCTTCTAGGGGCATTCTTCTTTCCATGAATTAGCTAAGTGCCTTAATTATTAAAACCTAAACTTCAATGCCAAACCTCTTCAGATCCCTTTTCAGCCGGGCAGCGTCTTTGAACTGCGCGGCGTTCATTCCAGCCTTGCGTGCGCCTCTGACATTTCTGATTTTGTCGTCAATGAACAGGCATTCCGAAGGCTCGCATCTGAGCTTCTTCAAGGCTATGCGGTATATGCGCAGGTCGGGCTTTATGATGCCCACCTTATGCGAAAGAACCTCGTTGTCCGTGTATCTGTAATATCTTCTTTTTTTGTTGACAGCATCGTGCACAGGCGAAATGTTGGAAATAACGCCTACCTTATATCTGGCGCGTATTTTCCTGATTATCTTTATGACTTCCCTGTTCAGGCGGGCGCTTTTCCTGTATTCATGGTACCACAGCCTGTCCAGCCTGAGCAAGACATGATTCTTAGGATGCCCGCTTTTTCTCAGCGCGCGGCGCCAGAATTCCGTCTCGGTTATCTTTCCTTTGCAGAACGAATCCATCTCGTCTTCAGCGGCCTTTTGCAGCTTTTTGAAACGAATTCCTGATATCTTTGCCGCTTTTCTATAGACGATGTCGTCGCTCCAGTCTATAACGACGCCCCCGAGGTCGAAGATGATGGCTTTTATATTTCTCATGTCCTATAATGAGCAGGCGGCATAAATAAAGTTTTAGTAGTTTTGACAGAAATTAAGTGATCATTATGCAGGCATCAACAATAACAAAGGACATGGTAATAGCCGATCTGGTCAGGAAATACCCTGCTTCCATTGATATAATGCTTCGCCACGGCCTGCACTGCTTCGGCTGCGGAGTGTCACTTTACGAAACAATAGAACAGGGAGCATCGGGGCACGGCATGCCCGAGGAGCAGCTGGCAGCGCTCGTTGAAGACCTGAACCACCTGGCTGAAAACCAGCCGGAAAAAACAGAAGACAGGAGCTTTATTGTTACGGAAAGAGCCGCCATGAAGGCCAGGGAATTCATGCAAAAGGACGGAAAGGAAGGGTGGGGCCTGCGCGTCGGCGTTGTTCCCGGCGGATGCTCCGGATTAACATATCTTATGGATTTTGAGCAAACCGCTGTCGAGGGCGACATGGTTTTTGATGTGCAGGGCGTGGAATTCTTTATAAGCAAATCAGACCTGGAGCATCTCGGCGGCTCGACCCTGGATTACGTGGAAACCCTGCAGGGCTCCGGATTCAAGATAAGCAATCCCAACGTGCGCTCAGCATGCGGCTGCGGGAAGAGCTTCAGGTGAACTTTTCAAAAACTCGGAGAAACCAAAGGTTTTCTTTCAGAAACTTAGAGTCTCTGAAGACAGCAGTTTCAATGTTCTTGAAATAAATTTTGCAGCATGAATAGCTTTCTGATCTGATAAATTATCCCAGCTTCCTGTCTATGTCGTTGAGTATCTGCGAGACGTCTTCCACGTCGCCGCTTATGTTCGTCACGGCTTCGCCGACTTCGCGCTCGCTCTTTATCGTCGTCTTCGGCTGCGATACGCAGCCGCTGGCGAAAATCACGGAAACAACGAGCAAAAGCATAACGATTAGTGAAATCAACTTTCTTCCGCCGGAAAACTTTTCTTTCTTTGTTGCTTCAGTCATAAAATCACCGATTATTTTTACCCTCTGGCCGTTGACTGCGCTGCAGGCGGCGGTGCGGCTATTGCAGCTGGCGCAGGCTTAGAAAGTTCTTCTTGCACTCCGCCCTGTTCCTTGAACTTTTTCGTAAGTTCAACCATTGGTCCCTCGCAGTTGGAAAGTATATCTTTTTCGGTAATTTGCATTCCCAAGGCGTAGTTCTTTATCCTGCACGTCATGTCGTAAGGCGGCTTGATTTCTTTTACAATTTCAGGCGGCAGTTCTCCTGTATCCGGTGTGACCGCGTACATTATGCACGCGTCGCCTTCAAGCCCTCTTATTTCCACCTTGGACCCCTGCTTGCCTTCCGGATAGAATACGACTTTCTTGCACAGCCTGAAAGCCCTGTCGAAACAGCTGTTGTCGGAACCGCAGTTGGTGTCGTCTGTAATATTTACTTCCTCGAACTTGTCGCCTACTTTAACGGCTTGCGATTCTTTTATGCTCTTCACGTCGTCGCTGGAACTCAGCATAACGTAGATCGCATCCTTCATCATGACGTCTTTTATGTACCTGACATCGCGCTTCACTTCTATCAGGTCATCTTCGGTTGGGTTGGTTTTCTGGGCGACATTGCGCAGCTTGTCTTTTATCTCATCAACCTTGCTTTTCGCTGCCGAGAACATGTTTGAAACTCTCCTGTAACGTCCCTCATCCGGTGAATTTGCCGACGCATAATAGTTTGCAATATCATCTGTCTTCTTTGCCAGCTTGTCCAGTTCTATTCTCAGTTCTTCCATCTTGAATGCCATTGAAAGAATATCTGCTGATTCGGGTATTTTTTCTATCGGCTCAACGTATGCCTGGCGTACATCCGCTTTCCGGATGCATTGCGAAAGCATGATGCATCCCTGCTCGTTCCTTCTTATAACCAGCTCGCCGCCCTGCGAGCCGCATTTCTCGTAGGCTTCCGTTGGAAGGTCTTTGAAGCATTGCGAAATTTCTCCGCATTTCAATACAGCACAGCCGCTCTGGTCGAAATCTTTCACAACGCTTAAGCCACGCTGCCTGCATTCGCTCTCAATTTTCTGCTGCTGCTCAGATATTGGCTGGCATCCGCTTTTCTGCTCCTTTGGCACGCACTTGGAAATCTTGCATTCTCCCTGAACGGAAATAACGTAACCAAGACCAAGCTTCTCGCATTCCTGCTTTTTGGCTTCCCGCTGCTCCTTGCTTTCAATCAAGCATCTGCTTTCCGCCCTGAAACTCAGGACAGGAATAGGCGAGGATGAAACTTCGCCGAAAGAGCAGTCGGGAAACTCGCATCCGTTATAATCCTTCCTGATATTGAAAATTCCTCCTTTCTGTTCGCATATCTGTTTTGCGTTCTGCGGCATTGAAAACGAAGGGCAGATTCGCTGTATGCTTTCACAAACAACCTTCACGAAGCCTGTTTCCTTCTCAACTTCCTGCCTGCACCCGGCAGGCAGATTGACAATCCTGCACGGCTCGCAATACCGCACGCCGCGCGCATCCACCTTGCACGCAGCGTAGCTTCCATCCGGGCATTGTATCCTGTCAGGCTCAGCGCCTATGCAGTCCTGCCGGCAGTTCTGTGAGTTCTCTCCGCCGCTGCACACACTGTCGCCGCAGCACGTCGGCGGCCCCCTGCATCCTTTATCGTCAAAAGGTCCTGCCATCGCGAACCCTCTTTCGCAAACAGGCGCCTGATGCACAGGGCAGTCAGCACGCTGGCAATCCTGGGGACAATTCAAATAAGACTCTCCCATGTCAGGCTCGCAAAGGCCATTGCCGCAAAGATATTTTCCCTTACAGTCGCCCGGGCACGTCAAAGAGCTTTCTCCCGGCTCGCAAACGGCGTTTCCGCATGTGCTTGCCCGTCCGGGGCATTTGTCAACCTTGTTCCATCCCGGCGGCAGACAAGATGTTGTATATTCCCTGCAGTTGCCCGCAGCGTCCATTGCGGGCGTTATGACTTGAGCGCATGTTGATATCAATCCTCCTGCCCCGCCGCCTCCGCCAGCGCCACTGCCTGAAGCAGCAGGCGTTGATGGAGATGCTGATGAAACGCACTGGTAATAAGCGCATCCCTGGCTGTCGTAATTTGTTTTCAGGTAAGTGACGGAAGAACATGAAGGCACGGAATACGAAGGACAGGATGGTCTTGTTGCATTGGTTGCATTTGTTGGCGGCATCGTTGTGGACGTTGCGTTGCCCGATCCTGCAGGGCATGAATGGTCTTCACAACCGAATGCGCCGCAGCTGCTGCTTGACCACCCCCCGCCAGGACCGTAAGTGACAACCCCCTGCTGGACAGACCTGTTGTTTTGCGCGCAATATTTCTGCAGCAGGTCATCGTAGTCAGCCTTTGTGCACGCTGTTTTCAAGCCGTCAATAGTATTGATGCCGCCTTTTGTTTTCTTCGCGTA
This sequence comes from Candidatus Aenigmatarchaeota archaeon, assembly GCA_016187335.1. GTDB lineage: Archaea > Aenigmatarchaeota > Aenigmatarchaeia > GW2011-AR5 > GW2011-AR5 > JACPJW01. The sequence continues at coordinate 774,809 of JACPJW010000001.1, read as the reverse complement.
TCCTTTGCCCAAGTCAGGATCCGTATAAAGCGGCAGGCTCGTGTAGCTGTCTCTTACAACGCACGCGCCATTGTCGGATGATGCTGTCTGGTTTGTTTGTGTTGTAGTATTTGTTGACGAGCACGAGTAGAAATCGCAGCCGGAAGCGCCGCAGCCTGAACTGTACGCGTTTCCGTCAGGATAGTAGACAACAACCTGCTGCTGCACGGTGTTTGAATTTTGCGTGCAGTAGTTTTTCAAGAGCTCGTCATAATCGGTTTTTGTGCAAGCGGTTCTCAGTCCCTCAATTGTGTTCGCATCCTTTGCATTCTTTGCATATCCTTTTCCGATATCAGGCGCTGAAAATAAAGGCGTGCTGGTGTAAGCGTCTCTTACCATGCATGCCCCTTTATTGGTTGCGTTTGCCTGCGTTCCGGAACAAACGCCGTTTGTGCACTTATCCCCTGTTGTGGAAGGATTGCTGTCATCGCATGGGGTGCCGTCAGATTTTTTTGAGTAAGAGCAAGAACCAGCCGAGCATGTTCCGGGAGAATAATAACATTGCGAATTTGGCGGGGAATTGCATGTCACGCCTGAGCATAAATCCGTTGATTGGTTCGTTGAACCGCTTTGTGAAGGGCACGCCACGCTGGAGCATTGGTTGCTGCACCAGTAACCGCCAACGGCTGTACAGCTGCTTTGTGTTGCGCATTGCGAAAGGTAATCAGACGCGCAGGTGGGGCATGAAACAGAACAGCTGCTGCCCCCGGATACATAAGTGCACCATTTTCCGGATACGGCAAGGCAGTCATCCTGCGTGTCGCAGTATCCGGGCGATTGGGAGGTGCACAAAGTCCTGTAAGCGCATTTACCCAGGAAACAAATGCCCGTGCTGCACTGGTTGCCGTCGGTGCAGGACTCGCCGAAAGCCTTGCCTGACTGGTAAGGCGGGTAATAGAAAATGCCTCCTTTGCATGCGCCCGCGCCTATCGCGATGCCGCCGCATTTGCACCCGGCCAAAGGCACAGGCCCGTCAACGCACGGCGACGCCGTTGAAGCCGGCGATGTTGTGGAAGCGCATACTCCCTGCGTAACCTCTGCATTAGTTGCGACGCAGAAGCCTGATTTGCATTCGGTTCCGCTTGTGCACGCTTCATTGACGCCCTTCAGCGTTTGAGCAATGGCAATAGAAGAGAGCAGAACAAGAAATAAGCCAATTACGAACGCCTTGCGCATTATAAAGCTTGGTATAGGGTGGTATATAAGCGTTTTTAAAGTTAATGTAATTGCTATTTAGTGATTTATGTGGCAAATAATGGCAGGATTTTGGGGAAAGACGACAGAATCGCGCACGTTTTCCCGAAAGTCGTTCCAGAAGAACATGGCAGGGAAGTTCTGGAAGTGTCAAAAAAGCTTAAATGACATGCAAGAATAATAATTTATGAAAGGTGAACCTCATTCAGGACTACGACAAGCACGAAGCCTTCGAGCGGAAAAAGAAGAGGTACAAGGGCTACAAGAAGGGCTTCGAGCGCAAGTACAAGAAAAAACGGAAGTAATTTTCCAGACAAAGCCTTCCGGAATCTGGAGAAACCCTGCTTCTCCGCAGATATTCTAATTGCAGGCTGTGGTGACTGAAATGATGCTTGAGCAAAAAGAAATCCAGCACAGGCTTTCCGAGCTTGATGGGTGGCGGCTGGAAGGAAACATGATAACCAGGCAGTTTGTTTTCCACGATTTTCGCGAGGCCATGAAGTTCGCGAACAAAACAGCCGAAATAGCCGAGGAAAACGACCACCACCCGGACATGCTGATAAGCTACAACAAAGTCGAATTATCGCTGACAACCCACGACGAAGGCGGCCTGACAGAAATGGACTTCGATATGGCAGAGAAGATAGACCGCCTGAAGAAAGCTTAAATATGCTTTCCGTCAAGATACAAAAGGCATCCGGCCTTCAATGAGAAGTAAGAGCAACTATCATTGGCCAAAGGGTGCCGTGATTCTATTTTTAAGGATTTGCGAAGTTTTTGATAGATGCTTGACGTCGCGAAAATCGAATCCGACGAATTTATAGGATTAACCACCCATGAAAACGGAAGGGTTCTTGGATATTGCAATATATCGCACGATCCCGACTGCAGAGAGCCGGACGGGCGGCGGGTGTTCATTTCATACATTGAAGCGTTAGAACAAGGACAGGAAATAGGGCCTTATCTCCTCAGGGTGTCTTTCAGCGTTCTGGATATATTCGCAATGGAACATGGTCCCCTCAGGAATCTTGTCGAATTCACAGACGGCCATACGATGAGAAAACTGGTCCCTATTTGCAAAGAATCCGGCTACAAGGTTATTGAATCCTCGCCTGAAAGAATTGTTTTATATAGGGATTTTCCAAATAGTTTATCTTGATAATTATGTCAAAGCTGAAAATCCTCGCCGCCTCCGACATCCACGAGGACACAAGGGCCGCGAAAAGGCTGGCAGATAAGGCGGAAAAATACAACGTAGACCTGGTCATACTCGCCGGCGACCTTACCTATTTCGACAACGACTGGCACGGCATGATAGGCCCTTTCCTGGAAAAGAAGAAGCACGTCTTTTTCGTGGCGGGAAACCACGACAGCATAGCAACAGCCGAGCTGCTCAAGGAAAAGTACAGGATAAACAACCTGCAGGAACGCTCGGCTGTGGTGAATAATGTAGGATTTTTCGGATGCGGCGGAGGCAACGTGGGCATAAACATCCTTACGGACAGGGAGACTTTCGATGCCCTGAAGAAAGGCTTCAGGAACGTCAGGGATGCGGAAAAAAAGATAATGATCACGCACATGCATCCCGCGAAAAGCACGATGGAAAAGGTTTCAGGCTATCCCGGCAGCAGCGGCGTCAGAAAAGCAATAGAGGAGCTGCAGCCCGACATACACCTGTGCGGGCACATCCATGAAACAGAGGGCTTTGAAGAAAAGATAGGCAGGACTGCGGTCATCTCTCTGGGCAAGCAGGGCAGGATTATAGAGATTTAAGCTGTTCAAAATCTTTATAAACTTTCATTATAATAATTTATTCTAATTTAAATCAGAAGGCATTCCAATGAGGAGAATTTCTGATGAGGAAGCGCATGAAATAAGGAAAAAGGAACTGAAATTCACAAGGCATTTTTATGAAAGGGAAGCCCACAGGATAAACTTCCAAAAGATAAAGGAAATATGGGAACACGGAGAAATTTTTCAAGAAGGTAAAAATAAATTCCGTGTCTCATTGCCCATATAAAAGAACAAAATTGCTTACATCATATTTGCAGGCTACGACGACTATAATGAACTTATCACTATCGGAACCACAACAAGGAAAAGGTGAGAAAATGAAATGCAGTTGCGGCGGCGAGATGAAAGAAAAAACAGTGAAGATATTTGGGGAAATGACAAAAGTATCTGTCTGCAACAAATGCCGCAAAGAGCTTATTGGCTTAGATGAAGCCATAAGGGCGCAGAGAAAGCTTCTGCCAAAAATACATGAGAAAAGAAAGGTAATTAAAGTAGGCATTTCCAAAGCGGTGACAATCCCGAAGAAACTTGACCCGTTTTTTCGCACAGGCGACAAAGTTATAATTAATTTCGACCCGAAGAAGATGGAGATAACAATAAGGAAGGAATAATCCTTCCTGCTTTGGTGCATTTCATGAAGCGCATCAGAAAAATCAGGTCCAAACTCAGGGACAGGGCAAAAAAGATTTACGTTTACCGCACCAAGTGGTATTTTATCGCGATGCTGCTTGTCCTTGCACCTTTCCTTTACGTATGGCTTACATACCCCTCGGAAAAAGACGTGAAAGTCGTCGGCACCCTGCTCATCCTGTTCGCGCTGCTTATCGTTTTCCTTGAAGCGTCGCGAAGGCTGCCTTTCTACGAGATGGGGAGGTAATTTTATAAATTCTATATTCAACTAAAATTATGACATTCCACACGTTGTTGATCGGTATTGTTCTAACCGTTGCGGGCATCATGTTTTTTGTATTTAATAGAAAAATTACAGAATTTTATATGAAAAAATTAAGCAAAGCAACCGGTTCTAAGGAATTTGAATCAAAACCAGTCGGAACTTTTGGCAGAATAAGATTTTATTTTGCAGGAATCGTGTTCATTATTCTAGGTTTGATTTTTTTAATTGGTTCGATTAGTGGCTGATGATTCTAATTTTCACTTCAGCGCCTGCTCCAGCGGCGTGTACGGAATTTTCAGCGACGACGAGACATTCTTTTCTGTTAATTTGCCTTTGTGCGTGTTGACTCCTTTCCACAAAGCAGGATCTTCTTTCACCGCGCGCACGACTCCTTTGTTTGCCAGTGCAAGCGCATACGGCAGCGTGGCGCTTGTCAGCGCCAAGGTTGATGTCCTCGCGACAGCGCCGGGCATGTTTGTCACGCCGTAATGTATGACGCCTTCTTCAACGTAAACAGGCTGCTCATGCGTCGTTGCTCTTATCGTTTCAATGCAGCCGCCCTGGTCAATGGAAACATCAACGATGACAGAGCCTTTTCTCATCTTTCTGACCATATCCCTTGTGACCAGTTTCGGCGCGCTTGCCCCTGTATTATACACAGCGCCCACCAGCAGATCCGCTTCTGAAACAGCGCGCTCGATGTTTGCAGGGTTTGAATACAATGTCTTCACTTTGCCGTGAAACAGGTCGTCAATGTACTTCAGCTGCGTCGGATTCCTTCCAACAATTGTCACATCAGCGCCAAGGCCGTAAGCCATTTTCGCGGCGTTGATGCCGACAACGCCTGTCCCGACTATCGCAACCTTCCCGGGAGCAACGCCGGGCACGCCGCTAAGAAGCACTCCGGAGCCGCCGTGATGCTTCTGCAAATAATGAACGCCAACGAGAACAGACATCCTGCCGGCTACCTCGCTCATCGGAGTGAGCAGCGGCGTTGACTTGTCTTCCAGCTCGACGGTTTCATAAGCAACCGCGGTTACTTTCTTCTTCATCAGCTCTTCCGTTAATTTCTTGTCCGAAGCAAGGTGAAAATACGTGAACAAAATAAGCCCTTCGCGAAGCAGCGGGAATTCCGAGATAACCGGTTCTTTGACCTTCACAACCATGTCGCACTTGTTCCAGACTTCCTTCGCCGTCATCAGTATTTTAGCACCGGCGCGCTTGTATTCCTCGTCGCTGAAGCCTGAACCTGCCCCGGCGCCTTTCTCAACAAATACTTCATGTTTCGCGACAGCAAGCGAAGCTGTGCCGAGAGGGGTCAGACCTACCCTGTTTTCGCCCGTTTTTATTTCTTTGACAGTCCCGATTTTCATAAATCAAACCTCCTAGAATAAACTGACGATATATGTCCGCTAAACATCATCAATGTTTTGTTTTTGAAGAAATTAAAGCGTAATCCTTGATGAATTGTGTCATCAAACAGGAATTAAGGTGGGAAAATCCGGATTTGAAAAGAATTAATCCGAGAAAAATTATATCTTTATAATGAACGGCCAAGAAAAAGCTGCGAAAGTTATCGCGGCGCTGAAAAAGGAATATCCCCATACGAAATACTACCTGGACTTCTCCAATCCGCTGGAATTAATGGTCGCAGCCATTCTTTCAGCGCAGGTGCGCGACGAGGTTGTCAATGCCACGACGCCGCGGCTTTTCAGGAAATACAGGACAGCGAATGATTATGCAAAGGCTTCTTTGCATGACCTGGAAAAAGAAATTTCTTCCATCACTTTTTACAAGAACAAAGCGAAGCACATCAAGGAAGCCTGTAAAATGCTTGTGGAAAAACACGGCGGGAAAGTGCCGCGGACAATTGAAGAATTAACAGAGCTGCCCGGTGTCGGAAGGAAGACGGCGAACGCGATTCTTCAGAATGCCTTTGATAAAGTTGATGGCATAATTATAGACACACATTGCATAAGATTATCGTACAGGCTTGGCTGGACTGAAAGTAGAAATCCTGATAAAATCGAAAGGGATTTAATGAATCTTATACAAAAGAATGAATGGAAGAAAATTCCGCACCTGCTCAAGGACCACGGACGCGCGATTTGCAAAGCACCTGCGCCTTATTGCAGCAAATGTGTTCTCAACAAGCTATGCCCGAAGCAGGGCGTGACGAAGAGGTTATGAAATGTCCCTAGCCGCTTACAAGAAGAAAAGGAACTTTTCTAAAACAAAAGAACCTAAGCCTAAAATTGCCAAATACGGCAAGAAGCTAATTTATGTTATCCAAGAACATAAGGCGACGAGGCTTCACTGGGACTTAAGGCTTGAGCAGAAAGGCATCCTGAAATCATGGGCCTTGCCGAAAACGCCTTTGCTCGGACCAGGCGAGAAGAGACTGGCTGTCCAGACGGAAGACCATCCCAAGGCTTATGCGCGCTTTGCCGGGCGCATACCGGAAGGCCAGTACGGCGCCGGCGCCGTCAAGATATGGGACCGCGGCTGGTACGAGCCCGAGAGCATCAAGAGGAACAAGATTGTTTTCCGCGTGCATGGAAGAAAATTAAAGGGCAGGTATATACTGATTAAAACCGCCTTTGCGGGGCGCGGCAACAACTGGCTTTTTTTCAAGGGGAAGGACTAAGTCAAATCCAGTTCGGTTCTCATTTGTAAATTAGCTTGAGTATGAACAGGGCAGTTGCCATCAAAAACTCTATAGCCGCGAAAACCGCCAAAGGAACAATGTTGTTCACAATCGCGTAGATTATCCATAGCAACAATCCGGTCATCAGCAGCAATGTCCAATGGAGCGATATGTCCTTCGTGGATTTTGTCTTCCATGTTTTAATCAGCTGCGGGGATAAAGCAAAAGCCACCAAAAAACCAGCAAGGAATCCTATTACTTCCAATTCAGCCATGCGTATAATACATTAGTGCCATTTTTTAACTTATCGCCTGCTACTTTATTAATTAGGTGATATGCATGGCAAAGCTGAGAATGAAGAAAATTGCCAGGAAAGCAGGACGCGTTGCTGCGAAGGGCACAAAGGCCATAAAGAAGGCCGCGAAACGCGCAAAGAAAGCCGGCAAGGAATTCAGCGAAGGCTACGAGGAAGAGATGAAGAAATAGCGGCTGAAAACTTATTTTAACATCTTCTTCACATGATTAACCAGGTGATACAGTGGTAAGAAAAAGAATAAAGAAGGCATTCAGCGCAGCAGCAATGCACGTCAAAAAAGCCGGCGCAGCGATAAAGAAGAAAGTAAGAAGGAAGCGCTGAAACGCTTTTTTCTAACAAATTAATTTATATCTTTAGAAAAATTTGACTAACGAACATTAGGTTTAAATAAATGGCAACATAATTATCAAGATGAAATTCAACAAAAATCTTGCTTCTATACATGGCTATCTTTGTGCTGATGGTTACGTAATTACAAATCCTAAATCACAGAAGCACAAATACTACTATATTGGTTTAAGAAATACAAATCTTACTTTGTTGAAAGATTTTCAAGAAAAATTTCACAGAAAATTTGGAATAAGACCAGTCTTAACAGAAGAAAGATGCAAAATTCAAAATAAAAATCTTTTCTTTATTTTAACAAAAAATTTCACTTATTATTCAGATAAATGGTCTTTGCCGAAATTATCCAAAAATTTACTTTCTAGTTGGTTAAGATCGTATTTTGATTGTGATGGATGGGTCTCTGTTGTCAAAGCAAAGGACAGGAAAATTGGCCTAGATTCAATAAATAAGAAAGGTCTTTACCAAATCAAAAAAGTCATGAAAAGACATTTCAAAATTACTTCTACAATCAAGAAAAGAAAAAATAGAAACATATGGTCGCTTACTATATGTGGTAAGGATGATTTGCTTAAGTTTGAAAAGTACATAGGGTTTCTTCATCCACGTAAAAAAGAAAAATTAGAAGAAGCCTTAAATTCCTATCAGTCGTATGAATGGACATTACCAAAAGAAAAAGCCGAAATAATAAAATTCATAAGAGAAAATGGTAGGTTAAGTATTAAAAGAAAGGAAATCAGAATGAATTCGATTATAAAAAGAAATCTTAATGAGCTAAGGAATAGATTAAACTCAATTGGAATTAAATCAAAAATATTAGGACCATGGGAAAATAACTGGGGAAGTTTATACTATTGTTTAACTATAAAAGAAAACCAATTTTCAAAATTAGAGGAGGTGAATTAATGGTTTGGGGGACAAATTTGAAAAAACCGGAACTGAAAAAAATCAGCGACGTAATCTGGGAGATACCTACTTCATTCAAGCAGGGTATGAAGGTCCCTGCGCGGATGTACGCGTCGAAAAAGCTCATTGACGATATGGACCTGATGGTTTTCGACCAGATAGCGAACGTCGCAACGCTTCCCGGAATTATCAATCACGCGTTCTGTATGCCTGACGGTCATATCTTTTCAGGTATCTGAAGAGAGGCAAATCGGGCTACGGATTCCCAATCGGCGGAGTTGCTGCTTTTGATGCTAACGAAGGAGTTATATCTCCTGGCGGAATCGGATTCGACGTGAACTGCGGGATGAGACTGGTTACTACAAACCTTACTATAAACGACGTGAAGCCCAAGCTGAAAGAGCTTGTAGACATGCTTTTCAAAAGGGTGCCTGCAGGCGTAGGCTCGACAGGATTTGTTAAATTAACGAAGGACGAGTTCCGCAAGGTCGTTGAGGAAGGCGCGGAATGGTGCGTTGAGCATGATTACGGATGGAAAGAAGACCTGAAGCGCTGCGAACTGAACGGCAGGATGGAAGGCGCGGATTCAAGAAAAATAAGCAGCAGGTCAGTAGAGCGCGGCTTCAACCAGATAGGCACGCTCGGCTCGGGAAATCATTATCTTGAAGTCCAGTGGGTAAAGGAAGAAAATATACACAACAAAGAGCTTGCGAAGAAATGGGGCTTGTTCCCAGGGCAAATTGTAATCATGTTCCATTGCGGCTCGCGCGGCTTCGGGCACCAGGTTGCTACGGATTACCTTCAGTCATTTCTCAACGTCATGGAAAGGAAATATAAAATAAAGATTCTTGACCGCGAGCTTGCGTGCGCGCCTTTCAACTCGCCAGAGGGACAGGACTATTTCACTGCTATGAAATGCGCGGTAAACATGTCCTTCGCGAACAGGCAAGTTATTTTGCACCGCGTCCGCGAGGTGTTTTCTTCCGTATTCAAGCGCAGCGCCGAGGACATGGACATGCACATGGTATTCGACGTCGCTCACAACCGGGCATCCCTGGAGAAGCACAAAGTAGACGGCCAGACAAAAGAGGTTTTAGTCCATAGGAAGGGTGCGACAGGCAGCTATCCCGCAGGCCGCGAGGAAATACCGGAAATGTACAGGAACGACGGCTCGCCGGTGATCATCGGAGGCTCAATGGAAACGGGCTCGTACCTGCTTGTCGGCGGCGATAAGGCTGCGGAAACGTTCTGCTCCACGTGCCACGGCTCAGGCAGGACAATGAGCAGGACGCGCGCAAGGCAGATGTGGCGCGGCGATAAACTGCAAAGGGACATGGAAAAGAAAGGGATTTTAGTAAAAACTGTTTCGTTTGCAGGCTTAGCCGAGGAAGCAGGCGGCGCTTACAAGGACATTGACGAAGTGATAGAAGTGGTTCATACGGCAGGGCTTTCAAAGAAGGTCTGCAAGCTCGTGCCGATAGGGAATGTGAAAGGGTAGGCTGCTGTTTCAATTGTTCACAAAACAGCACTACAAGCTTTTGCGAGCGAAAATTCTTAAGAGTTCGCTTAATAGTTGTTAAGTGAAATTATTTTAGTGGTGCTATATTTTATTATAGTAATTGATGTATTCTTCTAACAATCTCTTTAGAAATAGCAACTTCTCCTTCTTCTGGTTTCTTAGGATAACTCCCTTGGTGATGCCTTGCTCTTGAAATAAAAAAAACTGCAGTGCATAAATGTCCTAATGAAAAGATATCGAATTTTTTGTTAGCATGATAATATCTCCAAACCTGTCTATTTACTTCCCCAGCATCGACAACCGCATGATCTGATTCTGGATATCCAAAAGAATAAGCTGAAAACTGCAAAACACCTCTTACTTCATTTTCACAATCCTTGATATATTTTTCATAGTTTTGTTTGATAATATGTTTAGATGGTTTTTTAATATTTATTCTATCCAATAGTTCGAAACCAATATACGACCATCTTTTTTTAAGAGATTCATCAAGTTTTTTTGCTAAATAGATAATTTCTTTCTTTCTTGCTATTGCGTCAATCCATTCTTTTGGGATGTTATTTATTCCATAATATATCCCTGCTAATCCCCCAGCTATTGCAGCAACAGTATCTGTATCTTCCCCTAAATTTACTGCAGAAAGAACAGTGTCTTTATAATTATCATTATTCATAAAACACCAAAAAGCAGCTTCTAAAGTGTCAATAACGTAACCTGAAGAATTAATTTTTTCTGCAGGTAAATTAAAGAAATCCTTATCTAATATTCTTTTGAAATGCTTTAACTCATTGTTATATTCTTCACCCTTTTCTTTACTAAATAAAAACGGAAGATTTAATCTTAATAATCTAAAAGCTTCTTTTTTGTTTTTTCCTCTTATTATATTATTAGCAATAAAAACATAGGCAGAGCAAGCAATTATTGATCTATTATGTCTATGTGTCAAAGAAGATACTTCTTCAACCACCTTTACCATAGTGCTAACATACATATCATTTGTAAAAAATGCAATAGGGAGTATCCTCATCAAGGAGCCATTACCATTATCTTGTTCCTTATTTCCTCCTGATCTTGTAGGTTCTTTACCATTACATAAATTTTGAATGGCTTTTTTGGTACTTATCCCAACATCAAATACCTTTCCATATGGTGTCCAATAACCTTCGTTTAACCATCTACAAAATTTAAGACTTAAATCATTTAAATCATATCCTGTACATAGACTTTCTGCTAAACAAAATGTTAAAGAACTGTCATCAGACCACGTTCCGGCAAGTTGATTGTATGTTCCATTTCCAATCATACTTTCAACAGGATTTTTACTTAATTCATCTCTGCTCTTAAATTCTACAGGTACACCTAAAGCATCCCCTACACATAAACCTATTAATCCACTCAAAATGCAGTCTTTTTTCATTATATAGTAGAAGAATACACCGATATATAAACCTTTATTGATTTGCACCACTAAAATAACTCTGCGGATTTACTTTGTAAATCCTTGGGGCTTTGCACTCTCGGACTTCGTCCTCGCCTCACTTAACAGGGCTTATACGGCTCGAGCCTTGCAGGCTCTCGACCTAAATTCTTGAAAGTTCTCATAATGTTTGTTAAGTCCAACCGAGATCCAGCTCTCTATTAGGCGAAAACCAAAAGTTTTCAATATGTTTAAATAAAGCTCAATTCTACTGTTATTTATGCATGGAAAATATTTGCTTTTGATAATTGGAATCATTATAATCGCTTTAATAGGATTCTTCTTTCCAAGAAATATTGGAGGTATTTTATGTGGTCCTGTGTGTCCTCCCCATGGTTTACATTATTATGAACAGTCTTGTTTTGGAATGAAGTATAGATTCATACACACAAATTGTTCAGATTGTGGTTATAGTGATATTTGTTTTGGTATTCCTACTGGAGAAAAGAGATGCTTCGGAGTACCTTATACTGAAACAGAAAATTTTGAAAGTAGAGAGATTGGTTGTAACTATCCCTGTAATGATGAAAATGTTAAAATAATGTGTCAAAACCAAGAGAATATAACATTTGACGGCCTAACTTATTTTTGTGATGGAATAAACAGAAAATGCAACTGGTAAAAATCTTGCCAACCTATTTGAATAATAAAATTTCAGGGCTTAAAAAGATTTTACATGATAATGTGTTATTGTAGTTTATGAAAATAAAAAATATTAGGTTCTGTAACGTCTTCGGTTGGTATTTAATTGTCCACCTTTTTAAAAGGCGATAAAAAATGTTGCCAAAAAGGTTTTTTACAGAGTTTAAATATCGCAAAAATCAAGATTTAGACATGGACAAGAAGATGCTCGTCATCTCTACCATAATTACGATTGTTGTTGTTGGTGTTGTGGGTTTTGGATTAAGCCAACAAATTAGTACTTCTAATGTAAATCTGACTCAACAACTTTCTAACATAAATTATAAAATTGACCAACTTTACGATAATAAGGGATTAACGCAGACTATATACACTCTTCGTGATTCTGTAGTTGAAATTTTAGTTCCTATTACTCCTTCTAATAAAGCTAATTTTATTCAGACAACAGAATTATATGTTGATAATAATGGTAATGTATGGGGAAGTGGTGGAGCAGGATTTGTAATCCGTTCTGATGGTTACATATTAACAGCAAAACATGTAATAGAAAATTCTCCTACAATTCTTGTTGTTTTAAGCAATTCAACAAAATTATCTGCTCAAATTATTACTTCAAATATATTTTTTGGAAATGAAGACTTGGATATGGCAATAATAAAAGTTAATTATAATCTTACACCTGTAGAATTAGGCACAAGTGATTCTTATGATGTAGGTTCAAATGTAGCATTTATAGGTTATCCATTTTTTTCATCAGCACAAGTAACACATGAAGGAATAATATCGTTCAAAGGTCTTAGAAACAACAAACCGACTATAACAGTAAATTCCTTTGTAAATAGTGGGAATAGTGGAAGTCCTGTATTTTTAGTGAATAGTGGAAAAGTCATAGGAATTATTAATGGACGAGAAAATCTTGCAGGTATACAAACAGCAAATATTCCAAGTAACATATCTTATGAATTTCAATTAGTGCTCCAAACTCAAAATAATATAATTAATGCTATGAATCAAAACATACAGAGTGGAGTAGGAATAGCAACACCTGTAGATTCAGGAATCTTAAATAATTTGCCACCAAAAGCTTAGAACTTGTTTTTACTTCTATAAATCAATCCCAACCACTTATTCTGTCCAAGATTAAGATTTACTCCACACATCTCCGCAGGCGTCATTCGTATGCCTTGATGTATTCGGATAAAATTGTAGTAAACTATCAGCAAGTCAAGAAGTGCCTTAGCGGATTCTGGATTTTTGAATCCACGCATGACCTTAATCCTTTCTCTGATAGTTCCCTGTATCCTTTCCACTATGTTGTTTCTTGTGTCCTCTTTTTCGATTATGCGTATGAAATCCACTTTGTTTTCTTTGTAGCGATTCCAGAATACTTTTCTGAACGCCTTTTGATATGCTCTCCAACCATCCGTATAGATTATGTTAGGCAGATTGGCTCTGCCCTTTGCTTTCAAGAATAGAATTTTGGCATTTTGAGAGTTTCTATTATCTGAATAGTGTGTAGCCACAAGAAAGCGTGTATGTGCGTCTATCACATCCCAATAATAGTTTTCTTCCCCGTTGCATTTAACAAAAATCTCATCTGCATGATAGATACCGCTTGTTTCTATCGGCAGTTTATCCGTGAAATCCTTTACAAGAATTGCATAATTCCTAAGCCATCTTGCTATAGTTGTATGACTTATCGTAGTTTCTGAAAACTGCTCTATGTGTGTTTTGACCTTGCGTAGCGACATGCCATTAACATAAAGGTCTATGCACTGCGCTATGAACTCTCTCTGCTTTTTCCTTTTCCAGAAGCCGTCATCAACTACAAAGAGCTTCTTACATTTGTTGCATTTGTAACGCCTTTTCTTCGTTATGTGGTTGTATCTGAAACCCCATTTTATTACTTCTTTGGCTTGGCAAAACGGACATTCTTTTGGCTTGAAATATGAAAGGTCTTTATAGCCACGTTTTGTTTTAGTTTTCATGTCAACATCTCCTTTATTCCTATATATCTATATAGGATAAACTATTTAAAAGTATCTATACATATAGGAGTATAGGTGATTACATGGACAGGGCAAAGAAAATAAGCCTGAATGTTAATGGGGATTTGTGGCATAAGTTCCGAATAAAGTGTATGGAAAAAAAGAAAACTGCTACCGAAGTTCTTGAAGATTTTATTGCCAATTATGTAAAGAAGTAAGGTGTGGTTATGAAAACAGAACATAAGTGCATTGTTGGAGATTCTTTAGAAATAATGAAGAAAATGTCTTCTGAATCCATAGATTTGATTATAACAGATCCGCCTTTCAATATTGGCAAAGACTATGGCGGTGTTTATAAGGACAAGAAAAAATTTGATGAGTATATTGAATGGTGTAAATTGTGGCTTACTGAATGTATGAGATTACTGAAAAAAGATGGTAGTTTATATCTGTTTAATTATCCAGAAAACAACGCTTACATATTACCTTTTCTTCAAAAACACATGGTTTTCAAAAGATGGATGACATGGCACTATCCTACCAACACAGGTCATTCAAAATCTAATTTTACAAGAACACAACATTCTATTTTGTTTTTTGCCAAAACTAAAAATAACAAATTCAATAGAAAAGATGTAGCAGAACCTTACAAAAATCCAAACGATAGACGCATACAGGAAAGACTAAAAAATGGCAGTAATGGTAGAACTCCCTATGATGTATTTCAGTTTAACCTTGTGAAGAATGTGAGCAAAGATAAAACGCCTCATCCGTGCCAAATACCCGTGTCTTTGCTAAAAATCTTCATAAAGGCGAGTAGTAATGAAGGAGATACAGTTTTGGATCCATTTGCTGGTAGCTTTTCAACTTGCGTAGCGTCTAAAGAACTAAACAGAAATTCAATTGGCATAGACATAAATCCAAAATATGTAGATATCGGCAAACAGCGATTGTCAAAAATCAAGCCATTAGAAGTATTTGTTTAATAGAGCATGTGTTTTCTTGTGACGTGGGTTAAAGGCATTTTCTTTACAAGCAAATCATACAAAGCATTATAAGGTTTTTCTCTGCCTTCATATTTCTTTTTGGTTTTCGGGTTTATACCCCAATAATTTACATCTTCCTGTAGTGCAAGGATTTTCAGAATTGCCAATAAGAATTCAATTGAATGACCAGATTTCTTTTTTTCAATTTCGTTCAGCTCTGGATATTTTTTGTATATTTCTTTTAAGGAAACTAGCTCTATTGAATCTTTTAGGGCTTTTAGAAAAATTTCACTTTCTTCTTTACTCAAGATATGCTCATTTTTGATTAAATCGATAAATATATCATTAATGTAACTGAACTTTCTTTTAGGTTCTCCTTCAAAATGTATTTTTATGTCAAAATGACCTTTCAGGTTTTTTCCATTTTTCTTGCTCTGTTTCTCACCATCAGTTGTAAAATAGATTTTTATTCTGTCTTTCAGAACATCTGTAACAAATGCCTTGTTTCTCGGTAGTTTCATAATGAGTTTTCGTGCTTCTGTTCGGCTTAAATCGTCTATTTTCAGAGATTTCATGTATTTTTATTGTTTTTTGGCACTTTAATACCAACCGAAGAGTTTACAGAACCAAATATTATAATCCTAATTATTGCATTATCTGTTTTAATTTTGATAGCTTGGTCTCCATGGATTACAAAGATTTATGCAGAAAAGAGAGTTGTTGAAGCATTTCAAGAAAGCCAAAAAGATATTAGTGATGGCTGCGGTTTTAATTGTGTTGGTTGTGGAATTAATAATTCAAATAAAGTTCTTTTTGGCTATTCTGTTGATATAGAGTATGGATGTGGAATGAGACCAACAGACAGAAGAGATCTTAATGAGCGAGCTACAATATTTGTTTCATTTATAGGAACCGTCCATTAGACGGAGCCTTCGGCAAAATTTATAAAATCTTCTGATCTGCATGCGTCGGATTATTTTGGATCAAAGTATGAAAAGTATGATTTGAATGATTCGGATTTAAAGTTTTGCTTCCCTATAATGCTTTGGTTTCTATGGTCAGAGGAGTCCTGAAGGAATACTACGGCAGCACGACAGTCGGCGAGCGAGGGCAGATAGTGCTGCCCGCGAAGCTGCGGAAGGATTACGGTGTAAAGAAAGGCGAGAAGCTGCTTGTGCTCAGCGGTGAAGGCATGGGCGGCTGGGGCATTGTGCTGATAAAGCCGAACATAGTGACAAAGCTCGCTTCAAAGACGGGCATAGGCGAGCTTTTCAAAAAGAGGGATTAATCATGAGAAAAACAATCATACTTGTCTCTATGCTTTTGATTTTTGCCGGCGCAGCCTTCGCAGCAACCCTGCCGACAATCCTTGTCGAGAAGGTAAACCCGCAGCCGGTGGAGCCTGGCAGGGATTTGACCATCGATATAACGCTTTACAACAGGTTGTCATCGGACACGGGAGATTTCTCTGTTGTGCTGGAATCGGGATACCCGTTTATCCTGAAGTCGTCAACCAGCGACCTGAGCAGGGTCAACCTGTGCGGCAGCTGCAGCAAGAAAAACACTTATTTTCTTTCCTTGGATTCCGGAGCAGTCTCAGGCACGTACCCGGTTTTTGTGAAGGCATTCGCGGACAACGCGCAAATAAGGGAAAGGATTGACGTGAAAGTCCAGGGAAAGCCGAGCATCATCTTTTCAACAAGCACTGAAGGGCTGAGCAACATAACCCCCGACTCCCAGTTTTCCGTTGTCCTGGACATCACGAACGTAGGCAGCGGCCGCGCGGGGCAGATAAAGATACAGCCTGATTCGCCCTCTTTCGTTGTCATAGGAGGCTCAATCAAGACGCTGGACACTTTGAATCCCAACGAAACAAAGCAGGCTGCGTTTGATTTCGTCGTGGCTTCGTCGCTGGAAGCGACATCTTATTCAATTCCTGTGAAAATTTCTTACCTTGACGAGCAGGGAAACACCCTGAACAGCACCCAAAACTTAGGCGTCAAGGTGGTGAGCAAGGGAAACATAAACATACAAACAGTAAAAGTCGCCTCAAGCACGGGGGCGGCTGCCGTGTCAGCCGGCCAGCCTTTCACCGTTATCGCGAGGCTGAAAAACGTCGGGCCGGGGGACGCCGATTTTATTTCTGCCGAGATGAAATGTCCTTTCGCAGAGAAAAAATCGTTCCTGGGCCAGCTGAAAAAAGACGAGGACGCCCCTGTTCTTTTTGAGATGACATCTCCCAGCAGCGGCACGTTCACGTGCGACATCAACGTCTTCTACAAGGACGACACGGGGACTCACCAGCTGAGCGACAAGTTTGGCGTGAATGTTGGTGCAGGAAGTTCTCCGCTGGGCATAATTCTCGCCCTCCTGATCATCGGAGGGCTTGTCTTTTTCAGGAAAAGAATTCTGGCGCCATTCCAGAAAGGCAAAGGGTCGGTCAGTTAATTGCTTCGCTGCACAAGGTTCGTGATTTCGGAACACTGAACTTTTGATTTGCTTGCAACGGTGATGGCTTTGAGAACGATATTTTTTCTGGCGCTGAAGGATATCGCAAGGGACAGGAGGATAGTGCTGCTCGTAATATCGCTGCTTGCGTTTTCTTACATCAACCTGACGTTCTTTCCGGCGTTCCTTAACGGGCTCAGCGACACCTTCCAGAGCGAAATCATAAACACGGGGACTTCCCACATCATAATACAACCGTCAGTGGAATCCGGCAAGACTTATCTTAATTTTGAGTCGAGCACGAGAAAGAAGATAGACCTCATACCGGGCGTCGTCAAGTCTTCCGGCACCGTCAGCCTTGCCGGCACCGTTTCATTCCAGGGCAGGGAAATGGGCTCAAGAATAGAGGCAATAACGCCCTCGGACGATATGGAAGTAACCACAATACACCAGAAAGTCGTAAAGGGAGAATATCTTGAAGACAGCGACACAGACGACATCGTTATCGGGAACATAATAGCGGGCAAGAAAATCGAGGACACCATAGGGAAAGAAACGTCATTCGGCCGCGTTGTCGAGGGCCTAGGGGGCGTTGAGATAGGGCAGAAAGTGAAGATAAGGTTCCCGAACGGGGTTGAAAAGGAATACAAGGTCAAGGGAATCGTGAGCAGCGAGGGTTTCGGCTTTGTATCCCAGACGATTTACATGAACAAGAAAGAGGTGCAAAAAATCCTGGGGCTTGAAGGCAAGGCATCATCAATCCGCGTCAGGCTGGACGACAGGAACAGGGCGGATTACTACAAGAACCTTATACTGGAATTGGGCATAGCTGACGCGGACATAAGGACATGGGAAGAAGCCTCAGCGTTCACGGAGGGCATCAACCAGACTTTCGGCGTGGTAATCCTAGTCACAACCATTGTCGGGGTCATAATCGTGATGTCAACCATCGGCATCGTTGTTTTCATCAATACATCGCGGAAAAAGCGCATAATCGGCGTGCTCAAGGCAATAGGCATGCAGAAGAACCAGATAATGCAGGTATTCCTTTTTGAGTCGCTCATATTCGGCATAGCAGGCGCTGTTATCGGGCTTGTTATTGTCTACTCATTCATATTTTATCTTAACGCGAACCCGCTTCATCTTGCGATAGGAAACCTGAGGCCGCTGCTGCTGCCGGAAACCGCTGTGTCGTCGCTGCTGGTGCTCATCGTGTCGTCAGTGGTCGCGGGCTACATCCCCGCAAGGATGGCATCAAGGCAGGATATCCTGGAGAACATAAGGGTCGTGGAATAGGCCGGTAAGTAAACAGGTTGACAAGCAATGATAAAACTCAGAAACGTTCACAAAATATATCCGATGGGCGGCTCGTCCATACATGCGCTGAAGGGAATAGACCTGAAAATCGCAAAGGGCGATTTTGTATCCATAATGGGCCCGTCGGGCTCGGGAAAAAGCACGATGCTCCACCTTATCGGCGTCCTTGACACGCAGACAAAGGGAACTGTGCTGATAAAAGACACGGAAGTGGCGAAGCTCAGCGACGAGGAGCGGACTTCTTTCAGGCTGAAGGAAATAGGGTTCGTCTTCCAGTTTTACTCGCTGCTTCCCGAGCTGACTGCACTGGAAAACGTATTGCTGCCAAAGATGATGAGCGAAAAAAACCATGACGATTACAGGAGCAGCGCGAAGGAAATCCTGATGAGCCTCGGCCTTGGCGAAAGGCTGAACAATTATCCGCACCAGCTTTCAGGCGGCGAGCAGCAGCGCGTAGGCATCGCCCGCGCTTTGATAAACAGCCCGGAATTGCTGCTGGCTGACGAGCCCACGGCTTCATTGGACTCAAAGTCAGCTGCAAACGTCATAAGCATTTTCAGGAAGCTAAATGAAGAATCAAAGCAGACCGTGGTGCTGATAACGCACGAACAGGATCTGGGAAAAATGGCCGACCGCGGCATTTTCCTGAGGGACGGCATGATTGAGAAGGAAAAGAATTTTTAATCAGAACGAAAACCTTCCCTTTAAAAATTCTTTCCCGCTATTTCTTCTTATGGAATCAAATCTTTCTAGGCAGAGATGCGTCCCGTGCGAGGGCGGCGTGCAGCCGATGAGCAGAAAAGAAGCGGAAAAGAAATTAAGAGAGCATTCAAAGCAACTGCGTGGATGGAAAATTTCCCAGGTCAATGTAAAAGGCAGGACAGAACTTGCACTGGAAAAATCTTTCCGCTTCAATTCATCAATGAAAGGCGCGGACTTTGTTCATGCTTTGTGGAAGGAAGCGGAGAAGCAGGACCATCACCCTGACATCGCGCTGAGCTACGGCCGTGTGACGGTTACGTGGACGACGCATTCTATAGCAGGCTTGAGCCAGAACGATTTCATCATGGCTGCGGCAACGGAAGAAACAGCAAAGAAATTCAGGTCATCGTAAACTTTATAAGTATTTGTATACATAGTATACACATGACAGAAGTTCCCATATCGGCGAGGATTCCCGAAGAGCTGGAGAAAGAGCTGGAAGACTACATGAAAACGGAGCACCTGGAGAAATCCACGGCTGTCAGAAAGCTTCTTATCAAGTCCCTGCAGGAATGGAGGGAGGAGTACGCCCTGAAACTGCTGGCAGAAGGCAGGGCCACCGTTTCCAAGGCCGCGGAGATTGCCGGCATGGATGTATGGTCGTTTGTTGCAAAGATAAAGGACTCTAAAACCCCTTGGATAAAAGACAGGATAGTAGAAAAGGACCTAGAGGACTTTAAATGAAATGCTCTGTAAGCATTTCTTTCAAACACTAAAGTGTTCGAAATGAGCTACGTATTTGATTCCTCCAGCCTGATTTATCTGGGGAAATTGCGGATACTGGACAAGGTAGCAAAGCTGGAAGGGAGAAAATTCATTCCTGACAGCGTCTATAAAGAGGTTGTAGTAAAGGGTTTTGAAAGAAAAGAGCCTGAAGCAAAGTATATTGATGAACTGATAAAAAAGAAGCTTTTTGCTGTCAGAAAACCCAAGACCGCTGCAAGGGATATACCGTTCCTGAGCAAGGCTGACAGGGAAGTTCTTGCCCTGTCAAAGGAAACGGAATCAACAGCAATCATAGACGAGCTTCATGCAAGCAGTATAGCCGAAGCGCAGGGAATAGAGAGCCACGGCTCGATTTACATGCTTCTGAGACTTCTTGAGAAAAAAATAATTTCAAAAAAGGAAACGGTAAACTATCTTGACAGGATGGTCGGCTTCGGGTTTTACTTGTCTGCGGACATGTACAGGGAAGTTTTGAATGCGATTGAAAAAATGAAATAATCTGCTTTTGTGATTACCATGAAAACCCCCATATCCATCATCACCGGCTACCTCGGCGCGGGCAAGACGACGCTGCTGCAGAAAATCATAGATCAGGCGGACAATAAGATAGCAATACTAATGAACGAGTTCGGGGAAATAGCAATTGATAGCAAAGTGATAAAGGGCGAGAACATAAACATGGTGGAGCTTGCTGGCGGCTGCGTCTGCTGCTCGCTTGTAGGCGAGTTTGAAGCCGCGGTGAAGGAAATCATTGAAAAAGTGAACCCGGACCTGATTGTTGTGGAAACAACGGGCGTAGCGGAGCCGGATGCCCTGGCTTTTGACATAGAAGAAAACATACCTGTGGTGAGGCTTGATTCAATAATAACCGTCGTTGACTGCGACGCAATAATACGCTACCCGAACATCGGGCATACCGGCGTTGCCCAGATAGAGATGGCCGACATAATCATCCTGAACAAGAAAGACCTTGTCTCCGACGATGACCTTGAAAGCGTAGAAGAAACCGTGAAAGACATCAACCAGAAGGCAATAATTTTCCATGCGGTTAAAGGAAACATAAACACGCGGCTTCTTTTTGGCGTCAGCTTTGAAAGGGCCTTGGGAAAAAAAGATCACCGCGAGCATCTGGACAACATGGAGTATTTCGTTTACGAAAGCGAAGCTGTCATGCGCCGCGACGATTTTGAAAATTTCTCTGGCAGCATACCTGAGGGCATTTACAGGGCAAAGGGCTTTGTTAAATTTTTTGACGGCACTTATTTGTTCAACTTCGTCGCCGGCAGGTGGAGCCTTGAAAAATTCAGCAAGGAAGAAAGAACGAGGCTTGTTTTTATCGGCAAGAAGGCATCAGGAAGCAAAAAAGAAATGACAAACAGATTAAAGCGTTATGAAGAATGAGGAAAAGCAAGCCGGAAGGTAAAGTTATGCTGAATCGCTATTTCCTTCCCGTCTCGGTGGATTTTCATGAACGAACAGATGCTCATCCTTGTTGACGACAACGACAATGAACTAGGCACGGCGCCGCGCAGCGAATGCCATTCGGGAGCAGGAAAGCGCCACCGCGCATTTGTCGTGATTCTTATCAACAACAAGGGAGAATTGCTGCTGCAGCACCGTGTCGGCAAGAAGCTGGGCGGCGACAGGTGGGACGTTTCCGCCACGAGCCATGTTCTTGCCGGCGAGGACTATGACAGCGCGGCAAAAAGAAGCATGAAGCACGAGCTGGGCATTGATTTTTCCCGCAGCCTGACTGATTGCGGAGCTTTCATATACACGGAGCATTACGGCGACAGCTCAGAAAACGAGTTTTGCCGGACTTTGGCCGGGGAATGGAACAATGGATTTTTTCCGAACAGGGAAGAAATGAGCGAAGCGAAGTTCGTGCCGCTGGCTGAAGTTATAGAAGACATGAAAAAAGACGCCACACACAAGAAGTACACGAAATGGTTTTACCTCAGCATGGAGAAATTCCTGCAGCACCCGGCTTCTAAAGGGTTTCTGAAATAATTCAGTTCTATGTCATTAACAGCTGTTAGAGCGGAACTCGCGAATCTCGGAAGCGCAGAAAAATCCAGGATATCCGCGAGATTTTTCAAGACAGGCCCCGGGCAATACGGGGAAGGCGATGTATTTTTAGGCGTGCCAGTGCCGGAAACGAGGAAAGTTGCAATAAAACATAAAACGCTGCCGCTAAAGGAAGCGGAAGCATTGCTGAAATCAAAAATACATGAAGAGCGCTTGTGCGCCGTTCTGCTTCTGGTCCATAATTATGAGAAAGCTGAAAAAGAAGGCGACGTTAAACGCAAAAAGGAGATCCTTGATTTTTACCTTAAATCGACAAAATACATCAACAACTGGGACATTGTTGACCTGAGCGCCGACAAGATTCTTGGCAGATACCTGCTGAACGAAGACAGATCGGTTTTGTACAAGCTTGCGGCATCAGGCAATATATGGGAAAGGAGAATGGCCATCATTGCAACATTTTACTTCCTGAGAAACAACCAGTATGATGATACGATAAAGCTCGCAAAAATCCTTCTTAAAGACAAGCACGACCTCATCCAGAAAGCAGTTGGGTGGATGCTTCGCGAGCTGGGAAAGAAGGATGAACGCTTGCTCGAGCAGTTTTTAAGAAAGCACTACAAGAAAATACCTAGGACGACGCTCAGGTATGCGATAGAAAAATTTCCTGAAAGCAAAAGGAAAGCTTACCTGAACGGAAAACAACTTTTCCAAAAAGTTGTATCAAAAGGATCAAAACGGTGAAAAAATGCCCTACAGATTCTTCAAGGACGTTGCCATAGCTGACGTGGCCTTTGAAGCCTCGGGCGGGACATTGAAAGAGCTTTTTGAGTCAGCGGGCCTGGCTGTCACGAACACGATGGTCAGGGATCTGAAGAAAGTGAAGCCGAAGGTGACGAAAACAATAAAGCTGAGGAGCGATTCTTTGGAATCGCTGCTGTTCAATTTTTTGCAGGAAATAGTTTTCCTGAAGGACGCCAAACAGCTTCTGCTGAGCAGATTTTCCGTAAAAATAGACGAAAAGAACCTTGTATTAACGGCAAAGGTATCCGGAGAGAAATTAGACATGGAAAAGCATGAGCTGCTTGTGGACGTTAAGGCCGTGACTTACCACAACTTTGAATTGAAAAAAGAAAAGAAATGGATTGCCAGAGTGATTTTGGACGTCTGAAAACTTCTTAAAGAAAGAAATACAAAGTGAAAAAGGAAGATAGCCATGAATTTTTTCACCGATACTTTCAGGAAATGGCTCGGGATGCTGACAAACCCCGGCAAGACTGCGAAAAAGGAAAGCAAAAAAAGAAATATTCTTGAATCCCTTGCCCAGGTCGCGTTCGCCGGCGTTCTTGCTGCCATCATAAGCGTGCTCGTTCCGACGCAAGGAATGCTGGAGCTGAAGGCGCTTACAGGGGCAGCCAGCTTCTACATGATCTCGCTTGCGATGATACCCGCTGTTTTTGTCCTGTTCTGGGCGATATCCGCATCAGTGCTCTATGTCTTCGCCCATTTTCTCGAGGGAAAGGGGAATTTACTGCAGCACGCGCACATTATCGCTCTTGTCAACGCCCCTTTCGGGGTGCTGGGCGTCTTGCTGGGACCGATACCCGCCGTCGGCGGGATTCTATCAGCTGCCGCGAACCTGTACAGCCTTTACGTGCTTACCATAGGCCTGAGGGAAGTCCATAAATACTCCACCGGCCGCGCCGCTCTTACGTGGCTCCTGCCGGTCCTGCTCCTCGCCCTGATAATCGTGGCGCTGGTCTTCACAGGATTCGTATCGGGACTGGCTTGAAATCTGAACATTCCACCTATCTTTAGATGGTGGTATTATAAGGTGGAATGTTAGATGTCTGCAAAGAAGCAAAGCTTCTTTGAGACGCCAAAGACCTATGGTTTTTGAGCGTAAAAAACATTGTTTATAATATCAATGGCATCTTTCAGATGCCACTGCCTTTAGGCAATGGTTTTTCACAACAGGAAACAATCCGGCGGATTTCTTTCTGAAATTACTGTATTATTTTCCGCTTTTCTTCCTGCTCCTGTAAAGTTCAAACAAAGAATAAAGAACCGTCACCAGAATAATCGCAATTATCGCCAGTCCAAGGTTTTCCTTGACTAAAGGTATGCTGCCGAAATAGTATCCCAGGGCAAGGAACGACGCGACCCACAGAACAGCGCCGGTTACGTTGAAGAACAAAAATCTGCTGTAATTCATCCTTGCGATGCCTGCCACGAAGGGCGCGAACGTGCGTATTATCGGGATGAACCTCGCGGCTACTATTGTTTTCCCGCCGTGCTTCTCGTAGAAATCGTAAGTCCTTTCTACGTATTCCTTTCTAACGAAGCGGACTTTTTTGTGCAGAACCCTGCGACCAACGTGATGCCCTATCCAGTAATTCACTGTGTCGCCCAAAATCGCTGCAGCTGCAAAAACAACAAAAAGTACCGCCATATCAAGCCTGCCGGCAGCCGCGAAAGCGCCTGCGAGAAAAATCAGGCTGTCTCCCGGGAGGAACGGCGTAACGATAATTCCTGTTTCCAGGAAGACCGTCACGAAAAGGATAAGATAAATCCATATGCTGTACTCGTTTATCAGCGAGCCGAAGTACTGGTCAAGATGAAGGAATATGTTGATTACATCCAGCATCCTTAAACTATCATGATTCACGTTTTTAAGTCTTTACAACAGTTTAGAGATCTGGAACGTGAAACAATGCCCGATAACGAGATGCCTGAAGGCTTCCTGGACCTGGTAAGGCTGGCCATGAAGGACCGGCCTGAAAAGTTGAAAAGCACGGGAGAGCTGTGGGACAAGTTCCTTTTCATCGTCTTCATGGGCGGCAAGAGAAGCGAGGCAGAAATAAATCTTGTATTAAGCATCCTCAAGCCGCAGCTGGGCATGGATTACGTCAGGAAAACAAGCGGCGAGGACTGGAGGGAAGCTGTTGAAAAGATTCTGGACGAGCGGATGTACAGGATAAGGGACAAAGAAACCCTTGAGATGCTGCGCGAGCTGAAAAAGGAGATGTTCCGCATAAGCGCTTCCATAAAAGGCAGCGCGCGCTTCTTTGAAAAGAACGGCATAACGCCGGAAACCCTGGAAAAAACCCTCGGCACAAAGGAAAAGACATGGGAATTCATAGAAGGGCTCGTGAAAGACGCCGACGTCCCGAACATAAGATACACAAAGATAATCTTCTGGCTGCACTCCGTCGGCTTCGGCTACGATTTCTGCCCGCCGTCATGGCAGACGAAGAAGTTCGTCAATGAAGACATAGGCCCTTATTACCAGTTCTACGAGGACGATGCCTACTTCATGAAGCAGGCCGAAGGATTTGCGGAAGGAGTGAAAAAGAAAGCCAAAGGCGCAACAGCCAGGGATGTCTCCGCGGCGATTTATTATTATATAACGCTCAAGTCCATGCTGCCGCCGCGCTCGCCGCAGAAAAAGAAGTTCACGCCCGCAAAGCTTCTGAAATTCCTCAAGGTGAAGAAGCTTTCTCTCAAAACTTTGGCGGAGAAGCTGGCGGGCGCCGAGGAAAAGGAAGAACTGGCGGAGAAGCTGCACGAGTGGGCCGGAGAAAGATAAATATCTACGGGCTTCAGCCCGTCGTTCTTATCCTGATGGAAACCGTCACTGGCGGGAACAGCGGCGAATGGTCGTTGTTGTGCAGCTCAATCCTGATGGAATGTTCGCCGGCCGGGACGTTTGTGAACGACACTATCGTGTAGGGAACCCTCTGCTCCCTGTCGTCCAGATAGTAATGTATGTGACCTTCGTTATCCCTGTTTGCCCTGTTTGCAGCAATGTCGGCAAGCCGGAAATTCGTGACGTTCACCTTTATCGCAACAGCCGAGCCGTTTATGACATCGCCGTCTTTCGGCGACAGCATTTCCAGGGAAGGCGTGCCCGTAGGCGGGGTGTAGTCTCCTAATCCTTTCGGCTGCGACTGCTGCACGCATCCCGCTATGAACAGCGCCGGAATAAGCGCGAAAATGATGGCATTTTCGTATTTCATTCGAATCGCCCGATAAAATTTATCTGTTGGAAATCAATTGACAATATAGTAGAAGACATTAGTTTTCGTACAATTTAATGTCTTCTGCATATAGCAGTGACATCATAATATGTTTGATTATTTATGTCACATGCTATAGAAGCTATAAGGATGCAATAATCCAGCCTTCGGCTCTCTTCACGCTGCTTCCGCCGAAGTAGGTTGAATAACTGAACGATTTGTCCGCGGTGAATTCCACGGTTGCGCTGGCACCCGGCAGCACAGGGCCTGTCGTGAACTTCTCGCTCCTGAATTCAAGTCCCGTCGAGTTTGTGCCCTCGCGCACCCTGAACGTAAGGCGCACCGTCGCATCTTTTTTCACTTCAGCGCTGACAGGGTAAAGCGTGTTGTTGTCCGCTTCGACGGTTATGTTAATGACAAGCTTTGGCTTCGGAGCAGGCGGCGGAGCGCCGACGCCGATGATGACTTTTCCGTCCGCACCGACATTGATAACGACGTTAGGGTCAATCTTTACGCCCACGCCGACGTTTCCGTTGATGTCCATTCCCACCTTGGTATCGGTATCTACAGTGCCGCTGCGAATCTGCACGTTGTTCGTGTTCCTTACATCAACGTCGGCACTGTGCCGCGTGGTCAGCTGCACCACCGGGGCGAAAACATACTGGCCGTTTCCCGTGACATGCAGCGACTCGTCAGCTATGAAGTCGAAGGTGACCGAGGACGTCTTGTTGGCTTCCACAATGAGCTGCCCAACAATCTTCAGCTCGCCTGAAGGCAGCCTGGCTTCATGTTCGCCGCCGGCGTCCGTAACCACAACCTTTGAAACATCCAGGCGCACCTGCTGGTAAGTTCCGGGATCAAGCTGCGCTTCCGCGAGCAAAACCTGGTTGCTCTGGGCCTTCAGCTGCATCAGATCGTACGTGCGCGTTTCCGAAGAAACAGTTATCCATCCCTGGGTGTTGCTATGCGCCCTGACGCTGTCGACAGTGACTACAACGCTGCTCACCGCGCCCATGTCCGCCGCCGCGTCGGCCATTGTAAAGAATACAGATCCTTTCGCCGCGCCTGCCTGCTGCACGCATCCGGCTACAAGCAAGGCCGATAGGAGCGCAAAAATAATCGCATTGTATTTCATTCAAATCACCTGATGAAAATTCCGATTGATTGGAAAAAATCACAAAAGCATTCCAAGAGTTTCTGAGGAGCCAAAAGGTTCTTAAAGGCAAAAAAATGGAATTTTTTACAACTTTAGGGACAGAAAGTAATTTTTGCTGCAGCAAGGATGCTTTTTATTTCTATTGCGGGTTTCTTTTTATTTGGTGGCAGGATGTCAAAAGGGCTCATATCATGGACACTGGCGTTCCTTATACTGGCAATTATAGCAGCCATTATGGGATTCACAACAGTGGCCGGAGTTGCCATAGACATAGCGAAAATACTGTTCATCGTTTTCCTGATACTTTTCGTGCTTTCATGGGCTCTAGGGAAGAGCATGCCGGCATGATTTTTATTGAATAAATTACAAGTGATAGCATGCCGAGAGGAAAAAAGCTCTGGTTCCACAAGATTAAAACGGTTTCAACCTACCCGCCGCCCGGCACTTTCACGAAAAAAGCAGAAAGCATCGCAAGGATAATGGCATCAAGGAAGGTCAGCCCCAAAGGCATCGGCTCCGCCATCCGCATGGTACAGATGTTCATCAATCGCGCAGGCAAAAAATTGCCTGTGGAACGCCGCCGCGAGCTTGAGAAGGCGAAGCGGATTTTGCAGAGGAAGATAGTGAAGAGGAAGAAATAACCTCTAAGCGAGCCTTCTTGCGGTAATGCTACCTTTCATAGATCATCGCATTGCTTGTAAACCCTTGCACTTCTGCGGCGGTTTTATCCGGGAATACCTCTACCTTTAATTTTCTATTCTCAAACATTTGCAGTAATGCAACACCCAGAACATTGTCCATGTTTTTCAGCTTCAGGCCCCTGACTAATTTTTTGTAATCCCATTTTTGATCCCCGTCATAATACTGATAATCAACCAGTTCATATTTAATTAAGCCGCTCCCAACGCTTATTTCATCCGGCTTGGGGGCATTTCCTTTCACCCCAAACTGCCGGGCTTTTCCTTTGAACGTGCCGACAGAAAACAAAATGTGTTCCGTGTCAATGCTGTCATATACTATTGCCAGATGGTCTGCCCAGTATCTTTCAGGATTTAACCCAGACCATCCGTTGGTGTTTTCCCTGAACCATGTTCCAATGGCCTTGCCGTCAATATCGTAATCAATAAACCCACCTTCCGGCTTGGCTGTCCTCAGGCTTTTGGCAATAAGCTGGCTTTTCACCGGCTCATTAAAGTAAATAAACGGGTCCTGGATATGAAGCCTGAACGGAAAAGATCTGTAACTTTCGGGCTCAATCAGGTTAATAGTGATTGCAGTGTCAACAACATTAAAATCAACATTGCTGTCAAACCATCCTATGGTTTCCCCTGCTTTCACCGGAATGCTCACGCTCTTCTGTTTTCCAAACTCCGGGGCAACCTCCATTATTTTGCCGGAGAGCTTGTCTATATGTATAAAAAATGTTGAGATTGAACAAGTGTGTTCTATGACTAAGCGGTAATCGTCAAAGGGCTCCCTTACTACATCGCCTCTAAACGATCCCATGTGCTGGATTTCTGTTATAACGCCATCGGCAGGAGAGTACACTTCTATTGTCGGTTCGTTGCTGTTGAAATTTTGATAATACTGGTGGTCAATCGGGGCTACGTGCTCTCCGTGCAGACTGCCCATCGGCTCAATATGGGTTATTTTCCCCAGGTTCACGGGCGGATAGTCAAACATGATTGCGCCGCCAGAGCAAGCACTTTGGGATCTGCCTGGCTGGGATGTCTGGTAATTTTCCTGGACAACAGCTTCTGGGAACATTAACTTGCATTTTTTGCATATTTCCTGTCCATCGGCATCATGAATGACTGTGCAATCAGGAGGCCACTTTTCCTGCCGGCAGATTGAGCTTAAAACATCACGAGGAATATTTTCCAGGGATTCGGGTTCAGCGGATTTACCGGTTTTGTCTAGAAGCGGCCTCACAGCCGGCTGGTCGGATACGCAGCCAAGAACAAGCAGTGTCGCGGATAATGCAATCAAAATAACAGCCTTTTCCATAATTCTATTTCAATCTTGTATTTTATAGTTTTCAGTGCCGCATCAAGAGCCACCAGAGGGACTTGAACCCCCAACCTTCTGTTTACAAAACAGATGCTCTGCCAATTTCCCCCAAACTTTCCCTTTTGATCGAACTTTTCGGAAAAGTTCGGATTGAGCTATGGTGGCGTTAGTCATTAAATATGGAATATATTTTATAAAAATCAATCCACCATCTAAAATGGTGGTATTTCAGAGAAATACCATATATTTTATAGTGGACTGATTTTATACAGGATAATACCATCATAATACCTTTGTCTGAAAACAGTGGTATTCTCCATGTATATAGTTCTACAAGGAAAGATTCTGGATATTATTTCCTTGTGAACTATATGTGAACCCAGTATAACATATCCTGATTATTTACTGGGTTCACTATAAGCGTAATCCATTATTTTGATTCGCCGTGAAATGTATTTTAGCGGCTTCTGACATTTATTTAGCATGCTCATCAAAAAATTCACCTGCGGCCCTGCGGCGACGAACAGTTACTTGATATGGGATGATGACGAAAGAAAAGCGCTGATTATAGATGCTCCGAAAGGATGCTACGGGCAGGTGCTGGACGAGCTGGGCAAAAACAAGCTGAAATTGCTGCTGATAGCAAACACCCACGGCCACTGGGACCACATCGCCGACAACAAAGCACTGAAGGAAAAAACAAAGGCGATGATAGCCGTGCACAAGAACGATGAAAAGATGCTTTGGGAGCCGGGGAACGCCCCATTTGATATTCCTGCGTCGCGCGCGGACACGCACCTTGACGAGGGCGATGTCATAAAACTCGGCTCGATTTCCTTGGAAGTCATGGAAACGCCCGGACATTCCCCGGGATCCGTGTGCCTTTACGAGGCAAAAAGCAATATACTTTTCTCGGGCGACACGCTGTTTGCCGGCAGCTGCGGAAGGACGGATTTTCCCGGCGGCGACCACGGTAAAATGATAGCTTCCTTGAAAAGACTGCTCAAACTGCCGCCCAACACGAAGGTTTATTCAGGCCACGGCGAGGAAACGACAGTCGGCAGCGAAAAATGGATAGAGGAACTGTGAATATCTCAAAAGAATTTCTCGGTCGGTTTTCAAGTGGGAAAATTCCCATTACGGGTTTTTATGATTTTTTAACAAAATTCTGGAATGTCAGTTCACACAGCTGCAATGAGGGCAAGGCTTCTTGAGCAGGCTTATGAAACTTTTTTAGATGAAGGCCACAGCATGCGCGACACAGAAAAATGGAACACTTACCGCGAGAGGGTTCTGGATGGAATGAACCCGGAAAGTCCTAATAATCCTAATCCTTCAGGCAAAAAATACAGGGCTTAAATTCCCTGCGCAGCGATAATACACTATAGCGCGCAAACGAAGCGCTTTTTTGTTTCTCGCTCCGCCAAAAACCCTGATAGAAAACTTAATTAACCGGGAAAAACATATTTTATTATCATGATAAGTGGGGTGAATAAGATGGCAAAGAAGAGAAGAAAGTAAATTCTACAAAAAATTCAGCTGTTTTGATTTTTTCTTTTTATTTTTCAGTTTCCGGATTGTTTCTATTTGCTTAAACCGCGCTTACCCTGTTGGAAGAGCATGTGGGGCATTTCATGGCCTTGTAGAACCAGGAATAGCTGCACTCGCCGCAGGCGTATTTCTGGGCGGGCTTTTTCACCTTGAAAGGGCGCTGGCTCGCTTCCTCCAGGACTTCCAGCTGCTCCCTTGTCAGGAAGCCCCTGCTCCTCAGCTTCCTGATTTTTTTCATCAAACGGACTTTGACAACCATACGGACACCAAATAACACTACTTTATAGTAATAATATATGGAAAGATATTAAAAGGCTTCGCCATCACACTGAAAATTTTTATAAGCCGCTCCGTCCATGATAAAACCATGGAAACCAAATTCGCTGTTATGATAATCATCCTTGTTTTCGGGCTGCTTTACATCGGCGGTTCGGTGCTCGGCGAGCAGTGCATAAGCATTGACGAGTTCCGCGAGTGCTGGAAAACCGTTGACACCACAGTTACTTCTGATTTATGCCCTACGCCGCAGCCCTGCCTGGCTACGGCACAGGCGCAGCAGCACAACGCAATAAGCAACGTGCTGGTGCAGGCGTGCGAGAAGGCGAAAAAGAGCAGCTACAGCGACGCCGCCCTCAACAAGCGCATAGAAGAAGTCGCAAAGGCGTTCACGGGCTACGACATACCCGCCCAGCAGCTGTGCGGGAACCCCGGCTCGGTCCTGACGAGGCAGCAGTACGGGTGAATTCCAGCTTTGTGTATAGGTAAAGAATAAAATTACTTTTTTCACAGAATACCATAACAGTAATATTCATTACGGACCAAAGATAGCTTTTTTGCTCAACCGGTCAGCTCTTTCGTTATTCTCTCTTTCATTGCGTACAATAGTTACTTTTTTGAATTCTTTCCGAAGATCACTGACTTTATCATTTAACTCCTTTAAATGAGGTTTGTTTATCTTGTATCCGTATTCAAGTTGACCTACAACTAAGGCGCTGTCAATAAATAAATCTATTGAAGAAATACGCATCTTTTTTGCTTCTTCTAACGCAATTATCACTGCCATATACTCGGCAGTGTTATTAGTTCCTCTATTTAGTTTTTTCGATATTTCTTTAATAATTTTATTATTTTGTTCTATAACTATTCCAACACCCATTATTCCCGGGTTTGGATAACATGCGCCGTCTGTGTATATTGTCGTTTTCATCAATATCAGCCTCCATCCTTGATTTCCCAGCCGTTGCGGTTCTTGTTTTAACCACTAACAAGTACTTGTATTGCCTGTGAAACATATGTTCCGAAGCGGTTTTCGCAAAATTGTATTCGCGTTTTGCAAAAAGTATTTAAGGCAGAATTGAGAGGAATAAGCACCGCGTTTCCTACGCCGCGGTGGTTATTCCCGTTGTTGTTTGTTTCTCCTAAGAGGCAACTATATCGAAGCTTGATAAAAAGGATTTTGTTTTGGCGTCGTATACGTTGCAAAAGATATATGGGAAAATTATATTCGTGAACTCTCCGGAGTTCGATCGATCGAAACAAAAACGGAGGTAATCAAAATGATGAGCAATGAAGAAGTTGAAAATTTCCATGTTGAACAGGCTCACATCGTAGTTATGGGATGCGGCGGGGGCGGTTCCAACGCGGTAAACAGGCTGAAGGAAATGAACATCCAGGGCGCTTGCGTAGTGGCGGCGAACACGGATGCAAGACATCTGTCATCTGTAAAAGCTGACAAAAAGATTCTTCTGGGGCGCGAACTGACGCGCGGCCTGGGAGCAGGCGGCCACCCGCAGGTGGGCGAGAAAGCTGCGCAGGAAAGCAAAAACGACATACGCGCTGCGCTGCAGGGCTGCGACTTGCTGTTTCTTACATGCGGTCTCGGGGGCGGAACAGGAACAGGCTCGGCTCCTGTTGTAGCGTATCTGGCAAAGGAGATGGGTGCCATAGTAATTGCTGCAGTGACGCTGCCGTTCAAGATTGAAGGCGCAAGAATCGGCAAGGCCGAGGAAGGACTGGCGAAATTACGCGAGGTCTGCGACACGGTTATTGTCGTGGAGAACCAGAAACTGATAGAATTAGCAGGAAACAGGCCGCTGAAGGACGCCTTCGCTGTAGCGGACGGACTGATAGCCACGATGATAAAGGGAATCACGGAGATGATATCGCAGCCTTCGCTGGTCAATCTGGACTACGCAGATGTCAGGACAATCATGCGCTCCGGCGGCGTGGCAACAATAGGAGTCGGCGAAAGCGACGCCCAGAACCGGGCAAAGGACGCTGTCCTGAAGGCGCTGAACCATCCGCTGCTGGACGTTGACTACAGCGGCGCAACCGGTGCCTTGATACAGGTAATCGGCGGCGACGACATGAAGCTGGAAGAGATAAACGCAATAGGCGAAGCAGTATCCCAGCACATGGACCCGGATGCGGTCGTGATGTGGGGGGCAAGGATTGTTCCCGAGTTCCAGGGCAAGGTCCAGGTCATAACCATCGTCACGGGCGTGAAATCACCGTACATCCTCGGGAAGGCAGCAAACGCACAGCCTTTCGCGCAGTCGCCTAAGAGCAACGGAAGAGCCCAGCAGGGCAAATTCGGCGACCTTGGAATCGAAGTGATCCTGTGAGAAACTTTTCCAAAAAGTTTCATCAAAACAAAATTTTCGGGAGGATATTTTTTTCTCCCTTTACTTCATTTTTCCTTTGCCGGGAAATGAAGTCTCGGTTCGTCCAGCGAATTCGGGGCGAATCATGAAGGTCATAAAAAATACTGGCCTTCGATGGATTGGCGGATGAACACGACAACAATGGATGCAAAAAAAAGACGTTTAACTATACGTCGTCGCATCAGGACCTCATGTGTCTAATAAAATGATTCATCCGCCAATATCCACCTTTCAGCCCTTTTCTTTGGGGAAGAAAAGCGCTGGCGGAAAAGAATATTATCAAAGAAAACGCTACGGATGATTGAAATGAAAATCGTGAAAGCGCAGAAAAAGGTCCTTGAAAGAGAAATCCTGGACATAAAGTTCAAGATAATAATCATAGACATATGCGAGATAACTTACGAGGGCGACGCCGTTGAATACGATTTCTCCCGCGTTTACGTCGTGCCGCCCGTGGATGTGAAGGACGTAGAACTCGTGACGGCCTGATTTCTCACGCCAGGACACCAAGAGCCCACGCCCCGAAGACGGAGAATATTATAAAATTAAATACCAGTTCCGTGGCTATGTAAACAACGTACTTGAAGAAGTTCTGCCTTGCGAACAGGTACGTCAGGACGATATTGAGCCCCTGGACCATGAGCAGGATGTTCATGCCAAGAGCGGCTATAGGCTGGTCACGCCAGAGCCACGCCAGGTAGCCGGCGGCAGCGTATTCCGGAATCAGCCAGAAATAATAAACCCCGAAAAACCCGGAGAATACAAGGCTTATGAAAACCAGCACCGCGCCCATTACTGCTCCTACCACGGGGCCGTAAACGATGCCTGAAATAACCGTGGCAAAAGTTACCAGTTCAATGCCAATAATGCGGATGTGGAACTGGTTCACCAGGAAGCTGACCGCGACCACGGCTGCGATGAAGAACACTATGGCAAAGAGCTTGAAGTAGGCAGCCGCCAGCGCGACGGCGGCAGCCAGCAGCGCGACGTTCTTCCAATCAATGCGCGACAGCAGGGACGATATTCTTTCAACCATCAGAAATAATTGGACGCAAGGGTTAAAAATTACGAAAAGCTTCCATGAATGCAGACTACGGCTTCATTTCAGGATGCCCACGACAGCCTGGCCGAAAACAACGAACAAAATGAAATTGAAGACTACATTTGTCACGGCGTAAAGCCCGTAGTTGAACATGTTGTTCCTGTTGAGAGCAAACGTAAAAGCCATGTTTATCGCGTGGATGACCAGGGTTATGTTGATGCCCAAAGAAACCACGCCCTGGCCTGACCATGCTGACGCCAGAAAGCCGCCAAAGGCGTAAACAGGTATGACCCAGAAATAATATACACCAAAATAACCCGAGAAAACAAGATGTATCAGGACCAGAACCGCTCCCAGCGCCGCGCCCACGACAGGGCCGTAGACAATGCCGGAAACAACCGTCGCAAAAGTCACGAGCTCAAGGCCTACCGTGCGCAGGCTGAACTGCTGGACAATGAAGCTCACAAAAACAACACCGGCGATGAGCAGGACAACCGCAAATAATTTGGCGTAGACAGCTACCAAAGCCAGGGCCGCGGCAAGCAGCGCGACGTTCTTCCATTCTATCCGCGAAAGCAGTTCGGCCATGAAAATAACTGAACGATACAGCTTTAATTCATTTCAGGATGCCCACGAGCACAGGGCCGAACAAAGCAAATGCGGCAAAATTGAAAACAATGTTCGTCGCGCTGTAAACGATGTGCTGGAAAAAGCTGTAGCGGTCAAAGAAATAGGTGAGCACGATGTTTGCAACCTGCAGGATAATCGTTATGTTCAGCCCCACTGAAAGTATGTCGCCGCCGTACCACTGCGACGCAAGGTAAGCGGCCACGGCATATTCGGGTATGATCCACAGATAGTATATCCCGAAATATCCGGATATGACCAGGGATACAAGGACCATGGCCATGCCGAATATTCCGCCTATCACGGGGCCGTAGGCAACCCCCATGATGACAGTGGAAAAGGTTACCGTTTCAAAGCCGAAGAGCCGCAGCTGGAACTTCTGGACAAGAAGGCTGGCGGCAATCACGGAAGCTATCAGGGCAGTTATAATGAAAAGCTTGAAGTACGCCGCCAGGAGTGCCACCGCAACGGCAAGCAGCGCAAGGTTTTTCCACTCAATGCGCCTCAGCAGTTCGCGGAATTTAAGCGGGTCCATCATTTATACTTCAATAAAAGCGTTTAAAAATCATAATAAGGAAAAGAGGATAGAGGCAACTTTTCCAAAAAGTTGCACCAAGAAATAATAAGGGAATGAGAGTCAAGAGAGAGAACCGTCAGGTTCTGCTCTTTGTGCCGAAGTGGCTCAGTCAAACTTTTCAAAAAAGTTTGATCAAAACGGAAAGCCGAAGTGGCTCAGTGGTAGAGCACCACACTCATAACAAACTTTCTTGAAAAGAAAGTTTGACCAAAGAAAGACCAAAGAAATTGAAAATTATGAGTTCTGAGCGGCATGCGCGTTGAAGAGAAATGTGGGGGTCGCGAGTTCGATTCTCGCCTTCGGCATTGGAAAACTGTTCGATGCCGAACCCTTAAATATTGGGCGGGCAATAAGAGGGAATATGGAGGTCCAGATCTACAAGCACAAGGAGGAATTCGAGAAGAGGAGGCGCGAGATTCAGGAGTCCGACCTGCCCCGAAGAAACCGCCGGCTCATTCTGGATTTCCTCGATGACATGTCGGCGCGCGTTTCGGCGGCCAGAATGAGGAAGTACGCCTTTCTCTTTCTTCGGATTGGCCCTTTGCTCGGGAAGGACGTCGACAAGTACAGCGTTCGGGACTTTCGGCGCCTTGTAGGCCGGCTGAACGACCTCACGAAAAGGGAGCCACCGCATGGCGCAGCCAGCCGTGCCGATGAGAAGCCAGCTCTCTGTTCCGAATGGTACAGGGCGGACATGAGGGCTGGGCTGAAAGTCTTCGTCAAGTGGCTCAAGGGAAGCAAGTATAATCCAAGGGATTTCGAGTGGCTCCGCACGTCGGTTCCCAGCAATGCGAAAAAGTCGAGGGTGGAAGAAGGTCAGACCCTTGATGTAGATGAGGTTGAACGCCTGATCGCCACGGCGACGAACACGAGAGACAAAGCTCTCATCAGTGTGGCTTACGAGACAGCTGCGCGTCCTTCTGAGCTGCTGACGTTGAGAATCGGGAATGTGACCTTTGACCCGTACGGTGCTGTTGTCCACATCCAGCACAGCAAGACGAGGCCGCGGCCCATCCGCATAATCAACGCTGCGACGTACCTCCGGGCATGGATAAACATCCACCCACTCAGAGCGAACCCTGACGCGCTGCTATGGCTGCGTCAGAAGGCGAATCCACGGCACGACGAGATTATCGGCGTGGCTGCACTCAACCGCATGCTGAAGGGTATAGCACGCCGCGCGGGCGTTATGAAGAAGGTTTACCCTTACATCCTGCGTCACTCCAGGACGACTCACCTGGTGCAGCAGTACCCGGATCAGATCGTAAAGAGGATCACGGGGCATACTCCGACCAGTAAGCACTTCGAGGTCTACCTGCACATGAGCAACCGTGACGTCGAGGAGGCCATCCTCAAACGACATGGGCTGCTCCGGCCGGAGGATGAGATAAGGAAGGAGCTGGAAAAGCCTCTGTTATGCTGGAACTGCAAGGCGTTCAACAGTCCCGAGGCGAGGATCTGTGAGAACTGCAACTTCTCCCTGGAGTTCTCTGACATGGCATCTACGCTGAAGCAAGTCAAGGAAATCCAAGGAGCCCTTCCTACGCTCATGAAGATGGCGGCGATGTCGAACGAGGAACTGCTCAGGGTGAGGCGGCGGGAAGAACTCCGGAAGCTGGCAAAGAGACGATAGAAGTAAAGGACTGCTCCGAAGTTTGATTCCCAACACGCAGGTTCTTTGCTGCGGCTTAGCGCCCCTGTGCACGACCCTGCCATTCAGTTGCCGGCTCTTTGGCACGTCGCCATCGCTCGCGCAGTTCCAGGAACCAGCCAAACCCGAGGCCTACCAACGCCCGTTCTTGTTCAGGAGCCAGATCCATCTCCAGCAAATAGAACACATTGCTCGTCTTCATCTCCGACACCTGTCCCGCGTGATTTCGAGGATCTTGGCATCGTCCCCCCAGGTGACAGCCGTCCGGCGAATTTTTCTGTTGAAGCTCCAGCTGCGGTAGCCCTTAGAATCAGAGTTGGCTACAGAGGTACCGTGAACTACAGCCGGGACCCTGAAGGCAAAAGTACAACGATGGCCGTATATTTTGGGAACTGGGTGGTAGTACAGGGTCCTCCGCAGAGGCCCACCGTCGACATTGCATATCAGCTACGGGTTACCGTAACGGGGGCGGATAGAAGCATCCTGAAGCCAATCGGCGTCCACATTTTCGGGCAGCATGGGAATCTCATTCACACCGAGACACTCTCACACTTCCCGACCAACTTCGTGGTCTATGGGGTGACGCCGGGGTCTTATATAGTCGAGGCTTCTGGTGTGGCGGAGGCTACCAGCGCCGTTGGGCCGCCAGAGCGACCGGGGGGAAGCCCTCGATCCGTCACGAGGCAGTTTCAGGCGTGTAGACGCTTTGCTGCTCGCGTCACAGTAGGCGTACAAATTTCGACCATAAGCATTTACTTGCCACTGGGCCGGAGCGGGTGCTGAACGTTAACGCTTTAAGAAGGTTGCGCTAGAAATAGTACCACTATGTTCTCCGCTGGATGGCTCCGTGCCAACCGCTGGTTGGTCTCGGCGCTTGCCCACATAGGATTCTCGTTTGTTCTATTCAGGTATGCCGCGGAAACCGGCGAATTCATAATCGATCAGTCTTTCAGAGGCCTACCTATCCCCTTTCAGTGGTGGCTAGAGGTGGCGTTCAGCGCTGTCTTGGGAATCTGCTTTCTCCTCATAGGTATTGATGACCTCGTGAACGGAGGGAACAAAGAATCAGAAACCAGCCGGATGACTGCACGTTGAAGTTTAGCTGAAAGGTGCTCGGGGCACCGATGATTTTGAGTAATTACTTACTTACTACTGCGGCATTGCATGCGGTTCGTGGAGATCCTGTTTATCGTCACTGCTGAGTGGCTGCTCGTCCATCACATGTAAGGAAATTTCCGGAACCCTCTTATCAGAACAGTCACAGCCGCTCAGGACAAAAGCTTACAATCACCCGCCACGGGAAACACTCAAAAGCTTTCAGTGCAAATAATGTGCATGCAGCTCATCTCTCCGCATCACGCAGCACCATCCCGTCCCACGGATTCCAGCTTCGCGCTAGCTTTGATTCACACAGATGTCGCCCTTATGCGGCGGCAAGGCTGGCGGGCCTCAGCAGACGCCAATGACGGCCTTGGCGCGGGCAATGTAGGCTCGGCGAATCCAAGCCAAGGGCCCATACCTGAGCCTAAGGCTCAAAGGCCCAAACTTGCGGCAACGCTAGCCTATGGTATTATAGACGCGGCGGGGGACAAACGGGCTTCCGAGGGAGCAAGGGCCTGGAAGATGCCAGAAGTGTCGTCGGGCCGTGAACGCATAGCGTATCGGGCGTTTCAAGACACCGATGCGTATCTCGACGATCTGTACTCGGTCTACACCGAGCTGTATGCGTCAGCTCCGCGCATCCAACATGAGGTCACCCTGCAGGACAGGTATTCGTTCGAGTACTGTCTGGCGCGCCGCTATTTCGTGCTCATGCTACCATATACTAAACACAAAGAATTCCTATTAGAACGATCCTTTGCGAGCAACCAACTCGCGTGGGTCCTGGTCGGCGGCAGTCTTCGAAGAGACTTGACGGAAACCTTCATCGATGCCGCCAACCGCCATGCGTCCAAGACTATCAGAAACCTGCAACTGGGCGAGGTAGAACCCATCGCCTTCCTCGAGAATCGCTTCCGCTACGAGGGACGGGAACACTTCCACCGCGGCATAGCATTTGTGGGCCGAATCAGAAACATGGATCCACAGCAGGACCTCAAGGCCGCCGTCCATTCGAGAGGGCATCTGGTCCCGTGCGAGGATACCTCGGTTCCAGTTGGTCTGCTGCACAACAAAACCGTAGTAGAACTAGCTCGCAGTTACGTCCGTAGCCTGGACCTCGACTCGGTCCCGGAGTTCGAGGTTGAAGAGAACATAAAATACGGATCCCGCTACGCATTCCACGATGCGGTGGTGAAGCCCCTCTTCAGATCGTTGGGGCGGTTCCACTTCCAGCACTCGATCCAGGATCTAGAAGCCAAGATCCTCGAAATCACGCAGGCGTGCAAGCATGACACGATACTTGACGTAGCGTGCGGCGAGAATACCGCCGTTCTCAGGTTTACACAGCTACCCGGTGTGCGGCTAGTGGTCGGAAACGATGTGTCGTGGAGCCAGATCAAGCTCATGAGCGAACGATTTAGTAGCCCTACGTTCCGCAATATCAGCTCATTCATCCTGTTTACTAATCATGACGCGCGACGCCTCCCATTTGGTGACAACCACTTCGACTTTGTGCTCTGCAAGAATGTACTACATCACATGGAGAACGTGCGCGCCGTCAAGACCCTGATTAATGAAGTGATCCGAGTCGGCAAGATATCGTGCATTATCGAAATTATGGACCCACAGTTCGAAAGCACGTGGGGGAGAGTGCGGCACCGCTACTACCTGAAGTTCCTACGCGACGCCGGTCGGCACTTCCTAAGCCGGAATGAGTTCGCTGCACTAACTGGCACCACGGAGAAAGCGAACCTGTTTGAAATGAACACAATCCGCGGGATATACCAGTTTGCGGTATTCCGCAACGCAGCCTATCAAGAGCCCCCGAATCCCAACCAACCACAGTCTTAGGAGATGGTAATCAATGGCAAACAGAAAAGAAATTGAGATGAAGTTGTACGTTGGAGCAGATGCCAGTTCGTTAATGGCAAAACTCGCTGAATTGGGATGGAAACAAACTGAGCGGGAGGACCAGGAAGACATATACTATACATCAAAGCACAACGACTTCATCAAGACGGAGGAATGTCTCAGGGTTCGCATTACGCCTACGTTTGAGCAAGTCACGTGGAAGCCCCCCACCTCAAGAGCAATGCGCGAGCGTGGCCAGTATTGGAAACAGGAAATTAACGTGGACATAACCGGTCAGAGCGATAAGATCCGCCTGATGCTCAGGCAGTTAGACTTCGTCGAATACGTTGCGGTCAAGAAGCATCGTTTGGTTTTCAGGGCTGACCTAGACAGCATCGTAGCTCTCGATATGGTCGAGCCTCTGGGTTGGTTCGTGGAGATAGAAACCTTCGCGTATTCACCGACTGATGGCACGCGCAAGAATGACGAAATCGCACACCTCCTGGGAATCCACGAGTGCCCTCAGATCAACATTCCGTACCGAGATCTGGTGAAGGCCGGCCGAGTCTACTCTGCCGTCGGCGACATGTCAACAGCGCACCACGCGAAATGATCTATGGGCTCTGGGGGCTCACTGATGAATCCGCGACGTGCCACATGAACCAGGCATCAAAGCGAAGAAGTGAACCCGTAACGAGCAGGAATGCATGTGGTCGCGGCGAGTAAGGCACACGTGCTTGTCGGCATCCACGGTTCCGGCAAGACCACTGCCGGCCTTTGCCTCGAACGGAAGGGGTTTGCTTTCTTCCCCGAAGTCGCTGGGGATGTCGAGCGCAGCTCTGGTGTGTGCGAGCCGCCTTGGGCATTTGGCCCGCACTTCGACGAGGTCGTCTTGTCGAGAGAGCTAGCACGGGACAAAATACTGCTTCGCATGCAGCAACGCCCATTCTTCGTGGAAACGTGGCACGTCGGAAATCTCGCCTACGCCGGAGTGCGCAACATCGAGGTAGCCGCCAAGTATCAAAAACAGATCTATGACCACGTTCTTGAATTTGCGCCGCTTGTGTACCTCCTGGAGATTGTACCTGATATCGCGCTTAGAAGAACATCCATTTTCAGCAAACCATCCGATTGGAAAGCCGCCATTGCGTTTTACGCGCAAGTGCGCGCTCAGCTAACTCGGGTCTTCGAGTCCCTTTGCATTCTCCCCATAGTAGTGGACGCAGCCCAACAAAAAGAGGCTGTTATGCATTTAATCCTGGAAACAGAGAAAACACATTGCAAGATGCCACTAGTATAAAACGAACAAACGCTCCGAGTTCGGGCATGGCGCGCGCTGGGGTCGCAGGACGCCGCACAGCGCTTGATAACAAGTTATCTCGAATGGTAAGCGGTTCTTTCCAGCCCTGGCAGACCGCTTGTGGTCAGACAGTTCTCTCAAAACCCCGAGCATCAGGCCTGCACCGCGCACACTGGCTCGTCAGGGGACGAAGAGTACCTGTTCGGTGAGAAGCTCTCCTTGACATCGAGGGAAATTTCCGGAACGCTCCGAATCGCTGGGCTAGTTCCAGGCACTCGAAGGTCTTAACCACTCGCAGGTAACTGCTCGGCCACCACATGTAAGAAAATTTCCGGAACCCTCCGGTGGCTTGAGCATCTCTGCCGGTCATCCGAGGCTCAATTCCGGCATTGAACAGATTACTTATTCCCGCCTTCGGCATCTTAAGGTTATTTCATGAAAACCATAAACGTAAAGGTAATTCCCAACGCAAAGAAAAACGCTGTTCTGGAAGAAGCAGGAATATACAGGGTTTACGTCAAGGCTCCGGCAACGGAAGGCAGGGCAAACAAAGCGCTAGTAGAAGCGATAGCAGAGCATTTCGGCGTGAAGAAAAGTTCCGTGAGCATTTTAAGCGGCCACAAGTCTAGGGAGAAGGTTGTGGAGATCGGGTAAATTTGTGATGATGAGGTTCAACTAGAGGAAATTGTGTTTGCGGTATATTAGGCACTAGTTCTCCAAACCTCCAGGCAACATATTCTAGAGTTCTAGAATCCTCCGGATCAACAGCTTTCTCAACCCCCACTAAGAATCTGTATTGTGCATAAAATCTTGCCTGTCCATCTTTAGGATAGTGCTGCAAGATATCACTGCCTAACGATCTTTCTTTCTGTTCTATTTTTTTCGGTCTGAAACCTACGGCTACATTATGATCTTTTAGCTGTTGATAAGTACCAATCCCTATTTTTTCCCAGTATTCCCAATCATACTCTGGTGCAGGTTGCGCTTGCGCCATAACTAAAGAAATAATGTTAATCCTTAAATCCCTATGATGCTTGATTGCTGTAATTCCCCTGTGATTGTTCCGTTCTGCGATGCCCGGGCTGACTGGCTATAAATTATTTCTGGCTTAATGAAAATTAGATAAACATGGCAAAAGGTCGCGCTCTTACTGAAATACAGAAGGAAGCCATTGTAAGGGCTCACGTCCGCGGCGAGCCGGTGAAGCTCATAGCGGAAGCGAACCGCGTCAGCCAGACCACTGTGAACAGGACTGCCGCCGAAGCCATGAGGACCGGGCTGTACGCAAGGCTGGAGGGAGAATTGCTTCCTCACCAGATAGAGCAGCGGATAATGAGCAGAGGCACCCTGGATATAAGGTATGTGTTCCAGAAAATAAAGGCGGCGGAGCAGAACCTGCTGCTTCTGGACAATTTTGCGAAGGAGCATGACAAGAAGCTGGACAGCCTGACAAATCACGTGAGCAGCATAGATTCTTCCCTCAAGTCGCTGACCGCGTCGCAAAGAGCAGCGGAGCAGGGCATCATCTTAACTGAAAATTTTGTGAGATCAAACGACGAGAAGATGTCCAAGACCCTGGAAAAAACAGACAACCTGGAAAACGAACTGAAGTCATTTGAAGCCCGCCAGAAGTCCTTTGAGCAGAGCTTCATTCTTGCGGAGAACTTCATAAAAAACAGCGACCAGAAAATAACGTTCCTGGAAAAAAGCGCTGATGACCTGTCCGAGTCTTTGCAGTCCCTTAAAGCGTCCCTGAAAGGCGCGGAGCAGGGCATGATTATTGCGGAAAACTTTGTCAAGGCAAACGACGAAAAGATGACGAAAATCAGCGGCAGGATCAGCGACGTGGAATCAATGGCAAGATCAAGCGAGGCTGCCATAAAAGCAGCGGAGCAGAACATAACGCTGCTGAACAATTACGCCAGGATAAGCGAGGAAAGGCTTGACAAGGTGTCCAGAGAAGTCTCGGAATTCTCAGAATCCGCAAGGTCGCTGGAAGCTTCATTAAAAGCCGCTGAGCGGAATGCAGCGCTTCTTGAGGACTACGCAAAGGCGAACGACAACATCACTGCAAGGATGCAGAATGACATTGAAGAAATGAAATCTTCTTTGAGCCAATTATCGTCATCAGTGGGAAATATTGAGACTATTGAAGCAAGCTATCCAAGAATAGCCGAGGAGCAGCAGAAGCTTTCCAGAAAGCTCAATGAAATATCCGGCGAACTGCCTTCAATGAAGGCCGGCATGAAATCCGCGGAAAAAACCGTCCTTGCGCTTGAAAACCGCGCCAGAGGCGTTGACGAATCGCTGGAGAAATTGTACAATATCCTGAAGGTGATGGAGCAGAACATGCTTGTCTTCGAGAACCACGTGAAAAGCTACGACGACATACTGGACAGGCACGGCAGCATGCTCCAGTCTGTTGAGGAGAACATGTCCCTGATGGAAAGCAGCGTGAAAAGGCTTGACGACATCAGGGAGCACCTGGAAACGATAAAAGCCGCGCTCAACGAAATACGAAGAAAGCAGCCTGTGACTGTGGTTCAGGAGCGGTCACATGAA
This sequence comes from Candidatus Aenigmatarchaeota archaeon, assembly GCA_016187335.1. Lineage (GTDB taxonomy): Archaea > Aenigmatarchaeota > Aenigmatarchaeia > GW2011-AR5 > GW2011-AR5 > JACPJW01. Next base: position 730,670 of record JACPJW010000001.1, on the reverse strand, counting down.
GAGGAGATGCCGACGGGATGAGAATGACAAACTTCATGCAGCTTTTCAATCGCCGGCAAAAAAGGCCTTTTGAGACATACCTTTCGGGAACGCGTCAAGAAGTCCGCAAAGAACTAGAGAGACTATTCAAAACTTTTACATTTTCCGAAAAAGACAAGGAATATCTTTCCTATTGGGCATCCAGAGTTTATCCGACAGGAATATACACGCATTAGTTATTTCTTCCCCACGAGCGTTATCTGCGCAAGCAGGGCTTCCAGCTGGATTTGCGGGTTGCTGCCTTCCGTCAGGCGGAACTCATATTCGCCTATCTTTTCTATGATTGCCAGCTTCTTTTCATCCTCAATGTTCAGCGAGAACGTCTGCGAGTATATCTCTTTTATAATGTCCTCGCCTGCAAGCCCCCTTTCATAAAGCAGTTTCAGCAGCTGGTTTCTTGAGGCCTTGAAATCCCCGGCCAGGGATTTTTCAAGCATCGTCAGAACTTCCTTCGGGTCCGCCCTGTTCGTCACGGCATAGACAACTTCTTCGGTGATGCTGCCGTCCATTGTCGCAGCTGTCTGCAGGATGTTCACGGCGCGGCGCATATCGCCTTCCGATAAATAAACCATGGAACGGTAAGCCGCTTCGTCTACGGCAAGGCCTTCGGCTGAGGCGATTCCTTTTAGAAAGCCGGCGATATCCTCCTGCCTCAGTGGCGAGAACCGGAACACAGCAGTGCGGGACTGTATCGGCAGTATGATTCGCGAGGAATAGTTGCAAGCCAGGATGAACCTGCATGCCGCTGAATAGTTCTCCATGGTCCTGCGCAGGGCATGCTGCGCGTCCTTTGTCAGCGAGTCTGCCTCGTCCAGATACACTATCTTGAACATTCCGGCCAGAGGCATTGTCCGCGCGAAGTCCTTTATCTTCACGCGCACGGTGTCTATGCCCCTTTCATCCGACGCGTTGAGCTCAAGGAAATTGCTTCTCCAGTTCTGGCCGAATAATTCATGGGCTATCGCCAGGGCGCACGTTGTTTTTCCCACGCCGGCAGGGCCCGCGAAAAGGCAGTGCGGCAGCGTGCGGTTTTTTACGAAAGACTCAAGCCTTTTGGTTATTTCTTCCTGCCCCACAACGTCTTTCAGCAGCCTGGGCCTGTATTTTTCCGTCCATATTTCCTCGAGCATGACAACCAAACAAACTATCCCGGTTAATTTTTTAAAGCGGTTGGATTTCTTTTCTGCTTGTTTAAAGCCTTGGTACAGAATCTAATCCATGAAACCAGCAATCATAGCGATATCAGGAACGCCGGGAACGGGCAAGACCGAAGTAGCGAAAATACTGGCAAAAAGGCTTGATGCGAACCTGATAACTGTCCCGCTGCTTCTGAGGAAAAAACAGCTCGGCTACGGCTACGACAAAAAAAGAAGAACGAAGGTGATAGACGAAAAGGACCTTGAGAAGGCCGTGAAGAAAAACATCAGCGGGGACAAGATAAACATCGTTGAAAGCCACCTTGCTCACCTGATAAAGTCCGGTTCCGTTTTTGTCCTGCGCGCAAACCCCGACGCCCTTGAGAAAAGGCTGAAAAAAAGGGGGTGGCCTGCTGCCAAAATAAGGGAAAACATTGAGGCGGAGATGCTTGACGGAACAACAATAGAAGCCCTGCAGAAAAACGAAAACGTCTACGAAATAGACACGTCTTCAGCAGGTGCGGAAAAAACAGCCGGCGTCATTTTAAAAATCTTAAATAATCATTATGGTAAGAAGTATCGTGCCGGAAAAATATCATGGACGGAAAAGTACGGCAAGATTTTGACAAGAAATTTATCAAGGCGGAACAGACTGGCTAAACCCAAAAGATAATGAACATTTCGTTCCGTTTTTGCCTCGGTGACAAACCTTTCCCAAAAGTCTGATCAAAAGGATCGTTGATGATTTTTATGTCATGGCTTAAAACATTCACGCTGATGGCTTTCCTGACCGCTCTATTCCTGGCTATAGGCTACTATTTCGGCGGGACGGGCGGGATGCTTTTTGGCCTGGCTTTCGCAGGAATCATGAATTTCCTCGCTTACTGGTATTCCGACCGCTTTGTGCTGTGGATATACAAGGCAAAGCCGCTGGACACGAAAAAACACAGGAACATAGAGAGGATGACGGAGCGGCTTGCCGAAAAAGCAGGCGTACCGAAGCCGCGCCTTTACTACCTTGATACGGAAACGCCTAATGCCTTTGCAACAGGACGCTCGCCAAGCAAGGGCGTCGTTGCCGTGACCAAAGGGCTCGTTGAGAAACTGGACGACGACGAGATAGAAGGAGTGATTGCGCACGAAATAGCCCACATCAAAAACAGGGACACGCTCACGCAGGCCATGGCGGCTACAATGGCGGGCGCAATCACGTGGATAGGGCATTTGTTCTTTTTCGGCGACAGGGAAAACAGGAATATTTTCAGCTACCTGCTCCTTTTCATCGTTGCGCCGCTTGCAGCGATGCTCATACAGATGGCAATTTCGCGCAGCAGGGAATACGCCGCGGACAGAACCGGAGGAGCGATATCAAACCCATTATCACTGGCAGCCGCCCTGGGCAAGATATCGAAAGCCGCGGAAGAGAAGCCGATGCGCGGCGGGAACGAGGCGACAGCGCACATGTTCATAATAAACCCGTTCTCAGCAGGCGGCGTCGCTTCGCTGTTCAGCACGCACCCGCCCGTTGAATTAAGGATAAAAAGACTGAAGGAAATGGCTTAAGGATGAACGTTTTTGAAACTGCAATACTGAATTCCAAACCCTCTAAAAAGCCCTTCCAAATTCCCGTTAAAGTAGAAGAACCTTTTATTGTAGGCAGATACAAACTCAGAATGATGGGGGAACTTATTATCAGCGACCAACATTCTTCTGGGTTGTATTATGTTCAACGCTCAGTATATTCTGAAAATTAGGTCTTCATCATGGCAAAAAAGTTACCAGAAATCGTGGCAAAAAGGCTTTACGAGAACGTTTACGTGTGCATGCGCTGCAACGCGAAGCTGCGCACGACACTGGACAAGGTCAAGAGGAAGAAAGCCAAATGCCGGAAATGCGGCTCCAAGAACCTGCGGCTGAAGGCGAAGGAAAGAAGAGGAGCGAAGGCGTGATTCAATTACCGGCTAACAGTTCAAACAACTCTCTTGACATGGGTTCTATATGTTCTTTCCAATATTCCAACCTTTCACCCATATCCGGATATTTTCCTTTCAAACACTGGCTTATTCTCGTAACTTTTGGCCTTGCTTGTGGATAAACTGACAAAATTCTCGCTTCTGTATTTCTATCAACTGCAAGCAAAATGTCCGCCCATTCAACCATTTCAGGCGTAAGAAACCTCGACACGTGCTCTTCTATTTCTGATATTCCTCTTTCCAGAAGATATTTCCCTGCGCGACTCCTCGTAGAAGGCATTCCATAAAAAGCAAGCCCGTCATTCGGGTCTTCTATTCCTGCTGACCGTATTTCTATATTTATTCCTTTCTCCCGTGCGAAATGTTTCACGTAAGCTTCCACTGCCGGGCTCCTGTTCATATTGCCTGAGCATACGACAACGGTTTTTTTCATCAGTATGGATAAACATACAACCTTTAAAAAATCCGCTGCGTGAAGTTAATAATGCTTCCTTACATGCAGATTCTCCGGCCGCTCAACGGCCTTATGACCTCGGTGGCCGTGTGGATAGGCTCCATAGTCGCGGGAGCCGCGCTTGTGCCCGGCAATGCTGTAATCCTTGCTATGATTTCCGCTTTCCTGATATCGGGTGCGGGCATGGTTATCAATGATTATTATGATATTGAGATTGACAAGATAAACAAGCCGGAGAGGCCCCTGCCTTCCGGGAAAATAGCACCAAAAACGGCAAAGACATATTCCATCGTTCTTTTCCTGCTCGGCATCTCAATGTCGTATTTCATTAATCTTTACGCTTTTGCCACGGCTGTTTTCGTCTCCGCCATGCTTTTTGCATACGCAATGAAGCTGAAGAAAATGGTTCTTGCCGGAAACATAGCGGTCAGCGCGCTCGTGGGCCTGAGCTTTGTCTACGGCGGGCTTGCCGTAGGCAGCTATTTCATCCCGTTGCTCCTTGCTTTCCTGGCGTTCCTCGCGAACATGGGCAGGGAAATCTACAAGAGCATTGAGGACGTCCTGGGCGACCACAAGTACGGCGCAAATACATTGCCCATCAAGTACGGCGTTCTGAAGGCAAAAATGATAGCAAGCGCTTTTATCGTTCTCGCGGTGCTGTTCAGCTTCGTTCCTTATCTGCTCGGGCTGTTCAACCAAGTCTACCTGTTCTTCGTTGTAATTGCCGACATCGCCTTTATCGCTGCTACCGTGGCTCCCGCAAGGTACAGCGCGAAGATATGCAAGGTTGCAATGAACATAGCGCTTCTGGCTTTCTTCGCGGCATCGGTGAAGCTGTAGAAAAAAAATTCCGTTTTGCAAAATGTATAAATATAACATAAGTTCAAGATAAATCAATCTGGCTTTTCCCGCTTTGGGGTGATTCTTAATGGAACTCAAGAAAATAGAGGAATACATCGCAAAGAACAATATCCTGCCCAAGGACTGCCTGTATCATACGAACAGGACGGCAAAAAACAGCAGGAAAGAGCCGACAGGCAAGATAAGGGTGCTGGTGCCAAAGAGCGACGGCAAAGCAAGAGCAGAATACGTATGCCCGGAATGCGGCTTCTATGGCTATTCAGAAACGGAATGGAAGCGCCCTTTCTTTGTGAAGTGCGAAAAATGTTCTTTTAAGATCAGCGTTCCGAAGCTGCGCGCAGAAGCTAAGAAAGAATCAAAGGCCGGGAAGCCTGATTAATCAGATAATTTTATTAAACATCGCAGGCATCAGATTCACATGGATAATAACCTTATAATTGTTTCCGTCGGCGGCTCATTAATCGTACCGGATGAAATTGACACCGGCTTTTTGAAAAATTTCAGGAGCCTGATTCTGAAGCAGACAAGGAAAGGCAGGCGGTTTGCCATCATGTGCGGCGGCGGAAGAACCGCGAGGAAATACCAGGAAGCATCAAAATCAGCCGTTGACACGGCAAAAGAAGACCTGGACTGGCTCGGCATCCACAGCACGAGGCTGAACGCACATCTTCTCAGGACAGTATTCCGCGGCCATGCGCATCCCAAGATAGTGAAGAACCCCAAGGAAAAGATAATTTTCAAAGAGAAAATCCTTATAGCCGCGGGATGGAAGCCGGGCTTCAGCACGGATTCCGATGCCGTGCTGCTTGCTGAAAATCTTGGCATAAAGAAACTCGTCAACATGACAGACGTGGATTACGTTTACGACAAAGACCCGAGAAAATTCAGGGGCGCAAAGCCGATGAAGAATCTGACATGGAATGAATTCAGGAATCTGCTGCCAAAATGGTGGGAACCCGGCATGAACGCGCCCCTGGACCCTAACGCGGCAAGAAAAGCGGAAAAGCTCGGGATGGAAGTGGTCATTATTAACGGAAAGAAGATGAAGAACCTGGAAAACTGCCTTGAAGGGAAGGATTTTGCAGGGACGAGGATAAGATAGAAACTTTGCTGCTCCAAGAAACTTTCAAACTTTTCTGAAAAGTTTGATCAAAAGAAAGTTTGATCAAAAACAAAAGAGGCTAGTGTTGATAGAAAGTGGTGCCATGATAAAATATTTTCCCGACCCCGAGCTGGAGAGAAAAGCAAAGGAAATATCAGCAGCGCTCAGCTTCAGGCATGACTTCTCACGCGTTGTCTTCATGCGCAGCACAGGCTCCAAAAGCAGGCATACGCTGGCGCGCTGCCACGCCCTGTCGCGCGTGCTGCAAAAAGCACTGGGCGTGAAAGCGCATTATGTCATCGAGGTTATCTCAGAAAAATTTGACAGGCTCAGTGAAGAAGAGAAGGCAAAAACCATAATACACGAACTGATGCACATACCGAAATCAATGGGCGGCGGATTCCGCCACCATGACTATGTTTGCCGCAGGAACGTGGAAGAAATGTACAGGAAACTGAAAAAATAATCAAGACATGAATGCAAGTCTGGCTTCTTGCTGCAGCCGTAATTCTTTTGTAATGCTTCTGCAATGCAAGGAAGCTTTTTAGTCAGGAAAAAGGAAATATCATAAGGTGAGAAGATGGTTTTTGAAGGAACCGTCGGACTCGGAGTCGCACTGCTTCTCATAACAGGCCTTGCAGAATGGGCCAAGTACAAGCAGAAGCGCGAGCGCGCCTTCAAGTTCCTGGCGGGTGCCGGAGTTTTGCTGGCAGCATCAGCTGTGTTCGCCCTCACACCGCCTTTCGGGGAATTTTCCGGGGTCTACAACGGCCTGAAGAACCTGCTGGAGATGCTCGGGGCAGTTTCAGCTTTGCTGGCAGTCGTGTTCCTGATTTATGAAGGAATTTCAGAGATGAGATAAGTTTTTTGTTTTTATTTTTTGTTTCACTTAGATTTTTTTACCTTGTAATGAAGCTGGATTATATCTTTTGGCAATTTTCTCGTGTTAATTAATTTCAGTCTAGAATCAAAATTATCTTCTGCAAAAAGCCTTATGCCTTTGCCTAAAACTACCGGCTCTATGTTCAGTAAAATCTCATCAACCAAACCGTCTTTCATGAAAGCACTGTTAATTCCGCTTCCTCCCGTAAGAAGAACTTTTTTGAAGCCCATTGCAGAAGCCTTGCTGATTGCATCCTTCGGTGATTTTGCAGGGGTATAGCCGCTGTCTAATTCAAAATTCATATTTTTCGAAACCACAATCTTCTTCGCTTTTACGCTGTCAAAATTGTAGTCCTTCCATTTCTTTACGACTTCGTAGGTTTTCCTGCCAATTATGAAGCATCCTATGTTTTCAGCAAGTTTGCAAAAGACTTCCCAGTTCCTGTGAGAAAGAAAATCCTCGTCGTAGTTTTCTCTTGCAATAATCCCATTGGCCGACATTGCCATGTACAGACTGACTCTCATAATTAATGATTCGGTCGGGTTTTATAAACATAATCCACCGACTAAAGTCGGTGGTATTTCGGAGAAATACCACATATGTTATTTGTGGATTATGTTATACAGGAGAATACCATTATAATACCACTGTTTGAAAACAGTGGTATTCTCCTTGTATAAAAAGCCACGCCCGAGGATCGAACTCGGGGCCTTTACCTCTTTGTTGGTTTTTCCGTTTTGATGGAACTTTTTTGAAAAGTTCCTTACCAAGGTTTAGCGGTGTCATTTCACTAACGCTCTACCATTCTCCAGCCCTTTTCCTAATATGTTCTTTTTCCGCAAGCGCTTTTCTTTCCAAGAAAAGGGCTTACTGAGCTAGCGTGGCGTAAGGTAATAATCTTGAGAAAGATTCTTATTTTTCTTTATAAACCCCCAAAAACAAATAAATTCAGGAACTTTTCAGCAACAGGAAGCTGTTTTCTGAAAAGTCTGATTTTTTGATGCAACTTTTTTCTAAAAAGTTGCAATGGAGGTGCCATAAGTGGAAGGACAAAAAGTTATCGGGGTTGTACTGGTACTTTTAGGGCTGTTCTACGCGCTGGCTCCGCACGCAATGCACGTGTCTTACGGCCTCGGTCTGGGACTTGAGCATTCTGTTCACCAGGTTCTGGGCGTTGTGCTGCTGGTTGCAGGAGCATGGCTAGGATGGATGATGAAGCCTAAGAAAGCGGCTGGCGGAGCAAAAAGACGAAGAAAAAGATGAAGATTTTTTATTTTTTAATTTAATTTTTGACTGCGTTCTCCAAGGATTAAAACATATGCTGGGTTTACTTATTATATATGAAAGACCACCTTGACCTGCAGGATTTTCTGGCAAAAAACAAGATTCCCGCTGAAATCATGGAGATGCCCGGCGAAACGAAAACCGCGCGCATGGCTGCCGGCGTGATGGGCATCGACATAGACCGCATTGTCAAGAGCGTTGTTTTCATTTCCAGGAGCGGTTCCGGCGTGATAGGCATCGTAAAGGGCGGCAGCAAGGTTTCCCACGAGAAAATAGAAAAAATCACCGGCGAAACAATAAACACTGCGTCGCCCGAGGAAGTTTTGAAGCTGACAGGCTACAAAGCCGGTGCCGTGCCGCCTGTGGGCACCGGGCTGAAAACGATAATAGACAGCGACGTCATGAAAATGGACTTATGCTATGCCGGCGGCGGCTCCGAGCAGCATCTGATAAAAATATCGCCGCACGCAATAAGGAAAGCGGTGAATGCCACTATTGCGGATATCAAGAAGTAGTCTTTGTCTGCACATGAGCCTTGTCATCAATAATATTCGGGAAAATTATTTCGTGCCATTTGTCTCCGCGTCTGGAATTAGATGAATCGTCTAAGTCTCTATGATACGATAAAAATACCTCTTCAACGTCGTTCCGAGCGGCGATAGGATGTTTGCCAATATAATAAATGCCCTCTCTTTTCCCGAGCAATTCTGACAAAGGGTCAGATGGGTCTGAAGGCTTTATTGAATATTCACCAAGAGTTTTTCCTTTAGTAACTACTGGGCATAGGTATTCGATAGAACCATCTATCAATCTTGACGCATAAGGCAACCCTAATCCAACTATTGAATATTCGCCGTTTTTTCTCAGTTCTTCTCCGAACTGTTCGAGAAAATCTATAGGCTGGTTTTGAAGTATTTCCGATACTGCCATTGTGTTTTCTAATTCCGTAAAACTTTGAGTCATGCATATAGTAAAGTACAAAGGATTAAATTTCTTTATATCCCGCTTTTTACCAATAATATTTTATGCAAAAAAGTGCGGGCAGGCCGCTCATGCACAAGGACTTCCGCGAGATTTTCTACGGAGAACTTGTCTCGCTGACAGGCGGCATCGTTGCCGGAACCATGCTTGCTTCCGCTACAAACCAGATAATGCTCGTTCCCGGCCTTTTCATACTGCTTCCTGGATTTCTTGAGATGCGCGGCTCCATTTCTGGAAGCATGTCCGCGCGGCTCAGCTCGGGATTGTTCCTGAAGATTACAAAACCGCAGGCAAGAAACAACCGATTTCTGCGCGAGAACGTTATTGCCGCTGTCATCCTTGCCTTTGTTGTCAGCCTCGTGCTTGGGCTGGTTTCTTTCGCTTTCTCCTATTATTTCTTTGGAATCACCAACGCAAAGATAATCTATGTAGCCATTGTCGCTGGCCTGCTTTCGAACATTATTGAAATCCCGCTTACCATCATGGCTAATTTCTGGCTTTTCAGGCACGGGCATGACCCGAACAACATAATGGGGCCTTACATAACAACCATAGGAGACATCGCGAGCGTTGCCAGCATTCTGATTGCAATAGTGATCTTATGAAATTCCGCAAATCAAAGCCCGTAACGAGTCACATAAAGAGGCTGCACAGGAAGCACGGGCTGCATCACCGCACGATGTTCTACATGAAGGAATACGGCCCGGGGAAGGACGTGCATGTCGTTATTGTAAAGGAGAGCCTGAAAATAATACTTTTAACGGCCATCATAAGCACAATAGGCGGCATACATCTGGAATCAATTCAATCCAGCCTTGTTACATTAATGCCGCTGCTGATAATGCTCCCGGCAATGAACGGCATGATAGGCAACTACGGCGCAATAATATCGTCGCGCTTCACCACTGCGCTTTACCTGGGCCAGATAACAAATAAATGGTGGAAATCCGACAACATGCGCGACCTTTTCAGCGACGTCCTGAAGATAGGTACGCTCTCGGCTGTTTACATATCTGCCATGTCGTCGGCAGTATCTTATTTGAAGGGATTTGCCGTGAGCTATGCGCTTCTGGTAAAGATACTTTTTGTTTCGCTGATATGCACCCTAATTCTCGTGACGGTTATATTTGTCATTTCGGTTACAGCGGGATTCTACATCTACAGGAAGAAAGAAGACCCGAACAACTTCCTGATACCCCTGACAACTGCTGTCGCCGACCTAGGCAGCATGCTCATCTTCGCGGCGATGGTGAGGTTTTTGTTCTAAGGTCGGCGCTTTTTCCGGATAACCTCGGCCTTATGCAGGTTCAGAAAATAGCTTACCCCGCCGTCTTCATCAGCCTTGACTACGCCTTTGACTTTGAATTTTCTTGAGCCGCCGGATTTTTTAATAAGTTCTCCTATATTCGAGGTCGCTGGGTCTTCCAGAATGACCAGACCATCAGTACCAAAATAAAATTCTCCGACCTCACGCGGATACATATGGTAGTATCGGCCAGTCACTCCTTTTCCGAAACTACCGACATATCCTACCGTTGAAACACGCTGGTCGCGATATTTTCCCAGGTTTCTTATCAGCTCATCAAGACCGACTTCAATGTAAGTCTTTGCATCTTTTGCACCGTCGTGCGCTGCCGCGGCGAAGGTTTTTGACCGATAAGACAGTTGTGAAGCAGCCAAAGAGGTAAATGTGAGGGCCATGGAAGCTCCTGCAATCAAAGCAACTGAAATTACGCGTCTCATTATCAGGAGAAATAATTCAAAACTTTATAAGTACCGGACCGCGGAATAATTTTTCATTCGTAAAATTACGCCTGAATCACGCTGTTGCAACATTTATATACGGGCTTCTGGAATATGTTATTCATGAAAAGGCTTCTTGCATTATTCGTCATGCTCCTTTTTGCCGGCGCCGCTTTTGCATACACCCTTGAGTACACGCAGGACACCATAAGGGTCCCTGTAAGCGGCATGAGGCAGACGCATGTGAAGATAAGCAGCGATTCCGACGATTCCTTCCTGGTAAGCCCCGCTGACGCGAAGACGTGGGTCACCACGGACAAGACCATCGTTTCCGTAGGCAGAGGCGGCAGCGAGAATTTCACGGTATTCTTTTCCCCGTCATCTTCTGTGCCCCAGGGGCTGCACAAAATATCGTTCGACGTTGAATCGCGGGGCACGAAGGAAAGGAAAAGGGCGGATTTGTACGCCTTTGTGTACAAAAGCGAAGGCATCGAGACAGAAGGCGTTTTTCTGACAGGAGACCTGATCCCTTCCGGGACTGTCAGCGTCAGGTTCTCGCTCCGGAACATCGGCGACGTGAAGGTCCAGAACATCAACGTGAAAACATCAGCATATTCGCCGGAAGGGAAGATATACGAAAGCTCTGACGTGCTTAATCTTGAGCCCGAGGACGTGAAGACGCTGGAAAAATCATTCCAGCTGAAGGAAAACGCGCCGCCGGGCGACTACAGCATCAGCATAAAGGTAACGCAGCTTGAAGCGGTTTTGAGCGACACGACGGAAAAATTCGTCGTCGCAAGGAAAGCTGTGCTCAAGGACATGACAACGACAAATATAAACCTGCTGAAAAAAGAGAAGGTGTTCCTTTTCAAGAACGTTGGAAATGATGTTTCAGAGCCGCTGCTGCTGACGGAAAAGATAACCAAGTTCGATTCAAACTTCTTCAAGGGCGATCCTCCAGAAAGGACTGAAGGCGACACCTACGTATGGACCCTGCCTCCGGTGGCTCCGGGAGGGCTGGCAAGCATAAAGTACTCCCTTGACTACAGTCCGCTCTTCTATACGCTGATCGTAATTTTCGGACTATTATGGCTGTACCTGACAAGGTTCAGGACGCTGCGCGTTTCAAAGTACATACTGCAGAAAAAGCACATCCGCGAGGGCGAGGAATTCACCGTAGGCGTTGAGGTGAAGAATTATTCAGGAAAATCTGTGGACAGCGCCGAAGTTTACGATTTCGTCCCCACAATATTCCAGATGAAAGACACGGAAGGACCGAAGCCTTTGCGCAAAAAAAGCGAATCGGGCATCGAGCTGAAATGGGCCGTAAGCAACTTGCGGCCGAACGAGGAGAGGGTTCTGACGTACAAGATAATCCCCGTAGTCGAGCTGAGCGGGACAATAAACCTGCCGCAGGCGAGCGTTGTATTTGCCGCCAACAACAAGGAAACGGAGAACTTTTCCAACACGCCGGCTGTCGGGCTGGAAATGCAGGGCGAGGAAAAGCAGCTGCACCAAAAGATTCACGGGCATATCAAGAAGCTGATGGGAAAGGGGAATAGTTCATAACGATTTCTTATTTTCAGTCAGAAATTGTACTTAAAATCCCTCGCAGATTACAATAATTTAAAGTTTTTATTATATTCTAAAACTAAATGCCCTACCATTCCTTATTCGATAAAATTGCCGGCGAATGCCCGCCCGGTACAATGCCCCAAACGTTCAGAGAATTTCTACATCTTCAATCGTATTCCGGTAATTTGCGCGAAGTCTTAGGCGAACTCGAAGCTCTTTGTAGTTACAGTCGTCCAGATACCAAGGATCTGGTTATAATTGCTCTTCACGCCCCTAGGGTTATAAGAGCTGTATTGGATTTCAAGATATCATACCCTTTGAGAGGAAATGTGGATCTCGTTAGAAATGCAATCGATCTTGGATTGGCGGTCTATGGATCAGATTCCCAGAGTGTTCAACATCTACACGATTTCCGCTCAAAAATTGAATCCCAATGTCCGCAGCTTTTGGAAAGAAAAGTTAAACAGCAGGAAGATACGACTACCTGGAGCGCTATGAAGCCTGAAAGATCCAGAGCGACAGCAGAAAAAATGATGGATTATTTCAAGAACCGTGATGTTCTTTTTATAACAATGGCGCACGGCGGCACGGCTCCTGGAATGGATGTATTTTTGCGTTACTGTGACGCTGGAGCTCCAGCCAGTTCGTTTTATGTTGTTCGTCTATCTATGGATAAATTACGGGATAGACGACCTCGGATTCTTAAGCATGAATTGGGTTATTTGCAGGAACAGACGGACGGAAGAAGAATCTTAATTTTTGACGAGGACGTTTGTGAGGGCAGAACTATAAGAACTGCATATGATTATTTTTCTCACGCATTTCCGCACAGGCGCATAACTTTGGCAACTAACATGGACAAGTTCGGAGAAAGGGTAGAAGTCGGTAGTAGAAAAAAACTTCTCATAAAAATTTAAAAATCCCGCGAGCCGGAGTTTCGGACCCCTTTCCTTAATATTTTCTTTTCCGTAGACGCTTTTCTTTCCAAAAGAAAAGGGTCTTTCGAACCGGCAACCTCCCGGTTTCTAGTGAGCGGCTGCTGAATCATAACACAGCTTTGTTCTGCAGTGCTAAGCTACAGCCGGGCGCTCTACCGTTGAGCTATCGCGGGATTAAATTGCAATAGAGAATACGCCGAAGGACATATTTAAAATTGAAGAAAAACGGAAGGCGGGTTTCGGCTTTTACCCAGAAAAATCCTGTTTCGTCCTGACGGTTTTTAAAGTCTTTAAATCCTTTATCCTTGAATAGTAATGTGGTTGGCGACCAAGGCGGAGAGGGCACACCCAGATCCATTCCGAACCTGGAAGTTAAGCTCTCCAGCGATATGGCAAGTAATGGCGAAAGCTGTGAACGCCAGGACGTTGCTGACCTTATATTTGTCATTGATGGCGCGCGGCAGGGTTTGAATGGTTATAAGACTTATTTCTCTACAACGGTTTTCAAAACTTAGAGGAGAGACTTTCTGATAGTCTTTAGGTGAACTCATATGCCTGTGAATATCCAAGACGTTCCAACAGAAAGGATTTTCGATACCTTCAGGGATGCCTTAAAAGATGTTTACACGGTCATGCATGCTTCGGTGCAGGAATCGGACGGACATTTGATTGTATACGCTATTGTGGATGAGCTTGACGAAAAAACCCTGGGAAGGATTAATGATGCGCAGGGCGATGTGATGCGAATAGCTGGCAAGCCTTGTGATTTTGTTGTTACTGTACCAACGGATGACATGAAAAGCTACCTAATGTGGAGATAATGCCTTGGTGGTGTAGCGGTCTAGCATGTAGCCCTGTCATGACCCTTTTCCGCTGGCGAGCAAAAGCGTCAACGGAAAAATCATAGAACGGCTACGACCCGGGTTCGAATGAACTTTTCCAAAAAGTTCAATCATCTGTGGAGAACGAAAGTTCTCCAAGATCCCGAAGAACTAACGTTCTTCGAGGAAAAGGGAAAGTTCCGAATATCCCGGCCAAGGCGCGGGCCTGTAGCTCAGTGCAAATCCCTTTCTTGTAAGAAAGGTCTTTGCATGTCCCAAAGAACATGCGAAGATATTACAGGAAGACTGGGGTTGCGAGAAACCTGGTAGAGTAGCGGCCTTTTATCATGCAAACTTTTTGGAAAAAAGTTTGATCAAAAAGATAAAAGATCCGAAGCCGAATTCGTTCGGTAATATGAGGAAATGAGGTTCAAAGGAGAGGAAGGAAACCGAAGCACGAAGTGCTTCAAGCTGTTCCGTTTCTTCTCCTTGAAAGATAGCCGCCTGTCGCGGGTTCGAATAAGCATGTCGTGGCAACGTGCTTCGAATTTCCCGTCGGGCCCACTAGAAACTTTTCAGAAAAGTTTCACCAAAACGGAAGACCTTCTCAGAGGTCTTAAAAATAATAAGGGAAATGAGGGTAGAGGGAGATCTGCGAAAAGCGAAAGCTTTTCGAGACCTCGGAGAACTTTTCAAGTTCTCCGCAGGGAAACCGTAGGTTTCTTCTCCTCTTAGGTGATTTTGTGGCAGAAAAAGAAAAGGCAGTGCAGGAAGAGAAGATAGACATATTCCAGAGCGACCTAGTGCCTAAGCACGAAATCATGAGCGGCGAGGAGAAAGCGGAGCTGCTGGAAAGGCTGAATGTTTCTTCGGGGCAGCTGCCGAAAATACGCGAGGAAGACCCGGTAGTGAAGCTGCTTGGCGCCAAAAAAGGCGACGTGCTGCGCATAACCAGGAAATCCCCGGTCGCATTAGAATATTTTTACTACAGGGTTGTCATTTGAAGCGGGATTTCCATTCCTGCTTTGACGAAAAAGGTGTGAACCATGGACAAGATGAAAACGTACGGAACGCTGCTTTCTTCTTACAAAAAATCAGTGGGCTTTGTCAACCATCAGGTCGAGTCTTTCAACGAGTTCATCGACTTCAGGATACAGAAGATAATTGACGAGATAGGGGAAATCGAGCTGGAAACGCCGGAGCTTGCGGAATTCAAGATAAAGCTCGGGAAGGTGAAAATACCCAAGCCTGTCCTGAAGGAAGCGGACGGCGCCGTAAGGAGGATAACGCCGCTGGAGGCGCGCATCAGGGACCTTACTTATTCCGCGCCGATACATGTTGAAATAATACCTATAATAAACGGCGTTGAGCAGGAGCCGCAGGAAGTAAAACTCGGGGATCTGCCCATAATGCTGAAATCAAAGCTGTGCTGGCTTGAAGGGCTCACCGAAGAGCAGCTGGCTGAAGAGGGCGAAGACCCTAACGACCCGGGCGGCTATTTCATTATCAACGGAACCGAGCGCGTAATCGTGATGGTGGAAGAAGTCCTGTCGAACAGGCCCGTCATCGAGACAAAGGGGGAGAACGAAACCGCCCGCATCAACAGCGAGTCGTCCGGCTTCGTCCAGAGGCATCTCCTGGAAAGGAAAGGGGGCATCATAACAATTTCCTTTGCCAACCTGAAAAAACTGCCTGTAGTAGTGCTCCTTCGCGCTCTGGGAATGGAGACGGACAAAGAGATAATCGAGGCCATAACCGGTGAAAAGGACGAGGTCCAGGAAATTTACTTCAACCTGTATGAATACGACGTCAAGAGCGTCGAGGAAGCGAAGGACCATTTAGGGAAGAAGCTGAAGATACCTCAGCAGGAATACCGCGACAAGCGCGTGAACGACATCCTGGACAAATACCTGCTTCCCCACATCGGCCAGGACAAGAAGGCAAGAAAAGAAAAGGCAGTTTACCTCTGCAAGGTTGTCCGAAAGCTTTTGCGCCTGGGCCTGAAAAAAGCGAAGGAGCAGGACATTGACCATTATTCAAACAAGCGCCTGCGCCTCGTCGGGGATTTCATGGAAATACTTTTCCGCTCAATCCTCCTCGGCAAGTACGGCCTGGTTTCAAGGATAGTTTATTCTTACCAGAAACTGGTGAAGCGCGGAAAGCTGCCTTCAATAAAATCCATAGTGGAGTCGGATTACCTGACAAAAAGGATTATTTCGCACATGGCGACGGGCCAGTGGATCGGCGGCAGGACGGGCGTCTGCCAGCGGCTGGAAAGGACAAATTACGTGAGAACAATAGCCCACCTGAGAAACGTCATATCGCCTTTGTCGTCCTCACAGGAGCACTTTGAAGCGAGGGCATTGCACGCAACGCACTGGGGAAGGCTGTGCGCCGAGGAAACTCCCGAAGGCGTCAACATAGGCCTCCGCAAGTATTTAGCCACCTTTGCCGTCATCTCCGATACAGCGCCGCGAAAGGACAACGAGCTCATCGCGCAAACGGCGTCAAAGGAGAGCGGCGGGTACACTATTTTCCTTAACGGGAATATCATAGGCACGACGGACAAGCCCAGGGAATTCGCAGAAAAAATAAAGCAGAAGAGAAGAAACGGCGCGATAAGCCGCTACATCAATGTTG
Organism: Candidatus Aenigmatarchaeota archaeon; assembly: GCA_016187335.1. Lineage (GTDB taxonomy): Archaea > Aenigmatarchaeota > Aenigmatarchaeia > GW2011-AR5 > GW2011-AR5 > JACPJW01. Next base: position 714,240 of record JACPJW010000001.1, on the reverse strand, counting down.
CCGTTGAGGAGGATTTCCAGGAGGTTTTCGTGAACACGGATTCAGGAAGGCTGCAAAGGCCGATGATTATTGTTGAAAACGGGAAAGCAAGGCTGACTGAAAAGCACCTGGAAAAGCTGGTAAATGGCGAGATGGCGTGGGGCGAGCTGCTGAAGGAAGGCATCGTGGAATATCTAGACGCCCAGGAAGAAGACAGCATGCTTGTTGCGCTGACTGCGGATAACCTGTCAAAAGACCACACGCACCTGGAAGTGCACCCGGGCGTGATTTTAGGCTTGTCGGCATCGCTTGTCCCGTTCCCTACGAGGAACAGGGGGGACCGCGTCAACTTCGGCGCGAAGATGTCCGGCCAGGCGCTGGGCATTTACACGACAAACTTTTCAATAAGAACAGAAACGAAGGCGGACGTCCTTGTTTACACGCAGATGCCTTTGGTGAACACGGTCGTCGGCAAAGAAATCGGACTGGAAGAGCACCCGCAGGGCCAGAACATCGTCCTTGCCATCATGAGCTACAAGGGGTACAACATGGAGGACGGCCTGGTATTCAACAAGGCTTCGCTCGACAGGGGCTTCGGCCGCTCGTTCTTCTTCAGGGCGTACTCAACGGAAGAAAAGAAATACTGGGGCATTGAAAAGGACGAGATAAAAATACCGGACAAGGCCGTCAACGGCTACCGCACCGAGGAAGCTTACGCAAACCTCGACAAGGACGGGATAGTGAACAGGGAAATTTCTGTCATTTCCGGAGATGTTCTTGTCGGCAAGGTGTCGCCGCTCCGCTTCATCGGGCCCGTGGAAAGCTTTATGGCCGAGACAGAGAACCGCAGGGAAACATCGGAAACGATAAGGCACGGCGAGGACGGCATTGTTGACGGCGTATTCCTCTCGGAAACGTCGGCAGGAAACAAACTAGTGAAAGTGAACGTCAGAAGCGAAAGGGTGCCGGAACTTGGCGACAAGTTCGCGTCGCGCCACGGCCAGAAAGGAGTCATATCCCTGATCGTGCCTGAAGAAAACATGCCATTCACAACGGGCGGCATCACGCCTGACATAATAGTCAACCCGCACGCGATACCGAGCAGGATGACAATAGGCCAGATGCTTGAAATCATCGCCTCGAAAGTCTCGGCATTATCAGGCATGCCCGTGGACGGCTCCGCCTTCAACGACGTCACGGAAGAAAGCCTGAGACAGACACTGGAAAAGCTCGGGTTCCGCGACGACGGCAAGGAAATAATGTACGACGGCGTGACAGGGCGCGTGCTCGAGGCGCGCATACTTGTAGGGCCGTGCTATTACCAGAAGCTGCATCATATGGTTGCGAACAAGATACAGTCCAGAGCCCGCGGGCCTGTAACGCTGCTGACCAAGCAGCCTACTGCCGGAAGGGCGAAGCAGGGCGGCTTGCGCCTGGGGGAAATGGAAAAGGACTGCTTAATCGCTCATGGCAGCGCCCTCCTGCTCAAAGAGCGCTTCAGCAGCGACAAATACAGCGTGCCCGTATGCGAGCGCTGCGGCCTGATCGCCGTGGAAGACCGCGTCAAGGGCAAAAAATACTGCGGCGTATGCAAGAAATCAAAAATCATTGACATTGACATCAGCTACGCGTTCAAACTGATGCTGGACGAGCTGAAGTCCCTGGGAATATACCCGAAGATAATCGCGGAGGAATAAGCATGTTCAATGCTGACATTTATCATTGGAATGAAGAAATTCCGGAAGGAGTCAGGAGATTTGCCCAGGGAATAGCAGGTATCAGACTGGTGGAACACCCTGACGCGGGAAGATATTTTGCGCAGCTGATTGCAGAAAGGTACAGCGTGTCCCTGATTCAAAGAGACAAAGAACAGCTTGCTGTAATTGCTACCGGGCCTCTTTTGGAATACGCCGAAGCAGAAATAGAAAGACTGGTGGAAAGAACAGGAATGACAAGAATGGATCTGACAGCAGAAGAGAGAAGATTTCTTGGAAAAGAAACCGGCATTAAGATGAGGGATTGACATGGCAAAAGTAAAAGCAATCGAGTTCGGATTCCTGTCGCCGCGCATGATTAAGGAAATGTCGGCGGTGAAGATTGAGCACGCGGAGCTTTACGATCCTGACGGCTACCCGATAGACGGCGGGCTGACTGACCTGCACCTCGGCGTTGTCGACCCCGGCCTGCGGTGCAGGACGTGCGGCGGCTCCATAGGGCAATGCCTGGGGCATTTCGGCTACCTTGAGTTGACGAAGCCGGCAATACACCCGCTGTACGGAAAAAAGATTTTTATGGTGCTGCGCTCGATATGCAGGAAATGCTCGCGTCCGCTGGCGAAGCTGGAAGACCTGAAGAAGATGGGCAACCCGCTCAACGAACTGTACAAGAAGAAGCCGAAGATGTGCATACACTGCGGCGAAAAGCAAAGGGAGCTGACGTTCCAGAAGCCGACCACATTCAACGAAGGCAGCACAGAGATGAATCCCGAGGAAATAAGGCAGCGGCTGGAAAAAATCACTGATGAAGATTTACAGCTGCTCAGGGTGAAAGGCGGAAGGCCTGAATGGTTTGTCCTTACCATACTGCCCGTGCCTCCCGTGACCGTGCGCCCTTCAATCACCCTGGAAACAGGCGAACGCTCGGAAGATGACTTGACGCACAAGCTGGTTGACGTCGTAAGGATAAACGAAAGACTGAAGAAAAATCTGGAAATCGGCGCGCCTGATTTTATCATCGCCGACATCTGGGAATTACTGCAATACCACATCTCAACGTTCATGAGCAACGAGATTTCAACGCTGCCGCCGGCGCGCCACAGGTCAGGCAGGGCGCTGAAAACGCTGATGCAGAGGCTGAGCAAAAAAGAGGGGAGGTTCCGCGGAAACCTTTCCGGAAAGCGTGTTAATTTTTCCGCGAGAACCGTTGTCACGCCGGACCCCAATATTTCAATAAGCGAAGTGGGAATACCCATGGAAATCGCGAAAGAGCTTACCGTTCCCGTGAAGGTGACGAAAAACAGCCTTGATGCCGTCAAGAAATACATACTTAACGGGCCGGGCGTGCATCCGGGCGCGAATTATGTCGTGAGGCCGGACGGGATAAGAAAAAAAATAACAGAGGAAAACAAAAAAGACGTAGCGGAAGAGATTGATACCGGCTACGTCGTGGAGCGCCATCTGCAGGACAACGACATAACGGTCATGAACAGGCAGCCGTCGCTGCATCGCATGAGCATGATGGGCCACCGCGCGCGCATCATGCCTTACAGGACTTTCAGGCTGAACCTCGCGGTGACGATACCATACAACGCGGACTTTGACGGCGACGAAATGAACCTGCACGTTCCGCAGACAGAGGAAGCGCAGACGGAAGCGGAGATGCTGATGGCCGTGGAAAACCACATCCGCTCGCCGCGATACGGGCTGCCCATAGTTGCGTGCAAGCACGACCACATAACCGGCTCTTATCTGCTTACAAGGGACGAGACAAAGCTCAGCCGAAAAGAAGCCGCGGAGCTGCTGATGTCTATAGGGATGGAGCTCCCTGAGGTCAAGGATACCTACACGGGAAAGGAGATTTTTTCTTACTTATTGCCGAAAGACCTGAGCATTGAATTCAAGTCGTCCACAGGTGAAGCTGTCGTGATAAAGAACGGGCGGCTTCTCAGGGGCGTCATTGATGACGACGCGCTGGGAGAGAAAAAAGCAAAGCTCATCGACATAATAGAAAGGATATACGGCCACTCCGCAGCGAGGGAATTCATCGACAGGGTTTCCAAGCTCGCCCTGGAAGTCATCACAAGGAAAGGATTCAGCATATCCGTCGGCGACATAGACATTTCAACGCGCGCGAAAAACAATATTGAAAAAGTAATTGATGAGTACAACGAAAGCATTTCGAGGCTGGTCAGGGACTACAAAGCAGGCCGCCTTGAAAAGACAGGGGGACTGACGCCGGAGATGACCCTGGAAAACAAAATACTGCAATTAGGCGGCCTCGCGTCAAACAGCGCGTCAGAAACCGTCAAGAAAGACCTGCCTCTGACGACAGCGGTCATAATGGCTATAACAGGCGCGAGAGGCTCCTTTGTCAACCTTACGCAGATGTGCGCGTTTGTCGGGCAGGAGGCCCTGGAAGGCGAGAGGATACACAGGGGCTTCGTGGGAAGGACATTGTCGCTGTTTGAAAGAGGCGACCTTGGCGCGAAATCCCACGGCTTCGTTTCGAGCGGCTATAAGAAAGGTCTTGACCCCGTGGAGTTTTTCTTTGACGCCATGAACAGCAGGGAGAACCTGATGGACAAGTCGCTGCACACAAGGCACTCCGGGTACATGGAGCGCCGCCTGGTCAACGCGCTGCAGGACCTGAGAGTGGAATACGACGGCACCGTGCGCGACAGCAAGAACTTTATCATACAGTTTGTCGCGGGCGAGGACATGGTTGACCCCGCCAAAAGCGACGCGGGCAAGGTTGACATTGAAAAGCTTTTCCACGGCGTGAAATAAAACAATGTTAAAAATAAAGTTCAGCCCTGATGATGGTGATTAAAAATGGCTTATCTTTCAAAGGAAGTGTTGCTGAAATTCGAGGAATACTGCAGGAAGCACGGGATTGAAGGGAAGAAAAAAGAAGAACTGCTGGAAAAATTAAATCATCTTATCGTGAAATACCTTTACGAACCCGGCGAGGCAATAGGCGTCGTTGCAGCGCAATCAATCAGCGAACCGGCGACGCAGATGAGCATTGACGCCAAGGAAAAAATAATTATCAAGCATAAAGACCGGGTTGCCATTTCTGAAATTAGCCGCTTTACCGATGAATCAATAGAAAATCTGGGTTCTATGAACGAGAATGGCTGGGATATATGCGATCTTTCGGGCATGGAAATATACGTTCCCAGCATAAATCAGGGGGAGAAAATCGAATGGAAAAAGGTTCTTGCATGCAGCAGACACAAATCACCGGAAAGGCTGCTGAGAATAAGAACACTGTCAGGGCGCGAGATAATAGCCACAGATTCTCATTCATTTGTTATAAGAAAGCATAACAAGATAGTTGCTGTTTCCGGAAAAGACCTGAGAAAAGGCGAGAGAATACCGGTAATCAAGCTGCTTCCTGAAAACTGCATAGATTCTATTAACCTAAAATCGATTGCAGAAACCCATTTTTCACGTGCCAAAAAGCCTTTGCCGGAAATCTTTCCGCTGAATGAGGTTACGGGATATATTTTCGGCGCTTATCTCTCCGAAGGAAACTGCACTCCGAATTTTGTATGCATATCAAGCACAAATGAAATTTTCCTCGGGAGAATAAGACAATTTGCCTCTTCATTCGGCCTGACCTATAATGAATATGACAACACAAGAGGATTTGCAAACGGCCATGATATTCATGTAAATTCCGCTATTCTTTCCGCCCTACTTGCAAAAACATGCGGTAGTGGATCAAGGAACAAGAGAGTCCCTGATTTTGCGTACAGTGCTGATGAGAAATTCGTATCGGCGCTTTTGCAGGCTTATTTCGACGGCGATGGGAATGTATCTGTCGAGAGAGGCGTAATAAGGGCTTCTTCAAATTCAAAAGAGCTTATAGACGGCATCTCACTACTCTTAGCGAGATTTGGCATATTCTCTTACAAAGGAAGAGGCAAGCAATATACACTAACAATACCCGCAAAATACGCATCTGTATTCCGGCAAAAAATCGGGTTTAGTTCCGCCAAAAAGGCCGAGAATCTTGGAGTACTGTGTGCTAGCAAACCCATCAAGCAAGATTTTGTCGAGCTTGTAGGCGGCTTCGACGATCTGCTTCCAAAGCTTGCGAAGAAACTGAGTTATCCAAGCAGGTATGTAAACAGCTTCACAAAAAGGCAGAAAATTGGAAAAGAAGCCCTACTTAGATATATTGTATTATTCAACGAGATTGCAAAGAAAAATCACATTGATGTGACTGAAGAGCTTTCGATACTCAGAAAGATGCATGCATCTGATGTCGTTTGGGATGAGATAACTGAAATAACAGAAGTTTTGCCTTCTTCTGGATATGTCTACGATCTGACGGTTGAAGGCACGGAAACATTCACGACATTTGAAGGCATTATTACACACAACACAATGCGTTCCTATACGCTGGCTTCGCAGTCAGACAGGCTGAGCAAGGTCACGCAGGGCCTGCCGAGGCTCATAGAGATTTTTGACGCCCGCAAGACTTTTGAGAAGAACATGATCATTTACCTGAAAGAAGAATACAACAGCAAGGAAAAGGCAAAGGAAATTGCGAACAGGATGAAATCCGTAAAAGTGCAAGATGTGATACTTTCCGATTCCATAGACCTTATTGACATGCAGATTGAGCTGGAGCTTGAGGGCGAAAAGCACAAAGAGCAGCTCAAATCAATGGTCTCCAAATACGTCAAAGAGGCGGCCATTTCCTTCAGGGGCGGGAATGTCTACATAAAGCCGAAGGAAAGCGACGTCAAGAACCTCAGAAAAATAAAAAACAAGGTCCTGAAGATGCACATTGACGGCATCAAGGGGATAGAGAATGTCGTCGTGGTGCGCGAGGGCGACGACTGGGTCATACAGACCGCAGGGACTAACCTGAAAAAGGTCCTGCAGATAAACGAAGTTGACGCAAAAAGGACAAGGACGAACGACGTGCACCAGATTTTCGAGATACTCGGCATAGAAGCCACGAGAAATGTTATTTTGCAGGAAGCCAAGGAAACCTTAGACGAGCAGGGCCTTGAGGTTGATGTAAGGCATCTGATGCTTCTTGCTGACATCATGACATTCACCGGGGAGGTCAGGGACATCGGGCGATACGGCGTATCCGGCAAAAAGGCGTCCGTCCTGGCGCGGGCGAACTTTGAGGAAACAAAAAGGCACCTGATAAACGCGTCGTTCTACGGCGAGAAGGACACCATGGACGGGATAATCGAGAACGTGCTGGTAGGGCAGCTGGCACCCATCGGCACGGGCATGGTCGAGCTCACGATGGATTTGTCAAAGATGAAGAAGAAAAAATAGGCCCTTTCTTTTTGGAAAAGAAAGCGCCTGCGGAAAGAAAAATATTAAGCATTCAATAAAGATGATGACCATGCAAAATATTCCGACAACATCAAAGCTGCCTCCGGGCAAAGCCGTCATAGGCATACGCGAGGTAGTGAAAAGTATAAAAGCGGGAAAGGCGAAAAAGGTAATAGCCGCTTCAAACTGCCCAAAAACGCTTGTTGACAAGGTGAACGATTCGGGCAAGGTTATTGTTGAAATTTTTGAAGGCGACAGCAAGGACCTGGGCACGAAACTGGGGAAGCCGTTTCCCGTTTCCGTCGCGGCTTTCAGCTAAGAGGGAAGAAACTTGTTTCAGCGGAGATGCAAGATGAATAAAGAAAACAAAATGATTAATTCTGCTTTGCTTCGATCAATCTGGGGTTTTTTAAAATGAAAGTGACGCTTGACACGAACACGATACAATGCATAAACCTTTTCAACAACCTGACTAGATGCTCCGTCATTGACTGCATCGACGAAGACGACGAGCTTTATTTTGTCGTCGGCGAGGGGCAGTACGGGCTTGCAGTGGGCAAGGGCGGCTCGACCATCCGCAATGCCGAGCGCGTCTTCAAGAAAAACATAAAGGTCTTTGAATATTCCGACGACCTTGAGCGGTTCATCCGCAACCTTGTTCCCGAGGCGCAGGAAGTGAATATAGACGACAAGGAAGTCGTCGTGAAAATAAAGCCGCAGGACCGCGCGCGCGTCATCGGCAGGAGCGGCAAGAACATCCGCATCATAAAAATGCTCCTGGAAAGGTTTTTCGAGGTCCAGCACTTCAGGGTGAAGTGATAATTATTTCCGGCTCAAGACCCTCTCTTAGCGCCCGCAGAGCAAATTCCGATACTTCTTTATTCTTGTACCCTTCAAATAGCGCTATAACATCAGATAAATATCCTCCGGGCGCATCAATATCTTCCTGAACAAACGCAGGATTATCCGTAACAAGTACCTGATAACTTCCGTTTTCACCAAAACGAATCAAATGTTCGAAAGGGAATCGTTCATAATAAAGAACATTCGGCTGGTAAGCTCTATCAGCCCGTTTCAAGGCAACAAAAAATCTGCCCAAGGCTCTTAGTGTTTCCCGGGCTTCTTCTTCGGTCGCGGGCAAATTAGACAACAAATTATATTCCATCCCAAGCCTCAAATCAAATCCTTTCGGTTCGACAAGCAAAAAGTCGTCCTCTTCAACAGCATGAATTACGCATATTGGCCTGACAACAGGCAATCCCCTATTGGAATATCCAATAGCGAAGTGAAACTCGTTTAAAGTTTCGGGTCGCGTTTTAGTTTGCTGTCTTATGCATTTCCAATTTTCATCTTCGCTTTTTAGGACAGCATTCCCATAAGGAAAAACTAAATGCCTAGAGCTAGAAGTATAAGGCTCTATGTCTCCAAAAACCCTTGTCGTCTGAATTGAAATTACAGGGACAGGAGGAGAAGATTCATATATTTTAACTAGTTGAAACGCCCCGTCTCTGGCCGCGCTATCGAGTCCCACTTTCCCTAACTGTTCCCTTAATGATACTTCCTGTGGTTCTGGTGATTTCATAGAAGTCCAAAACCAGCAAACTATTTAATACTTTGTTATAATTATCTAAGCTGATTATCATGCCCGGAGAATTCAGTGCAAGGAAGCTGACGAAGGACAGGAAAGCGTTCAGGTGGCGCGACATCAAATACAGGACGCGCATGCTGAACATAAAGAAAAAGTTTGACCCTCTTGAGGGCGCGCCGCAGGCAAAAGGGATTGTCTTGGAAAAGCGCGTCGTGGAGCAGAAGCAGCCGTCCTCGGGCCTGATCAAGTGCGTCCGCGTCCGCTTGATTAAAAACGGCAAGCAGGTCACGGCCTTCGTTCCGAGAACAGGGGCGATAAACTTCATCTCGGAGCACGACCAGGTCGTCATCGAGGGGATGGGCGGCTCGCAGGGCGGAGCTGTAGGTTCCCAATCAGGCATCAAGTACAGGGTCATAAAAGTCAACGATATTTCCCTTGAGCAGATAAGGACAGGCAAGAAGCAGAAGGCGACGAGATAAAGGTGTGATGAAGATAAATAAAAGGGAAAGGAAAGGCACAACTTCGATATGCCTTTTCCATCCCAGCTTTGATGTTTTTTAAAAAATGTGATATCATGAGAAATGAAAACATGCGCGGCAGAAATGAAGGAATGAGAGGAAAAGACCAGAGAGGCGCGGCCGTTGAAAGGCAGTCAGGCCGCAAGTTCGGCGAACGCAGAGAATTCAGAAAAAGTTTTGACAGAAGACCAAGGCGCGTGGAGATAAAGAAAAGGGAAAAGACAAAATTCGACTTGAAGCTCTTCGGAAGATGGGACAGCAACGTTATTGTAAATGACCTGAGCCTGAGGCCTTACATAAACCTTGAGCCCAGACTGCTTCCAAGAAGCGCCGGAATCCATCGCGGAAGATTCCACAAATCAAAGATGCACGTTGCTGAAAGGCTTGCCCTGCACATGATGGTCCCGGGGCACACCGGAAAAAGGCACCGCCTGACTTCGGGCCCTCTGGCCGGCGGGCTCATGAACTGCCTGAAAGCCGTGGAAAAGGCCCTGGAAATCATCGAGAAAAAGGAAAACAAGAATCCCGTGGAAGTTCTCGTCCGCGCCATAGAAAACGCGGCGGTCCGCGAGGAAATAATTTCTTACCAGCTGGGAAGCATAATGGCAAGGGAATCGGTTATCACGGCGCCGCAGAGGCGCGTTGACAAGACGCTGCGGTATTTCGCGCAGGGAACCTACAGGAAATCCTTCCACAGCAAGCGCGGAATTGAGCAGGCGTTGGCCGAAGAAATTCTTGCGGCGTATCACGGCTCGCAGGATTCAACGGCGCTGCGCGAGAAGGAAAGAATAGAAAGGGAAGCCGCAGGGGCGAGATGATGAGGAAACCGATGCTCCTGTCATTTTTCTGAAGCTGCATTCTGCATGCTTCTCAATTTTTTAAATACAATCAGTTACAACAATAAAACAAAAAGAAACGGAGGACAAAAAATGGCACGAGACCTGAATGAGCGCGTGCAGGAACTGATGCACAAGCCCGAGCAGATCAGGAACATAGCGATCGCAGCCCACATTGACCACGGGAAAACGACGCTGACGGACAACCTCGTTGCGGGCGCTGGCATGATATCCGAGGAACTGGCAGGGCAGCAGCTGTTCACTGACTTCGACAAGCAGGAGCAGGAAAGGGGCATAACAATTTTTGCCGCAAACGTCAGCATGATCCACGAGGTGGAGGGCAACGAGTATCTGATAAATCTTATAGACACTCCCGGCCACGTAGATTTCGGCGGCGACGTAACAAGGGCGATGAGAGCCATAGACGGCGCGATTATCGTCGTGGACGCCGTGGAAGCAGTGATGCCGCAGACCGAGACCGTTGTAAGGCAGGCGCTGCACGAAAGGGTGAAGCCGGTTCTTTTCATAAACAAGGTGGACAGGCTCATCAAGGAACTGCAGCTGTCGCCGGAACAGATGCAGCAAAGATTTCTTAATATTATCGCGCAGGTGAACAGGCTCATACAGAAATATTCTGAGAAGGCTTATGCCGAAAAGTTTCTTGTCAAGGTCGACGACGGCAGCGTTGCTTTCGGCGCGGCTTACAGGAAATGGGCTATTTCTGTTCCGTACATGAAGGAGCACAAGATAACGTTCAAGGACATAATCGAGCTGTCTTCCCAGGGCAGGGATGAAGAACTGTCCGAAAAAGCGCCGCTTCACCGCATCGTGCTGAACATGGTCACCAGGCACCTGCCGAATCCCGAGGATGCGCAGAAATACAGGATACCTAAGATATGGCACGGCGACGTGGAAAGCGAAGCAGGCAAAAGCATGCTCGCCATGGATCCGAACGGGCCGCTGGCGATGATAATCACAAAAGTCGTCCCTGACCCGCACGCAGGCATTGTCGCGGCAGGCAGGATTTTTTCGGGCACGCTGAAGCGCGGCATGGAAGTCCGCCTTGTTGCGCAGCACATGACGCGCAGGGTGCAGCAGGTGAGCATTTACAAGGGACCGCAGCGCGTGCAGATGGAAGAAGTCAGCGCGGGGAACGTCGTGGGCGTTGTCGGGCTCACCGATGCATTCAGCGGCGAAACCGTGTGCGACGCTGAACGGGAAATAGAGCCGTTTGAGGCGATAAAGCATATTTTTGAGCCAGTTGTCACGAAAAGCATTGACGTGGCGGATCCTTCCGACCTGCCGAAGCTGATAATGTTCCTCAAGCAGATAAGCAGGGAAGACCCTACGCTGGTTGTCAAAATAAACGAGGAAACAGGAGAATACCTGGTTTCCGGCCTTGGCGAGCTTCATATTGACGCGAAAGTGGAGCGTCCGCTGAAAGACAAGGGCATAGAAGTGAAAACGTCGACGCCGATAGTCATTTACCGCGAAACCGTGCGCGGGTATTCGCCGGAGGTGGAAGGCAAGTCGTCGAACAAGCACAACAGGTTTTACATGACCGTGGAACCAATGGAGCAAGGAGTTTATAATGCCCTTGTTTCCGGCAACGTCATAGAAGAAAACGTCCGCAAGAATATCAAGACGGTCGTGCAGCAGCTTGTTGACGCCGGCATGGGCAGGGACGAGGCGAAGAGCATTTACGACATACACAACAAATGCCTGTTCATTGACGCGACAAAAGGCATCCAATACCTGAACGAGACCATAGAACTCGTCATAGAAGGCTTCCAGAACGTCATGGATTCAGGTCCCCTCGCGGGCGAGCCCTGCTCGGGACTGAAAGTAAAAATAGTTGACGCGAAGCTGCATGAGGACGCCATACACCGCGGCCCCGCGCAGGTGCTGCCGGCAATAAGCGACGCGCTGAAGGAAGCGATATTCAAGGCGAAGCCCACCCTGCTCGAGCCGATACAGACGATACGCATAGACGTCCCCGAGGAGCTGATGGGAAATGCCATGAACCAGGTGCAGAACCGCCGCGGGCAGATTCTGGACACGCAGATCGAGCAGGGCGTTGCTGTCGTAACAGCGAAAATGCCCGTAGCCGAGATGTTCGGCTTCGAGGCGCAGCTCAAAAGCGCGACGGGCGGCAAGGGCTTTTACTCGCTCATTGACGTAACTTTTGAAAAACTGCCGGAAGAGATGAAAACGCAGGTTATCACAAAGATAAGGGAAAGAAAAGGCATGCCGAAGGAGATGCCGGGGTTTTGATTTTATCTCGCTTTGCCGAATCTTTCGGACACGTAATTCTGAATTTTAGTATTCTGAATCAATATTAAAAATATAAGCTTTAAAAACGTTTGGAATAGTATTCTTTGGCTGTGACAAAAGCAATAAAAAGATTTCACCACAGTTAATGTTTCAATCGGAGGTCATGAAATGGCTGAAAAGAAACCGCACATAAACCTGGTAACTATAGGTCACGTAGACCACGGGAAGTCAACACTAGTAGGCAGACTGCTTTACGATACAGGAGCAATCAGGGACGATGCATTGCGCAAGCTGAAAGACCTCGCCAAGGAGCTGAAAAAGGAAACGTTCGAGTTCGCGTTCATCATGGACAGGCTGAAGGAAGAAAGGGAGCGAGGCGTGACCATAGACATCATGCACCAGAGATTTGACACGCCAAAATATTACTTCACAATCATAGACGCTCCGGGGCACCGCGATTTTGTAAAGAACATGATTACAGGCACGTCACAGGCCGACGGCGCTATATTAGTATGCTCCGCGAAGGAGGGCGTGCAGGAGCAGACGAAGGAGCACGCTTATCTTGCGAAGGTGCTGGGCGTGAACCAGGTTGTTGTTGCCATAAACAAGATGGACGCCGTGAATTACGAAGAGAATAAATTCAGCGAAACAAAGGAAAACGTCATCAAGCTGCTGAAGGGCATAGGATTCAAGACGGATGAAATAGTTTTCGTGCCGACTTCAGGCTATATAGGCGACAATGTTGCGAAGAAAAGCGAAAAGACGGCGTGGTACAAGGGGCCGACACTTATTGAAGCTTTGGACAAATTCAGCCCGCCGGCACAGCCAACGGACAAGCCGCTAAGGCTGCCTGTGCAGGACGTTTATTCAATAACAGGAGTAGGAACCGTGCCTGTCGGCAGGGTTGAAACAGGCGTCATCAAGATAAACGACAAGATAGTTTTCGTTCCTTCCGGGACATCAGCGGAAGTGAAATCAATAGAGATGCACCACGAGCAGGTCCAGGAAGCCCTCCCGGGCGACAACATCGGCTTCAACATACGCGGCGCGTCGAAAACGGACATCAAGAGGGGCGACGTTGTGTGCCACCCGAACAATGCAGCAAAGCCTGTCAAGGAATTCACGGCGCAGATAATCGTTCTGAATCATCCTTCTGTCATCAGCAAAGGATATACTCCGGTGTTCCACGTGCACACGGCGCAGGTTGCGTGCACGATCACGGAAATAACAAAGAAGCTCGACCCGAAAACAGGCGCTGTAGCGCAGGAAAACCCTGACTACATAAAAACAGGCGACGCGGCCGTGGTGAAGATAAAGCCTTCAAAGCCGCTGATCATTGAAAAACAGTCAGACATTCCCCAGATGGCGCGCTTTGCAATCCGCGACATGGGGCAGACGGTTGCAGCTGGAATTTGCATTGACGTTGTGCATTAATGGACTTTTCTTCTTTTCCTTTTATCAAAATATATTTCGGGTCTTAGCAATAGCTTTAAAATTTGGTTTAGTTAGATAACCAGATGCCGAAAACAAGGCAGCTTTATAAAACGATTAAAAAGCCAAAACAAATACAAGTTCTTTTAACACTCCAAAAATTTCAATACTCGACCATCAGGATAGCACTTCTTATCACAATACTTACAGGCATAGGTGTCCTCGGCCGCGCAGCGTTCCAGTTCATACCCAGCGTCGAGCCGCTTACTCCGCTTGCAATCCTTGTCGGATTCTTTTTCGGCCCTGTTGCCGGAGCTGTTTCAGGCGCTTCGGGTTTTTACGCGTCAAATTTTCTGGTATGGGGAGGGCAGGGTCCGTGGACTTTGTTCCAGGCAGCAGGCGCTGGCGCAGCAGGATTCGTCGGCGGCATTTTCGGCTTCTTTTCAAGATCAAGGACCAGCGCTGTTATCGCGACTTTTCTCGGCATTGCTGCATATGAAATCATAGTGACAGCAAGCTTAGGATTTCTGATGTCCTTCAGCATTGCTTTCACAGCCCTTTACATGCTGACAAGCCTGCCTTTTTCGCTGGTTCACATTATAAGCAGCGTCGGGTTCGTGATTGCTTTCTACGAATTCGGCGAACAGATAAAGAAAGCGAAAGGAGGTGTCTTGGTTGAAAAAGAAATTCTTGGCCTCAGGCCTGCTGCTGGTAGCGGTAGCGAGCCTGCTGATAAGTTCGTTCCTTTCTTCTACAAGAGAAGAAAGTTCGGAAAGAATAAAAATAAATCTTACGGTGAATTCCGGCTCGTCAAACGCAACAGGGATAGCAACGATTAACAACGGCTCCACGGTGTTTGACGCGCTGAACAGCTCCTTTGCCGTCGAATACAAAGAATTCGCCGGTCTAGGGAAGCTTGTAACATCAATCAACGGCTTTGAGCAGAACTCAACGCACTACTGGTTTTATTACGTTAATGAAAAATTCGGCGATGCAGCGGCGGACAAATATATGCTGTACAATGATTCTTCTGTTCTGTTTATCCTGACGTCGGAGTTCCTCGGCTAGCGAATCCGAAAATGCTTTAATATTTATCTTCTGATGTATGTTTTGGTTATTATGAACACGGCGCGGATAAAACTGACAGGGAAGGACCCGAAGCAGCTTGACGATTTGTCCAAGGAAATCAAGGACATAGCCGAGAAGCTGGGAACTGCTGTCAGCGGGCCGATACCGCTGCCGACCAAAAAGCTGCGCGTGCCTGTCATGCGCACCCCGTGCGGAGACGGCATGCACCGCGGAGGCGGCGGGGGCAACTGGGAAACATGGGAAATGCGAATCCACAAAAGGGTCCTCGACGTCGGCGCCAACGACCGCGTGCTGCGGCAGATAACGAGGATAAGGATACCGCGCGACGTGAACATTGAGATTGAACTGACGGACTGATTATTTCTGAGATAAATATTTAAACATACACATACACATAAATGGATATGGGGACCAAGACAATAACAATTCTTGACGAGGCTTACGAGGCCTTGGCAAGGGAGAAGAGAAAGGGAGAGAGCTTCAGCAAGACCATTCTGAAACTTACCGCCAGAAGGGGGAGGTTAGCCGATTCTTTCGGCAAGTGGGATATGACTGAAAGCGAATGGAAAAAAATAGACAAGGAACTGAAAAGGGCATGGAAAGGGTTTGGTAAAAAATGAAATGCCTTGACTCTGATTTTCTCGTGGCAATTTTAAGAGGGAACGAACAAGCCTTGGAAAAATCCAAATCAATTGATGAAGAAGGCAAGGCATTTACAACCTCGATTAATGCGTATGAAATACTCTTCGGGGCAAAAAAATCAAAAAAAGAGGCGAATCTGGAAGAATCCAGAAAGATACTGGCAAAATTGTTAATGCTTCCGTTTGATGAAAAAGCATCCGAAAAGGCTAGTGACATCCATAAGGAACTTTCCCAAAAAGGCACCCAGCTTGATTTGAGGGATATTTTCATAGCATCCATAGCAATATCAAACGGCTGCAGCCTTGTGACGAGAAACACAAAGCATTTTTCAAAAATTAAAGAACTAAAAACAGAAAAATGGTAAGGAGTTTTTAATCATGAAAGAGCAAACCCTCATCGTGATAAAGCCGGACGGCGTTGAAAGGAATCTTATAGGCGAAATAATCAGCAGGTATGAAAAAGGCGGGCTGCGCATTGCCGCAATGAAGATGCTGGGCGTTTCTGAATCGCTGATAAAAAAACATTACCCGGAAAAAGAAGAATACCTGCTCTCGCTGGCTGAAAAAGGAAAGAAAGCCGGGGATCCTTTCGCAAGCAAGGACCCCCACGGCTACGGCATGTTTATCGTAACGGGCATGCGCAAATACATGACTTCAGGGCCCGTTGTTGCCATGATTCTGGAAGGCGAGAACGCAATAAAGAAGGCAAGGGAAATCACGGGCTACACGGATCCTTCGGCAGCTGAAAAGGGCACGATACGCGGCGATTTAGGCAATGACAACATCCTGCAGGCGAACAAGGAAAGAAGGCCTGTGTACAATCTGATACACGCATCGGGCAACAAAGAGGAAGCCGAAACGGAAATAAAACTGTGGTTTTCTGAAATTATACCAACAAAAATTCTTTTTGATACTAATATTTATGGATGGGCGGTAGAAGACAAATCTGTCGGGGATTTGGTATCAAAACTTATAAATGAAAAAAATGATGGGCGTCTGTTAATTTTAGGATTTGGTACAATTAAGAAAGAGCTTGAAAAGAACCCCCACAAACCTACAAGGATGGAAACTTTGAAGCTTTACAATTCTGCCATAAACAATGCCTTGGAGATAAATCAAAATGTCAAAATTCTTGCAGAATCTTATTTCAAGGCATGTATAAATGCAAAAATAAAAATCACTATTGAAGACTGCGAAATAATTGCAGCTGCTGTCGTAAATCGGCTTGATTATATTGTTACTAATAACAGAAGAACTATGAATAATTCAGAAACAAAAAAAATATTAGAAAATATTAATCATGAGAATAATTTCAAGATGCCCAGAATAATAGACAGCAAGGAAGCATTTACCACGTTCGCTTCCTAGACTTTTCATCCCTTATTTTCCTAAAGAATTCTGTCGGATTCATGCCGCCAAACGGCTTTGGTCTGGGAATCTTTCTATTTCCGCCTTTTTTCATAATATTCACTCAAGAATTATTAGTACAGACAATTATTAAAGATTAAAGTTCGGTGAAAGTAAAGTATGCCGCTGTTTTTTGGTTTTAGTGTAACTACCTTTCCATTGTTACTTGAAAATTTTTCGTATGAAAAAGTATGATAAGATATTTAAAGAAGGGAGCATATATGAAGAAGTATTACAAACTTTCTGCTGCCTGCATAAGAATCTGGTGTGAAAAATGAATGAAGAAATCCTCAGGGCAGTTGCGCCGTCTAAGATTGGAGAGCGGATGGTTTCATGGAATGAAGTCCACGAAATGTCCGAGAACCTGGCGAGAACGATAAAGAAGGATTTCAGGCCCGACGTTGTAATTTCCATAGCGAGCGGCGGGCTCGTGCCGGGAAAGCTGCTTAAGGAAATGCTCGGCGTGAAGGTGATGGGCGTTATTTCTGCACACTATTACGAGAAAAACGGCAACAAAAGGAAGGAATGCCTCGTGGAGAAGGTGCTGTCGGGCTTTGTCCCGAGGCACACGGACCTCAACATTCTCCTTGTCGATGACATCGCAGACACGGGAACGACGTTCAGGGAAGTGCTGAAAGCCCTGCCGGACCTGCTCGGCCACGGCGAATGGAGCATAAAAACCGCGTCACTGCTGATGAAGCCGCATTCAGCATTCGTTCCGGACTACTATGCGTTAGAAGCTGAAGACTGGATAGTATTCCCCTGGGAAATCGGGGAAGTTTCCGTTTGAGGAATCGAATCCGTTACTGTTCATTTTTATGTATGAAGTATAATTCTAATTTAAAATAGTAGCGTATGATCGTGAACTACGAACCCGTTCTTTTTGGAGTAATCAAAAATTATAGCACCCTCCATAGATACGGTGCTGTAGTCTTTTCCTACACATGTATCCACATTGTAGAGTTCTACAAATTTTTTAATAAACTCTACGAATACTCTATTATTTTCTTCTACATATTTGTTTATTCTGTCAAAAATATCAAAATTTATCGATATGAAAGGCAATCTTATTTCTTTCGTATTTTTCAAAAAACTCGGCTGCGGTAAATTAAGAACTAAATAATAATATGGAATTTTAAATAAAAATCTTTTCTCTCTGTTCGAGTACCATCCGATAATCATTTTCCCAAAGAATACTGTTCTGAACGAGTGTTTGTGATAAAATTCAGACGATATATCCTCCAAAACTATTCTGATTACTCCCCACTCTTTCCATTTAGTTACAGAAAAATTCATTCTGTATTTTTTTGCCGAATCTTGATAAAATTCAGCATTATGACCCCATTTAATCTCAGAAGCCGATTTATATAGAGAGCCGAATTTGTTCTTACTTAATACTATACTACCATCAACAGAAATGGTATCATCATCTTCGAAACATTCAAAATTAGATTCTTCAACAAATTCCTTTAATTGAAGTATTTTCTTAAAAAATTTTATCATGTCTTCCTTTGTCTTGATATTTTTATCTATTTCTGCCTCTACCCTGTAAACGCTTGCCACGAAATAAATTCTTTTCTTATCTTTTTTAAGCTTGAACGCTAATGAAAAAGCAGGATATGAATTTGACAAAAATGGAAAGGAAAAGTCCGTCCTGCATATTGGAAGGACTGCATTTCCGATTCAGGGTTGATAATCATGCTGCGCCAGCCCATCGTTGCTGTTCTGGGTCACGTAGACCACGGAAAGACAAGCTTGTTAGACAAAGTAAGGCAGACGGCGATAGCATCAAAGGAGGCCGGGGGCATAACGCAGGCAATAGGCACCACGGAAATACCTACTGATTCCATAAAAAACATATGCGGCTCGCTTCTTGAAAAGTTCCGCTTCGACGTAAACGTTCCCGGCTTGCTGTTCATTGACACGCCGGGCCACGAGGCTTTCACCACATTGCGAAAAAGGGGCGGAACGATAGCTGACATAGCTGTTCTTGTCGTAGACATTGTCGAGGGCATCATGCCCCAGACGGAAGAAAGCATTGACATCCTGAAGGAAACAAAAACGCCTTTTGTCGTCGCCGTCAACAAGATAGACAGGCTTCAGGGATGGACTGCGCATGAGCAATGCTTTCTTGACAACTACCCGCAGCAGACGGACTTTGTGAAACAGCTCTTTGAAGAAAGTTTTTACAAAATCATAATGCAGCTTTCCAATCACGGGTTCTCCGCGGACAGGTTCGATCGCGTGACGGATTTTCGCAGCACCGTTGCAGCGGTGCCGCTCAGCGCAAAGACAGGCGAAGGCATCGCAGAGCTTTTGGTTGTGCTTATAGGGCTTTCACAGCAGTTCCTGAAGGAGCAATTAACTGCTGAAGACAAAAGCGAAGGGATGGTCCTAGAAGTGAAGGAAGTTGTCGGCCTGGGGACGGTCCTTGACGCGATAATCTACAGCGGCTCCGCAAGCAGGAACGATTTTCTTGTTGTCGGCGGGAAATTCCCGATGATCGCAAAGATACGCTCCCTGCTGCTGCCCGATCCGCTCAGGGACATAAGGACGGAGAAAAAATTCCACAATGTCGATTCTGTCAATGCTGCCGCGGGCGTCCGCATATCCGCGCCGGGACTTGACAAGGTGATAGCGGGCTCGCCGGTAAAAACGGCAAAAACATTCGAGGAAGCGGAAAAGCTTCTGGATGAAATGGAAAAGGAAAAGGAGGAAATAGAGCTGAGGAGCGAAAACGGCGGGCTGATTCTCAAGGCGGACACCGTGGGCAGCCTGGAAGCGCTGATAAACCTGTTCAGCAGCTATCAGATACGCTCAGCCACGATCGGGCAGGTAACGAAATACGAAATCATTGACGCGGAAGCGAATGCAGACATTTTTCACAGGGTTGTCGTCGGCTTCAACGTTTCAACTTCTGACGACGCGCGGAATTACGCAAAGGACAGGGGCATCAAAATCATAGAGTCGGACATCATATACAGGCTCAAGGAAGAATACGAAGCGTGGGTGGAGAAAGAGAAAGCGGAAATAAAGAAAAAAGAAATAGAGGGCATAACAAGGGCGGGAAAAATAAAAATATTGCCGGGCTGTATATTCAGGGCGAGCAACCCCGCCATAGTGGGATGCGAGGTCTTGGGAGGCCTTGTGAAGCCGGGCTACAAACTGTTCAAGGAAGGCCGCGGCGTTGTCGGCGAGGTCAAGCAGATACAGTCGCAGGGCCAGAACGTGGAAGAGGCAAAAATAAGCGACAAGATTGCCGTTTCCATTGTCGGCCCGACAGTCGGCAGGCACATAGATGAAAGCGACGTTTTGTACACGGAAGTCAGCAGCGAGGAATACAAGAAGCTGAAACAGCATGAGCAGCTGCTTCCTGAAAACGAGCTGGCTGTCCTGGAAGAAATCGGGGGAATAAAGAAAAAGCAGGACCCGCGGTGGGGATTGTTCTAGTTTTTAACCTTTCTTCCCAATTCTTCTTAATGCCGCCGTCCGCCTTGATTATATTTCTTATCGCCCTTGCATTTAATATAGCGGCAAAGATTGTCCTCAGGTATGCCGGCCGGCTGCGCACAGGCATTGATGCATTGCTGTTCTGCTCCGTCCTTTCAGGATATTTCTACGGCGTGAAGTCAGGAATGCTGTACGGCGCTTTGATCGCCGCGGCGTTTTACGTGATAAACATCAGGTGGGCTGCGCACGCGCCTTACGTCATGCCGCTGAACGCCGCTGCGGGCGCTGTTTCGGCAATGCTCAGCGGGCTTCCGCTCGTTACGGCGGCCGTCTTTGCCATGATTTTCTACCACCTCATTTCCTTTTCAATCGCTCTTCTGGCTTACCGCTCCATCGGCCCGGGATACATCCTGTTCGTTGCGCTCAATTTCGTCACGACCTATATGCTTATGGGGTTTGTCGTGGGGTTCGCCTGAAATCTGCTGAAAGGTTTAATTTATATGCTGCAAAATATATTTTTTCCTAACATAAAGCTTAAATAATATATTATCACTAATAAGTAGTGAATATTATGTTTGGCCAACCTCTTTATGAATTTCGTGGAAGACTGCCTTCAAATGTCTACAGGGGTATAGTGAAACCAACCAGAGAACCCGAAATTTTTCAGGCAAGTCTCAGACAGGCTGTTGCAGCCGCCAGAAGAGATGCTTACGAACGTGGCGAAATCCTTGGAGAAGGGGCTAATACGCCATTAGAGCAGTTAAGAAGAATCGACCCTATGGCTTTAGCTGCTGACAGAAAAAGTTTAGAGGCATATCCGGGAATTAGAATAGTTTCAATATATGACCCAACTTCCAGACGCGTGGTAGAAATACCAAAGCCTGATTTCCTCGAATTGCTTCATGCGCTTAAAGGCGATCCTCTGGAAGCTGCCCGTTTCGGCTATCAGGGGCAGGGACTTGGCCTCCAGACTGCATTGAACCCTGAATGGAAAGAAAAATTTTTGGAGCGGGATGCCGGAAGAGAAAGATTTCCGTTAGTTTGGCTCAAAGCACACGAAGATGTCATACCGGGCCCTGAAGTTTTCCTTCTTGAAGAGGTATATCGCTGATTCTAGTCATTTTTATAAATTTTATTTCAAAGTTACAGCTATGCGCCTGAAAAACAGGGTCGCGCTGGTAACAGGCGGTAGCCGCGGCATCGGAGCAGCCATTGCCGTGGAATTCGCGAAGGAAGGCTCTGACGTCGCGATAACTTACAACAAGAACAGAGAGCTTGCTGAAAAAGTGAAAAGGGAAATAGAAAAGTCGGGCAGGAAGTGCATTGCAATAAAATGCGACGTCAAAAGCAAGAAAGAAGTAAGCAGGACGATTGCTGCGGTAATTGAAAAGTTAGGAAGAATAGACATTCTTGTGAACAACGCCGGCGTGCTTGTGCGCGGCTCTTTGCTCAACACAGACGACAAAACATGGGACGAGACGATAAACACAAATCTGAGGGGCGTTTTTTACTGCGCAAAGGCCGTTGTCCCCCACATGATGAAGCGGAAATACGGCAGGATTGTAAACATTTCCTCTGTTGCGGCTTTCTCAACCCGTTCATCATCAGCCGTATACGCCGCCAGCAAGGCTGGCGTAGCGGCGCTTACGCGCATCTGGAGCCGCGAGCTTGCCGAGCACAACATCACGGTGAACGCCATAGCTCCGGGACCTGTTGACACCGACATGATGGGGTCAGCATCGCCCGATCTCATAAAAAAATACACTGAAAATATTCCTCTCAAAAGACTGGCAAAACCAGAAGACATCGCAAAGGCCGCCCTGTTCTTTGCTTCAGACGACAACTCCTACGTCACGGGACAGGTGCTCGTTGTTTCAGGCGGGTCAATGTAGACCCTTTTTCTTCCAAGAAAAAGTGTCTACGGAAAAAGAACATATTAAATAACAAATTATCTAGTCAACTCATAAGCTCTGTAAACTCTTCTTTCGTCTCTTTTACTAGCCATCTTGCCAAGCATCGTATACGCATAACCAAATTCTTGAAACATTTTTTCTACCTGCGGCAAATCTTCCCACTCGGCTGCGCTGACAAGTATTTTCCCGTTTGTGTTAAGGCGTTCTTTTGACTGGTCCAAAAATTCAGGCAACACTTTTCCTGTAGGATCTGAAAATCCCAATTCGACTGTATGCTGCATTCTTTTGTCATCATAACTGTCCCAAAACGGTCTGTTAAAAATTATCAAGTCAAACGTTTCTTTTGGGACATTTGAAAACAAGTCGCTTTCAGCGGTCTGGATGCCAGAAATGCCGTATTTATCCAGATTCATGCCGGCATTCTTTACGGCATCGGGATTTATGTCAGTAGCATAACCCGCTCCGCCTTGCAGCCCGGCAATCAAAGCTAAAATACCTGTACCGGTTCCTACATCAATTATTCTGTCTCCTTTCTTGACTTGTATAAATTTTGCCATCAATTCAGAAGGCGTGCTTGGAAGAAAAACCTGCGGGAGAACAATTATCTCATAGACTAAAAAATTTATTGAATAAGGCCCTGTTCCAAGCATTCGTTTCAAAAATTCTTCCCTGTCTTTGCCGACATAATCCGGGGTTTTCATACAACAATTCAATTACTTGTCTTTTTAAATTTTCCTATCAATTATTTTCGTTGATAAACCCGGCTGGAAAAACTGGGATAAGTTAAAGCGGAAAGTAACCGGAATTAGAAGTTTTCTGCTCCGTCTTAATTCTTCCCTTTCAGATTTTCCGGCTTTGAAAATCTGTTCGACTTTGAGGTGTTAAAATGCCAAATTTCAAGTTCGTGGTCAGTGATAAAAACCGCTCGTGGCAGGTAGAGAAAGACCAGAAGGACTGCCCTGTAATGGGGAAGAAAATAGGCGACGCATTTGACGCGGAATTCCTGGGCCTTCAGGGCTACGAACTGCATATAACAGGCGGCTCTGACAAAGAGGGGTTCCCGATGAAGAAAGACGTGGAAGGCGCCGTAAGAAAGAAAATAATAATCACGAAAGGCTTCGCTTTTGCTTCAGAAAAGGAAGGCGTGCGCAAGAGGAAATTATTGCGCGGCAACACGATAAGCCCCGATACCGCGCAGATAAACTGCAAGGTCAGCAAGCACGGCGACAAGCCTGTGGGAGAAATTCTGGGAACAAAAGAAAAGAAAGAAGAAAAACCGGAAGCGCCTGCAGGGCAATAAGGAAATGGAAAAATTCATCCGTCTATTCAAAGACGAACAATTGCTTCCGACCTGGAAACCTTTCAAAAAAGTTTCATTGCGCAAAATCCAAAGGATTTTGGCAATGCCAGAAAGCTTTGCTTTCTGAGCATCAAAAAGGGTGATTGATTTCGCACAAACAAAAACTGAAATGAAAGAAAAGAAAGACCTGATTCCCGAGGTAAACATAGGAATAGTCGGCCACGTCGACCACGGAAAAACCACATTAAACCAGGCGATAACGGGAAAGTGGACCGACACCCACAGCGAAGAAATCAAGCGCGGCATTACTATAAGACTGGGCTACGCCGACGCCGTTTTCTATTACTGCAATAAATGCATGAAGTACAGCAATGCTCCAAAATGCTCTTCCTGCTTTGAAAGCGCCGAGCCGAAAAGGGCTGTTTCTTTTGTCGATGCCCCGGGGCACGAAACACTGATGGCAACGGTACTGAGCGGCGCTGCGCTCATGGACGGGGCGCTGCTTGTAATAGCCGCCAACGAAAAATGCCCGCAGCCGCAGACAGCGGAGCACCTGAAAGCCCTGGACATTGTGGGCATAAGAAAGATAATCATTGTCCAGAACAAGGTTGACCTTGTCAGCGAGGAGCGGGCGCTCGAAAGCTATGAGGAAATAAAGAAATTCGTCAAGGGCACCGTGGCCGAGAACGCGCCCGTGATTCCCGTAAGCGCCATAAACAACGCAAACATAGACGCGCTCATAGACGCAATTGAGCAGTTTATGCCCACGCCGGAAAGAAATCTCGGTGATGATCCCAGGTTCTACGTCGCGCGCAGCTTTGATGTGAACAAGCCCGGAACCGATATTGAGCAATTAGAAGGCGGCGTCGCAGGCGGGTCGCTTACGGAAGGTGTGCTTCGCGTGAACCAGGAAATCGAGATCCGGCCCGGCGTGCAGGTGAGCGGAAAATGGACTCCGATGAGGACAAAGATAACCGAGATTGTGGAATCCGGCCAGCAGCTGCAGGAAGCGAAGCCCGGCGGCCTCGTAGCGCTTCAAACAGAACTGGATCCTGCGATAACGAGGGGCGACGGCATTGTCGGAAACATCATCGGCCTGCCCGAAAAACTTCCGCCTGTGCACGAGGAAATAAAGCTGAACGTGGAACTTTTCAGCTACGTCATCGGGGTGGAAGGCCAGCAAAAGGTTTCGCCGCCGAAGACAGGCGATGCCCTGCTGATAACAGTTGCGATAGCGAAGACCGTGGGCGCAGTCACGTCAGCAGGCGGTAAAACTGTACAGCTCAAACTAAAACTGCCCGTGTGCGCGGATAAAGGCGACAAGGTCGCCATAGCCGCCCAGGTCGGCGGAAGATGGCATTTGATCGGCTACGGCGTGATTGCTTAACGCTGAATTATTCTTTTAACTCTTTAAAATAAATGAAATCTAATTCTATTCGGGAATATCAATGAAAGAAAAAAATCCTAACATAGCAGAAGAAATAGCCGAGGACCTAAGAAAAATCTTGGGAATGCGGAAACGCTCATTGAAACATCATATGATAGGGCTTGAAGCAGAGTTCATGATAATTGACAGCGATGGCAATGTTTCGCATTCTGCAGACAAAATCCTAGAAAAAATTCCGGGCAACGCGAAGAAAGAATGCGCCAATAACATGATTGAAATCGATACGTTTCCTTCCCGGACAATAACTGGCACAATGCACGATATGCTTGAAAGAACCCAGCAGCTTCTTGACGCCATGGAAAAAATGGGTTACATGCCTTACTTCTACGGAACATATCCGGGAAAATTCAGCCCTTCAATGAGAAAGAAAGGAGGCTACGGAATAAAGGAGAAGATATTCGGAAAAGAAAGATTCAAGATTGCCGGCCGTTGCATCGGCTTCCATTGCCACTATACCTTGCCGAGGGGCATGTTTGATTACATCAGCAAGCATCTGAAAATTTTCATTAAATCCAGGATAAGCCAGACAATGGTCGGAAGCTACAACATGCTTGTTGCGATGGATCCCGTGTTCACGACATTCGCCCAGTCTTCGCCTTATTATGAGGGAAGGCTTTACGGCAAGGATTCGCGGCTGATGTTTTACAGAGGCAGCAGGATTTTTGGCGTTGACGGCTTGTACTCTGATTTCCACGATTTCGGCGGGCTGCCGCCTTATCATCACACGCTTCTTGACATAATGCACTTGATAGATGACAGATTCAGGGAATGGTCGCTGCTTATCAAGAAGCTGGGAATTAACATCAAAACACTAGCCCTCTACGGTTCTGTTCTTGACACTAACTGGTCGCCTGTGAAGATAAACCCTAACGGCACTTTTGAGATGCGCGGCATGGACATGAACAGGTTTGAAGTTCTGGCGTCGCTGGCTGTAACAATGAAGTTCATTTTGAAATCAATCCATGAAGATTATGTGAATGTTGTTGACAGCGACATTGCGATACGCGAGCCGTTCAAAATGGAAGGCGACAGAATATTCATACCGCCTTACAGCTACGTTTACAACGTGCTGCAGCGCGATTCAGCGCTTTACGGGATGGAAAGCCCTGATTTAAGGCTTTGCTGTTCGCGCTTCCTGAAACTGGCTTCCAAGATATTGCCTTCTGACAGAAAAAAATTCCTTAAGCCGCTTAAAGAAATGGTCCAGAAGAAAAAAACCGTGTCGGATGAGATAATTTCTGAAGCAAGAAAAATAGGTTATAAAGAATCTTTGCCAAACAAAGCAGCAGCAGATATTGCGCTCAGAATATCGCGAAACATTGAAAAGGACATAGAGAATACAAAAAAGCTTGTATCAAGACTTGCGGAGTGATTTCATGAAAACTCTGGGAATAACGTATAATGATACTGACGGCATTTTTCTGAACAAGCCTTTCAATGATCGCAGTACCTTCAAAGCTTATAGGAAATTCTCTGAGGTTGCAAAGAAAATTGGTGTAAAGGTCGTTGTAGCGAAGCCAGAATGGTACAATAGAGGGAAATTTCTTCTGTGCTGGAACCTGCTTGAAAAAAGAAAAGAGAAAAGCGTGCCTGTCAATTTCGTTTTTGACAGGGTTTTAAGCTTCAACAGGAAGCACCATGATTTCATGCGGAACCTGAGAAAAAAATTTAAGAAAGTGTTATTGATGATGAACGACCCTTTTATTGAGGATCTATGCAACGACAAATATCTCACGCACAAGTTATTCAGAAGGTACGTTCCGAAAACTTCCATTTCCCTGAAAGGATTAAAAAAAATCAAAAACCGTCTTGCCGTTGTGAAGCCGAGATTCGGTGCCGGTGGTGCGGGCGTCAAGGTAATGGAAAAGTACAGGCTAAGAAAACTGAAGAAAGACTATATAGTGCAGGAATTTGTAGACACATCCGCAGGAATAAAAGGCGTGTACAAAGGAATTCACGACCTTAGGCTGCTGGTTCTAAACGGAAAAATTCTGGATTTTTACCTCAGGGTTCCTAGAAAGGGTCTTATTAGCAACATTTCGCTTGGCGGCAGACTCGTAAGAATAAGGAAAATCCCTAAAAAAGTCATGAGAATAGCAAATTATGTTGACAGCAAATTCAATAAATTTGTTCCTAGGCTTTATTCGATTGATTTTCTAATTGACAAGAAACAGAGGCCTTGGATAATCGAACTCAACTCGCATCCCGGATTTCGATTGTATTACAAAATAAAGGTGGGCGGGCAACAGAAAATCTATAAAAAAATCTGCAGGTGCATCATGAAGGCGGTAAAATCCTGCATTGGCTAGAGTCTAGTTTTTTCCGGACCCGAGTTTTAGATAATACCTTTTCATAGCAAGCAGAATTTCTCTGTACATGTTAAAATATATTTCTTTCGTTTTTTTACCTGCAATCCCCAGACCCAGATGAGTGTTTAGCTCGCATATCCAAGGTTTCTGATCTTTGTCAACCAAAAAATCTATTGTATAGAACCTGAAATCGTACTTACTAAGTTTCCTGTCAACTATCCTGAATATTTTAACTGCGCTTTCTGGTACTTTAGATTTTTCGATATGAATCTCAAACTCTCCGGTATCCATATTGTTTATAATGCCTTTTTTTTGGACTCTAAGGTATGCCTTGATTATTTTTCCGTTTATTGAGACCAGCCTCAAGTCGTGAACTTTGTTTATGACATCCTTAATGCCGCCTGACGTGTCGATGAATTCCTGAAAAATAAAGTCTTTCTTCGGTTGTAGCTTTTCCTTTTCCATTATTCTGATAAATTCTCCTCTTGAGCCGTGCCTAGGTTTCATTACATAAAGTCCTGCCGGAGCCTTCCTTATGCCGCTTGTGCTTAGAAGGTATGTTTTCGGGAAATATTCCCGGAAGATCGTATAAGAAAGATACTTGTCCTCAGAAATTTCGTTCAGTTCGGGGTGGTTAACAATAGGCAATTCCCTCATCATTCTCACCCGCATTCTTTTCAGGACATTCCTGCCGGAAGTGCTCATTTTGTCAAAAACCATGTCAATATACCTGTTGCGGAGTATTTTCCAACTTTTTTCGCAAAACCAGCATTTTGCAAATTTTCTCGCCCTGTAATTTTTCAGGTCGCTTATATAGACTTCAATGCCGTGCTGTCTTGCCACCTTTGACAGAATCCTGTAAGAATAAGAGTACCTCTTGTCGAAAGGTCTTTGAATCCATTTGACCCTGTCAAAAACGATTCCTATCTTTAACATGGAATAAAAATGTATAAAAGATTTAAATCTCATAGTTTTCTGTGTCATTATGCCTAAATGGACAAAATACTTTGTTGGCGAGAAAGCTTTCAAGGTAGCAGAGTGGGTTTTCGACCAGTTCGAGGTATGGGATGCTCATACACACATAGGCAAAGACAAGGACGGAACACTTTTTTCATTAAATGAGTTGATGAAGGATATCAAAAGCTGCAGAATAGAAAAGGCAGTTATATTTCCACTAAATGATCCCTACGACCAGAGTTTTTCAAAGCCAAACGACTTTGTATACAACGCTTACAAATCCCACAAGAGAAAGCTTATTCCATTCTTTCGCCTGAATCCAAAAAGAAAATGGAAAGAAGAGTTTGAGAAGCGTGCATCACAGGGATTCATGGGCATAAAGCTGCATCCACGCTCGCAGCATTTTGACATTGCATCCGACGAAGCAATGAAAGTATATGCCAAAGCAGAAAAGCACGACTTACCAGTGCTGATACATACAGGTCACGGGCTGAATGAAATATCGGTCGAACTGGAAATGGTCGTGAAAGATTTCCCGAGACTCCGCCTTATTTTAGGTCATTCAGCTTTTATCGACATGGACAGGGTCATCAGAAAAATGTCAAAATCAAGGTATGTTTATTTCGAAACGTCGGCGACAAGCGTATTTGACCTTTACAACCTCATAGACAAAGCGGACAAAACAAGCATAGTATATGGTTCTGACGTTCCTTATGTAAGCTGCGACTATTCGCTGGAATCCATAATTCATGTCGCAAGTATCCTTAACATTTCGATGCGCGATCTGGGAAATATTTTGTCTGGAAACCTGCAGAAGTGGTTTGAATGAAAGTTGAAAAGTTTTTCCGGCTAAAAGAACTCGAAAAAATAAAGCTTGACAGGTTGTTGCGACTGCAGGATCTCAAAAAAATAGAGTTGTATTTAGAAGACTTCATAAGCTTTGAGCAAAAAGAGCACAGGAAAATAATTTTTTACCTCAGGATATACACATATCTTGTAAGGGCTTCGGAAAACTTCCGCAGCGGCAAAATGCAATATTGCGCGTATAACCTGAGGCTTGCAAGAAAATTCGCT
Organism: Candidatus Aenigmatarchaeota archaeon; assembly: GCA_016187335.1. Lineage (GTDB taxonomy): Archaea > Aenigmatarchaeota > Aenigmatarchaeia > GW2011-AR5 > GW2011-AR5 > JACPJW01. The sequence continues at coordinate 684,999 of JACPJW010000001.1, read as the reverse complement.
TCCGACTACGAACGCAAGGAAAAGCCTTATGCCGAGAGGATAAAAAGGATAATTGATACGCTGAAATCCAGCATAAAAAGAACCGAGAATGTGAATGTCAAGGATGGGGAGTACCACAAACTAATGGTTTTTTTCCGCACGGCGCAGGGAATATGCGTGCTCAGAATACTGAAAGGCTGAAATCACTTCTTCACTACGTGCCTCGTTATCATGATGTTGCAGCTGTTGTGCTTCGAGCACCATGCTTCGCAGGCGCGCTGCCATTTTTTCTCTCTGTAACCAAAACCGCAGTGCTTACATTTGTATAATTTTTGCTTCGCTGAAGATTTTTTTGTTGGCATGAAAAGACCACCAAAAAATAAATTTTATTAAGGCAGAACGTAAAGGTTGATTTAAAAATGAAATTCGCCTTTTCTTTTCCGCTTTAATTCATTATTCAGTCCTCTCTTTTCAATGTTTCGGCACGTTCTTCCTGAACCTGTCGTTGATTGCTGCCCAGTCCAGATTGTTCAGGAAAGCTTCTATGTATTTCGCCCTGTCCGGCCCGTAATCATGGTAGTATGCGTGCTCAAAAACGTCTATGGCTATTAACGGCACGGAACCCCACACAGCGCCGTTGTTGTGGAAATCAACCAGGAAGTTGTGCAGCTTGCCGTCAGACGGGTCCCAGCACAATATTGCCCAGCCTAAGCTTGCTTTTGCCGTGGCAACGAAATCCTCTTTCCACTTCTCGAAAGAACCGAAAGAATGAATGATTGCCTTCACAATTTCAGCGTCCATGTCGTGTTTGCCGTCGCCGCCCATGTTTTCCCAGTATATCTCGTGCAGTATAATGCCGGAAGCGTTAAAGGTTTCTCTGCGCTTCAGCTCGCCCCAATCAGAATAATTTGCATTGGCAGCGGCTTTGTCGAATTTATCTATCTTTTCCTCAATTTCATTGCGCTTTTTTACGTAACCAGCGTGATGCGTGCCGTGGTGCCACTGCACGACCTGCTGCGAAACGCACGTGACTTTCTTCGGGTCCCAAGGAAGTTCTTTCAATACATGTGCCATAATATCACCATCCTTTTGATAATATTTCTTTAATAACGCGGGAAAGCTTTTAAGTCAATTTGTGGGACCAGTTTAAGCGGCTTTCGATAGACGCAAAAACTGACGCCTTTTCTTTTAGCAATACTTTCAAAATCGCTTAAAATTTTCATCTGCCTGACATTCAATTCTGCTATTTCCAGGTTGAAGCACAGGTGTTTTTCTTTGGGCATTTTATCGTCAAATCCATTTGTCTTGTAAGTCATGACATAATGATTCAGCATTGATTCAAGGCTTTTCCGAAGTTCATTGATTTCATCATCCGGGAGAAAGAATTCGTCAAAGTTCAAGTCAAAATATACTTTATCTGGAATAAGCCTCAGAAAAGGAATTCTTTTACGGAATTCCAGTGCCAGTTTCATGGATAAAAATAGTTTTCAAGTTTTAAATCAAGCCCAATCAGCCTTAATGCCTGCCTTGCCCTGCAGGCGCATCAGGTAGTTGTAGGCGGACAAGCCGGCTATCGCGCCCTGGCCTGCGGAAGTTATGGTCTGCTTGAACGGTATGTTTGTTAAATCACCTGCCGAGAACAAACCGGGCGTCCTCGTCTCGCAGTTTTCATTAACGACAATTTCATTGGCCTTGTTCACCTCGACATAATCTTTGACAAAATCCGTCACCACGATATAGCCGATCTCGACGAAAACACCGTGAACAGGAAGTTCTCTTGTTTCCTGAGTATTGACATTCTGGACAACCAGACCGCTTACAAACTTGTCGCCTTTGATTTCTGCAGGCATGCTGTTTAAAACAAGTTCTACTTTCGGCGACGCCTTTACCTTGTCCATGGTTATTTCGTCAGCGCGGAACTGGTCCCTCCGATGGACGAGGTAAACCTTGCTGGCGAACTTTGTCAAAAGCTCAGCGGCCTCAACAGCTGAGTTGCCGCCGCCTATAACAGCAACGTTTTTGTTTCTAAATAAGGGAGCGTCGCATGTTGCGCACGTGCTGACGCCGCGGCCTATGAACTTTTTCTCGCCGGGGATGCCAAGCTCGCGGGGAACCTTGCCGTATGCCAGCAAAACAACCCTTGCTTCGTACCGCTCGCCGTTGCTTAATTCCAGAACAAACTTGTAAGGATTTTCCGGCGTGGGGCTTTCATTCACAACCTCTACCTTCGTCACCTTGCCCATTATTATCTCTGCGCCGAAATGCTTTGCCTGCTCCTCAAAAATCTGCATAAGTTTTGGCCCGGACGGATAGCCGGGTGTCTCTTTGAAAAAGCCTGGATAATTCTCAATATGGTTTGTCAGGATTGTCTGACCGCCTACGTCAACGCTTAAAATCAGCGTGGACAGCTTTTTCCTGCAGGTATAAACCGCTGCAGTGAGACCTGCAGAGCCTGCGCCGATGATTACAACGTCCCATTTTGTTTTGCTGGCTGCGTGAATGTGTTCTGGCATAATTGCACCAAAGAATAATTTGCAATTCTAATTAAGAAGAGAAGCAATTTAAGCTTTTTTAATGTTTTCAGAAATTTCCTTTTTGCTTCAGGCATATTTTATAACGCATAAACTAATCTAATGCAAACTAGGAAAAATCCCTTGCTTTTAGATTTTCCTATCTCAGATATTTCGCAGGCGCGGCGTCCAGGTCCACGAACTCGTCTGCAGCCTCTTTGAGCTTGCTGCTTGCCGAGCGGCCGAAAGCCATGACCTCGACCTTGCAGCCCGACGAGCGCTTCAGGTGCTCCAGAAGCGGCAAATAATCGCCGTCGCCGGAAACAAGGACTATAACGTCAAGCTTTGGCGCAAGCTCTATGGCATCCATCGCTATGCCGACGTCCCAGTCGCCTTTCTTCATTCCGCCGTAGAATATCTGCAAATCCTTTGCCTTTAATTCAAAGCCTATCTTTTCCAGCGCATCGAAAAAGGTTTTCTCCTCCTCAATGGCAGCCCTTATCACGTAAGCCAGCGCACGTATCAGTGTGCGGCCGTTCATCGCTTCTTTCAAAATGCCGTTATAGTTTATCTTCGCACGGTAAAGGTTCTTTGCAGAATAGTAGAGGTTCTGGACATCGACAAAAATGCCAACGCGCTGCTCTTTATACAATCCACGCATGGATAATAAAATGGAAAACAAAGTATAAAAGGGTAAAGAAAAAGTTCATTCAAGAGTCGCGATAACTCTTTCGTTAGGAATAAACGGCTGTTCCTGTGGATAAACAATTTTTTTACCCACGGGAACTCTTACTTTAGCCGGTTTTTCTCCTATAAGAACTGTTTCTATTGTGTAACGTTCGGGTACTTCCATAGGATGATCGTAGTCGATTATCGGCGATGCACGTTCATCCCTGTATCCTTTCTCTATGATACTCCATAATTTATTACCTCTTACAATACCGTCTCCTTCTATCGTTATTAAACATAAACCACATACATCATAAAGATGAAATTCAAAATCAGGTATATCTTCTAATCTGCGAAAATCTGATTGGTTAACAGCGTAAATTCTTTCTCCCAGTCTATATACACGCATCTTACCGCCCAATTGACCGGTTTGATACTCAGGCATCGCGTTATTGCATCTTGGGCAAGGATGTTGCACAGCAATTCTGTCAAAGTCTGCTCCCATTTGAAATCACTTTGTTTATCGCTTTAAGATTTATAAGCTTATTCGTATCTTATCTCTATCCTGTCCAGATCGTGCATGATGTAATTCTCGTATTCGTCGCTTTCTTTGCCGTTCACGAACATCTTCACCGCCTTCGTTCCGTTATTGCAATAGCTGAGGATGCAAGACGAATTGAATACTTTCGGCTCGCCGCTGGTTCGCGACCACACGAAGAAGAATTGGCCTAAAGTGAAGTCCTTAGGAACCGGCGATTCCAGATGAATTGTTCCTGTTGCGTCATGGGTATGTATAACTCTCATTATGCCGCCTTCAATGCCTATCTCAGCCGGTATATTCACGTTTTCGTTGTTTGCGATTATTATCAAATGGGGATGTATGTGCATGCTTACGCCGCTGTGCGTCCTCAGATTGGTACGCAGGATATATTCCTCGTCGGCAAGGCGCGATTCGCCGCCGCCTTTGCTAAGGACAAGAAAAGCGTAAATCAGCCCTGACAGTAAAAGAAAAGCACCGCCGACAATCAGGATCTTTCTAGTCAGCTTTGAGCGCTCCGACTTATCCTTTTCTTTTTTCAGCTGATCTTCCCTCTCTTTTTTGCGCTGTTCCTTGAGTTCATGGCTGGTCATTGCCGAATGCTTGTCGCGCATGTGCTGCGCCAGACCTTCCGCCGCGCTGAACTCCTTTCCGCATTCACTGCATTGGTGTTTTTCTTCTTTTTCTTCCATAATTTGTCTCTTTGCTTAGATTAATGCCAAAATTTTTAAACAGCTCAGTTGCCGCATATGTCGGACTCATCCCAGTATTGGGTTATCCTATAATCAAGCCGACAACGAGAACAGCGATAAGCTGGACCGTGCTTTTCTTGAAGGTTATTGAATCTTCAGCCATTTTATCACATAACCTTTACAAAAATTTGAATTGAATAAAATTGCATCGGATGTTTAAATATGTAATGTTTAAGCGTTTCTTTTAATGAAAGTGTTTTTTTTCAGCAAGTTTCAGAAGCGGCAAAACAGCTTTTCGAACATTATGACCGTTTGGCGTAAGCGAATATTCGACACGGGGAGGCTTTTCATTGAAAGCGCGACGGATTATTATATTGTGCCGCTCAAGCTCTTTCAGCCTTTCGGACAATGTTTTCTGTGTTATACCTTCAATTCGCCTGAGCAAATCGTTGAACCTTAGCGAGCCGAAATTTCCTATCGTTACTATTATGCTTAGCGTCCACTTCCTACTGAGGAAAGAAGCAGCGATTTCCAGGGGCTTTGGGCAATAGCCGCCGCCTACCATTTTGCATTCTTTTCCATTAGTTACTGCGCGTAAACTGGTTTCTGCCATGAAACTGCCTGCCTTATATTTCATACAACACTAATAGTATACAAAAGAAACTATTAAAGCGTGATTTTTATGGGTTCAGATGCCAAGGGACAAGCTGGCTTATATGTAGTATTCCTCGCAGTATTGATAGCAATCACGGTTGCAGGGTATTTTGGCTTTCTTGAATTCGCAAAAAATATGGCTACTTTGGGCGTGCTGCCTCTGATGATTGTTGCAGTATTTGCAGGCCTGGCAACATTCTTTTCCCCATGCTCTTTCGGTTTGCTGCCAGCATACCTCTCACTATACGGGAAGGGCAAGAACTTACACAAGGGTGCTATTTTTAGAAACGGGGTTTTGGCATCGGCAGGATTAGTCTCATTCAACATAATTCTGGGCGTTATTCTTGCCTTCATTGGCCTGGGAATTGGGTCTGCCTTTTCGGTTGCAGAAAGCGGCCAGCTTTCGGGTATTACTCTGACAATAAGGGCAATAGTAGGCGGAATTTTGTTCATCCTTGGCGTACTGCAATTCTTTCATATTTCAGTACAGGGGCAACTGTTCAAAAGCATAAGTCATAAATTTGTTTCGGGAAAAAAGAGCTCAGAGAATTATTTCTTCTACGGGTTCGGTTATAACTTGGGAAATATAGGCTGCACCGGCCCTATTCTTGCTGGATTGATTGTCCTTGCGTTGGCTAGCGGGTTTAATGCTGCGCTTTTGGCTTTTGTTATTTATTCGCTGACAATGGGAATTTTGATGCTGACGGTTTCTCTTCTTGTCGGCACCGCTAAGATAAATTTCCTGCGCGAGTCGAGCCATAAGATACTAAAAATATCCGCAATCGTTCTCATGCTGGCTGGGTTATTCATCATAATTACAGTGCTTTACGCTAAGCAATTTGTTGCCTTATTTTTCCCGTAATATTTTTGCTCAAAGGAGGTTGATGCTATGACACGAAGAAAATCATGCTGCACGGGCGGTGTCTGTCCTGCATGCGACTGCTGCGTCTGTATATGCACGAAGAATCTCAGGAAGTCATTGACGCCAGAAGCGCGAAAACTTCTGCTCAAGGCGCTGAAATAGCACCAGAAGCTAAATTTTTATTGTTCTTTTGAAACTTCGGCTTTACAAACATCCACACAGAAGATGCAATTAAAACGCCGCCAACTAGCCAGAATGCTACTTGATAAGCCTGCAGCTGCGCAAAAGGCACGCTTGCGATTACAATGCCTATGTTAAACAGTATCAGATTCGCGGAGATGCATTTTCTGTTTTTCCAGTACAATATAAGCGTAGGTACAAGAAGCAATGCAGCTAGCGACCAGAAATATACAGCGTACTGCGTTAAAAACAAAAACGGCATGCCAACTACTGCTATGCCCACCACTGACAGCAGAGCTATAATACCTAGGCATAAATTATGGCAAACCTGCCATCCGCCCAGAAAGCTCAAGCTACCTGAAAGCCCACTAAACATGCTGAGAAATTTTTCTTTATGCGCCTTGCTACTATTTTTCCTTTTCATAAAGTATCAATGACTCTTTGCGAAATCCGTTATTGAATTCAGCTGCTGGCTCAGGTCTGTTTCTTCTCCATATGAAATCAGAATCTTGTCCAGATCGTTGAAAACATATTTTTCCCATTCGCTGTTAGGCTTTCCGTTTACATAGAATTTCAAAGTATTTTCCCCAGCGTTGCAGAATTTTTGTCCATCTGAAAGCGACAGGCAGTCTTTATTGAAATCCATTCCCACGCTTTTGAAGAATATCCATAATGGCACTCCGGTAGCATGCATATGCAATACATTACCTGTTTTTTCCGGTGAAGGCGCGCCTTTGTCAACATGTATGAAACTGCTCGATATGCCATTGTTTTCATTTGACATGTTCATAGCTATAGAGTCAAAAAAATTATCGTCTAATTCTTTGCCGTTTATATATATTTTCCAGTCAGCATGAATATGCTGCGAGCCTAGAACACCTATAGTAGATTTGGAATCCATATTGCACTGCATCTGCCCGCTGTCTATGCATATCTGCACATCCATGCCGCATACATCGCATTTGCCGTCGCCGTTCTTGTCCATGAACTGCTTCGCAAGCTGGACATCGAAAGGCGACAAGCTCATTCTTGTTAACCGCTGGCCCATTGAATTCTGGACAGAATTTCCTGTTGCTGGATTTGAATTGAGCTGTACGATATTAAACGCAGAGAGCATTGCGAATACCGCTATTATAGATGCTATTCCAAGAAACCCAAAAGCAAATTTTTCTGTATTGTCCATATTTTTACCTCTTGCGTTAATTATCAACAAAATGATGTCATCATGCCGATATGTTTTACTAGTTTGCTCTTCATCCAATCGCCTACGAAGTATCAATGTTGGGGCCGTACGGGTGAATAAGCTTCCAGCCGGGAATGATGTCGCCTTGCCTGAATTTCAGTGTAAATCTATCGCTGAACGGCCTCTTGCTTCCATTTGATAATGTGAATTCAATAGAATATACAACGCTAGCTGTAGTTCCGTCATTAGACTCTTCTTTTATGCTTATTATGTTAACGCCTTCTATACCTTGAGAGCTTGCAAAGTTTCTGAATGCAGCTAAGTCTTTAGCATTGGGATCAATTTTCTTGAATCCGTCTGACAAAGTTGCGTACATATTGGGCCAGTCTCTATTGTTCCACGACGTAAAATATTGCCTAACGACTTCTTCGGGTGGTGCAACTTGGTAATTATCCGCTACTTCATTCTGCTTTGTGAATTGAACGTAAATCAGTCCTGCAACAAACACAGCGGCTATTACGACTGCGCCTAGAACTACATTGGATTTTGGCTTTGCGACCCCCATTTGCTCACACCTGGCTTATAGTAATAGATCCTTCCATACCCTGCTGCCTATGGCCTTCAACGGAACAGTAGAATGAAAACGCGCCGCTTTTGTCCGCCACAAATTCTATAGTCTCTAATGTTCTCGGCTGCAAGCGTTTTGTTCTTACATTTAGCTCGTCTATAACAAAGTCATGCTCAACTGTCCCCGCGTTTATGAAAGTCAGCCGAACAGTTTCACCTTTCTTGACCTCGATAGCATTTGGCTGGAATTCAAATTCGCCTGCATAAACAGTTACCTCATTCACAACAATTCCCTTGGCTAGATCCTTGTAAGTTCCCAAAACTTCCGGCTTTCTCATTACATACCATCCGTCTTTAGCGACATTCCCAACCTGTTGCCAGATCTCAGTAAAGGCTGCATACACGCTGGCATCAGGGGAAGCAAGCATTATAGGAACCTTTGTTATGTTGTACTGCTTTACTAACGATCTGCCGTTTTCAGAATTTATATCATCAGTTGTCTCGTTTGCAATTACCACTCCAAAGTTTCTTTCCAGAATCTGCCTGTTAATCTGGACATCGTAGCAGCTTGCACATGTGCTGTCATTAAGGTAAATTACAGTTACCAACCCTTCAATTTTGTTTGTGGCCAAATCCCTATATGGCGGAACGGTTGTGTGCAGCGCATAGAAACCTTGCTTCTCACTGGTATTTAGCTGATCCCATACTTGAGATATAGCTGGGTAATCTAGAATATCCTTAGAGATAATCAAAGCTGGAACTTTCTGCACCTCAAACTTAGCTATTAGGTCTTTGGCTTCTTGAGAAGTATAGTCAATTGTTTTCTCGCTTGAGAACTTGACATTCTGCTGCTTGAAGAAGCTTATTACCTGCATAAGGTCTGCGCAATCCGGACACGATTCGTCTAAAATATGCGTTAAGGCTACAAGACCCCTGAAATCACCGGATGCTGCGTCCACATAAGGTGGAGCCACGGCAGAATAAACAGCTAAAACCTGCGTGCCGTCAGCCATTTCAACGTACCAGTTCTGGTTCCATAAATTGACTACGGAAGATTTATTGACTTCACCCAGAACTACAACAGTAGGAAGCTTTTCTATGTTGTACTGACTTATAAGCTGCTTTGCTTCCTGCGAAGAAAAATCTATAGTTTTTTCAGAAGTGACGTTGACGTTCGCTTTCTTGAGGGTTTCAATAACAGGATTTATATCGAAACAATCCTGGCAAGAAGAAGAGATAATTTTTATCAATTCCAATTTAGCCGGCTTGTTTTCTTTTTCAGCCAACAGAACAGCTTCCTTTACTTTTTCGCTTCGGGCAGATATAAGCGAAAAATTTACGACAGAAAGTACAACTGCTAACGCTATAAAAATATATAAAATAATGTCTAATGTTTTGTTGCCCATTCGTCATCAACCATGCGTTTCAGCTAGCAGCCGCCTACCATGCTTGGCAAGTTCGCTAAGCTAGATGCCGAACCGCCTGTCGACGGCGCGCTTGAGCTTGGTGCCGGGCTGCTTGCAACTGCTTTGCCTCTTACCACTACCTGTCCGTTGCTCAAACTTGCCAAAGCTACTGTCTGCATGGCTGTCGTGAGCAGAAGCACGCCTATCATCAGCGTCATCAGCAGCTCTTTTCTTTCCATCAGCAACAGCCTCCTTTCTTTTTCTTTTTATTTTCCATTGAATCACCACTATTAACCCATCATCATTGAGCGCATCATATTTCCAGACATCATGTCGCTGCCCATCATATTTTGAGGCATTGGTGCGTCAGGTTCGCAATTACTCATTCGCTTGCCCATTGCGATATGCATTTGTTCTTCCCCCTGTTCTCCCATCATTGATTTCATCATTTCATTCATGGCAATGTGCCTCGAAGTATCTCCAATGGATTGACCCATAAAATATTCACCAATTTTCTCAAAATCTGCATTCTTGAGTTGTGGACAGACAACTATTTTGTTGTTTAGGTTATCCAAAAACTTTTTGCCTTCTTGTTCTTCTTGCTGCTGGCTTTGTATGGCGGCATTATCAGGAGATGAATATGAGAAACTCATCATCATAGGCATCCTACCTCCTGAATCCATCATAGAATTTCCTTCATTTTTGTGCGCAAAGAAAACATATGCTGCATTGATTATCCCTATGGCGCTGAGCGTGAAAGCTATACCCATCATAATTCCAATCATTTTATCGCTGATTTTGTTCTTTCTTTTTGCCATAAAATCATGCCTAATTTGCCGCCTGCAACTCCTCTGCAATTCTCTTTACTGTAGGACCGGGATACCACAACGCATACCATCTTGCCATTTCGCCGTATATTTCTTCGTCAGAGTATTTGTCTCCGTAATTCTTTACAAACCATTTTGCCATGCCCTGCGCAGCTGCCGAGTGCGCACAACCGCACCTTGTTATGATAGTTGGATTCTGCGGAGAGCCACAGCAGTAGTCGCATGTGAATGAATTGACTATCCTGCTCCATCGCTGTTCCTCTGCAGCATCGAGCTGGATTGCCCTGCCTTTTGCCCAGAGCTGCTGCGCTTGTATTGGGTCGTCAAATGTTACGCCCGCCTCTTGCCCGTACCATGGTGTCCCTCTTGGAACAACGTTATTCACAAGGTCCTGAACTACGTCACCAGTCGGCGGAGATAATGATAATTCGCTGATGGTCGGCAAAGGCTTTACTATTGTTCTATACCCCTGAAATCGCGGGCTTTCGCCGGTTGCCAAAGGCATTGGCTTTAGCGTAACTTTAGAGCCGTATTCAAATCCCGTTTTCAAAGATACGCTGTCGCCGTTTAGGCCGGCAGATGCGCCGGCATTTGCGTAAGCAGTTGTTATAAGAAAATTATTTGCAACAAGCATCAAAACCAAAACAATCAAAGCGCCAAAAGCGATATTATTCCTGTACAAAAAGGGCTCTTTCGCTTTTGGTGTGCCCGTAGAAGGAATTTCTGTGTGCAATTTTTTATCAACCTTAACTTTGCACGTTATGCAGGTTTGCGTATATACGCTGTTAGCTTTTAGGTAAAGCGCGAAACCTAAAATCAAAACTGTCATAAGTTGGATTAATCCTATGTAAGGGACAAGGAATGCAAGCGGCAATGTGGCTATTGTTCCTCCCAATGCGGTTATCGTTATGCCTTGGCAGACCGGGCAGATAGCCGACACAATACCCGCCAATCCGCTGCCGCCCAAACCAGCTTTGGAACCTGATTTGACGTGTTGAACCCTTTCATACTTGAACAAAGCAAACATCAAGCCCGTGATGGCCGTAATAATAAGCAGATACGCATAATCTAAAATCCCTACAGCAGAGAACCTGTTAAATCCGAAATCTATAACTGGTATCCTCCATAGGCCGTATAAAAATGTGTACAGAATTCCAAACAGTATAGCGCTTGTGGCGAAAGTTTTTGCGTAAAGAGGCTGCTTTACGATGCCTATTGTATGCAAAACAACATTCTCAGAATCATGGGTGGATTTTTTAGAAATTCTTTTCTTTTGCTCTTTCTTCGGCACGAGCTCAAACTTTTCTTGGAGTTTCTCGTAAGCTTCTTTTTCTTCGTCAGTCATATAGCTTGTATTGGGGCGTTTTTTCTTCAAGCAATCACCGAATACATTTACAAGTTATGTAAAGCTTTAAATATCTTATTCGGGGTTATTTAAATATTTTTGGTTCTCGCAAGATTTACAGATTTTGTAAAGTATTTAAGAAACTGGATACATATTCATAAAATATACTGTTCCTGAAATTAAATTAAAAACATGGTTTCTATGATGAAGGTAAATAAATTAAGGTTAGACAGAAAGGGCGTGAAAACTCTTTTGAGCCCGCTGGAAACAGAAATATTGCTCCTTCTGTGGAAAATGGACAAAGCCCGTGTCGCAGAACTTCACAGGCTATTGAAAAGAAACAGAAATTTTGCGTTGACAAGCGTTGCGGTAACCCTTGACAGGCTTCACCAGAAAGGCATAGTATCCAGAACAATAGAGAAAGGTCGTGGTGGCGGACATTATATTTATTATCCTAAAAAGACAAAGCATGAATTCGAGGAGTCAGTTATTGAACATACTGTAAACAAGCTTATGAACAACTTTGGAACTGTCGCAGCCAATTACTTTTATAAAAGGTTTTCAAAGAGGAAGTAGAATGTTGGACGCGTGCTATGCCGGGTTTTCTATAGACCCCGACAAATTACTGCTGATGGCAAGCTCCCTTTTGCTTGCCATAATTACGCTGCTGGTTCTGAAGAAATCCAAGCTTTCAACAAAATCGAAAATCGGGCTTATTTACGGCCATTTAATTTTCCTGTTTTTCCCATTCGTAGTCTTGACTACAAATGCCACTATGTGCAGTTTCACTTGCGCATGTACAAACAGCCTTTTGAACTTAGTTTCACTGGCGCTTCCAACAACGCTTTTAATTAGCACGGTAGCAGGTTTTTTAGTTATACCCGGCTTTTACATGTTCTTCAGCAGAAAATACGAGGTGGAGAATTTTCACGTAGTCGGATTTGTAGAGAAACATTCTACAAGGATGAAAATCAGAATGCCGAAGGTTTACGTAATCGACAACGCGAACCCCGTCGCATTTTCTTTCAGATCATTCAAATCAATGATATTCCTTTCTGCAGGGCTTATTGACCTTCTTAACAAAAAAGAGATAGAAGCTGTAATACTGCATGAACTTGGGCATCTGAAACGCAAGGCATCTGTATTAAAACTGTCTTTTTCTCTGCTTAAATTTTTCTCGCCGCTTTCGCTGCTGGCAAGGTTTCACCACGATTCAGATGAAGAAGAGGCCTATGCAGACAAGGTTGCCATCAGAATACAGAAAACATACAGATACCTAAAATCCGCAAAGAGAAAAATAGACGAATTTGAAAGAATAAAATTCACTCTGAAATAACTGCTTTTAACGTTCCTTTGCAAATTTAATTATATGCCAAAACGCTTCCGGGAGCTTGATTTTGCTCGGGGCCTTGCCGTAATCCTGATGATAATATTCAACTATGCCTTCGCGCTGCGCTATTTCGGCGTTTATAATTTTTCTGCCGGAGAAATATTCTGGTTCTGGTTCCCGCGCTTCGTCGGCACATTGTTCATAACCATAGCTGGAATATCTCTGGCGGTGAGCTATGGCAGAAAGAAGAAAAATTTTCATCATAGAGGTGAGATGCGGGGCATGAAAATTTTCCTGCTCGGAATGGCGATAACCCTTGTTACATGGATTTTTGTCCCGGGCCAGACTGTCTGGTTCGGAATCCTGCATCTGATAGGAATTTCTGTTGTCATATCCCCCTTCTTCCTTCGGTTTGGAAAATGGAACATCCTTTTGGGTCTTGCCTTCATTGCTGCGGGCATTTACCTAAGCAGCTTTTCCTTTGATTCCCCGTGGCTGCTGTGGCTCGGGCTGCAGCCGCATAACTTCGCAACGCTTGATTATTTCCCGATGCTGCCGTGGTTCGGGTTCTTTCTGATTGGCATAACTTTCAGCGGGGCATTATACAAAAACGGGAAAAGGAATTTCAGGGTAAGCGAGACAAAAAACCCCTTCCTTTCCTTTGTTGCTTTCCTCGGAAGAAACTCGCTGGCAATATACATGATTCATATACCGTCTCTGCTTGCTGTCCTGGCCATTGCAGGCTTCCAGCTTTTCTGATTACTTTATAGTATTCAGGTATCTCCTGAAAATGTTCATGACAAGGAGCGCGATAATGAACGGGTCAATGCTCAAGCCTGTGTAGTGGACGACAGCAGAAAGAACGGCGATCCACGCGCCGAATACCACCATGCCTTTCTGCGACAGCGGCGTTGTCTTAGGCTCCACAGCCATGACAAGCGCGAAGAATATCGCGGTGTAGTCAAGCATCGCGGCGATTGAAGCGCCGGACAGGAGGACATGAAACGCATAGAATGATACTGCTATCGGGAGCCTTCGGACCATGTTCGCAGTCAGGAGGAATACCAGCACCACCGGGGAAACCGCAATCCACCATGATGGCGCTGTTGAAAACAAAAGCGATGTTATCAGAACAGAAAAGGCGGCGGGATTGAAGATGTGAGAACCTTTCCAGCGTATGACGTGCTTCTGCACAACGGCAAGAAGCGCGGCTATAACCTGAACCGGCAATGACAGCTGCGGCATTATTGATGCAATAATCAGTCCGGATATGATGGCTGAAAACGGGATATCTTTTCTTTTGTTCTTGTAATAATTCACTGCAAAGTCGGCAACAGCAGCAATAACAGGGATTACGATTACCTGCGGATAAAATTGGCCGGCCTGGTACATTGCGACAGCCGTTGAAACAAGAAGAAAAATAATCATGTAATGGTATTCATCAAGTTTTAATTGGAATTCCATTGAACCGCCTTCACGGCTTCACTTCAAGAAACGCCTTGATGGGCGGGTGACCCTGGCCGAAAGGCCCGCTCCAGCATGTCTGGCAGTATATAGTGAATGTCCCTTCCTTGTCCGCGACAAACTGGATTACCACAGGATTGTTGGGGTCTTCTGAGGTGACAGCCTCGTTGACATCAAACTCGTCTATGGTTATGCCGTGAAGGTGCGAAGCAGTTCCGGGCGCTGCCACGGCTTTAATGACGACAGTATCGCCTTTATTGACTGTTAGCACTGACGGATTGTAAAACGTGTGGCTTATAACCATGCTGAACTGCCTTGTCTGAGGCGCATGTGTCTCGTTCGGCTGTGCCTGAGGCTGCTGCGTTTGGCTCTGCTGGACACATCCCAGAACAAGGACGGCTGCAAAAAGAACCAAAAAAACATTTCTGATATTTTTATTCATGTTATAATCTCTGAACCCAAGCATTTAAAATCTTTTGCCGACAAACCTTTTCATGAAAAAAATATTTCTTTTATTGCTCATCTCATTGATAACACTGGGCTGCGTCCAGCAGCAGAAAGCGGAAGCGGTTTCTTTCACCACCGGCGACGGCTTTGCCATCCACGGGAATTATTACGAGGGCAGCGAGAAGGGCTTAATCCTGCTTCATATGCTCGGCAGCAGCAAGGAAAGCTGGAACGGTCTTGTCCCGGCATTGTCAAAGCTGAACTACACGGTTCTTGCGGTAGACATGCGCGGGCATGGAGAAAGCGTTGTTCAGAACGGCGCAAAAATAACATGGAATGATTTTTCCGAGGATGATTTCGCATCCATGAAAAAAGACGTAGCCGCGGCAAAGGCATTCCTTGAAAGCAGGGGAAAGACAAGATTTGCAGTAATCGGGGCAAGCATCGGGGCGAATATTGCTCTGAACTACTCCGCCGGCGATGACGATATAAGAACCGTGATTCTTCTTTCTCCGGGATTCAATTACAGGGGGGTTGACGCGCAGGAGACGATAAAAAACTACACATCGCCCGTACTGTTCATAACAACGGAAGGCGATGCGTATTCTGCGGATTCATCCAAATACATGTACTTCTATGCGCCCGGTAAGAAGGCATTATCGCTCTTCAACGGCAATGCGCACGGGACCGACATGCTAACTATAACGAACGTGGACAAAGTCATAGTCAGGTGGCTTTTTGAGAATTTCAGCTAATTACGCGATGTATCCCTTTAGAAGCAGTTCTGCAAGTTTTGTTAATTTCACTTCAAGCCGGCCTTTCCTGCTATGTGTATCAACCAAACCCATCTGCTTGAGGCCTTCGCTCTTGATATTCCCGTTTATGTGGTAAGAAAGCAGCGGCAGGCTCATGCCTAGTTTCTTTGACATTTCCTCAAACGACGAGCAGCAGTCACGGTTATTGCTGAGGAAGTGCAGTATCTTCATCTTTTTTTCCGGTATAAGCCGGTAATAAGAAAACTTCAGCACGGGCAGCATCATTACCTCGTTCTTGTTCACGCCGAAAGCCTTCAGGCCGTTGACGAAAGCGGCAGACAGCGCAACGCACTGAGCGATCTCGTCGCCCGTCGAAACATTTACAATTATTTCTTTGTTCGTGCTTTTTTTCATGTCCGCTATTAACTTGAACGTTTCTTCCCACAAATCGCCGCGTATTTCTATTATGGATGAAGGTACCTTAAACCGCTCCAGCTCGCGCTTTGCCTTTTTCGCCTGCTCCAGATTATTTTCAGTGGCAATCAGAATAACCTTTTCCGTGGGGAATTCGCGAAGACCGGTGAACAATGCATCCAGGTTCCTGCCTACAGGCGCGACAATTATGTTTTTCATTTCGAATACCAATAATAATTACGACCGCAATGCTTAAATATCTATTTTATTTATTAAAATTTTGATTTAAGTCACTTCTTCAGGGTTAAACATGACCAATAAATATCATAAGTCCGATTATTTTTAGAGAAAATGAAAAGGAAACTGCCTCAGAATTTGTCCGTAGGAGCGGCTCTGATTATTGTTTTAGTGATTATTTTGCTTCTGGCAGGCGGCTTTTTATCGCCGCAAGCAGCAAGAACAGCAACGATACAAGATTTCGGAGAGGTGAAAACATTGCCCGACGGCACGAAATACATTGTGCATCCGTCAGAACTTCTGGCAGGCGGGCCGGCGAAAGGCGGCATCGGCTTTGACAGGGGCATACCTGCATTGCTTAACCCGAAATTCACAAGTGCCGGCGAAGCTGATTGGCTTTCCGACGACGATATGGTTCTGGGGCTTGAATATAACGGGGCCGTAAAGGCTTACCCGTTCAGGATCCTAAACTGGCATGAAATAGCAAACGACGACGTGAATGGAGAGCCTGTTCTGATAACGTACTGCCCGCTCTGCAGGACGGGCATTGCGTTCAAAAGAACCATAGATGGCGTTACATACAATTTCGGAACTTCAGGCAAGTTATGGAACGCAAACCTCGTTATGTACGATGACAAAACGGACACGTACTGGTCGCAAGTCATAGGGCAGGCTATAATCGGTCCTTTGGCGGGCACAAAACTTGAGCCAATACACTTGGAAGCGGTGAAGTGGAAGGACTGGAAAAAAGCCCACACGGACATCCTTGTGCTTTCAAAAGATACCGGAATAAGAAGAGATTACGATGCTGACCCGTATGCTGACTTTGCAAAAAGCGATTTCGTCGGATTCGGCGTTGATTTCAGCGATACGCGTTTGGGGCCGAAAGAAATCGTGTATGGAGTCATTGTCGGCAACACAACAAAAGCTTATCCTGAAAATATCTCAAAGGAAAAATTGGAAATCAGTGACGACGTCGGCGGCATGAAAATTACTGTCTTGTGGGACAAGGAAATAAACGGCGTAAAAATATTCGATGAAAGCGGCGAAAGAATCAGCAGCTTTGGCTCTTACTGGTTTTCATGGCTCACGGCGCATCCTGAAACTGAGCTTTATAAATAAACCGTCAGAAACTGCCAGTTGATGTACAAATCATAAGCGCCAACTAATATCAGAATCGATCCTGCAATCCTGTTCATCTTTTCCTGATGCTTCGTAACAGTTTCTATAAGCCACTGCTGCCTGGCCTTGGCAACCAGCGAAATAAGGAAAAGCGGCACGCCGAATCCAAGGCCGAATACAAAAAACAGTAAAAGGCCGCTGAAAAAATCTGCGGCTGTGAATGATATTGCGAAGATGCTTACAAGAAAAGGGCCGCTGCAGGGCAGCGCGACAGGGCCGTATAACAGCCCGTAGGAATAAGCATTGGCATAAGGATTCTTCATCAGCGGGTTTTTCGTCTTCGGCAAAGATGCAAAGATATTTTTGTTCATCAGAAGCAGAATTCCTATCAGTATTATTATGATGTCGGCAAGCGGTGTGATTATGCTTATCACGCTGCCAACAGCAACACTCAGCAATGAAATAATTAAGCCAAGAACTATCATCATCGTAAGCACGCCGAGAAAAACGAGGAAGCCAAGATATTGCACCTTAACTTTTCCGCCACCGCTTGCGCTCAGGTAAGCAAGGAAGCCTGGATAAAGCGGCAGGACGCACGGAGCGGCCGTGGCAAGCATGCCTAGGAAAAAGGCCGTAATGATTTCTGAAGCCATAAAGACAACCTGCTGCTTCCTTCCCGCTATTACATGTATTTCTTTATCTCATTAACAAGCTCGTCAGACTTCTTTATCCCGTACCGCAGCGGATGTGGCTCGCTGTTCTTGTCAATAATAATTACAGGTGTCGAAGGAGGGTTCAGCACAAGCGCCCCGTACTGTTTGCTCAATGATTGCGAAAATTCGCGAGGCGCGACGGCAAAGCGCCATGAAAAGCCTGATTTTTGCACATACGAAAGCAGTTTTGCTTCGTCTTCGTTGGGGTCTATGTCAATGCTCACTGAAACGACATCTTCATTGCTCAGCTGTTGCTCGGCTTTTTGGATTTCTCTTTGTTGTTCAGCGCAAAGCGGGCACCAGACAGCCATTGATTCCATCACCACAACTTTTCCGCGGAAATCGCCCAGCATGAAAGACGAGCCGTTTCTTATGTCTTTCAGCGATACGTTGCGCCAGTCGGTCTGCTGCGCCTGACCTTGGGTAGAAACTTGTTCCTGCGACGGAGAAACACAAGCCGAAGCTGAAATGACAAAAACAAGTAGCAGGACATATTTCGCATTAACTAGCATAATTTTGTTTTCTTTTAGAAGTTTTTATAATTAGGGTTTAAATCCGATTTTACCTACATATGCATGATGCTTCTGCTTTTACACATTCTATTGCATGGCGAGAGCAATAAGAAACCGTTATCCCGCCTTTTGTTCCTAGCAGATTAGATGCATTTCCGCAAATAATGCAGTTCATAAAAATTTTTTCACTAATGCAGTGTTTATAACTAGTGTTTAAGAGTAAAACCGACTGTAATTGTAATTACAATTTATTATCCGGATAATTATAGCAATCCAGAGAACCTTGCAATTATCAATAACACTATAATTACTCCTACAGCAACCATCATCTTGTCATGAATGCACATCCCTTCGTGCTCTTTGCAGCCTTCCATAGGACATACTTTTGCCATTGCCATCACCTCTTTGTTCCCATCTCAATTTTCGCGGGCTTTCTGCCTAGATTTTCCAGCATATATCGTCCGACATTTTCTCTCTATTCCAATCCGGTTTCCATCCCCAATCTTTTCTTGCTATATTTTTGAAAGTTCAAATAGCAGTCTCTTATCTTATTTCATTAATCATGTATCCGACCGTTTCTGGCAATCCATAGCTATGCACCCAACCCCAGTGCTCGCGTGCAAAAGAATCACCAATAGTATATGGCCATGAATTAGCAACCCTTTGTTTTAGTTCGTCTATTTTGAATCGCAACTCAAACCCAGGAATATATTTTCTAATTTCATCTGCTAACTGTTCTGGTGTAAAACTCATTGCTGAAAGATTGTAGCTTGTCCTTATCTTTATTCTTTCCTTTGGTGCTGCCATGATTTCTATTGCAGCCCTTACTGCATCACGCATATCCGTCATTGGCAGTGCAGTACCAGGTCCTAAAGGAGATGCATATGGTTCTCCCTTAACCGCCGCATAAATCATTTCTATTGCATACTCAGTTGTTCCGGGTCCTGGTTTTCCGGGTCCCAGAAGCCCTCCGTATCGTACGCTTCTTGCGTCCACTCCAAATTCATTAAAATATTGTTGAAGAAGCCTCTCCCCTGCTACCTTATTCCTGCCATATTCGAATTCCGGATCAAGCGGGGCATCCTGCGGAGTGTTATATTTTGGCGCAGTTGAGCCAAAGACTGCAATAGAGCTGGGCCAAAATACCCTCAAATCATAGTCTTTAGCTAAATCAAGAACATTTGTTAGGCCGCCCATGTTCACGCGTCTAGCGAGTTCCGGATTCTTTTCAGCTGCAATTGATAAAAGTGCAGAAAGATGGTACACATCACCTACATCGTACTTCTCAACAACTAATCCCAGTCTTTCTTTATCAGTTACATCAACCTGGACTGATAAACCATCTTCTGGAAGTCCAGTTAATGGGGTTTTGTTATAACCTGCAACAACATCTTGAGGCCTATGAAATGCATAAAGGCCCCGTAATAAATTACGACCAATCGCACCAGCTGCACCGGTTACAAGAATTCTTCTCATTTTTCTCACCTCGTTTCATCAGAATTTTCAGCAGAATACGGAATTAAAATCAGTCTGGCCGTATTCCTTCCATCACGAAAACGATAATCTACAGTTCCTATTCCGTCTCGATTAGGCCATATAGTTGGATTTACAAAAGTTAGCCCTGTTCTTTTGTTAAGTAATTCTACCACAGTTGTTATATCTCCCAGTTCCCTTGGATATCTTGCTCTGAATCTTATATTCGGTGCGTCTCCGAAACCAGGATCAGCATAACCCAAATGCTCATTGCGATCAACCAAAGTAAGATCTAAATCTTCAAGGGGTGACGTTTCTAGCACATCCCTGAATGCACGATACTCTTCAGGATCAATTTCATAGGACCTTAAGAGAGATCCCAAATCTTTTTCATATACGCTGGCCACAACACTTTCATTCCCGTACCTTTCCCTTAGAGCAGGTATAAGCTCCGAGCCTATCTGTCCAGCCGCACCTGTTACAAGAATCCTTTTCATAAAATCACCAAGTAGAATTGGCCAGAATACTACTTTAAAATTCTATTGAATAATTAAATTTTAGATTTAACTATTTAATTCCTGTATTTATTCAATGAAAAATTCCGGAAAACTGGAATCGGTTCGCTGCGATAAAGATTTTCCAATTAAAACCAAGTTTTTACACATCAATATAGTCTTCATTTGAGTGATAATACAAAATGTATGCGGTGATAAGAATGAAAAAGAAAACCAAGCAGGAAACCAAATCAACGCAGCATTGCGCATACTGTTAAGTATGCCTATATTGTTAAGCGGAATTTTTTCTTTTTTATTTTACTCCTTCGTACTTGATTGTTAAGTCTTTCTATTTCCTTCTAACGGATTTTTTGATTCTAGAATAGCCTGCAAAATATAGTTAAATTCAAGATTTAATAATAAAATATAGGTTTTATAATCCCTTCAAATGATTTTAATTAGGTGATAAAGATGACAGTAAAAATCTACACAACTACATACTGCCCTTACTGCAAGATGGCAAAAGACTTCTTCAAGAAGAATAATGTGAAGTATGAAGAAATTAACGTGGAAAATGACGAGAAAGCCGCCGAGGAAATGACCAAGAAATCAGGACAGATGGGCGTCCCTGTCATTGATATTGACGGGAAAATAATTGTCGGCTTTGACAGGCCTGCGCTGGAAAAGGCACTTAAAAGCATGGTAAAAGCTTCGTAAAGCCAAAAAATTGAAGAAGGGATTCCATGGAACACGAACACATAACGTACGACATAATAATCATAGGCGGCGGTGTTGTAGGATTCGCCGGAGCTATGTACGCAGGCAGGCTTGGCATGAAAACCTTGGTTCTGTCGGAAACGAACGGCGGCACAATCATACTTACCGATGTTGTAGAGAATTATCCAGGGTTCAAGAGGCTTACGGGACAGGAACTTGCGGACAGAATCCAGGAGCACGCAATGGAGTACGAAATAAAGCTTGTGGAAGAAAAGGCCATAAGCGTAAAGAAATGCAGCGAAACTTGTTACAATGTTTTTACGGAAAACCAAAGTTTCCATACAAAGACTATATTGTTTGCTACGGGCGCGAAGCACCGCGAGCTTGGGGTGCCGGGCGAAAAAGAACTTTCCAACAAAGGCGTGCATTCCTGCGCCTTGTGCGACGGGCCGATTTATAAGAATAAAATTGTTGCCGTTGTGGGCGGGAGTGACAGCGCTGCGAAGGAATCTCTTCTGCTAACCCAATATGCAAAGAAAGTTTACATAATCTACCGCGGCGAGAAGATAAGGGCGGAGCCCGTGAACATGAAGCGTGTGGAGCAGAAAATCGCCGAAGGTAAAATAGAAATAATCAACAATACTAATGTGAAAGAAATTCACGGTGCAGGAAAAGTTGAATATCTGACGCTGGACAAGGAATACAAAGGCAGCAAAAAATTCGTTACGGACGCCGTCTTCGTGGAGATAGGTATGTTGCCCAACAACCAGCTTGCACAATCAATCGGCATAAAAACAAACTCGAAAGGCGAAATAATTATAGACAGGAAAGCGCAGACGAACTTGCCAGGGGTCTTTGCAGCCGGCGATGTCGGCGACACGGAATTCAAGCAGGCAATCACAGGCGTGGGAGAATCAGTAGTCGGGGTTTATTCCGCGTACAGGTATGTGAACGAAAACGAGTTCGTATGCCCTTGCAACGACGAGGTACTCGTTACTGAGAATATTAAAAAATGAAGTGATTTCAAATGCAAAACAAGCTTTTTCAATGCAGCGAATGCGGCTTTTTCTATAAAGAAAAATCTATAGCTGATGCCAAGAAAAAACGTCTGCATTGCTTGCCCGACTCACACAAAGGAGGGGTTTATCCTATTGGTTGCGGGTTTTGTGCTTGCTTTCCAGCAAGCTGAAATATTCAAGACAACAGGAGTTTTTCTGATTTTTCTTGCGTATATTTTGCCTTACTTCAGATCAAGATTAAACAAGAAACAGGGGGTGTAATCATGAAGAAAATGGACCCTAATGCCAGATGCGTCTGCGGCTCAGGCAAGAAGTACAAAGACTGCTGCGGCAAGATGTAAGCAGAATTTTATCCAAGAAACCGGATTTTTGTTCGGCGTAAAGAATCTTATAAAGTTCTGCCCGCCTCAACTAATTAGGTGATAACATGGCTATGGCTGAGTGCAGGATGTGCGGCATGTCTTTCAAAGACAGGAAGGAGCTGGACAAGCACAACAAGGAAAACCACTGATAACCGATTTCTTTTAATTTTTTATTGCAAGGCATCCGCAGGCAAACTTATTAATCGCCTGAGCAATAATTACTCGTGATGATATGATTCTACACGACGAATTCGGGCCGGAAAAGATCGTGGAGGTCTACGACCCCAAAACTAAGATGCGCGGCGTTCTTGTTATAGACAACACCGCTTTAGGTCCCGGAAAAGGCGGCATAAGGATGACGCCTACTGTGGACAAGGATGAGGTCTTCAGGCTTGCGCGAACGATGACGTGGAAGTGCTCGTTAGCAGGGCTTCCTTTCGGCGGGGCGAAATCCGGCATTATCGCCGACCCGAAAAATATGAGCAAAGAGCAGAAAAAAGCGGTTGTCGAAGCCTTTGCAATTGCGCTCAAACCTCTTTCGCCCAGGCAATACATAGCTGCGCCTGATGTGAACATTGCCGAGGAAGAAATGCGCTGGTACGCGGAAGCAAACGGCTCGTGGAAATCCTGCACGGGAAAACCGGCAAACATGTGCGTGAAGCCCGGCGAGAAATGCGGCATACCCCATGAATACGGCTCCACGGGATTCGGTGTTGCCCACGCAACAGCGGTAGCAGCCGGCTTCGCAAAAATAGACCTTAAGGGGGCGAAAATAGCAATAGAGGGATTTGGCAACGTCGGCTCGTTCGCGGCAAAGCACTTTTCCGAGATGGGCGCGAGGATTGTAGCAACATCGGATTCAAAAGGCTGCATATACAACGACCAGGGCCTTGGCATCGAAGAGCTTTCCGAAGTGAAGCAGCAGACAGGATCCGTGGTAAATTACAGGCCCGGCCAGGTTTTGAAGAACGAGGAACTGTTTCTGCTCGATGTTGATATACTGATACCCGCGGCGCTTCCGGATGTCATAAACGAAAAGAACGTTGACGGGATAAAGGCAAAGCTCGTTGTGGAAGGAGCCAACATACCCATGACGCCTGAAATCGAGGCAAAACTTCACGAAAAGGGCATCCTTGTTGTGCCTGATTTTGTCGCTAACGCCGGAGGCGTGATATCAAGCTATGCGGAATACAAAGGCCTGAATCCCCAGAACATGTTTGACCTTGTAAAGGAAAAGATAACTGCGAACACAAAAAAAGTCCTGAAGCACGCGAAGAAGATCAGGATGGCGCCACGCGAGGCTGCAATGGAACTGGCAATGAAACGCGTGAGAAAAGCCATGGAAAAACGCCAGAAAAAATCAGATATGCCGGAAGAGGAAACCTCTATGGATGAGGCGGAAAAGGAAAGACTGAACTTTTCAGAAAAGTTCAATCAAAACGGTGGGTCTTCCCAAGCTTAATTTATCACAAAAACCTTACAAATCGTGCCCTTTGTTTGGATTCCCTGACAAGAACAGTGTCGCCTTCTTTCAGCCCATGAATCCTGCTCTGGTTATCAGCTGCAAGCAGCGCACGCTCGCGCGATATCCTTATCTTCGCTGTTTTCTTTACAACAAAATACCGGCGAAGCCCTGCAGGATTGTTCAGGCCTATTCTTATGCCGCTGCCAAAGGGCTCGTAGCCAAGCGACTTGTAATAAGCGGTAGAGCCGTAAGGGGTTGCCGCTACAATGCCGTCAGCTATGAACTGCATGGATTTTCCGTCCACGTTCAGAAGAAAACGAAGCGCACGGCGCGGGTCCTTGTTGCGCACCTGCACTTCGTTAAGGCCTATGACAGATTTTTTCCTGAAAATTGCCTCGACTTTCGGGGTTGCTGATATCCTAAAGCTGCCCTTTTTCAATTTCCTCAGCACAGTGCCCAGATCAGCGACATCGTAGTAGTCGCACTTGCTGCATATCATGCTTTTCCTGACAGGAATCTTGGGCACGCCGGGATATTTCCATTCTGCTGCAAGGATGGCCCCGTCGCCGCCGTAAGTAAGAACGAAATCAGGGTTTTTCCTGTCTATCCTGAATCCCGCTTTCCTTATTTTTTCCGCTATTGCTGATTTATTGTGGACAGATTCTACCCATATTTTGGGGCTTTTCATAAAATTATAATGCAACTGCAAATTATTAATTGTCAGTTACACAGAAATTTCGCCAGAACCGAAAACGCGCTCGCAGTAATGGCAGCGGATCTTCAGCGGCTGCCTGCTTTCCACAGAAAACCTGCTCATGGCGTGCTCGCAGTTCGTGATGCAGTTCGTGTTCGGGCAGCTTATTATTTCCTCAAGCATTTCGGGCAAGGATAATTCCCTTTTTTCCACAACAGCCGATTCCCTTATGGTGTTCAGAGTGGCACCGGCAGCCATCAGGGATATCCTGTCCGCCTCTCTCTTATCCAGCTCTTTGTTCTCTATTTTCACAATATCCTTCTTGCCCATTTTGCTGCTCAGCACATTTGCAAGCACAACAAAACAGCTGTCATTTTCGTTAAGGTCCAGAATATACGCGACTTTCAGCCCGCTCCCAGCAGGTATATGGTCAATAACCGTGCCGTTCTCTATTTTCCTGACAAGAAATTCTTTTTCCATAAGGCATCATCCGACCAGTAAACTTATCAGAGCCATCCTCACGGGCACGCCCAGCGCCGCCTGCTCAAAATATTTCGCATGCCTCGTATTGTCAATAGAAGGCTCTATTTCTGTCACCTTGGGCAGGGCGTGAAGTATTATAACATCATCCTTCCCCTTTTCAAGAATTTCCAGCGTTAAACGAAATTCCCTTTGCATCTTTTCGGCTTCGTAAGGGTCGGCAAAACGCTCTTTCTGTATCCTGCACGCGTAAACAACATCAGCGCCCTTTATTCCTTCCAGAATTTCATTGGACTGCATGATATCCGCGCCGAACTTCTGCCTGGCTTCCTCAACGATGCTTTGCGGCATTTCCAATCCTTTCGGCGAACTCAGGTGAATATTTGCGCCGAACATTGACAACGCGTAGAATAAAGATTTCATCACCCTGCCATACTTCAAATCGCCCAGAAGCGTTACATTAGTTCCCTCTATGGCCCCGGCGAATTTCTTTATTGAGTATAAATCAAGCAGCGTCTGCGTCGGATGCTGGTTCGCGCCATCGCCCGCGTTTATTACAGGCTTTTCCGAAAGCTCAGCAGCAAACCGCGCCGCGCCCTCTTTCGGGTGCCTTATCACAATCAGATCGCTGTAGCCGTTCGCCATTCTTATCGTGTCGGCAAGATTCTCACCTTTGGCGACTGAAGTTCCTTCAGTGCTTTCAAAGCCGATGACGTTTCCGCCAAGGCTATGCATCGCCGAAGAGAAAGAAAGCCTTGTTCGCGTGCTTGGCTCAAAAAACAGGGAAGCGAGGATTTTTCCTTTCATAATGCCGCTTTTGCCGGTTCTTTCCGTTTCCTCTGCTTTTTCAAGAACAAGCTCTATGTCTTCTTTTCTCATGTCGCGGACAGAAATAATGTCTTTGTTTTTCAGCATCAGACCATTATGAATAGCCATAGAATTCTTATATGCTTTGCTGCTTGCAGACGGCTTAAATAAAAACTTTAAATAAAAGTTGTTATACAAGAGAATCAGGTGTTTTCATGCACGTAAAAATCTACACGACGACCCACTGCCCTTACTGTAACATGGCTAAAGACTTCTTCAAGAAGAACAGCGTGAAATACGAGGAAGTGAACGTCGAGCTGGACGAGAAAGCCGCCGAAGAAATGATTGAGAAAAGCGGCCAGATGGGCGTCCCCGTAATCGACGTGGACGGCAAGATTATTGTTGGCTTTGATCGCCCTGCGCTGGAGAAGGCGCTGAAGGTGAAGGCGTAGCTTTTTCACTTTTTCCGGATTCTAACAAAATAATGGACGGGCCAGCAAAATTCGTAAGTTGCTTTTTTCCTATTATTTTTGCTATATTCAGCTTCGAGTTGCTGAACGAGTTGTTTAATTGATTCCTTACTCCATTCAGGAAAATCAGGTTTTACGAATCTAGGGCCCTGAACTACTCTTATGTTTATCTCATAACCCGGATAGGGATCAGCTTTAGCCCCAACATTTACTATGCTGCGCACAATTCTGTATTCATGGCCGTCGTGTTCAATGAATCCATTTATGACTACCCTGTAATTCCTGCCATTGTAATGCACAACCGATACTGGACCGTTAAGTCCGTTTCTAACCGCAAGATCAGCTATTTCCAGATACTGCGAAGCCGTCAAATCTAATTTATGCCTACTAATATGATCCTCTATCAAATCTTCTCTGGAACAGACGCTGCCGTAGAATAATCTAGAATTTGTTTCGCTCGGAGAATTATAAATTGGCGGGGCATCACGATCACTTCAATATAGATGTTCATCTTTTTACTCTTTTAATTTCTCTTAAAACCTTATTTATACCGCCCTTAAAAATATAGCTTATGCTCTTAGTCATCGCACTGGGCGGCAATGCAATCCTGCGGAAGAAGGACAAGCCTGATATAGCTACGCAATTCAGAAATACTGCGCGCGCGATGAGGCACATCACGCCTCTGGCAAAGAAGTTTTCTCTTGTTATAACTCACGGCAACGGACCGCAGGTAGGCGCCATTCTCTTGCGAAGCGAAGCTGCCAAAAAGCAGGCTTACGAACTGCCCCTGCACTCAGCCGTCGCGCAGTCGCAGGGCGAGATGGGGTACATGATACAGCAGTGCCTTGAAAACGAGCTGCGCAGGAAAGGGATAAGAAAGAGTGTCTCAACAGTCCTGACGCAGGTCGTTGTCAGCAAAAACGACCCGGCTTTCAGGAACCCGACAAAGCCTGTAGGACCTTACTACACGCGGCTGCAGGCAATGCTGCTGCGCGGAAAGGGCTTTGTTATTGCAAAGGACGTTCATGGCGGATACCGGCGCGTTGTCGCATCGCCGCGGCCGAAAGAAATTGTGGAAGCTTCTGCCATAAACAAGCTTGTAAAAAGCGGCGTGATTGCCATAGCATGCGGCGGCGGAGGCATCCCTGTTTACAGGCCCGGCAATGAACTGAAGGGCATTGATGCCGTCATTGATAAAGACCTTGCGTCCGCTCTGCTTGCAAAACAGATATCAGCTGACATTATGATGATCCTCACGGACGTTCCGAAAGTCGCCATTAATTACGGAAAACCCGGGCAAAGATTCCTGAACAAAATAACAGCAAAAAAAGCACGGCAGTATATGGAAGAAGGACATTTCCCTGCCGGAAGCATGGGACCTAAAATCTCTGCTGCCATAAACTTTTTGTCGTCAGGCGGCAAGAAGGTTATCATAACGAAACCGGAGCTTGCCGAAAAAGCATTGAAAGGCGCCGCCGGGACGACGATAATGAGATGACAGTCATGAAACAGAAAAGAGTTATCATAATGGGCGCGGCGGGCCGGGACTTCCACAACTTCAACACTTATTTCCGCAATAACAGGTATTACAAGGTTGTTGCATTTACCGCCGCCCAGATACCGGATATAGAAGGCAGGATCTACCCGCCGAAGATTTCAGGGCGGTTATATCCGAAGGGAATTCCCATTTATCCTGAAAGCGATCTCGCAGCGCTGATAAGGAAGCACAAGGTTGACAAGGTTGTTTTTTCTTATTCTGACATCAGTCACGAGGAGGTTATGCACAGGGCGTCCATTGCGCTGGCAAACGGAGCGGACTTCATCCTTCTTGGGATGGGCTCGACAGCCCTCAAGTCCAGCAAGCCTGTCATCGCTGTCTGCGCTGTCCGGACAGGCGCCGGCAAAAGCCCGACAAGCAGGTACGTGGTGAACTACCTGCTGGAGAAAAAGGTCAGGGTCGTGGCAGTGCGCCATCCGATGCCTTACGGGAATCTTGCTGAGGAAGAAGTGCAGCGGTTCGAAAAATACGAGGATTTCCAGAAGCACAAATGCACCATAGAGGAAAGGGAGGAATACGAGCCTTACATCCGGAGAGGCGTGGTCGTTTTCGCAGGCGTTGATTACGAGAAAATACTGCGTATTGCCGAGAAGGAGGCGGACGTCATCCTGTGGGACGGCGGAAACAACGACCTGCCTTTTTTCAAGCCGGACCTGCACATAACAATAGCGGACCCGCACAGGGCTGGGCACGAGATAAGCTACCATCCCGGCGAGGCGAACCTGCGCGCGGCTGATGTCATACTGATAAGCAAGACGGGAACGGCGCCGAAGAAAAACATCCGCCTTGTCATTGAAAACTCGGAGAAAGCGAACCCCAAGGCAAGGATAATCAAAACGGACATGAAGCTTACAGCCGACAAAGCGGAAGCCATAAGGGGCAAGAAAGTCCTTGTAGTGGAGGACGGCCCCACGCTCACCCACGGCGGGATGGCGTTCGGCGCAGGAGCCATAGTCGCGGAAAGGCACGGGGCGAAAATCATAGACGCTTCCCGGCATGCCGCCGGCTCCATAAAGAAAGTTTACCAAAAATATCCTCACCTGAAAAAAATTCTTCCCGCCATGGGCTACAGCAGAAAGCAGATAGGCGAGCTGGAAAAAACAATAAACCGCGCGAAATGCGATTTTGTCGTGGAAGCAACGCCGATAAACCTGGCAAAACTGATCAGGATAAACAAGCCCGTCATCAGCGTGGAGTATGAGCTCGACGCGCCAAAAGAATTTGACAGGATTTTAGACGCCTTTGCAAGGAAGGTTAAACGATGAAAACGCGGCATTTCCTGTCCATAGCGGATTTGTCAAAGAAGGAAATAGAGTTCCTGATAAAGAAGGCGCTGGAAATAAAAAAGAACCCGGAAAAATATTCGCAAAATCTCAGGAACAAGACGCTTTTCATGCTCTTCGAGGCGCCGTCCCTCAGGACAAGGGTTTCTTTCGAGGCAGGCATGACCCAGCTGGGCGGGCATGCGATATATTACGACATTGCCCAGTCAACACTGGGCAAGAAAGAGTCAGTAAAGGACTTCACAAAAACCACGGAACGCTATTGCGACATGATCATGGCAAGGCTTTACGACCACAGGCAGATAGAAGAAATGGCTGCCAACGCCAGCATACCTGTGATAAACGCGATGAGCAACCGCGAGCATCCCTGCCAGATCCTTAGCGACCTGATGACAATACAGGAAAAGAAAGGCGCCCTGAAGGGAAAATTAGCTTACCTAGGTGACGGACTTAATAACACAACGCATTCATTGCTTTTGGGCTGCTCCATTGCCGGCATGAACATAGCAGTGGCTTCGCCGAAAGGAAAAGACTACGAGCCTGACAAGAAAATCGTTGCCGAAGCGAAAAGGCTTGCTGCAAAATCCGGCAGTAAAATCCTGATTACAAATGATGCGAAGGAAGCCGTCGAAAGCGCTGACGTAGTGTATACGGACAGCTGGATGAGCTATCACATCCCGGCTGAACAGGAAAAGGAGCGCGAAAGGATTTTCAGGCCCTATAAGGTTAACGTGCCGCTAATGAAGCATGCCAAAAAGAACGCCCTGTTCATGCACTGCCTCCCTGCCAAGCGCGGCCAGGAAGTCACCGACGACGTGATGGACAGCAGGCAGAGCATCGTCTTTGACCAGGCGGAGAACCGCATGCACGCGCAGAAGGCGCTGATGCTGCGGCTGGCGGGAAAAATCAGATAACTTTTCCGAGAAAATCTATTCTGCATCACAGAATACTTTATAAACTGCCTTTGGTTATCATTAATTCTCTCAATTAACCAAGAGGTGATTTAAATGGCACGAAAAGCAGCAAGAAGAGAAAAAAGATAAATTCTGTTTATGTTTATTCTTTGTTTTTTTCTTTTATTTTCATTAAAAAAGAAAAATGAAAAAAGAAAAGATAAATTTCTCAGCCGATTCTTACGCTGATTCTGCTGCCGGCATTGCCGCTTCCGCCTGCAGAAGCGCCGTTGCTCTGGCCTCCTATGCTGGAGCCGCCGCTGACTCCTGCGTTAGCCGAAGCATGCGCGCCACCGCTAGCTTGGGCGCTTTCCTCTGACGAAGCTCCGCCGCCAGCTTGGGCACTACCGCTTGATTCAGCTTCAGACTCAGCTTCGGCTTCGCTGGAAATGCCTATTCCCAGGCAGAGGAATCCTCTGCATCCAGAGCTGTTCACGCTTGCATTCCCTTCAGCCGTGGTCTGGAAGTGGGCATCGAAGTCAACCGAAGTCACGGCTCCTGTTTCCGCGTCGACTTTTGCTGTTATTTCCTTTGTCATGACAAACCTGCCTTCGGTTTCCGTTTCACTGCCTGTCACGACAAAGACCGTCCTGCCGCCTTCAGTCACTGTTGTAACGGTCGTCGCCCCGATGTCGAACTCATTCTCGACCATGGCCTGGGCTTCCTCGGCTGTCACTGCACTGGCTTCGCCGTCCCCGTCTGCGACCATCTTCACCTTGAGCTTGAGCATGCCGTCAGATGCTCCGTCGCCGACTAATTTCAGCCCAACGGAAAGACGGGATGCCTCAGCTGATCTGGCAGCCGCTTCTGCCCTGCTTTCAAGCTCAGCGTCGCCGCGTGCCTTGGCCTTCAGCTGCATCTCCCTGATTTCCTCGGTCGTTTTCAGATGCTCCTTTATTATGGCCTCGTGCTCGGCCTGGATGACGCCGATGACTTCCTGTTTCTGCTCGGCTGTCAGATTCTCTGACCTGAACCTGGCAAGCGCATCTGCTTTTGTCTCAAGCCATGCCTCCTGCCTTGCCTGCAGATCCGCGTTCCTTTCCTTCATCAGCTCAACCTTTGCCTTCTCGTCGAACGTCAGAAATGCCTTGACGTGAAAGACAAAGTCGCCGAATCCTTCGCCCATCTGCCTGAACCTGAGGTCCATGGCAGAAGCGGCGTTTCCTTTGACAGTTGCCTGTCCGTCCAATTCGTCAGCGACTGCCAGCGGCATTGCAATGAGCAAAGCCATCAGCAGCCCTGCGATCCATCTCATGCGAACACCTCCGTTCATTTTTAGAGACGATTGCTCGCGGCCCGGCGCCGCTCATCGCTAATGTATATATAGTCCGTTTCGGATACGAGAAACCGCCGTGAAACATTCGTGAAACGTTTGAACTTTTCAGAAAAGTTCAATCATTCGGAAGAAGCTTTGCTTCTTCAGAACCCCGCAGAACTTCGTTCTGCAAGGAAACGAAAGACCTTCTCAGAGGTCAATAAGCGGAAGAAATCATTTTGTCTAGAAAAGAAAGCACAAATTCAGCGCTCTTACCATGGAAAGAAGCGGCAAATCACCTTCCGTTTTACATTTGTCT
Organism: Candidatus Aenigmatarchaeota archaeon; assembly: GCA_016187335.1. Classification (GTDB taxonomy): domain Archaea; phylum Aenigmatarchaeota; class Aenigmatarchaeia; order GW2011-AR5; family GW2011-AR5; genus JACPJW01. Next base: position 653,244 of record JACPJW010000001.1, on the reverse strand, counting down.
TCAAGCAAAATTTTATTAAGCGGCCGGAGCATAACTAAGCCATGGCTGTTTACAAAAACTATATTGGCGGCAACTGGGTTCCTTCTTCAGGCGGAGTTTTCTCCAGCATTAATCCGTCAACAGAGAAGGCAATAGGCTATTTCCAGAAAAGCGCGGCTTCTGACGTTAGCAAGGCTGTCGATGCCGCGGAAGATGCGCAGAAAAAATGGTCTAATATTCCTGCGCCGCGCCGCGGAGAAATTTTGCTCAGCATTGCCCAGCTGCTGCGCAAGGAAAAGGAAAGGCTGGCAAGATTGGAGACAACGGAGATGGGCAAAGTTCTTACAGAAGCCCGCGGCGACGTTCAGGAAGCTGTTGACATAGCGGAGTACATGGCCGGAGAAGGAAGAAGGCTTTTCGGAAATACAACCCCGTCAGAACTGCGCAACAAGTTCTGCATGACAGTGCGGATGCCTGTAGGCGTCGTAGGCATAATAACTCCGTGGAACTTTCCCATAGCCATACCAGCGTGGAAACTTATGCCTGCGCTTGTATGCGGCAACGCTGTTGTCTGGAAGCCGAGCAGCGACACCCCGCTGTGCGCTGTGGAGCTTACAAAGCTCATCGAAAAAGCCGGCGTGCCGAAGGGCGTTGTAAACCTTGTGACAGGACCCGGCGACCCGGCCGGCACAGCAATTGTCAGGCACAAGAAAATGCGCGGCATCTCATTTACAGGAAGCCGCGACACGGGCCTGTGGATAACCCAGAACGCAGGGATAAAAAAAGTAGGCCTGGAATTAGGCGGCAAGAACGGCATAATAATAATGGATGACGCGGACATTGATTTAGCCCTGGACGGCGTTATATGGGGCGCGTTCGGCACGACAGGGCAGAGATGCACGGCGGCATCGCGCGTGATTGTTCATGAGAAAATAAAAAAGAAGTTCGAGAATGCCCTGGTAAACCGTGCCAGGAAGCTGCGCCTTGGGTCAGGCCTTGACTCCAAAACGGATGTAGGTCCGCTCGTGAACAAAGCAGCCGTGGAGAAATCCCAGCGCTATGTTGAAATAGGAAAGAAAGAAGGAGCAAAACTTCTGTGCGGCGGAGAGAAGCATGGCACGCGCGGATTCTTCTACAAACCAACCGTGTTTACGGAAGTCAGCATTGACATGCGCATCGCTAAAGAGGAAATATTCGGGCCGGTGCTTTCTATAATATCTTTCAGAAAGCTGGAAGAAGCCGTGGAATACATGAATGCTGTTGATTACGGCCTTAGCTCGTCCATATACACGAACAACATAAAGAACGCGTTTCAGGCTATAGAAAACATAGAGGCGGGCATAACTTACGTCAACGCGTCGACAATCGGCGCTGAGGTGCATCTGCCGTTCGGCGGCGTGAAACAAACAGGCAATGGCACGAGGGAAGCCGGAATAACAGGCATCGAGGAATTCAGCGAAATCAAAGCCGTGTATATTGATTATAGCGGCAAGCTGCAGAGGGCACAGATTGACATCGAGCGGTAAAAACTAATAAAATCACTCTGTGCAGCAGCTCAGTTTGCTTACATCCTTGTAAAATGACTGGGCTGCCAATTTGATTGCTTCTGAAAGCGTCGGGAAGACATGAACAGTATCTATAATGTCATCAACAGTCAATCCAAATTTTACGGCAATCGTGCCTTCATGAATTAGATCAGCTGCATGAGGCGCGAGTATATGGACACCAACAATCTGTTTCGTCTTGTTATTGGCAACAATTTTGACCAATCCGCGCGTATCGCCGATAACATGAGCTTTCGGCACGTAATCTAGTGGAAGAACGCCGCACCTGCACCTTATTCCTTTGCCGTTAGCTACTTCATCCGTCAGGCCAACGCTTGCAACCTCCGGATAAGTGAAAACAGCTCTAGGAACTTCGTTGAAATTGATTTTCTTCTTTTGCTTTGCAAACGCGTTTTCAACAGCAACAGCGCCTTCCTTCGCTGCTATTGTTTCCAGCATAGGCTCTCCAATCACGTCGCCGGCTGCAAAAACATGCGGCGCAGAAGTCTGCATTCCGCTGTCGACTTTTACAAAGCCTTTGTCGTCAAGCTTTACTCCTGCCTTCTCTAAATTCATGCCGTCTGTATTTGGTCTTCTGCCTGTCGCGAATAAAATGTGGCTGACTTCTATCTCCTTTGCCCTGCCTTTGGCGGAGAAATTGACAATTTTCTTGATGCCGGATTTCTTTACAAAATTAATATTCATGCCGGTGTAAATTTCGATGCCTTCTTCTTCCAAGTACCGCTTTAACGCATCAGAAATCTCAGGTTCCTCTTCCGGGATTATCCGGTCGCTTCTTTGCAGAACTATAACCTTTGTGCCAAAGTGGGCATACATCTGCGCGAATTCCAATCCTAGCGCACGGCCGCCTATCACGCATAAGGATTCAGGCAGCTCTTTCAGGCTCAGAGCTTCCTCGTTTGTGAGATAATCGATATTTTCCAAGCCTTTAACAGGAATAATATTTGATCTTGCCCCGGTAGCGATTACAAATTTTTTCCCTCTTATCTTTTTTCCATTGACAACAGCTTCATTCCTGGAAACGAATCTGCCTTTACCTTCAATGTAAGTAACGTTATCAAGGTTTTTTACAACGTCGGCGTATTTCTCTTTCCTGAATTTTGCAACGAGTTTATCCTTCTGCTCTATTATCTTTTTGAAATTCAGTTTCCCTTTGTCGTACTTTATGCCTTCGAAAGAATTGTTCGCAGCATGATAGAAAGCGTTTGCAACAGTTATCAAATTCTTGCTGGGCATGCACCCGACATTTACGCAAGTGCCTCCAATAAGTGTTCCGGGAGTTGCATTTCCGCCGATCATCGCTGTTTTAATGCCCAAATCATTCGCCTTTATTGCCGCTGCAAATGCCGCTGAACCCTGACCAAGAATTACCAAATCATAATCCATGAAATCACCTCTTCAGGACGCCGCATCTGTGCAGATGCTTACTATATTTTTTGATGTGCCTGTCTATCAGGTTTATCATAGGCTTTATTGTGTCTTTATTGAGCGAATATATCCTTTCCTTTCCGTTTCTCTTTACTTCAACGAAGCCGCAATCTATCAGGCAAGAAAGATTATGAGAAACACGCGATTGTTCAAAGTCTAATTCATTGCATATCTCGGTAACATTTTTTTGATGGCCGTTTCTTAAAGTGTTTATAATCCCTAGCCGTGTTTCATTTGAAAATGCCTTGAAAAACAGCCTGTAAGGAATAGTTTTCATATGATAATTTTATCATATAAATTATATAAAGCTATAGAAAGATTTAATTTAGCATGAACAGGCAAATTAAATTCATCTGCCGCAAGCCCGGGCCGAAAAGCGTTGCCATCATCAGAAGGGACGGCAAAGCTGTTTCTTCCTCGGCGACGCGCGAATACTCTTTTGTCTTCAAGAGTGCCAGGGGCTGCTATGTCTACGATGCTGACGGCCGGCGCTACCTGGATTTTGCCGCAGGCATCGCTGTCATGAACGTCGGGCATACAAACCCTGAAGTGATGAAAGCAATGGCCAGGCAGGCGAAGATTGCCGCTCACGCGGGCTTTTACGATTTCTACGCCGAATTGCCGGTGAAATTCACAGAGACGCTGCTGACATTTCTTCCAAAGCAATTTGACAAATGCTTCCTTTCAAACAGCGGAACCGAGAGCATCGAGGCTGCGTACAAGCTGGCGCGATGGCATACAAACAAGAAATGGGTCATTGCTTTTAAGGGCTGTTTTCACGGACGTACAATGGGCTCGCTGTCGATGACGAATTCAAAGCCCGTGCAGCGTGAGCGGTTTTCGCCTTTCCTGCCTGTAAAGCACGTTCCATTTCCATACTACTATAGAATGAAAATGGAGCCGGAAGAATGCAGCCAGCATTGTTTGAACGCGCTGGAAAAGACGATGAAACAACTTCATGGCAATCTTGCTGCTGTGTTCATGGAACCAATACAGGGCGAAGGCGGCTACGTCGTGCCGCCGAAAAGCTTTGTCCGCGGCGTGAGAAAGCTGTGCAATGAACACGGCGCGCTGCTATGCGACGACGAGGTGCAGGCAGGATGCTACCGCACCGGGACTTTCCTTGCAATAGAAAACTTCGGCGTGCTCCCTGACATTGTTTCGCTCAGCAAGGCAATAGGAGGCGGGCTTCCTTTGGGCGCTACGGTGGCAAGCAGCAGGATAATGGACTGGGTTCCGGGGAGCCATGCAAACACGTTCGGCGGAAACCTGATTGCGTGCGCTGCAGGAATTTCAGCGCTGAATTACATGAGGAAAAAGAAATTAGGACAAAACGCAAAAAGCGTGGGCAGTTATATGATGAAAAGGCTCGGGGAAATCAGGGACGACTATGAAATCGTCGGCGACGTGCGCGGTTTGGGTTTAATGATAGGCGTTGAGATCGTGAAGGACAAGAAAAGCAGGAAAATTGCTGAAAAAGAGCGGGCGCAGATTCTTTGCAAGGCCAGCGAGAAAGGACTTATACTTCTGCCGGCAGGCGAAAGCGTAATAAGGGTCTGCCCGCCATTAATTATCAGCAAAAAACAGGCTGATCAAGGCCTGGATATTTTCGAGGACGCTGTGAAGGAAGTGACAGGTTAAAAGCGGTTGACACTGAAGCGCTTTGCCTTAGCAGATGATAATCATGACTGAACTTCTGAAAAGACTGGTTGACGCGGGCGGCATAAGCGGCAACGAAGCGGAAATACGGGCTGTTATCAACAAGGAGATACTGAAATACGTCGACGAAACCAGTGTTGATTCCGTGGGCAACCTTATTGCCCACAAGAAAGGAAAGGGGTCAAAGGTGATGCTGGCCGCCCACACGGATGAAGTCGGCCTTATGGTTAAAGGCACAGATGACGAAGGCAATGTTTATTTTTCGCGCATAGGGGGCATAGAACCTTTGACGCTGATAGGACAAAGGGTGAAAATAAAATCCTCTTACAATCATTTCGTTGACGGCGTCATAACAACAAAGGAAATCAGCAACTCTGATTTTGTCACCAAACTTCCGGAAGCTTCAGACCTTTTCATCGATACGGGCCATACAAAGGAGGAACTGGAAAAGAAAGGCGTCAACCCGGGGGATTTTATTGTTCTGTACCAGGAATTCGGCTACCTGAAAGACGGCGATCTCGTATACGGCAAGGCCCTGGACGACCGTGTGGGCTGCTATATCCTGATAGAACTGGCAAAGAAGCTGCAGAAAACCGAGGCTGACATTTATTATGTCTTCACCGTGCAGGAAGAGATAGGATTATACGGCGCGAAGATCTCCGCATACAAGATACAGCCGAACTGGGCAATAGCCGTTGATGCAACAGGGGCTGAAGACAAGGCAAGCATTAAAATGAATGTTATCGGCAAAGGCCCGGCCATCACGCTGAAAGACAGCGGGATGATAACAAACAGCACGATAAACGGTTGGCTGGCGGAAACGGCAAAAAAACACAAAATACCACTGCAGTATGACGTCAACGAGAAAGGCTCGACGGATGCCCTGAGCATATCGTTTACAAGGGAAGGCGTCCCGTCAACAATTGTCGGCATACCGATCCGCAACTTGCATTCCACCATAGGCATTGCGAGCATGAACGACATAAACAACGCAATAAAACTGCTTTTCGAGCTTCTCCACGCGCCGCCCAAATTGAGCGTCGTTTGAGAAATTTATGAAAGAAATTCTCATCCAAAACCATCTGCCTTACAGGCTTTCGGAGCTTAAAAATTACCGCGCCTAATTATTTCTCATGCACTACGTTTCCGCGAAGCTGCTGAAAAAAATCTACAAGCCGCGTGCGAAGTGGTCACACAAGGGCATGTACGGAAAGCTGCTCGTGATAGGCGGCTCCAAAATCTACAGCGGCTCTCCGACGTTCAATGCCATAGCCGCGTACCGCGCGGGCTGTGACTTGGTGACTATAGCAGCACCGAAACGCGCCGCTGACATTGTTGCGAAATTCCTGCCGGACATGATAACCATTCCGCTGGAAGGCGACTGCCTGACTGACAAGCATATCAAGGAAATAACGCCGCTCATAGACAATCATGATGCCGTTGTAATCGGCGGCGGCTTGGGCAGGGAAAAGAAAACAATTGAAGCGGTAAAGAATATTCTTCGTTACATCAAAAAATCTGGAAATCCCTGCGTTGTTGACGCCGATGCATTGCACGCGCTGAAAGGCTTCCATCTTGCCAAAAACTTCGCCCTCACGCCGCATTCGCAGGAATTTTTTGTCGTAACTGGAACGCGCGTGCGCGCGGATGTTTACAGCAGAATTAACGAAACAAAGAAAGCCGCCGCGAAGCTTAACTGCGTTATCCTGCTCAAGGGCTATGCAGACGTCATCAGCGACGGAAAACGCGTTGCAGTGAACCGGACAGGAAATCCCTACATGACAAAAGGCGGGACCGGCGATACGCTGGCGGGCATATGCGGCGCGCTGCTGGCCCGCAACGTTGATGCTTTTGACGCTGCGTGCGCTTCCGCCTTCATAAACGGCGCCGCCGGCGACCTTGCGGCGAAGAAGCATATCGAGTCTACTCTTGCCAGTGACGTTGCTGATGAGATAAAAAATGTTCTGAAGAAATTTGTAAAGAAGTAAGTCGAAAGAACGCCTATGGATTCAGCCAAAGAGAATGGAAGTTGCTTTGCAACTTCAGGCTGTTCTGAATTTCGACCTTAAACTCTAACCATACGTTCCGAAAGCATGAATCTGAATTACGTAACGAAGCCATATCTATTCAACCTTAACACACGCCCGCCGCTTTAGCGGCGGGTAATTGACAAGTTCTAATTACTTGCCGTAAAGCCTTTTCAGGGCTACAAGCGTTATTACTGTTGTTATGAACGAGACGAAGACTATTGAGGAATAAATTTCTCTGGAAATCACGCCAATAGAAAGTCCGAAAAGAGCTATGATAAAGGCGACTTCTCCGCGAGGAGCCATCCCAACGCCGACGATAAGCGAGTCTTTTCTGTTCATGCCGCATTTCCTGGCAGCAAACCCGCACCCGAAAAGCTTGGTTGCAATGGCAACTGCAGAAAGAGCTACTATCAACCAGAAAGATGTTACTATTGCAGTCAGCTCTACAACTATCCCGATAGCAATGAAAAACATGGAAGTGAAAACAGCCTCCAGATACTCGCCGCCGTGGTGGAAAAAGCGCGAGTAGAGCGTATTGGAAAGGCAGACGCCGGCAAGGAACGCTCCAAGTATGGCTGCGAGACCTATTGCTTCAGCAATGTAGCTGAAGCCGAAAACAATCCCCATACCGAACGTGAATGTCAGGTGGCCTGAAACAATACCAAAATTCTTGTCGAAGACGTCAACAATCCTGGGGACAAGCTTTATCCCGAAAAATGAAATTGTCACCAAGAAAATAATCGCAAGCGATATTTTCGTAATCAGGGGCATGAATGCAAATGAAGGCGCTGCGCTCACGACAGAAAGGACTAGAAGCCCGACGACGTCGTCAACAACGGCAGCGCCGAGCATCAGCTTCGCTGTTTCTGTGTTCATCTTACCCATTTCACGTAGCAGTGCGGATGTTATGCCAAGGCATGTTGCTGTGAGGGTCGCGCCAACAAAAATGGAAGTTATTAAATCAAAGCCGAACGCAGCTGTTATAACAGCGCCTCCCGCAAAAGGCAGAAGTCCTCCTACAATCCCAACAAGAAGGGCTTTTTTGTTGTATATTGATGAATAGTCTACGCTAAGGCCGGCAAGAAAAAGCAGAATTATGCTTCCGATCCTTGCTATAATAGCGATAGTTTCATTATAACTCAGCAGACCGAAAACGCTGGGACCGAGAAGAACGCCGATAAATATTATGCCGACGCTGACCGGCTGGCCGGTTTTCTTAGAAAGCATGTATCCTAGAACAGCAAAAATAAGCATAACCGAGATTTCGTAAAGAACTAATGTTGTTATTTGCTCGCCGACCATAGTTAAAATAAATGCTGTGCAAACTATTTATTCGGTAACGCGCCTAAGATAGGTTATGGTCCTTGCTCCGGAAATCACGCTGCCGATAATAATCGGGGGAGCGCTCATTGACTCGATAAATCCCTGCGTCATCGGCGTCCTTCTTCTGATGATTACCATCCTGGTGAAGGCCAAGAAAAGAAATAACATACTGAAAATCGGCGCCGTGTATGTCGCGGGCGTATATTTCACGTACCTCCTCGGCGGCCTGACGCTGCTCCACATCTTCAACGCCGTGCGCGAGGTGCAGTTCCTGAGCCAGGTACTTTACGGAGTCATAGGAACCTTTGTTCTTCTTGCAGGCTTCCTCGAGGTCAAGGACTTCTTCTGGTACGGCCACTGGTTTTCCCTGGCAATACCGGCGCGATTCGTCAGGCACGTCGAGCGCAACGTCCATAGAACGCACGCGAGCCTTTGGGGCGCGTTCATGTTCGGCGTCCTGGTGACCTTGGTCGAGCTTCCATGCACAGGCGCTCCTTACCTGGCTGTCCTGGCGCTGATGTCGCAGATAGATTTTAGCATTGCACTGATTTATCTGCTCTTGTACAACCTTGTTTTCGTGGTGCCGCTTATCGCGATAATTTACCTTGCTTACACGGGAACGGGCCTGAAGAAAATGGAGTTATGGAGAAGAGAGCACCGCGGCAAGATGCGCTTGGCCGTCGGGCTGTTCCTGCTCGCGCTCGGGACGTGGATCATATCGATAATTTATTTCAGCATCATTCATTATGTCATTGCTGTTGAATTGTTAATTTTGGCTGCGATGTTCGTGCTGTGGAAAAGCGGCTGGCACAGGGAAGGACACGATTAATAAATCCTGGCGGTGAATAATAATTATGCCTAAAATCTCCCCAAGAAAAACCATGAAAGTCATAAAGCGCGACGGGCGCACGGAAAAGTTCCAGCCCAGGAAAATTCTTGGCAGCATCAGGAAAGCCCTGGCGCATGCTCACGAGAGCAGGCCGGGACTTGCCGAGAAGCTGGCGAAGCAGGCGCAAGCGCTGATAGCCAGGAAATACAGGGGCAAGCCGGTTCCCGTCGAAGCAATAAAAGAAACGTTGGAGTTCGTCCTCGTGAAGAACAAGCTCCCGAAAGCGGCGAAGGCTTATATATTGTACCGCTACATGTGAGTATCATGCCAAAAAAATCCAGGAAAGCAAAAAAACCTTCTTCCCTGAAGTACGTCGCCGCGGTTCTTGCTGTTCTTATCATCGCTGTTCTGGGATATTCCTTGTACGTCTATTACCAGAGCGGCGCGGCTGAGCAGGGCATTATCGTGTGCGGTGAAGACGGCAGCTGCGTGTGGCAGGCGCACATACATGCCTACATAGTGCCTGTGGTCTGCGGCGTTGAAGAGAAACTGCCGATAGAGGTCAATGAATTGGAAGAAACGCACACCCACGAGGAAAAAAACACCATACATTTCCACGCCAGCCTGCCTTATGACAAGAGCAGCGGCGAGATTATCGACAAAACGCCGCTGAAACTGGGGACGTTTTTCGATGGCATCAACGTCCGCTTTACTGACACATGCTTTATGGACAAATGCAGCGGAGATTTGTGCAACGGCAAGCCGGGCACGCTGAAGGTTTTTGCAAACACTGAGAAATACTGGGAGAAAGGGACGCCGTGGGGAACAGCAGACCGTAATTACGTCTGGAGCGACCGCGATATAATTTACATTGCTTTCGACGAGCGAAGCGGCCAGGAAACCGCGGAGTTTCTCAGGGATGCAAGGATAGAGTGGCCTGTGTTGGGTGTCGGGTAATCAAAGCGAAGAAAGCTATTTCTTTTAAATTCTCTGATTCTTAATTATTATCGGTCAATATGACAATAAAGCTCGAATCAAAGGATTTCTTTGATGATATCGAATGGGCTGACAAGAATTACCTCGAGCTGCGTAAAAAATACAGCGACCAGTGGATTGCAGTAGTCGACAGAAAAGTTGTCAGTTGCGGGAAAAACCTTGAAAATGTTAAGGAAGAGGCAATAAAAAAAACAGGAAGAAAGGAAGTGGCACTCGTTTTTGTGGAGTGTGGTTCTCATATCTACTATGATTGAGCTTACCGCAAAAAGAATTCTTGATCCCGAGCTTTCTGAAAAATTGCCTGATTATGGAGAATTATTAAGGATATTGTGCTTTGTAAAATTCAAGACATCAGAAAACTGGTCGCAAGCATATCAGGGAATCGTGGACACAGGTGCACACACAAGCGTCATCCCTCATAGTATCTGGAAAGGCGTGGAACACGAAACTATAGGGGAACATTACGTTAAGGGTATAGTACCGGAAAACCGGATGCCTGTAAAGGTAGGCTTGTTACAATGCGTATTGCTTGACAGGAAGGGAAATTTCAGCAAACCCATTAAAATCAGGGCTTTTTTGGCTCCTGCTGATGATATTCCGCTCATAATGGGCTTTAAGGATATTCTGGAAAATTTCGAGATAAGAATCAATTTAAGGAACGGTTCTTATTTAATGGAATTATGAGAAAATGCACCGAGTGCCAAGGAAAAATGAAGGAAACGACGACCGAAACAAAAGGCGTAACTTACAAATACTTCAAATGCAAAAATTGTAAAGAAGGAATATTGACCATGAAACAACTCCATAATGCTGTAATAAAAATGAAATCCAAAATCCTTCCGCTGCTGCTTTTAGCGCAGCTTGTTTTTGCTCATGAAGAAGAGAACCCCCCGCTACTTCAGGGCTTCGTGCACTGGCTTGGCATTTCGGAAGAGGCGTTTGCCATTGGCGGAGCAATTATTTTTCTTGCCCTTTACCTGCTGTGGAAGAAGTTAGATTAAGAAAAAGAAAAAAGCCGCCTGCGCTAACAATATTCGCAGACGTGCTTCCCGCCATGCTTGTGCTTTTTCTTGTCTTTCATTACGACCACCTCAAACCGCTAATTCCTTAGTTATCGCGGCGGCGGTATATATAGGTTTGGTTGAAGATGCGAAGAACTGCTTAAAACGTAGTTTAAAAGAATTGGAACTTTATCAGCGGTACTATGATGCAGAGCAATGGAAACCTGTACCATTCAAACAGCATCCTAAATTCTAATGATGAAATTCTTATTTGTTTCTTTATCTGTAATTTTGTAACTTCTTCTTGTTATCCGTAGGTTAAAGTAGTGTAACAAATCCTTGTCTTAACGAAATCTTTCAAAAAAGCTTCGTTCTCACCACTCGCCAGTCATATCGCCTCTGCAGGACAGAAAAGCATTTTTAAAGCGAAGTGCTAAATAAGAGACGGTAACAAGATGTTGTGGTTTTAAGGTTATTAAACCACAAGCGGCTGTTATTTTCAGTTGATAGGTGATTTTCACGAGGTGCCCTTACTGCTCCTTTGATGACACGAAGGTCATGGACAAGCGCGACCATGACGACAGCACGCGCCGGCGCCGCCAGTGCCTGAAGTGTAACAAGCGCTTCACAACGCATGAAAGGGCGGAGATGAACCTTATCGTGGTTAAGAAAGACGGCCGCAGGGAGCGGTATGACAGGCAGAAATTAATGTCAGGGCTGCTGAAAGCGTGCGAGAAGCGGCCGATAAGCCAGGAAACCATGGAAAAGGTCGTGGATGACGTAGAAGCGGAACTGCGGGCATACGGCCGGGAAGTATCTTCAAGGGATATTGGCGAACTGGTAATGAACAAGCTGAAGAAGATAGACAAGGTTGCTTATATCCGCTTTGCTTCTGTATACAGGGAATTTTCCGACATAACGGAATTTGAAAACGAGCTGAAAATGCTCAAAGCTGCAAGATAGTGGGGTGTGGGAGAATGGAAAAGAACATTGGAATGTTTCGTGTTGTTTCTGGAATAAACAGTAAAAACGGAGCGGATGGGAAAATAAATATCTACGGGCTAAAGCCCGTAGTATTTTTGCAGAAATGCAGAATTATTATAAACGGCTTAAAAGCCGTAGTATTGACTGCATTTCATGCAATAAAGAAAAGCTGGGTGACTTCCGGCTTTGATGAGGTGTTAACATGCTGACGAAGATAAAGAAGAGAGACGGCAGAATTGCTCCTTTTGACAAGACAAAGATAGCTGACGCCATTTTCAAGGCGGCTTTGTCCGTGGGCGGCACGGACCGCTCCCTCGCCAACAGCTTGGCTGACAAGGTCGTCGCGCAGCTGGAAAAGCAGTGCGCGGACGGGCATATACCCAATATCGAAGAGGTACAGGACGCTGTTGAAAAAACGCTCATAGAAGAAGGGCACGCGAAAACTGCCAAAACTTATATTTTATACAGGCAGGAGCGCGCCGGGATACGCGAGGAAATCAAAAGACTGCTCAACGGAAAGGACACAAGGCTGCACAAGAAGCTGAGTCTGAACGCGATAAAAATCATCGCCGGCCGCTATTTGGCAAGGGACGAGAACGGCCAGATAATGGAGACGCCGGAGCAGATGTTCGAGCGCGTTTCAAGGACGCTGGCTGACGTGGAAAGGAAATATGGCAAGAACGACAACGAAGCAAGAAAGTTCAAGGAAGAATTTTACGGCATAATGACAAACATGGAATTCCTGCCGGCCGGGCGCACGCTAGCCAACGCCGGCGCGCCCACGCGGGTTGTTGCCAACTGCATTGTCCTGCACATGGAGGACAGCATGGACGGAATATTCCAGACGCTGAAGGATGCTTCGCTGCTGCAGCAGGCAGGCAGCGGACTGGGCTTTCCTTTCCACCTTCTCAGGCCTGCAGGCACGATGGCAAAAAAAAGCAGGGGCGTGGCATCAGGCCCCGTATCTTTCCTCAGGGTTTACGACAAGGCTTTCGGCGTGATAAAGCAGCAGGGACGTCACGGCGCGAACATGGCCGTGATGAGGGTGGATCACCCGGACATCCTGGAATTCATCCACTGCAAGGCGCGAGAAGGCGACATCCGCAACTTCAACATTTCCGTGGCTGTAACCGACGATTTCATGGAAAAAGTGCTCAGCGGCGACAGCGAGCCCTGGCTCTGCGAATGGAACGGCATGAAGATGAAGCCGAGAAGAATTGAGCGCGACCAGTACGACACGATATTAGACATAAAGGAAGAAACCATAACGCCGCGCGAGCTGATGGAAGAAATCGTTAATGCCGCGTGGCGCAACGGAGAGCCCGGCGTGATTTTCATTGACCATGTCAACGACACGAACCCGCTGCCGGGCGTTGGAAGGATAGAGGCGTGCAATCCGTGCGTAACGGGCGATTCGCTGGTGAGCACTGAGCACGGATTTGTAAAAATGGAAACGCTGGCTGAAAAATACAGCGAAGGCGGGTTATCCGTTGTATGCGACAACAGGATGCCCGTGGAACTGCTGAATGCCGACGGCACAAAAACTCTGATATACAAGGAAACGGTGGGCACGCATCTCAACAGCATTTCAAATGCATGGAAAACCGGGCACAAAGACATATGGAAAATAGAGACTGATTCGGGTTATGAATTGGAAGTCACATCCGACCACAAAATCATGACAACGAAAGGATGGGTTAAGGCTGAAGATCTTCACGACGAGGAAATCCTGATACAGGGCGGCGAGGGCAGGTTCAGCGTAAACCCGAAACTGCCTTTCGATGTCCAGAACGTGTTCGTCGGCAATAACGGCAGAACGTATAGATACAACTTCCCTGATGAATGGACAAGGGAACTCGGGCAGTTCCTCGGCTGGCTTGTCGGCGACGGCTGGATAAGGGACAAGGAAAAAGAATGGATGGTTGGCTTAACTTTCGGCAAAGACGACAAAGAAATACTTGGGCATATCAAAACAATCGGGAACAAAATTTACGGCCGCAGCATGAAGGAAATCGAAAGGCAGAGAAACACCTACCACCTGAACTACGGCTCGAAACATTTTGTTGAGTATTTAAAAAGAATTGGCGTGAAAACATCAAAGGCAGGCGAAAAGGAAATTCCGGAAGCGATTTTTGCCGCGCCTAAGGAAGCGGTTTCCGGATTTTTGCAGGGATTGTTCTCATCAGACGGCACCGTAATGCTGGATGAGAAAAAGGGCAATTACTACGTGCGTCTTACAACAAAATCCATAAAACTTGCGAAGCAGGTGCAGCTTCTCCTGCTTAATTTGGGAATATTGTCGCAAGTATATGACAGTAGCAGGGAAAGCAGAAAACAGTTCTCCTACACAACAAAGGCCGGTTTGCTGAGAACTTATGAAACTGACGGTGTCCTCTTCGAAGTGAACATACACGGCAAAAGCATAGAAAAATTCTCCAGGGAGATCGGCTTCCTCTGCAACAAACACAAAGAAAAAATGCAGCGGATTCTGCAGAAAAAACTCCGCGTGGAGAAATTCACAGACAAAATAAAAACAATTGAATATGCAGGCAAAAAAGACGTTTATGACCTTACGGAGCCGGCGACGCATTCTTTCATTGCCAACGGATTTGTAGTATCAAATTGTGGCGAGCAAATGCTTCACGACGGCGACGTCTGCAACCTTGGCTCAATAAACCTTGACAGATTTGTTACTGCTGACGCAGGAATTGACTGGGAGCGCCTGCGCGAGGTCACAAGGCTTTCCGTGAGGATGCTCGACAACGTCGTTGACATCACGGATTTCCCTGTTGAGCGCGTAGCGGTAACTATGCGCGCGAACCGGCGCGTTGGTCTGGGCGTCATGGGATTCGCAGACATGCTGCTGAAATTGCGCGTGCCGTACAATTCTCCGGAGGGCTTCGCCATGGCGGAAAAAGTCATGGCTTTCATCAATGATGCGGCGCATGAAATGAGCAGGGAGCTAGCCGAAGAGAAAGGGGTATTTCCTAACTGGCACAGAAGTGTGTTTGCAAAGAGCGGCGTGAGGATGCGCAATGCAGCATTAACATCAATTGCGCCTACGGGCACCATCAGCATGATATGCGACGTGTCATCGGGCATCGAGCCTTATTTCGCTTTGGTTTACCAGAAGTCGCAGGTCATGGGCAGCCAGTCGCTGTTCTACGTAAACAGCATTTTTGAGGATGAATTGAAAGAAAGGGGCTTGTATTCCGAGGAGATGATGCAAAGGATTGTCGCGGAAGGCACGGTGCAGGGCATACCGGAAATACCCGAGGACATCAGGCGTGTCTTCGTCACGTCCATGGACATAATGGCAGAGGACCATGTCAGAACCCAGGCGGCGTTCCAGAAGCGTACCGACAACAGCATCAGCAAGACGTGCAATTTCCCGAACAGCGCGACGAAGGAGGATGTGCTCAAGGCGTACCTGCTGGGATGGCAGCTCGGGTGCAAATCTTTGACAGTATACCGCAGCGGAAGCAGGGAAACAGAAGTCCTTCATCTTGTCAAGGAAAAGAAGGAAGAGAAGCCAAAGGCTGTTTCTGTCCTGACAACGCTGACAACGGGCAAGACAGAAACCATGACGCAGACGCACAGTTCCGCTGCAAAGCAGTGCCCCAACTGCGACATCCCGCTGACGGCAAAGGAAGGCTGCTTTGAGTGCGGGCAGTGCGGGTTCGGGCTGTGCGAGTCGTAGAAAGAAAATTTTCTTTTTAATTTTTCATCTGTCTTCTCGGGTAAAAATATCAAGAGCTTCCCTATCTTCTGGTGTTAATTCATATGGTTGCGATGCAGAAGGTTCAGGACCAGGGTAAGGAGGTTTTCTTCTGCGTTTTCCAAAAAGGTCTCTCAAATACTCAATCAATCTTAAATGATATGCCGCTTCGCACGGGTCTTCTGCCAATCGGTCAGGGAGTCTGTGCATATCAATTCTCTTTTCCGAAACGCTTTAATTGGCATCCAGTTATTGCCTTCTGCTTCCCTTACTCCACAAACTCCACATCTTCCAGTCCCCTGAAATGCGGGTCTGTAGTCAATCAGAAATTTCAGTAATTTCTATCCTTCATTCTATCTTTTTTCCTTGAATATCGCTTCAGTTTTACCTTTCCAAACATCGATTTTTGCATGAAATCCCCTAAGGTATTTTTATAAGGCATGAAATTAAAAGCTTCTCTGTCTTACTTTATCCATGCCATGGACTTTCAAGAAGCAGCACGGCGGCGACCGCGGAGAAACTTCATTGCACGTAGGGCCGAGAGTCAGCAAGGACTCCCTCAGGGTCACGGCATACGGCGAGGTTGACGAATTAAATTCCTTCATCGGCCTTGTCAGGGCAAGAACGGAAAATGAAAAGATTAACGAAATACTGAAAAAAATACAGAATGACCTTTTCGTTGTGGGCGCTGACCTTGCAACGCCCATCGGGCTGAAAAGCGACGCCATGCGCGTTACGGAAGAAAACGTGAAATACGTTGACAGAACAATGGAAGAATTCCTTGAGCAACTGGAGCCCATAAACCAGTTCATACTGCCCTCGGGCTCGCCGGCGGCATCTTTGCTGCATATCTGCAGAACCATCTGCCGGCGCGCGGAGCGCTCTGCTGTCGCGCTGAAGAAGGAGGAAGCCGTGAACGAGGAAGTAATCAGGTATTTAAACAGGCTTTCCGACCTGCTTTTTGTCCTTGCGCGCATCGAGAACAAGCGGGAGGGCGTTGAGGAAGAATACTGGGAGAAGTAAAATTAGTTATTTCTTTAAAGTAGTTACAAAATTAATCCTTATAAACTTTCCTGCTTGGTTACTATTGATGGCGAGATTCAAACTTCCTTCGGAAACTATGAAATATGGTTATGTTGACAGATATGGCGATGAATTGGTGCTTTATCACTCTACGCATTTTGATGCCTTTAGACAAATAGTGAGTAGTTGTGCAATAAGAACGTCAAGAGAAGTTGACTGGAGAGAGTTGCCAGAAATTAGGCATGCCGGAAGTTTTAGAGAATTAATGGAAACCGCAAGAAGATTATCAAATGATCCAAAGATTTTTTATAGGGTTGGAGGTCCAACAAATATCTATTTCGCTGACGATCCCTGGACGGCACGTCATAGAAGTCCGTACCCTTCGCATGTTATTTTTGAACTTCATTTGCCCGAAAATTGGATAAGAGTCAACTTAATCGGAGAATTCGAAACCGTTGAAGGTATAAAAAGAATACCCCTAAGCAGAGCATTAAGGATCATTTCTCGTTCTAATTATGTAGAACGAACGAAAGAAGTTCTGAGCGGGTCTAAGAGATTCAATTCCATTTCAGTTGTTGAAATCCCTTTTTATTCTTAATCGGCAAATCAATCTTCTTGTTCTTTCTGAGCTTTTTGCGGAAATTTATCGCTTCTTTACGCCAGTCTTCTGTTTTGAGCCGCGTGTTCGGCTTACGAAAGATTAAGCTGAGAATACCAAGGGCTTGTTTTCAGGATCGGTCGGAAAGCATATTTATATTCCTGCTTTGCAATAATCCTCGTTATGTCCATAAACGTCCCGGCAAAAGGCAACAAGAAGCTGGAGGAAGTGCTGAAACGCGTCAACAACAGCACAGGGATAAACACGATATGGGAGTGCTGCAACGTCAATTCCGTAAAGCGCATGAAGATGACTGACCACGGAAAGACGCACTTTGCCATTGTTTCTAACATAGCGCTGAAGATGCTCAGGCTGCTCACGGAAAAAGGCATAGAGCCCAGCATCGTCAAGGACCACGGCATGGGCAAGGAAGACGCCGAGGTTGTCGTGTTTCTTGCATCCGTCCTGCATGACCTGGGGATTTCGGTTCACAGGGACAACCACTACATTTTCAGCGTGCCGCTCGCGTCGCAGGTCCTGCCGGAGCTTCTCAAAGGCATTTACGATGAAAGGGAAAGAACGATAGTTGCAAGCGAGGTTCTGAACGCCATATACTCGCACGAGGCGGGACTAAGAATACTGACCCTGGAAGCGGGCATCGTCCGCGTTGCCGACGCCCTTGACATGGAAGAGGGGCGCGCAAGGATTCCTTTTGAACAGGGAAAGGTCGATATATACTCAATCTCAGCCATGTCCATAAGCGACGTCAGCATATCAGCGGGCAAGGAGAAGCCTGTAGTCATCCAGATAAAGCTGCACAACGAGGCAGGCATATTCCAGGTAGATGAATTGCTGAAGAGAAAAATCGCCGGGACGGGCCTGGAAAAATACATATCCGTCGTCGCAGAGATAGGCGAGAAGCGCGTCCTGAAGAAATACGAGATGGAGTGACAGACAAAATTAACTTTAAATAACTAGAATCTGTTTCTACTGCTATGAAAAACCATTCCCAGCTGGAAGACTTGCGCAGAGATCCCGAGAAAATTTTTGAACGGACTGTCAGAAGAAAACGAAGGGATCCTCCGGGCATTGAAACGCCTTTGGGCCATACTTATGCGTTAATTTTGGAAGCGCTGGAAAACGAAGGGCTGAACGCTAATCCGGATCCACAAGGGTTTATGAGATTTGTTAATGGCGGTCTGCTGTATAAATTTAATAGAATGGATACACCAACATACCATACAGAATTATGTTTCGCGATGGAATATGCGTGCGAAAGAGGGCTTTCAATGGAAGCACGCCGCAGGATATTAACGGAAATTGTCGGTCCTGTATTAGTAGTGAATTCGCTATATTCTCCTTGAGATGCCTAACACTGTTCTTTATCCTTTCTTCTGAATCATTCCGTTTTCCCTTTGCGCTTTATAACATGTTCCGCCCACAGACCGTACGCCAGCCCGACAGCGACATAAACGGGAATCATCTGGTAATAGCTGCTGACAATCCGTAAGCCAAGGTAATCCACGGAAAACACCCATAAGTCATGAACCGCGAAAATCAGCACGAGGGCTGTCAGGATAATCTCTTCGCCGTAAGGCACCCTGTCAAATTTTTCCACCAGCCAGCCCGCTGCCTTCACGACGAGGTAAAAGAATGCCAAGGCAAACGGCACCAGAAGCGGAAGACCCCATATGCCGAATGCGTTCTCAACGGGCTTGTACAAAGGATTTCCCTGGGTGCCCCTCATGACATCAAAGACAGTATCAAGAAAAAGGAGCGCGCCCAGAAGTATGAATCCCGTGCGCTTCTGCAGAACAGCGGGGATTTTTGTCTTCTCCACGATAATTTAATTGGCTTGATTAATTTATAAACCCGGACATTTTATTGTCTTTTATCCTTTCTTTGCCGAGCCGACCCCCTCGCAATATTTCTGCCGAGCAATTGAATTCAACTCGGCAGTTTGGCGAAGTTTGCGGAGCAAATTTGGGAAGATTCCTGCAAGGGATTTTCCTCATAATTCCTGTTAAATGAGGTGAGCGAAGCGAAAGTGCAACGTCCCCAAGCGACCGAAGGGAGCGCAGAGTGGAAAGGCAAAGCGTCACTGAAATTTTTTCCTCAAAAAAGGTTTAACAAATGTATCAAAAATCCCAACCATTGTAATTAAAGCTATGATAAAATTCACAGTTTCTGAAAAAGGAGATACTAAGTTGATAATATAAGTTCCAAATGCAATGCCACCAAACAATATCAATATTCCTAATATTAAGTAGCCTAATCTTCCATAACTCTGTTGGGATTTTTGTGCCATACAGTTAATTAAGTAAACACATTTTTTAAGCTTTGCCTTTCCATTTCATTTAACATCGGCATTAACCGAAGTCGCCGAAGGCGATTTGGACGGAGCGAGGTGCAACCGAGCGTAGTCGGTTAATGCCTGTTATGCTCTCTGACCGAAGGGAGGACGAAATTTTAGTGCAACGTTCCCGAAGGGAAAAATTTCGAGTTGCGAGTCCGCCGAAAATTCGTTGTTGCCGTAGTTTTTTCTTTAAGGAATTGCCACACTCATTAAAATGCAGTGTCTTATTTCTTAATGGCCTTATATATTTTTCTGGACACAAAAAACGTAACTATAACTAAAATAATAATAAAAACAGGCCAAAAAACTTTATCAAAAATGTCAAAAAAGATATTTTGCTTGCCCTCTTTCCCTATATTGCCAGTAGTGTTGTCCGTTTCCGATGCTCCAGTATCAGCAGGTTCTTCAGAAATGCTTATTTGTCCATAGTTTAAACCATTCACAATTATGTCATAAATCCCTGCTTCATCCATATTCAAGGAGAATTTCAAAGCAGTCTGTTCGGTTGGCGCAAGCGTAATTTCTTTTGAAATTTCTTTTCGCCCAATCTTCACAGTTAATGACATAGAATCGCTTTTGGCTCCAATATTGTCAACCGATACAACTACATCAAATGATATGCCTTTCTCAATTCTCTGGGGCAGACGAACCCCTGTTATCTCAAGCAAAGCAGGGCTGGCAGAATTGTAGTCTATGATACCCCTCCAAACTCCTGTGTCGCCAGTGCCCAAATAAATAACATTCGCCGTGCTGTCTATTTTTATTTTATCTGCCTCTTTCAGTAAATTGCCTTCCACAGTCACTTGTTTCCATGTTAGACCTTTATCCTCACTGATAAACAAAGGATCATTGGTGCCGACAACGACAAGATTTGGATTTTTGGGGCTTACTGCTATTGCCCTGACGTCATATCCTTCTCCAGGTCCATTGGTCACCTGTATCCAGGTCTTTCCCCTATCGCGGGAAATCAGCAATCCCCGGGAAGAGTTGATGACATTGCCATTATCGTCTATTGCTCCCTGATGGGTGCCTACATAAATTGTATTGGGATCTTCGGGATCAAAAGCCATGTAATGGGCATGGATGTTCCTTAAATCATCAGACAGCCATCTCCAAGTCTTGCCAGAGTCCTCAGAAACGAAAATGCCTTCCAATGTTGTGTACCAAATCTCGTTTTCATTGTGCGGATTGACAAAAAGGCTCATTGATGTGTGTGTCGCATAATAAAAGCAGCCAGGCAAAACATTTTCTCCCCGTTGATACCTTTTGTATCTTTCCTCGCACTCTTCCCTAGGCGTATACCCCTCAGGCAATAAATTTAATTGCCAATAAAATCCTTCTTTTGGTATACCATCATTTGCTTCTTTCCAGGCCTTGCCTCCATCTTCGCTCCTGTAAACACCTTCTGAAGACGTTGCAACAAGGATAATCCTTGGATTTTCTGGCAGAATAAGAATGTCGTATATTTCCAATTGGAAATCCTTTTCCTGAGGGTGGTTCAGTCCCACAGCCTTTGTCCATTTATTGTCTTCATTTGAGACATAGAATCCTGTATCGCGCCACGGAGCACCATAGTACCTTCCTGTCTTTACATCCATTGGTCCGGAAACGCCGATATAAAGCTTCCCGGAATTGGAAGGATCGAATTTGATTGCTGCAATGTAGGAGCCTTCAAATTCGTCACCGAAAAACCTGTTCCATACTTTTCCTCCATCGTAAGTTATATGCAAAGCCCCGTCTTTTGTTCCTGCAATAACGGCATTTCTATTGGCAGGGTGCAGCTCAAGGGAGGTAATGGTGCTCCTGTCTATTCCTTCCGCAAACCATTTCCATGTTTCTCCGTCATCAACAGATTTCATAAATGGCCTGTAATAGGTTGTAGCATATACCCTCCCGTCATTTGTGAATTCCAGGGCGTGGGTATATTGTATCGGTTCTGATTCTTCAAGGCCTAGGTATTTCCATGTCGTGCCTCCATCATATGAAAGAAAAAACGGCTTGTCATTACTTCCGGAAACAATAATATGGTTTTTGTCTGAAGGATCAACTGCGACGTGAGTTATCCTTGCAACCTCACTATTGCGCGAGTCCCACATCTTCTGCCATGTTGCACTGCTGTCTTCAGACTTGTAAACACCATACCACTCTTCTTCGCTGTCCGGAGCATAATCCGTTGATACATATATTGTATTTCCTACGACATCAACATCCTGCACTAAAAATGATGCAAACTCATTCTGTAATTTTGAGAATGTCTCTCCACCGTCAATTGATTTGAATAGACCATCGCCTTTTTTATCTTTTCTCCCAATCAAAGAATCCCAGTACCAAAGCCCTGTTGAAACATATATTTCTTGTGTATTTTTTGGATTGAATGCTATTTTGCTGACAGGAGTTGCGATTCCAAGCGGTATATTTTTCCATGTTTTTCCGGCGTCAGTTGATTTGTATAATCCGCCATGCGTAGTTCCTCCTAGCATAATATCGCCATTGTCAGGACTAATAGCTATGGAAGTTATGGCCTCACCGTGCCACATTTCACTTTCAGGATCTGGCCCCAGAGAATCCAGCTTTTGCCATGTGGTCCCGCCATCAGAACTTTTGTAAAGCTGATTGTTGAAGGCAAGATACACCTTCTTTGAATCTTTTGGATCAACAGCCAGATTTACAACAGCATTATCCTGCGGAAGCACAATTTCTTTCCATGTTGTTCCACCATCAACTGATTTATACCTGTCAACATAGATGGTATCTGGGTCATTAGCTGCAAAACCCATGCCAAATTTTATCGCGCCTGCCGAAGGCCCGCTTGTTCTTTCTATGTGCAAATCATCAGCCATAGCCGTATTTACAGACACAAGAGCCACAAGTAAGATAATAAAAAACCCTTTCATGATGATAATATTGCTTTAGTGTTAATATATCTTTTGATTTATTTTCGGTGGCAACCTCAAAGAGGCAGACTCGCAATTGAGTTTAACGTCAGGGATATACGAAGTTTTTCTGGAACGAAGTGGAAGAAAAATTTGGGTGAGGGGCGAGCCGAGCCCCGAACCGTATATCCCTTGTTAAGCGAGGGTGAGCGGAACGAAGTGAAGCGAAAGCGCAGCGTCCCCCGAGCGACTGAAAGGAGCGAAGGCGTATGACGCAGGGCGGCGGCGTTAGAGAATTGGTTTTAGTTTTTCAAGTAGCAAGTCAAATTTTGTGTAACCCGCTCTTTTATTGAAATGTCCTGCATTTGGAACAAAATTTAGTGCCACATTTAGATTCTTTGCAAGGTGTTCGCCATTACCAGGAGAAACATAGGGATCATCATCAGATTGGAACACCAAAAAATGTTTTGCTTTATTTGTGATATTGTTCCAATCAAAATCAAAACCACTAAAACCATTGTCCCTATCATAATTTAAAATAGGGCGAACACCTATAGGAGTACCAACAAAAATTCCAGCTTTAACAGGATGTTCCAATTTCTCCAATAAACGAAGAGTAAAAATTCCACCAAGACTATGACCAATAAGGATTGTATCTTCGTTTATGTATTTCTCATATTTTTTGAGAACATCAAACCACTCAGATATTTTTGCTGGAATTTTTGGAGGAGATGGAAAATGTGGCACGTAGACTTGGTAATCTAACTTCTCTAATTCTTGTTTTAACCAAGGAAACCAATTCTCTTCAGGGTATCCCTCAGTTCCATGAAATATGAAAGCGTTCTTCATATGATTGAATATTACATTGATTTTTATAAACTTTCCGTTAGCCGCCGCCCGAGTAATATGTCGCTTAACGTATGCCGTTTTACGAAGTTCCCGAAGGGAATTTGGGGAAATCCAGAGATTTTCCGTAAAACGGCTGTTAGCAGGCCCAAAGGGCAAAATTGCAAAGCAATTTTGAGTGCGAGCGAGCCGCCTCATTAAAGATTATATGTTTGCTTTACCCAATTTACAGCTTCTCTTAAGTTATTGGACATTTTATCTGCCTTTGAAAAATCTTGATTTCTGGAAAATTCATTTGGAATAGCCAGACATGTAATACCTGCCGCTACAGCAGCTTCAACGCCATATTGGGTATCTTCAAAAACAACGCAATCTGCAGATTCTAAGCCAAGTTTTTCTAAACCAAGTAAATAAATATCTGGGTTTGGTTTTCCTCTTTCAACTTCGCTTCTTGATACTATAGTTTGAAATAGTGGATGGAGTCCAGTTCTTTTTAATTTCAATTCAACTTCATCTCTAGGCCCCCCAGAAACTATTCCGGTTTTCAAACGTTTATCATGGAAAAATTCTACGGATTCTCTTGCATAAGGCATCAAATCAATTTGTCTTTCACTAAACCATTTAAGTAGTAATTTTTCTTTTTTGTGCAATAGCGCTCCATCCACAGCATCTAGTCCATATCTTTTTAACAATTCACTTTCGATAATAGTTCCGGTTTTGCCGGCATATTTCAAAATGTATTCTTGTTTATGCAAAGTAATACCATATGGTTTCAATACTTCAACCCAGCCAAGCCATTGATATGATTCCGTATCAACTAGTACACCATCTAAATCAAATATTATGCCTTTTAACATGTCTTATATTTGAAGAAAAAACATTAATAACATTTGCGGCTTGCAAGCATTTCTGCTAACCCTTGTTATACGAGGGTGGGGAGCGATAGCGACGAAAGCGCAGCGTCCCCTTGAGTAATGCTCGAGACGGTTACTTATATTTAATTTTTAAAATTAGAATAGTAGAAGTAAATAATAGTGTTATTGCGTTTGCAATTATTAAAGGTAAATCTTTAACAAGAATTCCATAAACTAACCATAAAAATATTCCGGTTGTGAATATTGAATACATCGCTAATGACAAATCTTTTGTCTGTTTGGTTTTTATGATTCTAATTGCTTGAGGTACAAACGAAATAGTTGTACATGTTGCCGCAACTAACCCTATAATTGTAAATATATCCATACGTCTAATTAATAATTAATTCTTTATAAATTTATCTTTCTGAGTCTCGAGCATTATTTCGTATAACAGACTTTTAGCGAAAATCTGAAGATTTTCACTTAAAACGACCTGAAAGGGCGTTTTTTTGAGAACGCCTTTACAAATTTTAATGCTTTATGACGCAATGATAAACATGTCTTACGTTCCAGTAGACATTGAACAAGCTGTCATAAGGGAATGCAAAAGAAGAAGGTACAGCGAAAAAACAGCCAAAACCTATGTATTCTGCATAAAGAGGTTCATTGATAAGAGCCCTCTGGATACTGTTTAATTCAATTGACGTGATCATGTGACAGAAGAATTTATTGAAAAATACCATCAAAAGCGCGCTGACATAGAAAGACGCCTTTCCGAGTTCAAGTCAGCGTGGCAAGAAAGCGACGAGTTCATTTTCGCCGAGCTGGCTTTCTGCCTGCTCACGCCGCAGAGCAAGGCGAAAACATGCTGGCGCGCAATAACGAAGCTGAAAGAGTCGGGGCTTTTATACAGCGGCGACGAGCAGCAAATTAAGGCATGGCTTGCCGGCGTCCGGTTCTACAACGAGAAGGCTAAGCATGTAATAAAGGCGAGGGAGTTGTTCTCCAACAGCAGCAGGATTTCCGTGAAGGACAAGATAGAGCAGTTCAATAATTTGCATGGAAAAGTAGACTCAAAGAAGGCGCGCGAATGGCTGGTTAAGAATGTAAAGGGCTTCGGATACAAGGAGGCATCACACTTCCTCAGGAATGTCGGCTTTTACGAGGACGTGGCGATTCTGGACAGGCATATCCTGAAGAACCTGCTGAAATACGGCGCCATAGTGGAAATACCGAAATCGCTGACACCAAAAAAGTACATGGAAATCGAGGAGAAGATGAAGGAATTTGCTGAGCGAAGCGGAATACCTTTTGCCCATCTTGACCTGCTTTTTTGGAGTGAGGAGACGGGCGAGATATTCAAATGACATATCAGACTCTTATTTTTACTTTCTGTTTCTCAACTTCGTCAAAAGATTTCTTGAGCAGGAACTCTTCGAGTTTTATCAAAGCTTTTACTTTCTCGTTTTCAGCATTAAGGGAATACATCTGTACCCTGCCGATCTTTCTCGTAGGCTTTATTATGCCTTGCTTTATCAGTTTTGGCAAAATCTTGTACAATGTCGGCCTTGAAATATCGCAGCCGCCCGCGATATCTTTTTTTGTATAATCAATGCCAACGCCTTCTATCAAGAAATCTATTATTCTGTTTTCCATCGTGTCGCCGATAACCTCAAGCAGGATTGATTTTTCTTCCATAAATATCCCATTGTGTCATATTTTTGCATTATAAAGGCATTATTGCAATCTTATGGAGATTAAATTGCATCTATATCGCCGCAATAATGTTTTAATGAGTTTTTAGTTATTTAAAACTTTACATTCATGTAAATTTATGGATAATGAGGAAATTCGCGCTAGACTGCTTTTCTCTTTGGCAAGAAAAAGAAAATGGGGAGAGAGTCATACTGCATATGAAAACATGTTCAGGCAATTCAAATCAGAATCTCTTGGCAAAGCCGGGCTGAAAAACGTAGAGAATATTGCAGATGAATTGGTGAAGGAAGGACTCATAATAAAGAAGCCCGCTCACTACGGACTACAGGTGTCACTAAACCCCAAGAAATCGCAGGAAATAAAGAAACTGATCAGGGAAAAATTGGGATTTGAATTGTGATAAATATGAAATACAACTTCTGCATGAAATGCGGCGGCAGGGTTAAGAAAAGCAAAGGCAAATTCGTCTGTGTTGAATGCGGCTACGTCATGTACAAGAACCCAAAACCCACTACAGCCGGCGTGATTATGAAGGGCAATAAAATCATGCTCGTCAGAAGAAACAAGGAGCCTTACAAGGGCTGGTGGGACCTGCCGGGCGGCTTTCTGGACGAAAAGGAAACGCCGGAGCGGTGCATGATAAGGGAAGCGAAGGAAGAAACCGGGCTTGTTGTCAAACCTGTGAAATTCCTCGGTTTCAAGAACGACGAATACGACGACCAGCGCGTTCTCGGTTGCTTTTTTCTGTGCAAAATTCTCGGCGGCAAAGAAAAAGCAGGCGACGATGCTTCAGAGATAAGGTGGTTTCATAAAAGCTCATTGCCGCGCAACGTGGCATTCCGCGGCGTCAGGGAAGGATTGAAGGAATTTGCAGGCGCGAGATTCGCGAAGAGGGCCGTGAAGTAGCTGGCTCACGCTTTTTAAAAATTCCGGACAATTCTGGCTACATGACAAACCCCCTCTGGTTCGACGACTGCTACCTGAAGGAATGGTCTTCAACAGTCACCACGGCGCTGAACAATGAAATAGAACTCGACCAGACTGCTTTCTTCCCCGAAGGCGGCGGGAACCCCTGCGACCAGGGAAAAATAATCAAGGACGGAATTGAATATAGCGTGAACGAAGTGAAGAAGCGCGAAGGCAGGATTGTTCATGTGCTTGACCGCGCCGGGCTGCAGAGCGGCGATTCCGTGCATTGCATCCTTGACTGGGAACGGCGCTACAAGGTCATGAGGATGCATACGGCCATGCATTGCCTCATACAGATAATGTTCAAGGACACCGGAGCCCTAGTCACAGGCAACCAGATATATCCGGACCGCTCGCGGGTTGATGTTAATATAGAGAACTTCGACCGGGCCTTGATTGAAAAAATAGTTGGCAAGGCGAACAGCGTTATAGCAGAGGGGCATGACGTGAAAATATACTATCTTCCGCGCGACGAGGCCATGAAAATAGAAGGATTGGTGAAGCTTGCTGCAGCCATGCCGCCTAACCTTGAAACGCTGCGGATTGTTGAAGTCGTCGGCGTTGACATCCAGGCGGACGGCGGGTGCCATGTCGCGAACACGAAAGAGATTGGCAGATTGAAAATAACCAAGATGGAAAACAAGGGGAAAAGCAACCGCAGGCTGGAGTTCGTGCTGGAACAGGAAGCTATCTGAATAATTCTTTGAAAAATGCTCGTGCGCTGGCGGCGTAAACCTTCACGGCTCCGGCAAATCCAAGAGACCTGACCTCATATATTTTTATCCTATCAACAAAAGGGTATATCCCAGCGATGTATTCATCCACTAGCAAGTACGCCTTAACTCTTTGTGCAGTTTGCTCGGTGCCTGTTTTTGCTTCCAGAAGTCCTCTAAGGACGGCAACCTGCTCATCCAGCCCTGCCTTTTCTCTAGCCAAATCTCCATATCTTCCTCGAAGGCGTCTGATTTCCCTTTGCCTGTCGAGAATCATGGATGAAAGGACATAAACCAGTTCTTCCGAAACTAGAGTATCCAAAATTTCTCTACCACTGTTTTCGTACATCACTAACTTTTTTTCTGCCCTTGCGGCTCTAGACGTCTGCTCTCCTATGGCTTTTCTTATTGCCGCTCTTGCGTTATCGGAAAGTCCCTCGAGAATGCGCTCCAGTTCCTCGTTGTTTCCCTGATTCTTATCCACTTGTTTCACCATTTGGTAGTAGCTATCTTTATCGCCTTTAAATTCCTTTCTGTTGTAGTTATTTATGAAGCAAAAAGACGGGCTTCGGAAGGACGGTTAATCGGACGGAAAATCAAATTTTCTTAGGACGGTTATGCTTGTTCTGAAGGGCTTTGTTAATTGCTTTGCTAAGGGAAAGGAAGAATAGCAAAAGCGAAAACAAAACGAAGTTTTGAGCAGACCGAAGCCTAAGGCTTCAAGCTGTTCCGAACTTCAAGCGATATGATTCCTGCAACTTAGTTAGACTGGCACAAAAGCTCATGGCTTTCGTGCCTTGAAAAGAAGGTGCAAAAATGAGAGAAAGACGAGGCTTCGGGAGAGGTCCTCCACGCGGAGGCGGCGGATTTGGCCGCGGAGGCGGAGGCGGAGGCGGCGGATTCAGAGACCGAGACAGCGGCGGATTCGGGGACAAGCCCAAGCCGATCAAGGAAGGAGAAGAGTACACAGTCAAGATAACCGATGTCGGCGCGAAAGGCGACGGGATAACAAAGATAGAAAACTTCATCGTTTTCGTTCCTGGAACGAAGAAAGGCGATGAGGTGCGCATAAGAATAAAGCAGGTTTCCCAGCGCTTTGCAGTCGGCGAAAAAATCGGCGAATCAGCCGGCGGCGAAGAGGGATCGGAAGAGCCGTCGGAGCCTGAAGAGCCGCAGGATTCTGACTGGGACGAATCTTCAGAAAGCAAAGAAGAAGAATAAGCTTCTTGCTGCTGAAAGAAGGAATATTTTGTTTTTATTTTCCTTTCATTTTCTAGACAATTTAAAGATTAACTTTTTAGTAGTGAATATGAAATTAATCGGAGTCTTGCATAGTTCTAATTTACTGGACATAGCAGATAGATCAATTTACGAGACCTGTAACGGTGTTCCTAAATCTTTGTTACTTGAGTTGCCTATTAATTATAGAGATTTTTATCATCTCTTCAAGCCCAATTTTTTCTCTCAGCTCGCAGAAAGATATTCAAGGAGAGGCACTAGGATTATAGACGGGGATATAAGACAACGGTTCGTAAGAAAAGGACCGTTTGTTTTAACAAATTATCACGGTGATCTAAAAACTTTATTTGATTCATTTTTATTTCATAGCCGGGATAGAGGATTTGTTGAATCAATCAAAGAACAAAATCCAGAGGCAGTGGCAATTGGAAGAGGACATGCCGATTATGTTAAAAGAATATTTCCTGATGCGTATTATGCGGCATTTCATAGACCCCAGCCTGTTGATTTGATAGAAAGGCTTCTTTTGAAACCACCTTATGAAGCGGATAGGATAATTCTGGTATGACGACTGAATTGTATTTTAAGTCCGTTCCTCTGCAATTCTTTCTTCATGAAAATCCTTCTGGACACGAACATGCTGCTTGACTGCACCAAGTACAGGGTTGATTTTTCTGCGCAGCTGCACGGCCACGAGCTGATAACGCTCAGCAGCTGCTTCAATGAGCTGGAAAAGCTGGGCAAGAAACGCGGAAAGGCGGGCGAAGCAGCGAGAATCGCCCTGATAATGGCGCGTGCAAAGGGCGTAATAATAGTCAGGAGCGCGGAGAAAAACGCGGATGCGGCAATTCTCAGGCATGCCCTGCGCGAAAAACAAAGTGACTTTGCCGTCGCGACAAACGACCGCGCGCTGATTAAAAGCTTAAAAAAGAATGGGATAAGGATTATAAGGCTTCGCGAAAAGAAAAAACTGACTGAAGCCTGAACATTTGACCCAATTCATAGCAATGATTTTTCACGAGCAGGATGACCCACTAAACGGTGAAACGATGATTGAAATTGCGATTGCAACGGGAATAATATCGATTCTTGCATCCTTGTTCTTGGCATGGCACGTCAACAGGCAGCCGAAAGGAAGCCCGAAAATGAACGAAATAGCGGACGCCATAAGAACTGGCGCTTACGCTTTCCTGAAAAGGCAGTATACGACAATAGCCGCGATAGCGCTGGTTGTCGCGGCGCTTTTGTATTATGTATTCGGGTGGCACACAGGCGTGTCATTCGTTCTCGGCGTGATTGCATCGCTCATAGCCGGATTCATCGGCATGGACGTTGCGACGCGCGCAAACATTAGAACTGCTAACGCCGCGCGGAAAGGCCTGAACAAGTCGCTGCGCATTTCTTTCCTGGGCGGCATGGCCATGGGACTCGCCGTCATGGGTCTGTCGCTTCTTGGCATTTCCCTGCTCTATATCTGGTTCGGCGACCCCAAGCTGATTGTCGGCTTCGGTTTCGGCGCAAGCTTCGCCGCGCTCTTTGCGCAGCTGGGCGGCGGCATTTACACGAAGGGCGCGGATGTCGGCGCTGACCTTGTGGGGAAGGTTGAGAAGAATATTCCCGAGGACGATCCCAGAAATCCAGCTGTTATTGCAGACCTTGTCGGTGACAACGTCGGGGACGAGGCAGGAAGGGGCGCTGACCTTTTCGAATCGATAACTGCCGAGAACATAGGCGCCATGATACTCGGCCTTGCTTTCTTCCCGCAATTCGGGATAAACGGCGTTTTATTCCCGCTTCTTGCGAGGTCCGCAGGAATTTACGCGACCATCGTCGGCATATTTTTTGTCAATGTCAAGGAGAACGAGGACCCGATGAAGGCGATGAGGACGGGCCTTGCTGTCACAACAATTGTTGCTGCTGTCGCGTTTTATTTCCTTGTCACGAACATGCTCACTTTCAACCTTTACTACTCGGCGCTCGCAGGGCTCGTTGCCGCCCTGCTCATTGGATACATCACCGAATACTACACGTCGCGCGGCTACAGGCCTGTGGAAAGCATAGCAAAATCAAGCGAGACAGGACCTGCCACAAATATTATAACGGGAATTTCCGTAGGCATGGAATCAGCAGTGCTTCCCATAATCGTGATATCCGTCGCGATCCTTGTTGCTTATATCACCGGCGGGCTTTACGGGACTGCCGTCGCAACGATGGGCATGCTCGCAACGACCGGCTTCGTCCTGGCAATGGACGGCTTCGGGCCGATAACGGACAACGCCGGCGGCATCGCTGAAATGAGCAACCTGGAAAAGGCAACAAGAAAGAGGACGGACATCCTGGATTCAACGGGCAATACAACGAAGGCGCTCACAAAGGGGTATGCAATGGGCGTCGCGGCGCTTTCGGCGTTTCTGCTGTTTTCAGCATATTTCGAGGTGGCTAATCTTGCTGTCATAGACGTCGCAAAGCCGTCTGTCTTCGTCGGCGCGTTCCTGGGCGCGCTGCTTCCTTTCGCGTTTTCCTCTTTAGCAATCAGAGCGGTCGGCAATACGGCTTTTGAGATGGTAAAAGAGGTGCGCAGGCAGTTCAGGACAATTCCCGGCCTGATGCAGGGCAAAACAAAGCCCGATTACGCAAAGTGCGTTGACATAAGCGTACGTTCGTCCCTGAAAGAGATGGTTCTGCCGAGCCTGCTAGTTGTAGCAGCGCCGGTTGCTGTCGGCATGCTCCTGAAAGCGGAAGCCGCCGGCGCGTTCCTGATAGGCGCAACGATAAGCGGCGTGCTGCTCGCGATGATGATGAACAACGGCGGGGGCGCATGGGACAACGCGAAGAAAACATTCGAGATAGCCGGCAAGAAAGGCAGCGAAGCCCACAAGGCAGCGGTGGTAGGCGACACTGTAGGCGATCCCCTGAAAGACACGGCAGGGCCGTCCCTGCACGTTTTGGTGAAGCTGCTGAACACGCTGTCGCTGATTTTCATACCGCTGTTTTTATAATAAAGAATACAGGTCTGCGGATGACTTCTGCTTTGACGGGATAATCTTAAATCGGTTTTAAATCGTATGGAAAATATTGGTTGATGCTATGTTCAAGACAGTCGAAGTGAAGAACGAGGTAAGGGTCCCCCCGACAAAATTTGACCTTGAGTTGGAAGAGGCCGTAAAGCAGGCGCTGGAGGAAAGCATAGAAGGAAAAATAAATCCTGACATAGGCGTCTTTCTTTCCGTCACCGCCGTAACTAAAATCGGCGAGGGAAAAATAATACCGGAAGACGGCGCCGTTTATTATCCTGTTGAATACAAGGCCCTGATATACAGGCCCGACATGAACGAGATAGTAATAGGGGAGGTTGTTGACATAACGGAATTCGGCGCCTTTACGAGGATAGGACCATTAGACGCGCTGATTCACGTGTCGCAGATCATGGACGACAAAGTCGCTTACGACGTGAAGAACTCCGTTTTCACGGGCAAGAAAACCGGATACAAGCTGAAAGAAGGCGATATTGTCC
Source organism: Candidatus Aenigmatarchaeota archaeon (assembly GCA_016187335.1). Lineage (GTDB taxonomy): Archaea > Aenigmatarchaeota > Aenigmatarchaeia > GW2011-AR5 > GW2011-AR5 > JACPJW01. The sequence continues at coordinate 621,028 of JACPJW010000001.1, read as the reverse complement.
GCGCGCGCGTTGTGGGAGTATCCTTAGGCAAAGGGCGCAGCAAGATAATGCTCACGATGCGCCAGCCGACTTTAGGCGCTTTGGACTGGATTGAAAAAGACAAGAAAAGGAGAAGGGAGAAGAAGTAGAACTTCCTCAAAGAACGAAAGTTCTTTGGGATCTCAGAAAGCTTTACTTTCTGCAGATTTCAGAAAAGTTTGATCAAAAACAAACTTTTAGAAAAAGTTTGATCAAAAACAATGTGGTGCTGATTATCTGCAAATGCCAAAGGCATTTGAGATGTTAAAATCGTCGGAGTGATTTTGAACATGGTAAAACGCGCGTGCAAGATTTGCAAGAGAATCATTGACAAGACCACGTGTCCCGTTTGCCAGGTAAACGAAACGACAACGAGCTTCCAGGGCGTTGTGCTGATTCTTGACACGGAATCAGCTATCGCCAAGAAGCTGGGCATCACCGCTCCGGGCAAATACGCAATAAGAGTATAAAAGCCGTAGCATTGGCTGCATTTCATGCAATAAAGCCGGAAACAAAAGCTCCAATTCAGCCCTGATTTTTATCATATGTTTATGCAAAGTAGTCAGTATACCTATCATATTCATTTTTACGCAATATTCCTGAATAATATTCCATTTTCGCTCCGTGCGTTTTCTAGCATTAAAAATTAAAGTCTTGCCGCTAAATGTTATTGTGGTCATATGGATATTGAAGAATTCCTGCATCGCAGAGATGTCCCGGAGGACATAAAGGATGTGCTAGTCAGGGAGATGCAGGAAAAGAAACGCCTAAAAAGAGCTGTGCTTGATGCCGAAGAAAAACTGCGCTGCATCGTGGACCAGAACGTCGCCGGCATCTATATTGTCCAGGACGGCAGGTTCAAATACGTCAACTCAAAGTTCGCCAACGCGCTTGGTTATACGCCTGAAGAGCTGATGGCGCTTGATTCCGTCCTCGACATAGTCGTGGAAAGCGACCGGCTTTTCGTTGCCGAGAATTTAATGAAGCGCCTCTTTGGAAGCGTCAAGAGCACCCAGTATTCATTAAGAGTCATGAGGAAAGACGGCTCCGTCATAGAGGCGGAAGTCCACGGCACGCAGGCGGATTTCAACGGCAAGCCGGCGATTATCGGGGTAGCCATTGAAAAGCCCACAGAAAGAAGCAAAGCCTAGCTGCGTTCTGCTTTAAAACTTTGTTATCTAAGATGAACATTGAAAACACACGACTTTAGTCGCGTGATGAAATATAATGTTCATCTGGATCCCATGTTCACAGCAAACCCACACCTTTAGGTGTGGGTTATATCAGAACATGTGATACATGAGATTTTAGAAAATGATAGAGGTACAGATTCGTTCATAATGGAATCGGCACAGGCGATTGACATGAAACTTGAGATACTGAGCGAGAAGCAGAACATCTTCCTGAAAAGAAAGGAAATGCAGGTTGCCGTAGACCATAGCAACGAAGCTACGCCGTCAAAGGCTGCGCTGCAGGAGCTTGTCGCGAAACAATTCAGCGAACCTGCGGAAAGGGTTGATGTAAGAACGGTTTATTCAGACAGAGGCCGTCCGCTCTCACTGTCAAAAATTTTCGTGTGGGAAGAGCCGCCGAAAAAAGCAGCGAAGGAAAAGAAAGGCGAAGCCAAAGAGGAGCAGAAAACGGAAACAAAGACGAAGGCACAAGCAGAAGAGGCAAAGGCTGAAAAGAAAGCAGAAGCATGATGATTTCATTCCGATTTAGAAGTGATGAAAAGTGGCAAGACCAGAAGAAGCTCCCGTGGAAGAGAAGAAGCCGAAGAAAGAGAAGAAATCGCAAAAAGAAAGGCCTCACAGCAAGAAAAAGCACGCCAAGGTGAAGATATGGAAGCTGTACGAGGTTAAGGGCGGCGAGCTTGCGCGGAAGCGCGAGACATGCCCGCGATGCGGCGCCGGGACTTTCCTCGCCAGCTACAAGAACAGGAAATACTGCGGCAAGTGCGGCTGGAGCCAGATCATGGCGGAGAAGGCGCAATAATCATGCCGAAGATATCGCAGAGCAAATATCAAAATTTAATTTATCTGTTCATCACATCATTAGTTTTATTTGCGTCGATTGCAGCCGGATTTTATATTCTTAATTTAGTGTCGCCGCTTTCTGAAACAGTCAATTTCATAATAGCCCTGATAGTTATGCTTGGAATTTTCGATACTTTTTTCAAGCCGTTTCTGAGAAAGAAGGTAAGCAGATGACAAAGATATCCGAGTTGCAACACGAAATAGAAAAAATCAATGAAAGAAACAAGCGTGTCGAAGGGGACAAGGCCTGGGAAACTTCTTACAGCAGAAGGCTGCTGCTTACAATTTTCACTTATCTCGCCGTAGGTTTTTACCTTTCTTCTATAGGAATTCCTAATCCATGGCTTAACGCAGTCATTCCTTCTATCGCTTTCATGCTTTCAACGCTGACGCTGCCTTTTTTCAAGAAATTTTGGCTCGAGAACATTTACAAAAAATAATTTCAGAAAGTTCTGCTAATTCTGAAAAACATAACTTTTATATTGAGGCAATTGCATAAATTTATTATAAAAAACAAAGAGGTGAATCCAGATGGCAAGAAGACGAAGAAAAGCTAAATGATCAAACTTTTAGAAAAAGTTTGATCAAAAATTGCCTGAGCTTGGGCAATGAAGGTCAAAGCGATAACTTTAAAAAGTATAATCACTATATCATAGTAACAGCGTAGGTTGTTTTTTCTCTTGCTTTCATGGTAAGAGCTTAGACGTGCCTATGCGAAAGAGGTGAAATTAAATGGCAAAGAAAAGAAAAGCTAAGAGAAAGTAATAGTACTTCAGCACTAAGCTGAGACTGAAACGAAAACAAAGTTTTCGTTTCGTGCTTTTTCGGCTTTTCTTTCTGGTAGAGCGCCTGGATGCTGGCGCAAAAAATTTTCCTGATGGGCGATGTGATTTTATAATCGTTCCGCGTGACGGATTTTTTATTTTTTAAGCATTCTAATTCAATTTAACTCATGCGCCAAAGCGGGGAACTTTCTTTTGCAATACAAACCGCAAAGAAAGCCGGCGCTATTCTGATGAAGCATTTTGGAAAAGTAAGTTATAGTCTAAAGGACAAGCGCTCGCTTCTGACGAAAGCCGACATGGAATCGGAGAAATTCATAATAGCCCGGATCAGGAAAAGATTTCCCGGCCATGCTGTAATTGCCGAAGAGTCGGGATCCAGCGGAGCTTCGGATTTTATATGGTATATAGACCCTTTGGACGGCACCATGAACTTTGCCCACGGCTTCCCGTACTTCTGCGTGTCCATGGCGCTTTTTCACAAAAACAAGCCTTTAACAGGTGTTGTTTATGATCCTTACAACGAAGACTTGTTTTATGCCGAGCGTGGGGAGGGCGCTTTCCTTGAAAACAGGAAGCATGGAATAAAAGGAAAAATTTCTGTTTCAAAAACAAACAAAATGGATGAAGCGCTTATGTGTTACTGCTTCGGCGGCGGCAACGAAGAAATAATGAGATTAGCCCAGATTGCAGGCAAGTTTGCGACTCTCTCCCAGGGGACTAAAGTCTTCAACGCCCTTGCACTGGATGCATGCAGCGTTGCCTGCGGAAGGATTGAAGCCTGCCTCGTGATGAGAACAAACCCGTGGGATATTGCAGCCGCCGGGCTGATTTTAGAGGAAGCCGGCGGTCTGCTGACCACGTTCGGCGGTTCCCTATGGGATTTAAAATCGCTTGATTCAGGTCTCGTGGCGTCCAACCGGAATCTGCACAGCAGGATTCTTGAATTTCTTAAGGATTAGAACTTTTCAGAAAAGTTCTATAAACATAATCCACCGACTAAAGTCGGTGGTATTTCGGAGAAATACCACATATTTTATTTGTGGATTATGTTATACAGAACATACCACTTTAATACCACCATCTCCTAAGATAACAGAGTTATCTTGGAGATTCAGGTTAGCTTTGCTAACCATGAATCTGAAGATAGGTAGTATGTTCTCGTATCAAAACGGTGATTAAGATATGCTAATCCTCGGGATTGAAAGCACGGCGCACACTTTCGGCATCGGCATATTTGACGGCAAAATTCTTGCCGATGCACGCAGCGTTTACAAACCGCTGAAGGGCGGCATTCACCCAGCAGAAGCCGCGAAGCACCACGAAAATGCAAAGGAAGAAATTCTCGCTAAAGCGCTGAATGAAGCAGGGATTGGACTTTCCGATTTGGATTTGCTTGCATATGCGGCGGGACCCGGGCTGCCGCCGTGCCTTCGGGTCGGGCTGGATTTCGTCAAGAAACTGCGGCGCGAAACGAAGAAGCCTGTCGTTGCCGTGAATCACCCAGTCGCACACATTGAAATAGCGAAAATGCTGACAAAAGCAAAGGACCCGGTTGTTCTGTACACGAGCGGCGGCAACACGCAGGTAATCGGCTACGCATCAGGGCGTTACCGCGTCTTTGGCGAGACGCAGGACATAGCCGTGGGCAACGCCATTGACACATTTATCAGGGAAACAGTCGGCGGATATCCCGGCGGCCCTGCAATGGAGCATCTGGCAAGTAAAGGCAGGAATTACATAGAACTGCCTTACGTTGTCAAGGGTATGGACCTGTCGTTCTCGGGCATTCTGACGGCTGCCATGGAAAAATACAAGCGCGGCGCTGACATCTCTGACCTGTGCTTCTCATTCCAGGAAACTTGCTATGCGATGCTTACGGAAGTAACAGAGCGCGCGCTTGCGCATTCAGAAAAAAAAGAAGTCCTGCTCACCGGCGGCGTAGCTGCTTCCGAGCGGCTTCAGGAAATGATTTCAATAATGTGCAAAGAAAGGAATGCGTCAGCATTTTTGTGCCCGAAGGAATACTCGGGCGATAACGGCATAATGATAGCTGTCGCAGGATTCCTTGCTTACAGGAGCGGGCATAGGACGAAGAAACTTGATTTTGATTCAAAATGGCGCGTTGACGAGGCGGAGATAATGTGGATGGAAGGATAAAACCTTTTTCCATCCAATTAATTCTCATGAAAAACCTTTCTGCAATCCTGCTGGCTGCAGTCCTGGTATCAGGCTGCGTCCAGCCGCTCGAAGATTTCGCCTTCGCTTCAAAAAGCGGATGCGCTGCAGGCGAGGAAAATATTGAAATAGAAGGGAACATCTCGGAAGTAATTGTTTCTGGCATCATTACCACACCAACGCCGTGCTATGACCTGAAAGTCAGCGGCGAGAAATCCGGCAACGAAGCCGTGATAAAAATCGAGACTGTTTCAAAAGGCGGCGTATGCATACAGTGCGTAGGCGGGCATGACTTCTATTCTTCCTTTAAATCCGGCAACGGCACCTACACGGTAAAGGTCTTCGTTAACGGCAGGCTTGCGAAGCAGCAGGAAATAATCACAGGATGAGCTGTTCATGGCAATGTTAATCAAGGCAGGCAACAGGAACGCCGTGAAATACGCTTTGCGGGTCATGAGGCAAGGCGGCTTGATAATCTATCCGACGGAAAGCAGCTACGGCATCGGCGCCGACTTTGGCAATGAAAAAGCAGTCAGAAGGATTTTCCGAATAAAGGGCAGAACCAAAGGCAGAAAATTGCCAGTAATATTCGGCAGCATTGCAGCAATCAGAAAATACGCTGTAATCGACAAAAATGCTTCCGCCCTGATAAGAAAATTCATGCCAGGGCCGCTGACGCTTGTTGTGCCGGCAAGGAAAGGCGGAACGATTGCATTCCGGATTCCTTCCCGCCCCTTTGCCCTTTCTCTGGCAAAACAATACAGGAAGCCAATAACAGCAACATCTGCCAATATAAGCGGCAAGCCGCCTCTGTATAAGGTAAAGGACGTTTTGCGTATTTTCGGCGGCTCCGTTGATTTGATAATTGACGCGGGTGATTTGCCAAGAAAAAAGCCCAGCACTATTTACGATGTTGCAAGAAAAAAAGTGCTGCGCAGAGGACCTGTTAGAGAGAAGGAAATTCTCAAGGCTCTCAGATAATTATACGCCTTATATCACGTAATCAATCAGATCGAATATCCACGCCAAAGCAAACCACAGCCAGTCGAACGAGAGCGGTGTGAAAATGACAAGAATCAGGTAGAATACGACAACAAACGGCATAATGTACAGGAATTCGTAAACACCCATATTTTTCGCCTCCTTTTCTCCCCTTTTATTCTCATCCCTTATCAGGAATCTTATAATTTATTACTCATTCTTCTATTAAAAATTTTACAGAACTTACTGAAGAAGTTTTTTATACATGGAGAATACCACTATTTTTAAACAGTGGTATTATGATGGTATTCTCCTGTACAATGAGAAGCTTTGCTTCTCATGTACGCATAAACCTTCGGTTTATGCTGTATAAAATCAATCCACTATAAAATATATGGTATTTCTCTGAAATACCACTATCTTTAGATGGTGGATTGATTTTTATAAACATTAGCCAAACTATCATCCATGAAGCCTCTGGGAATACATCTGATTTCGGAGTTTCTTGGCTGCTCAGCAGGCATCCTGAACGACGAAAAAATGCTGGAAAAAACCCTTAAAGACGGGATAAAAAAGTGCGGGATGAGCCTGAAAAGCATAAACAGCCACCAGTTCAGCCCGCTGGGAGTCACGGTAGCGGCGATTATCGGGGAGTCCCATATATTGATTCACACCTACCCCGAGGCACGCCACGCATCCGTCGACATATTCACCTGCTCCGGCCACGAAGCCCAGAAAAGACTGCTGTCCTTCCTGAAAGGAAAGCTGAAGCCTAAAACTGTAAAGTCCATGGAAATCCGGAGGGGAAATACAATTGAAGCCGGTGAAAAAAACATTATGGCTGCGTTCACGCCGGCAGGAAGGTTTTTTGACGTAAAGTACCATGCAAAAAAGCATATCTTCAGCAAGAAATCCAAGTACCAGCAGATAGACATCATAGAAAACGAGAATTTCGGCAGGATGCTGTTTCTTGACAGGGACATACAGGTAACGGAAAAGGACGCTGACGTGTACAACAGAGCCCTTGTAAATCCGGTTATTGGGTCAGGGAAGCCCGGCAAAGCCGCGATTCTCGGCGGCGGCGACGGCGGCGTTCTTTGCGAGCTTTTGAAGCACAACCCTGAAAATGTCTTTCTGGTGGACATAGACAGAGAAGTTGTTGAAGCATCCAGAAAATTTCTCCAATCCGTATGCAAAAGCTCTTTCAACGACAAGAGGACCAGGGTCGTTATAGAAGATGCGAACAAGTTTTTAGAAACAAACAGCGGCTTTGACGCTATCATATATGACCTGACACTGCATCCTGAATTAATCGCAAAAACAGGCCGCGATGAATTCCTTGAAAAAATATTCTTCAGAATAGGCAGAAGCCTGAACAGGGACGGCGTTATAAGCATGCAGTGCTGCTCGTCATTTGACAAAGAAACTTTCCAGCGGATAAAGAAAATACTGCCAAGGCATTTCAGGGACGTCAAATTCAAAGAAGTCTTCATACCGTCCTTCTGCGAGTACTGGATATTCGCTTCTGCGGTGAAGTGAGGCTACATGACTGAATTGGCTGGACGTTTCAGAAACGGCGTGACAAATTACGCTGCCGACCTTGCCCTGATCCTGGCCGCGCTGTTTATTTACAGGACGTATGAATACTACGTGAACTTCCTGAGGGACGATACCCAGCATGTCCTGCTTCTGCTGGCGCTGGCATACGCGGTATTCGGCCTGCCTTACTTTCTTTTCTTCGCTCCAAAGGAACACAAGTCAAAGGGCATCATAATTTTCGGCTTTCTGGAAAGAACGGTAAAATCCAGAAAGTTTTCTTTGCTGAAAGATGAAAAAGTATCTTTGCTTTTTCTGGTTGTAAAATTCTTTTTTCTCCCGATAATGATAAACTTTGCCTTCGGCAATTTCTCCGCTGTCCTGGAAAGGTCCGGAAGCATGTTTCTGGAAGAAGACATCATACTCAAGTTCAACGACCGGATTTATCCTTTCCTGCTGGTGCTGATATTTTTCATAGACACCATGTATTTTGCTTTCGGGTATGCCGTCGAGTCCTCGGCGCTCGGCAACAACGTGAAATCCGTTGAACCGACTTTTCTCGGGTGGTTCGCGGCACTGGCAAGCTATCCGCCTTTCAACTCCGTGGCCGGGCAGTTTTTCCAGTGGGGCGCCAATGACTACGCATATTTCGGCTCGGCTTACGCGACGCTTTTCGTAAGGTTATTTGTATTGTTCATTCTACTTGTTTATCTTTCCGCCACGCTTGCCCTGGGAGCGAAATCCAGCAACCTGACAAACAGGGGAATAGTGTCAAGGTGGCCGTACAGGCACATCAGGCACCCCGCATACGCGTCCAAGGTCATTTCCTGGTGGATTCTTTCCGTGCCTGTGATGAGCACCGGCGTTTTTGCCGGCATGGCTTTCTGGACAGTCATCTACTATCTCCGTGCATGGACCGAGGAAAGGCATTTGTCAACGGATCCTGACTACGTTGAATACAAGAACAAAGTCCGCTACATGTTCGTGCCGGGGATTATCTGACTGAAGAAAGAAAAACTCATTCCCTGATGCGCAAGAGAACAAGAAAGGAAACAAGAATCAAATATGTGCATGAAGATCAGGAGCATTTATTGGCGTCGCAGAAGCAGCTGGCGCCGACTCCTTCCCTTACGACCTTGTGGCCTCTCGTGCCGTACTTGTTAACGCAGTAAGACCTGCAGTTTTCCCAGCCCTGAGCGTCGTCCAGAACGAATATGCCCTGCTTCTCCCACGATGGCTCGCAGAAAATCTTTATGTTTATCGCCTGACCGGAGGTGCAGCCGGATGCCAAAACTACCGGAATCAGCATCATAAATGGCGCCGAAACCACGAGCCATGCCGCGACTGATCCGGCGATATTCTTCCCGCGCATATTGTTACACTAATTTTATTGTCGCCACAATAGTAATTTAAACCAATCAAACTGCGCCTCAAAGCCGTTATTTCCCCTCTGCCCAGGCCCTGAACTTTTCCCAGCCGGTCGAGCCGCAGATCCATTTTCCGCTCTTTTTGTTGAAGAAGAACGGCACTCCGCCGCATCTGATGCCGCTGGGGTCGTATTTCTGCATCAGCTTCGCGTTCTCTGCGTTGTGCCACACCTCAAAGCGCTTCACCTTCTTTCCGGTTTCCTTTTCCAGCCGCGCCATTAACGGCTCCATGTCCCTGCAGTGCGGGCATTCCGTGCCGTAGAACTCGATTAATTCGTCTTTAGTTTCAGGCATAAAAATCACCGAATAATTAAATCGTCAGAGCGGAATAAATAGATTTGGCTGAAGTTTGAAATGCATTTAAGGTTATCTGCTTTGACTATCAAAATGGTCAAGTATTTCGGTTACGGGGCGAACAAATCGCCGAGAATGATGAAAGCTATCGTAGGCGAGAGACCATCAGGGATTCTTGCTGTCTTGCACGATTACGAGCTTGTTGTTCAGGAATGGGGCGATATACCTCCTGAAGTCAGGAAAATACTCGCGCAAACCTGGGACCGTGATTTCAGAAGTTACGGAATAAGACCAAAGAAAGGTTCCGCTGTCAGAGGCCGTCTTTGGAACATAACAAGAGAAGAAAGATATCTGGTTAAGGCATGGGAAATATGCCCGATTTGGTACGAACCTGTCGTTGTGCCGGTTAGAACCTATGACGGACGCGGTGCCATGGCAGAAACCGAGATAATAAACAGGCCTGTCGGAACAGTCGTGAAAGGCAACACAGATTATGTTACTTTTCTAAACCCGCCTAATAGGATGTTTGATGCTGCGAGGCTAACAAGGGAAGAATATTTGCAAAACAGGAGTTTGTAGTATGGAACCGAACCCGGAGGAAAAAAGTTTTCACCGATGGAAAAGAATGAGGGGGCTTCCTGACGAATTTCCTTATTTGCCTCCTATCAAAGGTGATGAATTCGACCTTAAATTTTATGCGGATTCATCGCGCGAAAATATAATAGAGCAAATTCTGCGTGCAGATGCGCCATGCACTGCTGTCCTCATCGAGAAAGGTCAGGGTTGCACCACACTAATGGGATTTGCGAATTTTCTACTAAGCTATATTGGCTTAGAAGAGCCCCAAAGAAGGAAATTAGCGAAAAAAATACTTCATCAAGACAAGTGGAGATCTCTAGATGAAATTTTAAAGGAACTGCAAAAAAATCGCGTATCTGTGGCGCCATTGATAGACATGTCCTCCCCCTTGGTTTATACATCCTGGGCTGAATACGAATCAGAAGTCCGCATAGCTGTAAATACGATGAGGGATGTAAAGACCGGTAGAGGTGCCCAGGACCCTGCACTTTCTATGGCGATCAATGAAATATATTTTGTAAGTCCGGAAGGATTTGAGGTCGTACAAAACGAATGGCCCAGAGATTACCGGATTTTCCGCTTTCCTCCATACAGGAATGATGAAATATACGCTATGCTCACGCAGCATTACGGACAACACGTTCGGTCAGCAGTGAATCCAGATGTTATAAAGGATGGCCCAAGCCGCCCTATAAAAGATACTATAGCAGATTTAAGAAAATCCCTTGTTGATCTGGCAAGAAAAGAAGCTCCATATCACTGAATATCTTTAATTCTTCACTCATGGCACCAGACGGCGACAACTAATTTTTTCCCTACTTTTTCCAAGCGGACGAAGCCGAAGCGCTCAAACTGGACTATATCGCCTGTTTTCGCTTTCGTTAAGTTCATTTCTCCATAGCCTTTCACTTCGCGCTCGGGGAACTTGACGTGGACAGGCAGGTGCTTTTCAGGCACCCACTGTATTTTCGGTATTGATTTCAGTTCGCTGCCTGCGTATTCGCTGACATCGCCGAGCTTGATGTTGCACAACTCCTTCAGCCGCACGTCCTGGCCCTTGTAGCTGTTGAAGTCCTCCTGGTCTATGTAGAAAATCTTGCCGACCTTGAACAGGCGCCAGCCCCGCTTTGCTTCCGGATGCAAAGGCAGTTTAGCTGATTTTATTTTGATGTTTTTCACCGTGATTTTCTTCGGGTTAGGTATGAAAAAATACCTATTCGCCGTCCTGTCTATGATCTTCCTGTTGTACGCTGCTAAATTCTCCTGCGATATTGTAATATCACTGGGCTTCGGCCCGACCTCAACAATGATTTCCCTGAGTGCTTCGGGCTGGAAGCCTCTTCTCTTTAAAGACCGCAGCGTCCCCAGCCTGAGGTCGTCCCAACCCCTGTAGACCCGCTTTTCTATTCCTTCCCTTATCTGCGACTTGCTCAGGACCATGCCTGACAGGGAAAAGCGACCCAGTGTCACGACAACAGGATATTCCCACTTGAAGTGCTCGTACAAATAGCGCTGCTTCACCTCGTTTGTGCTGTGCTCCTGCCCGCGGAAAATGTGCGTTGTTCCCAGCAGTTTGTCGTCAATGGCTGAGGCGAAATTGTAAAGCGGCCATAACTTCTTGCCGGAAAAAGGATGGCTCGGCTTGTCGACAATGCGCATGGCCGCCCAGTCGCGCACGGCAGGATTTTTCGCGTCAAGGTCCGTCTTTATGCGCAGGACCGCTTCTCCTTCCTTATATTTGTGCTGAAGCATGCTCCTCCAGCGCCGCAGCTGCGTTTTTGCATCTATGCTGCGGCATTTGCATGCCTTTGAATTGTCCCGGAGCTTCTTCCAATCATCGCCGCACGTGCATACGTAAGCGGCGCCGGCTTTCACCAGAAGCTCGGCGTATTTGTAGTATACCGGCAGGCGTTTTGACGCAATGGCCTCTTTGTGCACGCGCACCTTGAGCCATTTCAAGTCATCCCTTATCCATTTATAGAAAGCCTTTTCCGGGGTTTTGATTTTGGGGTCGGTATCATCAAACCGCAAAATGAAGCGCCCTTTGTACCTCTTCGCGTACTCGTCGCACAATATCGCGGGCCTTGCGTTCCCCAGGTGCAGCGCGCCGTCTGGGTTGGGCGCAAAACGCACAACGAAGCTGTCTTTCCTTTCAAGGTCCGGCAGGCCTTTTCTTTCAACGCGCTTGGCGGTTTCGACGTAACCGCCTAATTTTTGCAGCTCTGCTTTCTGCTTTTCGGGACCCATATTGTTGATTTCTTCCGCTGCGCGCTCCACCTTGTAGCGGAGCTCCAAGACCTTATCCCGCAGTTCGGGGTAGTCGCCCAGAAGGCTGCCAAGAACGCTTTTAGCTTGGGCTACGCCCGCGTGCTGTGTCGCGTTTATGAGAACGTACTTCCTTACTAAAGCATCCACAGAATCAACAGTCATTTTTATAAGTATTAACATGATTCTTTTTAAGCATGAGGTAAGCCCTGCATGATACTCGATGACAATGCTGTAACGATGATATTAGGACTGGGCGCCGTGGGCGCATCAGTAAGCTACGTATTCATCAAAGACTGGACCTGCAGAAGGGGTGGAAATAATTCCGGCAATCCGCCCGCGGACGAATACAAAATTGAGAGGAAACCCGGGCAATATGCATGAAAAATTCTCCGTTCTTTTATGATGACATTTCCCTGGAAATCCCCGAAGACGTATACGAACCCCGGGAAGATTCGCTGCTGGCTGCAAAACACTTGGAAATGAAAACCCTGAGCGGGAAAAAATGCCTTGACATGGGATGCGGATCCGGGCTGCTTGCCGTGCTCATGGCAAAAAAAGGGGGAGCAGTAACAGCTGCTGACATAAACGGCGAAGCTGTGGAAATAACGAGGAAGAATGCCGAGAGCAATGAAGTAAAATTGAAGGCAGTTGTGTCCGACGTTTTCTCGGCTATCGATGATAAGTATGACTTCATCGCCTTCAATCCGCCGTATCTGCCCGACGGAGCAGGCATCAAGGGCAAGGAACAATGGAGCGGCGGCGCCGGCGGAAGGGATATGATAGGGAAATTCCTTTCAGGCTTGAAAAATCACTTGAATGAAAACGGCAAGGTCATGATGGTTTTCTCGTCTCTCACGGGCGAAAAGGAAGTCCGTGAATTATCAGAAAGCAACGGCTTCTCCTTCCGCGTGATTGACAGGGAGAAGGTTCCGTGGGAAGAGTTGATTCTGGCTGAAATCAATCACGAAGACTGACAGCAAGATTGTAAAGTTTTTCTAGTGTTCCGTCCTCGGGTTTCTTTTCAGTAACAATAGTCCTGCCTTTGTAACGAAGGTATAACATATTCCATCCATCTGCAAGACCCAATCTAAGGATTTCAAATCCGGGTGGCAGCATCCTGCCATTTACCATTCTGTAAACATCTCTTGACCTTACTTCTTGGAGTCCCATGAACAAAAAATAACTGTTAATTATTTAATCCTTTGACCGAAAAGACATTCATGCCAGTCAACGCGCCGGCGGAATATTTCAAGGCCGAAAATAAATTCCACAGCGCGAAAACGAGGGAAGATAAAATTGCTGCTCTGGAGGAAATGATCAGGCTGCTGCCCAAGCACCACGGCAGCGAGCAGATGCATGCGCAGCTCAAAAGCAAGCTGGCGAAGCTGAAAAAGGAAGTGCCGGCGAAAAAAGGCTTCAGCAAGAAGGGCGTTGCCAAGGAAGGCGAGGCGCAGGTGTGCCTCGTGGGGCTCACGAACAGCGGGAAATCCTCGCTTATCGCAACGCTCACGGAAGCAAAGCCGCAGGTCAGCCATCATCCATACACCACCACAAAGCCGGAAGTCGGCATGATGGATTACAAGGGCGTTAAGGTGCAGCTGGTAGAAATACCTTCGACTTTTGATTCCCAGCACATGAGCATAGTCCGCAGCGCCGACGCAGTTGCAATCGTGGCAAAGGAAGGCCCGGATTTGCAGCAGCTGAAAAAAATACTTGACGATAATTTCGTGCGGACAAAAAGCGTTGCCGTGAATCCCTGGTCGGAAAAAACAGCTGAGATAAAGGAGAAAATATGGCGCCTGCTGGGCCTGATCGTGGTCTACAGCAAAAAAACAGGCACTTCCATGGCGCTTCCTCGCGGAGCGACTGTTCATGATTTCGCGCAGCGCATCCACAAGGATTTCGTCAGCAATTTCCGGTTCGCGCGCCTTTTCCGCGGCGGCATGACAAAGCAGGTCGGGCTTGAATACATCCTGGAGGACGGCGATGTCGTGGAGATACACACGAAATGAACTTTGCTGCTCCAAAGTTCAATCAAAAGAGACTTGTGGTGAAATGAACTTTGCCGCTCCAAAGTTCAATCAAAAGAGGTTTGTGGTGAAATGAACTTTGCCGTTCTGGCGAAAATGAACCTTTCTCACTTTTTTAAGCTCCGAAGGGCATTATAAACATAATCCACCGACTAAAGTCGGTGGTATTTCGGAGAAATACCACATATGTTATTTGTGGATTATGTTATACAGGAGAATACCATTATAATACCACTGTTTGAAAACAGTGGTATTCTCCTTGTATAAATACTGTCTCTCTGAATCAAAGAGGTTTGAAAATGCTTGTAGAGCTTCACTGCCACTCAAATTTATCCAGGGGCCAGAAGATAGTCGTGGAAGGGCTTAACACGCCAGAAGAGATCTTAAAGCACGCAAGAAAGCTGAAAATCGGGGCTGTCGGCATAACCGACCATGACGCTATAGAAGGCGCCCTTCGTGCCAAGAAGCTGGAAAAAAAATATGGCGTTGTCGTGATAACTGCTGAGGAAGTCTCAACGCGCTCGGGCCATCTCCTGGCCTTCGGCGTCAACGAATGGATAAGCCCGGGAATGACGGCAGAAGAAACAATAGACGCCATCCACGGCCAGGGCGGCATTGCCGTTGCTCCGCATCCCTTTGACGTGCACAACGACGGCATAAAGGAAAAAGCAGCCCTGTGCGACGCGATAGAGGGCTTCAACGCCCTGAATCTGGACAGGATTTCCAACAAGAAGGCGCAGCGCTTCGGAAGGTCAAGAAACCTTTTGATGATTTCAGGCAGCGACGCGCACTGCATCGAGATGATGTGCCACGGCTTGATTGCCGTAGACGCCGAAAGCATGGACGGCGTTCTCAAGGCCGTAAAAAAGGGAAAGTTCTCCGTCAAAAAAACAAGCTACATACCGATGAAAGTCATAAAAGACTGGTCGGCGCGAAGACTGAAGCTGTCCTATGACGAAGTTCTGCTGTACATAAACAACAACTATTCCTGGCCAAAAAGGGTTGTGTCAAGAAACCTGTTATCTCTCGTTAACATGTATCCCGGCAGGATAGATTACCTGTTCCGCGGGCTGACCTATGCCTCGCTGGGCGCGACGATCATGTACAGCGCCGCGCGCGAGGTAGCGGGCGCGGTCAGTAAAAGCATTTATTGAAGCCCGCATAAGTTATTTCCATGAGGCGCGCGTTGTTTTTTCTTGCAATCATTGCCGTAGCCGCTGTTTCTTACGCGCAGAGCGGCATAGATTACTACGACTCGCTGTGCAGGGACGCGTGCATTGATGCCAGCTTTTCTGAGGATGCTGCTGCAATGTGCAATGACCTGGGTTATGAAGGACAAGTAGAAGCCTCAACAGACGCCTGCTTCGGCGCCGTCTGGAACGGCTATCTTGTTGAGAAATGCTTCTGCGGGGCGCCGTCAACAGCAGGCATTCCTGAAGAGCAAAATCCCGAATTTCCTGAATCAGGGCAAACACCCACGCCGTCAGAGCCTTTCACAACAGACAAATGCGGCACTTATGATGACATAGCGCAATGCTATTACGACGAAGCATGCGGAAGCATCGGCGACTGCTGCTCCGGATTTGATTATAAAAGGGATTGCGGAGGCATTGCAGCTCCTCTGCCGCCGGAAACCACAGCATACTCTGAAGCTGGAGGAGGCGGTTATGGAAAGGAGTTCACAGAAATTTCCACCAGCGCCGAAAAGGAATGCCCTGCTGCCAGCAAGCTCGGCGACTGCGAAAATATTGACAACAAGCTGGGAGGGAAGCAGTGCTATTTCGTGCCGCAAAAGCCTTCTGCGCTTACTATCAAAAGCGGAGACATCGTATGGACGCCTTTTGAGGGCGATTTCCTGACAAACATATTCGGAGCAATAGGTGAGGCAACCAAGCAGATAGGCGGGAAATGCGAGGCGTGCCCGGCGTCGGCTGAAAAGTGCGACTACGCCAACCAGCTTCCTGCGCCCGGTTCAATCAAAAAGGAAGTCTGCGAGAGAGACATGTGCGGGCAGGGGTGCAAATGGCTGGACAGCAGCGGGACCTGCATACCGATAGAATCGTCTTCTGTATGCAGCAAGCAAATCCCGGGCGCGACGTGTGTTGGGAAAGACAAAATTGCAAAATGCAAAGTTTATATTAAAGCCGGTTGCCCGAGCGACCAGGTCTGCTGCACAGCGAAATAATGCATGGAGATTCTTATGGCATTCGACATTCCGTCAGCAACAGGGAACCCGATTTTCCTGGGCGTTGTATTCATTCTTTTTGTTCTTGCGATAAAAAGGGTGACGAACATACTTATGAACTGCGTGTGGATAACTGTTGCTGCCGTGCTGCTTCCCCTCATTGCGAACAAAATCTTCGGGTTCCCCGTGCCGGCTGATGCTGACTCTCTGCTGTTTTACATAGCCCTCGGGGTAGGCGGCTATTTTGTATTCATCCTTGCCTCATCGGTTTACAGAATCCTTGACATAGCGGAAAGGGAGAGCAAACCTGTTACCGGCCTGCTTGGCGGGTTGTTCAGCAGAGCCAGAAAAAGCATAAGCGAATCCGCTGCAAAGAGAAGAATAAAGGACGAGGAGAAGCGTGCCAGAAAAGAAGAAGAGCGGAAGAGGAAGGAGGAGGAAAAAGTAAAAAAGAAGGAAGAGGAAGAGAAGCGCCTTGACGAAGCAAAGAGGCTCGCAGCGGAAATGCGGATGAAAGAAATAGAAGAACGTGGCAGGAAGCATCCAGCCAGGAAAGAAAGCTTTGACGATTACCTTGTTATAAAAGACGAAGATGCTGAGAAAGAAAAAATAGAAAGGGAAGAAGTAAAACCGGAAAGGAAGGCTCAAATCCGCAAGAAAAGAAAGCATGTTAGCATGACAGAAAAATTCAGGGAAGCCGAAGACTAAGAACGGACAGGCAATTTTTTTATTTCTCTTACAATTCTTTCAGCACCTTTTCCGTATTCGCCATTTGGCCCGAAGTGTCCGTGATAAATTATATCAGGATTCGAACTTTTCTTAAGGTAACGCGCGCTAAAGCTTCCGCCGTCATTTGGGTAAACATCAAGAGCTACAAGCACCCATCGCCGTCCTTCTCCTCTCCGAAGCATGTACCTTTGGCCATTAGGTGCGCCGAATGCTATGGGTTCAAGCCCTTTGCTCAATGCCAGTTCACTTAATTGACCCAGACTTAACCGGCTCGGTTTAGGTGGCATGCTTTTACAATCAGTTTTAATTATTTAAGCCAATAACCGAAGCTTTCCTACTAAGAAATCACAATCTGCCCCGAAACTATTCTTTTGGCGGCGCCTTCTATTTTCAGCTTGTCGGAAAAAACAAATTTCCCGGCAAGGTTTTCTATTTTCATGCCGTTCTTAAGAAACAAATTATTTCCTCCGTAATTAAGGACAACGCTCTTGTTCGTGGCAAATTCTTTCATTGCCAAGCCGTCTATTTCAATGCTCTCGTAGATTCCTGCCGCGTATACGTCTCCGCGGACAATGAAAACGTCGCCCGTGTCAAAGCTTTCCAGCGTGCCGTTCAGCAAGAAGGAACTGTTGTCCACTACAATTAACCCGCTGTAGCCCTTTATGCCCAGAACCTTGCCGGTCACATTTATTCTTGCTTCCTTTATCGTGGCGGACATCGTTTTCGCATCAATTGTCATGTTTACGTGCCTCTTCGGAGCAGCTGTGAAGGGCTCTTTTTCAGCTGCAGCAGAAAAGGAGATGTTTCCCGGAGTGAAATCCTCTGCGCCGATAACGGGTATTTTCTGCCCGACGGATTCAAAAAATCCCTTCACCACGGGGTGCGAGCCCAGCGCCGCAAGCAGCGCCAATAGTGCCACCAAGGCCGCGGCAAGGATTTTCCAGTCAAACATGATTTTATTATTTCGCCCGGCTGTATAAAAAGAAAAGCAAAACAGATTCCAATTTCCATCTTGATTTTTCCCGTATTTTATGCACCGATTTCGCCGAAAATTCCGTTTATAAACTTTTCCTTCGGTTAAATGTATTGAAAAGGTGTTGAAGGCGAAAACCGGCTTCTATTCTGTCATGCCTTGAACTGACCTTGTTTTCTGGTGAAAATTATGGTGCTTTTGAATCAGACGGATGCTTTGGGAACGATACTTTGGTTCGTCGTGTTCTTCATATTCATGTTTCTCTACCCGAGGCTGATGCTATCCCAGTCCATATACAGGATGGAGCAGTCCGCAGAAAAATTAGAAGAAATGTCGCGCAGGGCGAACATAATAATCATGAGGAAATCCAAGAGGGGCAGCGAGGTAAAGGCGAAAATTGACGGCTTCACGGAGTTTTTCGTCATCGAGCCATCTAATATAGACCCTTACGGGCTTGTGCGCAAGATAGACCAGACAATAAGGGGCATGGAGCATCGCTTCACTGAGTTCGCGGAAGAGCTTGCGCCAGGCCTCAGCAGGGAAGAAAAAGAGCAATTGAATTACGGGCTGCGCGCGGCAATAGGGCTGCGACAGATAGCCAAGATCGTGAGGCATTTTGTTGAGCTCACGAAGAAGTTCAAGAACTGGCAGATGGCCATGATAATCAATATGCAGCTGCCCATCATAGAAAAAATCGCCGAGAGCGAATACAGGGGGACGGAGGCATTCGTGAACGGCTGGCCTATCGGCGATTCCATAGGCCCTGCTGTCGCTGCATCGTTCATGGAAAATCCAAAGCCTGCCGGGGAAGACATTGTCTACGATGCTGTTGATATAGAAGGCAGGAAATGCCTTGTCCTGAAAGCCCACGGCCCCGAGCCGTCGCTGGGCAGGGTAGACGAGGCTATGAACAGCCTGATGAAGAAGAACAGAATTTCCAGGGTTGTCACGATAGACGCCGCGCAGAAGCTGGAAGGAGAAAAGAGCGGTTCGGTTGCAGAAGGGGTCGGCTTTGCCATGGGCGGCATAGGGCAGAGGGAGCTCATTGAAAACGTCCTGCTGCCGAAGAAAATACCCGTGGACAGCGTCGTTGTCAAGGTCGGCATGACGGAAGCCATACTGCCGATGAAGAAGGAAATTTACAATTCTCTGGGCAATGCCAGGGAAGCTGTCATCAGGAACGTAAGAAGAAGCAAGAAAGGCGAAAAAGTGCTGGTAATCGGCGTCGGCAACTCATGCGGAGTCGGCGACAGCAAGAAATCACTGGACGAAACAAAGAAGGCTGTAGAGGAACTGGACAGAAAATTCAAGGAAGAGCAGCAGAAGGAAAAGAAAGGGTGGATTTGAAGTCAAGCTTGGAATAACCTTCTTCTCCAATTTGAAGACATTCTGAATCCACAATCTCTCAAAGCACTAATCTCATTCTCCGGTACTAGGAATAGTAAACCTCTATAAAACTCGTGGACATTGTTAAGCACTATTGGCGCGTGAGGTGAAATAGGCGGACCATCGACTTTTTTCAGCATATCAACAAGATCCTCTTCTAAACGACTTAATGTGGCACTGTAATCTTCTTTTAATGGGTCTAGCATAACTACCCCAAGAGCCTTTGTCGCGGGTGATTGGGTCTCACCGTATAAAACATCTAGACACACCCCATTTGAGGGTATATGAGGATCTAAACTATCGTACCACCCTTGCATTAATTCCAAAGTTTGCTCCCTGTCTAAAACGAATGTTGCATCCTTGAATCTTTCAAAGAAAGTATAAGAATCTTCCAAGTTTTTCTGAAGCTTTCTCCAATCCTGTATCTCGGCTGTACCTTCAGATGTGCACGCTTTGACAACATAACTCAAATCGTGCAAACCTGCTTCATCAAAAGGGACTTCAAATTCATGCATTTCAGATCCATGTCGTCTTTCCAATTCCTCCAGATATTCGGTTAATGGTATTGTGTAAACAAATCCCGGTCTTTTGCGGACACCTGTTTTTAGAAACTCCATATCTGGCTGTTTTACTTTCAAATTCCCTACTTCAGACACTCTGACTATTTTATTAATTTCCCTGCTAACAGGAACAACAGAAGAAGGGTCCATGCTGAAGTATATTTCTGTTCCTTTTGTATTCTGCCATGGTTCATATATCTGATTGCATTGAACGACATATAAATTTGGCTTAATTACACGAGGTGTTAATTCCATACGAACTATAATTTTGTGCGAAATCTATAAATTACTGAAACTTTCTTATCAGAATCCCGCAATAATCACGCCTGCATTGCGCCTGTAATTACAGTCAGGCTTTTATTCTTTCCCTTTTTCAGTTGTCTCTTGGCGATGGTAAACGCTTTTAAAGATTACGTTTCATCTATTAGGTAGTGATTTAATGGTAGTGGCATCGGCAAAGTCTTTGGACGCTCTCAGGACAATAGGGCTGAACAAGTATGAAAGGAATTTATGGGTAGCTTTGCTCTCAAGAGGAGCTGCAACAGCCGGGGAGCTTTCTGATATTTCCAATGTTCCAAGGTCACGATGCTACGACGTTCTGGAATCTTTGGCAGCGCGCGGATTCGTCGTTGTCCAGCCGGGAAAGCCGCTGAAGTATGTTGCAATACATCCTAAAGAGGCTCTGGAGCGCGCGAAGAAGAAGGTCGTGGAAGAGTCGCACGAGGTTTCCGCGAAGATAGACAGGCTTGCCAAAAGCGAGCACTTAAGGGAACTGGAAAAGCTTTTCAAGGAAAACATAAAGACGGTGAAAACAGAGGACCTGACCGGAGCATTGAAAGGCAGGCAGGCAATGCTGCAGCAGCTTGAGACGATGCTCAAGAAAGCCAAGAAATCCGTGAAGCTGCTCACCACGGAAACAGGGCTTGCTGAGATCGCGCAGAACCATTCCTCAATACTGAAAAAAATGTCTGATTCAGGCATCAAGGTCCAGATAGCTGCACCCATAACAAAGCAGTCGGAAGCCACAGCAAAGGAGCTTTCAAAATACGCGCAGATAAGGGACATAGACGATGTTGAATACATTGAGCATTTAGCTGGCCGGCTGTGCGTCATTGACAGCCAGGAATTCCTTGTCGGGCTGAGCGACGACACGAAGGTCCATCCTACGCAGGACGTCGCCTTCTGGACCCAAAGCGACCATGCAACTGCCAACATGTTCGAGCCGATGTTCGAGCTGGTCTGGCGGCATGCGAAGCCGGTGAAATAAAAATGGCAACAGCAAAAGAATTGGGTTTGAGAGAAGGAGACGTTGTTAGATTAGGTACAAATCTTTACGAACTTGTTCCTTGCTATACAAGGGATACGACTCAATTGAGTTGGTCAGAGAAGGTGAGATTACCAACCGATCCAGCCCTTTACAGAAGCCTTCCTAAAAGATTAGCATGGGGGATGGAAGGTAGAGGGTTGGATATGACTAGAGGAGCAAGGGTTCGCGTATTGAAAAGACATGAAAGTGGTACTATCGAAGTTGTATACTTGGATGATGCAGTGAGTTTGGCGAGAAAGGGTGGCGAAATTATTGTTAAGCCAGAACGCGAAGCAGGTTATGTTTGTTCTATTTGGAACGGCTATGTAGGATTTATTCCTCCTGTTTCTAGTTCAGGACAACCGAGCCAAAATTAGCATTGAATTTAACTCTCGTTTTATAATTATTTTCTCCTCAGCGTTATCTTCTCGAACTCCTTTCCCGCCAGCTGGATTAGAAGGACAATAACTGCAGCAGCAACGGCCATTTCGTACATTTCCAGGCCTACGGCAAGGCCTATTGCGCCTATAACCCACACTTCTGTTGCTGTCGTCAGGCCGCGAACCTGGTCCTTCTCCTTGAAAATCATGCCCGCGCCCAAAAACCCCAGGCCTGTGACGATGCCCGCGGCAACGCCGGGGTAAAGAGGCAGGGAATTGGAGTCCTGAAAAGAAGCAATCACGCCGAAAAGCGCGGCGCCGATGCAGACCAGGGCGGAAGTCCTCATGTCAGCGGGCTTCTTGCTCAATTCCCGCTCAAAGCCCAGCACACCGCCGATAAAGGCGGCGATGATTATTTTTGATATAACTTCTGACTCAATGAAAACCATGAATTTATATTGCTTGTATTGATTAATAAAAGTTATTCGGCTGGTGATGAAATGGGCATTAGGACGAAGATTGCTGATGAAGTCGGAGCGAATGCGGAAACAGTGATTCTGTCAGCGCTGTTTCATGACATTGCAAGGGTCTGGGGTGTCCAGAGAGACCCTGACCTGATGGATAAAAGCCTGGAGACAACAGAAGAAATAATGGCAAGACACGGCTATTCAACGGCAGAAATACAAGCCGTCAAAGACGCAATAATTCCGCACAGCTGCAGGGACGGCATGAAGCCTTATACAGAAGAAGGAAGAGTCCTGGCAACAGCGGATGCTTTAGCTCATCTTATGACTGATTTTTATTTTGCCTTGTGGGAAAACCACTGGCTAGCAGGAAACATGACCTTTGATGATTATGTTGCATGGGCACTGAAAAAGATAGAACGTGATTTTCACAGAAAAATATTCTATGATAAATGGAGAAAAATTGCAGAGAGAAAATACAACGATTTGAAATCACATTTTGCACAGTTTTAGTGGAGCGGGGATAATGCTTCAGGAACTACATCCCAACAGCGAAAAGGCGTACGCGGAGCTGATAGAAAAAATAAAATCCGGAGCAATTTCAAGCAAAAAGCAGTTCGAGCAGGAGAAAATCTTTGTTTCAAGAAAATACAGCCTGACGAAGCTGATAAAGAATTCCGAACTCATCAGCATAACCGACGACGCCAACGTGAAAAAATTCCTCAAGACAAAACCCGTCAGGACGCTTTCAGGCGTCGCCAACATCGCTGTCATGTGGCTCGGAGACATTGCCGGGGGCATAAACTTTTCCTGCCCTTTCCATTGCGTGTTCTGCCCGCAGGGAAAGCATGATATTGCTGAAGGAATTGTTTCCGTGCCAAAAAGCTACACAGGCACGGAGCCCACGACGCTCCGGGCGATGAGGAACAAATTCGACCCTTGCAAGCAGGTGGAGAGCAGATTAAGGCAGTTCCACATTATCGGCCATAAAACAGACAAGTGCGAGCTCATAATCATGGGCGGGACGTTCATGGCGTGGCAAAAACAAAACCGCGACAATTTTATCTTGCAGTGCTTCAACGCGTTCAATGACGGTGTTTCACAGACAATCAAAGAAGCCCACCAAATAAACGAAGCAGCAACAAACAGGGTTATCGGCTTGACAATAGAAACTCGTGGCGATTACTGCTCTGCTTCGCAAATCCAGCAGATGATTGCCTACGGCTGCACGCGAGTTGAAGTCGGCGTGCAAACAACCTCTGACTTGCTGCTGGAAAAAATGAAGCGCGGGCATGATGCTGATGCGAACAAGAAAGCATTCACACGCCTGAAAGAAGCCGGCCTGAAGGTCTGCGCGCACTGGATGCCGGGGCTGAGCGGGCTTGTAAAGAAGGATATGGACTGGGAAATTTCCAGCTTCAAGGAATTGTTTGACAATCCGGCATACCGACCTGACGAACTGAAAATATATCCGACTTTGGTCATTCCAGAAACAGAACTGCATGAAATGTGGCAGCGGGGTGAATACGAACCATTAACGTACGAAGAGGGCTTTGAACTTTTGGCAAAATTAAAGAGCATAGTGCCGCCTTACGTGCGGATAAAGCGCATAATGCGCGACATTTCCGAGCACGAGGCCGTTGCAGGAGCGAGGAAAACGAATTTAAGGCAGCTGCTGAAGGAAAAAACGAGAAAACATGAATGCAGGTGCATACGCTGCAGGGAAGTCGGGCTGAAGGGAAGAAAACCGGAAAGAATAGATATGCTCACTCAGGAATATGAATCATCAGGTGGGATGGAATTTTTCATTTCCTTTGAGGACTTGAAAAACAAAATGCTTGTTGCTTTTCTACGTTTGAGGACAGACGATTCGGATATTGCAAAAATCCGCGAGCTGCATGTATACGGACAAATGGTACCGTTAAGCAACGATGAAAAGGGTTTCCAGCACCGCGGCTTCGGCAAAGCGCTGATGCAGAAAGCAGAAGAAATTGCAAAAGAAAACGGCAAGAAATCAATTCATGTCACATCGGGCGTCGGGGCGCGCAATTATTACAGGAAGCTCGGATATGAATTAGAAGGCTTCTATATGGCAAAGAGGCTGGTTTCCTGAATGAACGAACCCGTGCTTGAAAACATAACGCCCGTCACGGCTGACTATGAAGGCGGCCTGGTAATTATATTGGAATGGCTGGAAAAAAAGCCGGCATTCGTTCTACCTTGACAGGAAAGTTTACGGCTTCCTTGACGGGCCTGAGCTGGAGCTGTTTTACGGCACAAAAGGCTACAACAATTTCCTGGACGGGATGGTGCGCACATTGCTGAAGGCAAAATATTTTCACGCCGCTGCGCTCGCCGAAATATGCAAGACAAATAATTCAGATCCTTGCTCTGTTCTCAGAACATACGCTGCAATGGCAGGGTACGAAGGCTACACAATCGAACGGAATAAAATAACGGCAACCCTGAGAAGATGGGAACGCCGGAAAACTTTAAACTCTATGCCCTCCAATAATTATTCAGGTGTGGATGACTGCTCCTGTACGACACGCGCATAGACGGTGGTGTCTTTTGTGACGACCATTGAAGAAGGAATGCGCCAAGAAATGTACAAGCTGGAAAAGGAAATTGCAGAAATAGACAGCGAGTTAGAAAAGCTAAACAATAAAATGATCAGCCTGATGGTCATCAGAAAGAAGAAGGAACACGACCTAAGAATTCTCAGAACCAATTTCGGATTGGAAGAATCGGAAGGCGAGATACAGACGACGCTGGCGCGGATATTGAAGGAGCGCTATATGAAAGTGTAGCGCAAGAAATTAATTTTACTTCATCTCTTCTATTTCTTTCCTGATTTTTGCGATGAAATCATCAGTGCTGACGCCGAAAGCAGGCTTATCGCCACGCTTGCGCACGGCAAGCGTGCTGCTCTGTTCTTCCTTGTCGCCGATGACTATAATGTAGGGAACTTTACTTACTTCGGCTTCGCGGACTTTATATTGCACCGTTGCAGAACGCAAGTCTGAATCAGCGCGAATGCCGGCTCCCCTGAATTCTTCCGCTATTGATTTCGCGGCATCAATGTTGCGGTCCGTGAATGAAATGACACGGACCTGAACAGGCGCAAGCCAGAGGGGGAAAGAACCGCTGTAATGCTCGACAAGGATGCCGATGAACCTCTCAATGCTGCCGTAAATCACGCGGTGTATGATAACAGGCCTGTGCTGCTTGTTGTCTTCGCCGACGTAGCTGCAGTCAAAACGCTCCGGCATCATGAAATCCACCTGCACCGTGGCGCACTGCCATGTGCGCCCCAGAGAATCCTTGATATGAAAGTCAATCTTCGGGCCGTAAAACGCCCCCTCGCCGGGATTCAGCTTGTAGTTCATGCCTTTCTGCTTCAGTGCATCCTCCAAAGCATTTTCGGCTATGTCCCAGACATGCTTGGATCCCATTGAATTCTCGGGCCTTGTTGACAATTCGACGTGATAATCAAAGCCGAATTTTCCGTAAATATGCCCGACAAGGTCAACAACATGTAAAATCTCTTCTTCAAGCTGCTCCGGCGCCGCGAAAATATGGGCGTCGTCCTGCGTGAATGCGCGCAATCTGAACAAGCCTGACAGAACGCCGCTTAACTCATTCCTGTGGACAATGCCCAGCTCTGCCAGGCGCAGCGGCAGTTCTTTGTAGCTGCGCGTGGCTGACTTGAAAACCATTATCGCGCCAGGGCAGTTCATGGGCTTTATTGCAAAATCGACGTCTTCTATAGATGTAAAAAACATGTTCTCCTTGTAGTGGTCCCAGTGACCGCTTGTTTCCCACAATTTCTGGTTCATTACCTGCGGCGTGCTTATCTCGCTGTATTCCGCCTTATAATGCTCTTTGCGCCAGAAATCAACAAGGGCGTTTCTGACCATCATCCCTTTCTGGTGGAAGAAAACCATCCCGGGCGCGTAGTCGTGGAAAGAATACAGGTCAAGCTGCCTTCCCAGAATCCTGTGGTCGTTCGGGGCAAGCTCTTTCACTTCCTGTTTCGGCTGAACTTCTTCCTTTTCTTCCTGCTTTGCTTCCTCGCCCGGCCTGATTTCCCTTGATAACTCGCTGAGCGGATGGCCCTTGCACTTCAGCGTAAACGACTTGTACCAGCCGAAAGGCGCGCGGTAAACCTTGTAGCTGCTTTCCAAGCCGGATGCTATCTTCTTCACGATTTTTAATGCTGCCGCAGCTTTCGCCGGCTTCTGGGACAAATGGACGAAAGGATAAATTACAATCTTGTCCGCTTCCACCTGCTTTGCCACGTCTTCTATTTCCCTGACGGTTTTTGAAACAACAGAATCGTCGTCGCCTTCCTCAGCTGAGGTGAACACGACCAAGCATTCCTCAATGCGTATCTTGCCCTCTTCAATGCCTTCCTCCGCCTGCGGCACCGCCTTTTTCTTCGCCTCGTATTCTATGAAATCGCTGTGCGTAAGGAGGATTTTCATAAGTATCGACCGGCGCAAACAAACCGAACTTCAGGCAGCTTTGCGTCAAGCTGTTTCACCTGCTCAATAACATTTGGCAAGCACGTATAAAAACCGTTCTTTAAGCTGATAATGAAAGAATCAGACTGTGGGTCGTTCCCCTCTCATGTTTTTCACTGTTTATTTAATACTCCGTCAGGTATAAAAAATTAACCAAATCAAACTTTCAGGAAAATCTGGTCAAAAAATGCAGCCCCATGGTGTAGTTGCGAAAGCAGCGAAATGGTCAAACGAAAAGGACAATGCATAGCAGGCTTTGGTGCAGCCAAAGAATTGAGGCAATTTGCCTGTGAAAGCAGAGATACCTGCTGACGGCAGTTCGAATCTGCCTGGGGCTATTATTTTAAATTTGTCAATGTAGATTATGTGTTCAATATGGCAAGTACGCAGAATCTGATTGAAATGAGAGTAGGATTTCTTACATTTTTAACAGACGGCTTTCCGGATGGCAGAAGAAATTGGTACACAGAAAGACGTGTACCAATAACTGATCCGGAATATGTTGGTCCCCTAAATAAAATATACGACGAAAGAGTTTTACAAGGAAAGTCATTAACACCCACATATGACGGCGTTTTTGAAAATAATGGTCAAAGACCTGAAAATCGGATCGAATCTCCCGAATTAAACCATCCCATTACTGGCAATAGAAGAACTGATGGTATTTTAGAACTATAAAAAAGATTTTATCTAATTCTATTCATGCTTGCTGTTCTGCGGCTCGGCCATAGGGTGGGAAGAGATGAGCGCATTTCCACGCACTGCGGCCTCGTGGCAAGAGCGCTGGGCGCCGATAAAATAATCTATTCCGGCGATATGGACAACGGCATAATCGAAAGCATCAAGAAAACAGCGGAAGCATGGGGAGGCAAATTTTCTGTTTCTTACGAGCCCAACTGGCGCAGCGTCATCAAGGCTTATAAGAAAAAGGGGTTCGTAATTGCCCACTTAAGCATGTACGGCATCCCGATGCAGAAAAAAATCAGGGAGCTGCGAAAAAAGAAAAAAATGCTGGTAATCATCGGCGGAGAAAAAGTGCCTTCAGAGGTTTATCATCTTGCCGGCTATAATATAGCAGTCACAAGCCAGCCTCACAGCGAGGTGGCGGCTTTGGCGCTGCTGCTGCACGAGTACTTTTCCGGGAAGGAACTTGATAAGAAATTCAGCAAGGCAAGGCTGAAAATCGTACCGCAGGAGCGCGGGAAGAAGGTGGAGAAGAAATGAGTTTATGGAATCCTCCACCTGATTGCCTTACACTATTTCAAACCATGAAAAAACTTGGCATTAACTATGAAGAGATGAAGCGCCTGCGCAGAACCAGACAACTTGAAGAGGTATCAGTTGGTGGTCGCGTTTACATTTCATCGGGAAGCGTCGACAAATATTCTGCCGAACATCCTGGAAAAATGCCTATTATCATCAGGCCGGAAGAAATGCTTCATAAAATTCTAGGGGACTATAATTAATCCGCCAAAAACAATGCATCCTCTTTTGTTCCTTCCTTTGCAAGCAAAACGACGCATGACTCTTCTTTCTGATTAATGATGCGGTACGAGCTGTTTTTTTCTATGACTTTGGCAAAGCGCAGCATCTCCTCATGGGTCATCATGCCCTGCGGGCCTATCCTGTCGCGGGCGCCGCCGACTGCCATGAAGCCCTTGCACTCGACGAACTTCGGCTGGCTTTTCTCGATGAACTCCGCATATTTTTCAGGCTGCGAGAAGTTCAGGCCCTTGGTCAGCGTCAGCCTGAACACGGTGTTGCAATCAAACTCAGGGAACAGCATTATAGACTGCTGAACTTTTTCCCATGCGTCAGATATCATAGACGCTGTTGTCAGCCTGTACATTTCCGGCGTGGGGCCGTAGAAAGAAATGTAAAGGTTCGTGGGCTGGTGCTCAATCAACTGTTCAATCATTTCCGGGTTTGTTCCGTTCGTGACAAGGTATGCTGTCATATCTCTGCGCAGAATCTCGTCGATGAACTCAGGCAGGTAAGGATACAGCGTCGGCTCGCCGGCAAGCGATATAGCAACATGTTTGGGCATCATTGCCTGTGACACTTTCTTGGCTTCGGCGCTTGAGCTGCCCCAGAATCCTTCTAAAATACCCAATTGCGCCCTGGTGCAGCCGTCCAGGATGAACGAAGGCTCGTCCCAATCATTGAAATCCTTGGGCGGCAGCGTATAGCGGTGCTGCCTCCAGCAGTGCGGGCAGTTGAAGTTGCACCAGAAAACCGTAGGCGACATCTGAACGCACCTGTGCGATTCAATGCCGTAGAAAGAGCACTTGTAGCATACATTCCTGCCGCGTATGGATTGCTTGGTCCAGTGGCATATCTTCACGGCGCTGTGCTTTCCTACAAACCTGTAGCCGCTCTTCTCCATTTCCTTCATCAGCAGGTTCCTTTGCTCTTCAGTTTTTGCCAGAAGCATATTCTTAATTCCCGCCCAAAGTTTTAATTGCTTGTTTCATTTTTCCAATACACCGTTTCCTTGTTTTTAATTGGTTTTTATGCGTTTGGCTTGTATTTATTTTGTCCGTATAGCATCCTAAAGGTAATTTCATGGATACAGAAAAACTCGAGAAAATAGCCAGGCTGGTAAGGTATTACATCCTTGCGTCCACAACGGAAGCAGGATCAGGCCACCCTACATCATCCTTGTCGGCCGTAGAGCTTACAACTTCCCTGCTTTTTGGCTTCTTCCGCTACGACGCTGAAAATCCCGGCCACCCAAACAACGACAGGCTCGTTTTCTCAAAGGGCCATGCGTCACCGCTTCTGTATTCATTATGGGCTGCCGCTGGGAAGGTCACGGAAAAGGAACTGCTTGCACTCAGAAAATTCAACAGCAGGCTCGAAGGGCATCCGGTACCGCTTTTTCCATACGCGGAAGCTGCCACAGGCTCACTCGGCCATGGTCTTTCTGTCGGCGTCGGGATGGCGCTGAACGCTAAAATGGACAAGCTGTCATACAGAACGTACGTGCTTCTGGGCGACAGCGAAATGACGGAAGGGTCGCAGTGGGAGGCAATGCAGATTGCAGCTTATTACAAGCTAAACAACCTTGTCGGCATTCTGGACGTGAACCGCCTTGGCCAGAGAGGCGAAACCATACACGGCCATAACACCGCCGAATACGAAAAAAGGATTTCATCTTTCGGCTGGGACACGACCGTTGTTGACGGCCATTCTTTTCCGGAAATCCTGGACGCTTACAAAAAATCCCTGTCATCAAAAAAGCCGGTGATGATTATTGCAAAGACAATTAAAGGAAAGGGCGTGTCATTCCTGGAAGACAAGGACGGATGGCACGGCAAGGCCCTGAAAAAAGAAGAACTGGAAAAAGCCCTGAAAGAATTGGGCGATATCGACAGGTCGGCAAAAGGAGAAATACTGAAGCCGGAAAACATGAAGCCTCCGGAAATCAGGGCTCAAAAAGCCGGGGATTTTTTCTATGAAAAAGGCGCGCCTATCGCGACAAGGAAGGCATACGGCAATGCGCTTGCCAGGATTTTTCCGGAATTTCCTGACATTGTTGTGCTTGACGCCGAAGTGAGCAACTCAACTTTTGCCGACATATTCAAAAAAGCATACCCGGAAAGGTTTTTTGAAATGTTCATTGCCGAGCAGAACATGGCAGGAACAGCCACAGGCCTTTCAATGCGGGGCAAAATACCTTTCGTCTCAACGTTCGCCGCTTTCTTTTCCAGGGCCTTCGACCAGATAAGGATGAGCAGATATTCCGGTGCCAACATAAAATTCGCCGGTTCGCATGCAGGGGTGTCCATAGGAGAGGACGGGCCTTCGCAGATGGGGCTTGAGGACATTGCAATGTTCAGGACGCTTCTGGGCAGCATTGTTCTTTATCCCTGCGATGCAGTTTCCGCGGAAAAGCTCGTGGAAGAGGCCGCAAGGCACAATGGCATTGTTTACATAAGGACAACCAGAAAGGAAACGCCGGTCATTTACAGCGCCGATGAAAATTTCCCCGTAGGCGGAAGCAAAACCCTGGCAAAAAGCGACAAAGACGATGTAACCATCATTGCAGCCGGCATAACCGTGCACGAAGCTCTGAAAGCTCATGATGAACTGAAAAAAAACGGAATTAATGCGAGGGTCATAGATTTGTACAGCGTAAAGCCTGTTGACAAAGAAGCACTGGAAAAAGCCGCTGATGAAACTGAAGCCATAATTACCGTGGAAGACCATTATGCCGAGGGCGGGATAGGCGAAGCGGTGGCAAGCGCATTGCCGGGAAAACCCGTATACCCGCTGGCCGTAAGAAAAATCCCGAAAAGCGGAAGGCCTGAAGAGCTGCTGGATTACGAGGAGATTTCCGCCGGCGCGATTGTTGAGAAAGTAAAAAGCTTAAGAAATCTTTGAGGAACAATAAAAACGATGGTTGGGGATACCAGAATACCACTTGGTCCCTCACCATCCAAGATAGGTGGTATTCTGAGTATGAGGCCGAAAAACCTGAAGACAAGAATATTCATAGACAGCGGAGACCCCGGCGAGACAGCAAAAATCATGGACATGCTGGGCTTTCTTGACGGGCAGACCACGAACCCGACGCTGATTTCTAGGAACCCGGAAGCCCAGCGGATACTTACAGAAAGGGGATTTTCAAAAAACGAGATATTTTATTTCTACCGGAAGACTGTCGAGGAAATTTCCAGAATGATACCGAAGGGCTCAGTGTCCGTCGAAGTCTACGCCGACAAAAGCACGACCGCGGAGGAAATGCTTGAGCAGGGAAGGGAAATGTTTGCATGGATTCCGAATGCGCACATAAAATTCCCCGCGACCGCGGAAGGCCTCAAGGCAGCCGAGCGCGCTGTAATGGAGGGCATGCGCATAAACATGACCCTTTGCTTCACTCAGGAGCAGGCAGCAGCCGTCTACGCGGCAACAAAAGGCGCCAGAAAGGGCAATGTCTTCGTGTCGCCCTTTGTCGGCAGGCTTGACGACCTGGGCGAGAACGGAATGAACCTTGCAGAAAACATAATAAGAATGTACAAGGAAGGAGACGGCCATGTGGAGGTGCTCACAGCCAGCATCCGCAGCACCGACCATCTTCTGTACGCGCTCAGCATAGGCTCGGACATAATAACAGCGCCTTTCAAGGTGCTGAAAGAATGGGCGGAAAAGGGGATGCCGCTTCCCGAGAACAGCTACAACTACAGACCGGAACTGAAAGAAATACCTTACAAAAAAACCGACCTTTCAAGAAACTGGAAGGAATTTGTTTTTTCTCACACGCTTCTGGACAAGGGCATAGAAAGATTTTCCAACGACTGGAACTCCTTGATAAAAAATAAATAAAAAACAGGTTATTGAAATGTACGAGACAATCAAGGGCTTCAACAACCAGTTTTCTTTCATGCCTAGAATAGAAAACGAAAAGAATCTTGAAAAGCGCAGGAAATTCATTGTTGCGGGGATGGGCGGCTCGCACTTAAGCGCCGGGCTTCTGAAAATCTGGAACCCTTCCCTGGATGTAATTATTCACCAGGACTACGGGCTTCCTGCCATGGAAGCGGACGAGCTGGAAGAAAGGCTTGTCATTGCAATATCATATTCCGGCAACACAGAAGAAGTCGTTGACGCCTTTGAGAAGGCCGTAGAAAAAAAAATTCCGGTTGCAGTAATTTCAACCGGCGGCAGGCTCCTTGAGATGGCGAAAAAACATTCCGTCCCTTACGTCAGAATGCCGGATACAGGAATACAGCCGCGCTGCGCGTTAGGACTGAGCATGAAATCCATGCTCAAGATAATGGGCGAAGAAAAGGCGCTCAAGGAAATGGAAAGCCTTGTTTCCATGAATCCCGGCGATTACGAAAAAGATGGCCGCGATCTGGCGGGAAGCCTGAAAGGCCGCGTGCCCGTGATTTATTCTTCCGCGAGAAACTACGCCATTGCGTACAACTGGAAGACGAAATTCAACGAAACGGGAAAGATACCCGCGTTTTTCAACGTGTTTCCGGAGCTTAACCACAACGAGATGACGGGCTTTGATTCCAACGACAAGACAATGCCTCTGTCAGAGAAGTTTCATTTTGTATTCCTTAAAGACACGGAAGACAACCCGAAAATACAGAAAAGAATGGAAGTCCTGAAAGCCCTGTACAACGAAAGAAAACTCGGCGTTGAAATCGCGGAAATCAAAGGCAAATCGGTGTTTCACAGGATTTTCTCGTCGCTGCTCACAGCCGACTGGGCCGCTTACTACACGTCGCAGATATACGGCACCGAGCCGGAAAAGGTCCCGATGGTCGAGGAATTCAAAAATCTGATAAGATAAAGGAGAAGAAACTACATATGTCTTTCCAGCAGCAGATATCAAAGGCCGCCGGCATTCCTGCGTCGGAAATACCGGCCAGCTACCAGATTGTCGGACACGTGATGCTTCTCAGGCTTCTCAAGGCAAAGGACGATGAAACAAAAAAGAAACTCGCCGAAGCTGTCCTCAGCCTGTACCCCGGCGTAAGAACAGTCTGCGAGCTCCAGGGAAGCAAAGGCGAACTCCGCCAGCCGTCAATCACTGTCATAGCAGGAAACGGCACGGAGGTGCTCCATAAGGAGAACGGCATCATATACCATTTTGATGCAGCGCAGGTCATGTTCTCGAAGGGCAACTTGTTCGAAAGACAGCGTCTCATAGAGAAGATAAAGTCCCCGGAGACGGTTGTTGACATGTTCGCCGGAATCGGCTATTTCTCCCTTGGGCTTGCAAAATTCTCCAGGGCCGGAAAAATAATAGCCATAGAAAAAAATCCCGTGGCCTTCCGCTACCTTAGGAACAACCTCAAAATAAACAAGGTAAATTTCGAGACGATATTCGGGGACTGCCTGAACTTTGACGTCGAGAACTTTGCAGACAGGGTCATAATGGGTTATTTTCCCGGGACAGAGAAGTTCCTGCCGCAAGCCGTAAATATCGCAAAGAACGGAGCCGTTGTTCACTACCACAACTGCTATTTTGAAAAGGACCTGTGGAAAAAGCCCCTCGGCGAAATAAAGAAATCATGCAAAAAAGCAAAGATCCTCGGGAAGCGCAAGGTGAAGAGCATCGCGCCAAGAACCTGCCACGCTGTCGTGGATTTTCAGGTGCTCAAGTGATTTCAATTAAAAGCCTCAATCATCATCTTTCCTGCGTCGGTGACCCTGGTATGGAGCTTTCCAGAAGCTATCCTGTTTTCAACGAGCCCCAGGCCTTCAAGCTTGTTGATATAGTAGTTGAATTTTGACCTTGTTGGCATGGAGAACAGCTGTTTTCCCTTTTCTGCCAGTTCGCCCGCGGAAATCCTGCCGTGCTTGCCAATCAGCTTGAGCATCTCTATTTCTGTTTCCGACATGCCTGATATCGGAAGGAGGGGAACAGGGACAATGGTTTTCCCGCCGTATGATACGAACCTGCTTTCGTCTTTGAACACTTCATCGTATCTTTCAGGAATCACGTAATAAGCCTTGCACCTTGTCAGCGACGCGGCGAATATCGCAGCTGACGCGGCAACATGAGAACCGGAAGAAATGTTGACGTAGACTTCGTTGTTTTTCTCCTTCTCTTTCCATATGACTTTTATTATATTTTTGAAGCAGTCCACGTAATCGTCGTAGATTACCGGGACGAATTTAACGGGAAAATATCTGGAGAATTTTTTCTTCAGTTCCCTGGATGCCTTCCTTGTCTTTTCATTTACCCAGCCGTCTATATCGTGCTTCAGGTATTCCGGCACAACAAGGTAAACCCTGTCAGCGCCTATGCGCGTGCATCCCCATACAGCCCTTTCCTTGTCCCAGCCGGCTATAATTATGTGTATTTTCATGCAATCTATGGTTGGCTTTAGCGCATATAAACATAATCCACTGTGGTATTTCGGAGAAATACCACATATCTTATTAGTGGATTATGTTATACAGCATGAACCAAAGGTTCATGCGTACATGAGAACGTATGTTCTCATTGTACAGGAGAATACCATTATAATACCTGTTTAAAAATAGTGGTATTCTCCTTGTAAAAACCTATCTTCGCACGCTTCAAAAAAAACCTGAAGCGTTCAAAGAAACCGGAGAAACGCTTAAGTTTATCCTGGCGAACCATAAAATCATGAACGACTGGCCAGTCTTCTACAAGGACGAGCTGAAAATCGGCAACCTGAAAAGCTCCTTCGGGATATGCACCCTGTGGACAAAAAAGGAAATAATTTATTCAAAGATTCCCGAGGAAAAATACGCCGCCTGCGGCAACCTGTACACCGTCCAGGGCATAAACCCCATGCTGAAGAACATACTTGCAAACCCGGGGATAAGGAAAATCATCCTCTGCGGCGCCGACCTGACAAAAAGCGGCGAAGCCCTGATAAATTTCATCAGGCACGGCATTGATGAAAACAGGAAAATAGTGGGTTCTTCCGGATTTATTGATGACAACATTCCTGACGGACTGATAGAAAAATTAAGAAGCAATATTGAAATTTTAGACCTCAGGGGGAAGGAAAATGAAATAATTGAGGCGCTGAAAGACGAAGAGCCGGCGCCTTTCATGGAGCCTGTAATAATAAGCGAAGTTGATACAATCATAGCCGAGACATGCACAGAAGAAACAGCCTTCAGGGTTTCGGGAAAAACAATAGCCGGCGCCTGGCTGAAAATGCTTGACATTGTGATGAAATTCGGCGGGAAAAAGAGCACAGAATACAACATGATGCAGAAGGAAATATTAAACCTGACAGCTGTTGTGGAAGATGATGGCGGTCTGGGAGAATGGCTGCCAATAACGGAGGAAGACCTTGAAAACTACTATTCAAATTTTTTCGGAAAGGCGGAAGATTTCGGGGTGACTTACACATACGGCGAAAGGCTCTACAGCTATCCGCTTCAGGCGGGAAACAGGTTC
Source organism: Candidatus Aenigmatarchaeota archaeon (assembly GCA_016187335.1). GTDB lineage: Archaea > Aenigmatarchaeota > Aenigmatarchaeia > GW2011-AR5 > GW2011-AR5 > JACPJW01. Next base: position 585,485 of record JACPJW010000001.1, on the reverse strand, counting down.
AACCAGATAGATTATGCCGTTTCTTACCTGAGGAAAAACAGGGACACGCGGAGGGCAATAGCATTCGTCTGGAACGTTGAACTGGACTCTTTTATCGGAAACGAGCCGCCGTGCATCACCCAGATTTCATGGAGCGTGAAGAACGGCAAACTCTATCAGACAGCAATAATCCGCTCCAACGATATTTTCAGGGCATGGCCGATAAACGCCTTTGGCCTGAGGAAAATACAGAAAGAAGTATCAGAGAAAGCATGCCTGGAACCGGGGCCGCTGACAACCGTTTCTATTTCTGCCCACGTATACGAGAACAACTGGAAAGAGGCCGAAAGAATCCTGGGCAGGTTTTACAGAAACAGGCAAATGTTACTGGAAGAAGACAGGAACGGGTATTTTGTAATAAGAATTGAAGACGGCGAGATAGCCGTCGAGCACAGGGTTCCCGACGGAAGGAAAAGCCCCTACGAATTCAGGGGCAAGAAAGCCCAGGTGCTTTACAAGCAAATCCTTAACGAAAACCTCGCCTCAAGGATAGACCATGCAGCATATCTGGGATACGAGCTTGCAAGAGCGGAAGCCGCGCTGAAAGAAGGAAAGCAGTTCGTCCAGGACCAGGCATAAACAAAGCATTCCGTGCTTCAATTTGTTTTTACTCACCAAACCGTCCGAATGTTGCAATATTAAGCAGCCTCTTCAGGTCAAGGCGGTATTTTGGTTCTTCTATGACGTACAAAGCGATAATGAAAGCTACAAAAGACAGCGCGCCCAGGAGCCATCCCACGGCCTTGAATCCGTAGCTGTCAAGAAGAAGGCCGGTGGCTACCGGCCCGATAACCATGCCGAAATCGGAAATGAACCTCATCATGGAATAGTTCTTGCTCGCATGCTTCGCCTGGGTTATGTCGCCGAGCATCGCAGTGGACGAGACAAAAATTATCGAGCCGTAGCCGAACAGCCCCATCAGGAGCATCAAGTGGAATTCGTTTTTGGCCACGAGGAACCCGAAGACGCTCAGTGTAAATGCAAGGGTTGACAGGACCATGAAGACCTTTCTCCCGTGCCTGTCTGACAGGTAAGCGGAAACAGGGGCGAATATGAGAAATACAAAAGCCGAGACCGATAGCAGAAAGCCTATCTGCCCGGAATCCAGCTTCAGCACGTCAGAAGCAAAGAGCGGCACGGCGCTGCCGCGGAATCCCATGAATACGATATTCGTCAGAAGCATTATGGCGAACAAGCCGTATAATGTTTGCTTGTAATTCTTCATTTCCGCTTCTTCTTCCTTTTCTGCCGGCCTTTTCACCTCGCCGGAGAAGAAAAAATAAAGCAGGACAATGCAAAGAACCGATATTGCCGCATAGAAAAGGAAAACATTGCGCCATGCAAAAATCACTGCTATTATTCCGGCAAGCGTCGGGGCTATTATGCCGCCGACGGACCTTACGAAAGAATTCATGCCCAGCAATTTGCCGCGGTTTTCCTTGGTTGCCGAGGATGAGAGGGAAACTATGACGGTGGTGATGCATATGGAAAATCCGGCTCCCATAATCACCTGGGACGCAAGGAACATCAAAAAGCCGCTTGACAGACCGGCGATTAACGAGCCCGCTGAAAGCAAAGCAATGCCGCCGATGAGCAGGTTTTTCTTGTTCGTTTTTTCGTAAAGGTAGCCGGAAGGTATTGACAGAATCAGGCGGGAAACGGCAAAAGACGACAAAAGCAAAGAAGCGGCTGTGTAACTCAGCTGGAACTCGTTTTTTATTTCCGGTAATATCGGCGACATCATCGTCACGCTGAACGCTATGAAAAATGTGGCTATGAATAGAGACGCTATGTCTTTGGAAATTCTTGGCAACCCGAATTTCATAGTAATCTTATGTCCATCCTGTATTTCCATATGCGCGGGCCGTAAGGCAGCACCCTTGAAACAGAAGTTCTGCATTTCTTTCCCGTCTGCCCGATCCTTCTCTTTACTTTTTTATTCCATTCGTTTACTTCCTTTTCAGGCGAGAAGAAATACATATGAATGATTCCTTTTTTCTTTGAGCATTTCACGGCTTCTTCAAGGTAGTCAAAAGCTTTCTCGGGCAGCGGCATCACGACGCGGTCGCATCTGCCGTAAAACTGCTGCGCTTTTTCCATGACATCGCCGAGGAGGATGTTAACATCCACCTTGTTCAGCTTGTTGTTCCTGAAGAAATAATCAACGGCTACCGGATTTATTTCTATGGCTATGACTTCAGCGGGCTTTGATTTCTTTGCGATCAGTATTGCAAAGGGCCCGGCGCCCGCGAAAAAAACCATCACCACCTCTCCTTTCTTGACTGCCGAAGCGATGCGCAGCCTTTCGGTGCTTTCTCTTGGGGAAAAATAAACCTCCCTCGGGTCCAAAAGAAACAAGCAGCCGCTTTCCTTGTGTTTCACTTCTGTGCTGCTTTCGCCGGCAATAAGGTGCATCGTGCGTGTCCTGAAAATACCGGAGCGCGGCGAGGCTTTTGACAAAACGGAGCGTACGTTCTTGTGCTTCTTCATCAGGGCCTCGGCTATAATTTCCGCTTTGCCTTTCAGCGACTTCGGCAGCTCTATAATCGCCACTGCCTTCTCCTTGCTGCCGATGATGTCAAAAGATGAAGGCACTGCAGCAAGCTCTTTTCTGCCCAGCTTTCCTTTCAGCAAATCGCGAAGCGTCATGATTAAGCTTTTTAATCGTAGTTTTTAAAGGAATTGAATGAACATCATCATTCTTGGCCCGCAGGGTTCCGGAAAGGGAACGCAGTCCGGATTGCTTTCTAAAAGGCTTGGCGTTCCCTGCATATCCTCAGGCGATTTGCTGCGCAGCGAGATATCCAGGAAAACCGCGCTGGGAAAGAAGATAAAATCCATAATAGAGAGCGGCAGGCTTGCCCCGGACAATATCACCCTCGGGCTTATTCTGAAAAGAATAGGAAAGCATGATTGCAAAAACGGCTTTATTCTTGACGGGTATCCCAGGAACAAGCAGCAGCTGGAAGACCTGAAGAAGAACATAGGAATGGACATTTTATTCCGCATCAATATCCCGGACAAGGAAGCCGTGAAAAGGCTGAGCAGCAGGAGGCAGTGCAAGAAATGCGGCGCGATATACAACATAATAACCATGAAGCCAAAGGCAGCGGGAAAATGCGACAAATGCGGCTCTGCATTGGTGCAGAGGGAAGACGACAAGCCTTCGTCCATAAAGAAAAGGCTGCATATTTACCACAATGAGACAAAGGCCGTCTTCGATTACTTCGCCGGGAAAGGCATTCTCGCGGAAATAAACGGGGAGCAGAGCATTGAAAAAGTTTTTTCAGATATCATGAAGGAGCTGGAAAAATGGAGAGAAAGCAGATAATTGACTGCATCGGCACTGCGATGCTTTTTGCCGGCTTTCTTCTCGCTTTCCTGCCACATGCGGCCCACATTTCCATAGGGCTCAAAGACGAAGACCATACCAGGCATGTGATGGAAGGCGCAGCGATTATCTTCGTTTCTCTGGCAGTTCTTATTTACAACAACAAAGCCCTCGAGTGGATGAAAGAAAAGAATGCGCAGCAAAAACGCTAGAAACAAAAATTAAGGAAAATAAAAAAGAAAAGTCTAATCCTTGACAAAATATCCCACGCCTACTGCGGTAACTCCTATCAGCACGTGCAGCCATGTAGTTGCCATGTTGATGTTAAGCATCTGCGCCAGCAAATCTGGCGTGACGAAACCGAGAACCGCAACCACCAGGGCAACTGCGCCCAGGCCCAAGTTGAAATTCTTGGCGCCGCCTTTGTAGCCGAAATATAATCCAAGAGCTCCGCCAATAAGGTGCAGAACGTTCTGCAGGGTGTTGACTCCGAAGAGTCCCAGAAGCGGGCTGCTCATCACAAAGCCAAGAAGGCCTACCAGCAGCAAAACCGCTCCTATCACCATTGCATATGTTTTCTGGACTTCTGCCATTTTATCACGTAAGAATTATCTCCATACGTGTTTTTAAGCGTTATTTATGGTAAAACAACTATGTTGTTTTCCATATGCCAAAGAACTTGTGTTCTTTGAGCATATGCTTTAGATTTCAAGTTAAAAAAACGTGCTCGTAGCTGTGCTTGGTTATTCTACCATTACAAAATACTTTAAATACATATTTCTGATAAATATGTAATGGTACATATGAGAGTCCTTAAGCGTAAGAAAGGGAAGAAATTTTATTTCTATCTTCAATACTCGTTCAGAGAAAACGGAAAAGTAGTAACGAAGGAGAAATATTTAGGGTCAGAACTGCCGAAAAATATAGATATGATAAAAGAAGAAATTGAACAGGCGCAGAAAAGCAGGATTTATTCCAAGCTTCGGAAAATAAAAGATAATTTTCAGAAAGAATGGAAAACAATCCCAGAAAGCGCGAAAGAAAGGGAGCAGAAAGAAATTGCTATAGCATTTACTTATAATACAAATGCGATAGAAGGCTCGAAGATAACGCTGCCCGAAACGAGGGAAATATTAAATGATAAGATAGCCCCGAAAAAGCCCCTTGTGGACGTAAAAGAGACAGAATCGCATGCAAAGGTTTTTTTGGAGATGCTTGCTAAAAGAGAGGATATAACAAGAGAGTCATTACTTGGCTGGCATAAAGAAATATTTGGCGAAACAAAAAGTGATATAGCTGGAATATTCAGGACTTATCTTATCAGGGTTGGCTCATACGTAGCTCCGGACTGGCAGGATGTCAAGAAATTAATGGGTGGGTTTATTGAATTTATCAATAAATCAAAGCTGAACCCAGTTGAACTTGCGGCCCGCGCGCATTATAGGTTTGAGAAAATCCACCCGTTCGGCGACGGCAACGGGAGGATAGGCAGGCTCCTGATGAACCATATACTATGGCACGCCGGCTACCCGATGCTTATAATAGAGTACAAAAAGCGAAAGTCTTATTACAAAGCCCTGGAAAAAGATGAAGGAGGTTTCGTCAAATACTTTATACGAAAATATTTATCGGTGCATAAGAAACGATTGGGCTCGTAGTCTAGTTTGGTTAGGATCCGAGCTTAGGGAGCATTTTCTTGGGTTTCTCAAGGAAAGCCTAATTGAGACGGGTGTTCAAATCACCCCGAGCCCACTTTCTTTTTATCTCTTGATTTCTATCTCATTAGCACAAGGGCTCATAGTCTAGTTTGGTAGGATCCGAGCTTTGGGAGCTTGAGGCGAGAGTTCAAATCTCTCTGAGCCCATCTGCCCGTCACATTTATAATTCTTTCTTTTCTAATTTCATGCTATGATAACCTGGGAAGATTTTGAGAAAATTGAGATAAGAGTAGGCACTATAACCAAAGCCGAGGATTTTCCCGAGGCAAAAAAGTCGGCGTATAAGCTCTGGATTGACTTCGGCAAGTTTGGCATGAAAAAATCCTCTGCACAGATAACGAAGCTCTACAAGAAAGAAGATTTAGCGGGCAGGCAGGTCGTATGCGTGACCAACTTTCCTGTCAAGAAGATAGCTGGCTTTGAATCCGAGGTGCTGACAACAGGATTTGCTGATGAAGACGGTAATATCGTCCTTGCGCAGCCGGAAAGGAAGGTGCCTAACGGCGCGAAACTGATGTAGGAAACTTTTAAGAAAAGTTTCATCAAAACAATGAAAAAACCTGCCCGTCAGACTTTTAAGGTTTTCTTCGGATTTTATGAAGTCAAGGAGCATGGAAGGAATGTACCGCCAACCTATAACGAGAGCATAAGGAAAGTTCTAGCAAAGGCTCTCAATAAAAACCGGCGGCTTATTCTGCTTTCAATAAGCAACGAAGAAATGGAAACCCTGAATTCATTGCTGAAAAGGGTTTCGCGCGAGCACGGCATATCTTTATCTACATTGAAGCTGAACGCGCGAATCCTGCGCGACCTCGGACTGGTTTCTTGCAACGGCTTCGTGAAAACCACGGAGTCTGGCGAATTAGTGAAAAGGTTATTAACTTGAGATAACAAAAATCTTCTTGAGGTTTTTATTGATGTCAGAAGAACTCGGGATTACGGTGAAGAAGAAGGAGAATTTCAGCGAGTGGTACAACGAGGTAGTCCTTAAGGCGCAATTAGCTGATTTCTCCGACATAAAGGGATTCATGGTCGTAAAGCCCTACGGCTACGCAATATGGGAGAAGATACAGCAATATTTTGACGAGAAGATAAAAAAAATAGGCCACCAGAACGCTTACTTCCCTGCGGTTATTCCCGAAAGGTTTTTTGAAAAAGAGAAGGAGCACGTTCAGGGGTTTTCGCCGGAGGTTTTCTGGATAACGCACGCGGGAAAAACGGAACTGGGCGAAAGATTAGCGCTGCGCCCGACGTCCGAGACAATCATCTATGCTTCCTATGCGCAGTGGATCAGGAGCTGGCGGGATTTGCCGCTGCTCATCAACTGCTGGAACAGCGTCTTCCGCGCGGAAACGAAGATGACCAAGCTATTTTTGCGCACGCGCGAGTTCCTGTGGCAGGAAGGCCACACGGCTCACGCGACAAAGGAGGAAGCCGACGAGGAAGTAATGACGATATTGAAGATATACCGGCAGGTCATGGAGGAGCTGCTGGCAATACCTGTCATTACCGGAATGAAGACAGAAAGCGAGAAGTTCGCCGGCGCGCTGTACACGACAACCCTGGAAGCATTAATGCCTGACGGCAGGGCAATCCAGATGGGAACATCGCATAACCTGGGCCAGCATTTCGCGAAGGCGTTTGGCATAGAATTCCTGGACAAGAACGAGAAAAAGCAGTATGCATGGCAGACGTCATGGGGCATCTCAACGCGGCTTCTGGGCGCGATAACAATGATGCACGGCGACGACCGCGGCCTGATATTGCCGCCAAGCCTTGCGCCGATACAGGTTGTTGTGGTGCCGATAATTTTTGACAAGAGCAAAGCAGAGGTTTTGAAGAAAGCAAAGGAACTCAGCGAAAAACTCTCCCAAAATTTCTCGGTGCACCTTGATGCGAGAGAAGGTTATTCGGCAGGCTTCAAGTTCAATGAATGGGAGCTCAAAGGCGTCCCGCTGCGCGTAGAGATAGGACCCAAGGATATCGAAAAGAACCAGGTTGTTGTCTACAGAAGGGATACGGGAAAGAAAGAAAGCATTGCTGCAAAAGAATTGAGCAAAAAAACAAAGGCTGCGCTGGAGGATATTCAGAAAAATCTATACAAAAAATCCCTTGACTTTCTAAACAGCAATACCCATGAAGCTTCCGGCTTTATGGAGTTCAAAGAAATAATCGAGCAGAAAAGGGGATTCATAATTGCCAACTGGTGCGGCGCCGTGAAATGCGAGGAAGAAATCAAGGAAAGGACAGGAGCAACGATAAGGTGCCTGCCTTTCGACCCTTTTGGAAAAAGCGTCGACGGAAAACATTTCACCAGCATCAACAAAAGCGGCAAGTGCGTCTTCTGCGGCAGCGACTGCGAAACGCGGGTTTATTTCGCGAGGGCTTACTAGCTACTTCAGCTTTATAACAGCCGATTTCTTCGCGCCGTACTTTGCTTCACCCAGAGCTTCGCGTCTTCCAGAATATATTTGCCATACTTGTTGTCAGGGGCTATTACCATGTCCACAGACCATTTTCTGGCCTTTGATTTTGTCTTCAGCAAAATTATAAAATCAACGTCAGCGGGCCTTCTCTTCTTTGAAACAAAGCTGCCAAGGACATAAGCAGAAGATACCGGGATAATATTTTCTATGTCCTTCATTATTTTTTCCGAGTTCTTCCACATTTCCTTTCTGTAACATGACCGAAGAAGCCTTTTGGGCACTTTATTCATAGTATTATTTTTAGCGGGCCTTCTTTTATAGTTCAAAAATTTTTATTTATTCTGTGAAAACAATTATTTGCTGATAATATGCCTTATGACGAAATTTTTGACTTGTCAGTGCTCGACAGCAAACCGCTGCCAAGCAGATGCCAGTACTTAACCAAGCCCCTTTTCTGCATGGTCGGCGGCGAGGCTCATGGCCTCTGCTTCCACGAGCATTTCCATACAAAGTGCCCGTTCAAGCGGCGGTTCCACGAAAAATATCCCCACAAAGCCATCAAGCATCCTGCCGATGAATTGGAAAAGAATCTGGAGGAAAAGAAAATTTAGTTTCTTAGACTAAATACAAACGCTCGTTGCAGTCTCTTACTTTGCCTGGCTTTTTGCAAACTCATTCCTCGACTTGACGAAGAAATAAGACAGTATCGATATAGTGATGGACGGCGAAAGCCACACCGGAATATGCATTCTAAAGGCGTCGGCAATCATTATTGTCCCGAGAAAAGCGACGGAATACATGGCGCCGTTTTTCAGGTATTTGTACTTTTTGACGTTCTCTATGTTCCTTATGGTAACATGCCTCACTGCTATAGCCCCTATGCCGTTGCCCACCAGTATTATGGGGACTGACAGTGTGAAAGCGAAGGCACCCAGAACGCCGTCTATGGAGAAAGAGGCGTCTATGACCTCCAGATACAATATTTTGCTCCAGTCGCTCATCCTCCTGTCCTGAAGCATTTCCTTTTCTTTCTGCGCGGCGTTCTCCTTGAAGCCGTGGGTAATGAAGAATATCGAAGAGCCTACTGCAGCGCCGAAAGCCATGAGCGGATTCCTGCCGATGGAATACCATACCAGTCCTGTGAGCAGCACGGAAACTATAGCGAAGAACCATACGCCCTTTTTCTGCACGAAGCCTTCTCCCACCAGACCGAAATATTTCGGCTCCAGAAACAGCCAGTGCAAAAACAGGAACAGCAAAAAAACTCCTCCAGCCATCAGGAAAGGCGGCGAGGACTGCTCAACTGCTTCTATGAATGCAGGATCGTTGCTGAAAGCCGCATTGAATGTTCCCGCTATGCCCAGACCGGGGTTTATGAAATACACTATAAGAAAAGGCAGGATGCCCCTTACAAGGAAGACGGCAAAAACCATTCCCCACAAAAGGAACCACCGCCTCGCTTTTTCCGACATTGTTGAAAGGACATCAGCATTAATTACGGCGTTGTCTATGCTGCTTATCAGTTCAAAAACCGACAAGCCCAGTATCGTCAGCAAAAAGAACAGGATTTCAGCCATAAGACCAACAGAAAAATGTCCGCAATGTTTAAAATATCTGCTGCCTGGAATGCGCCGCCAAAACAGCTGTAATTCCCTTTAAATATTTGACGCTCAATTAAGAAATAACAACCAAATACAAGTTCTAAAAAAGCTGATTCAAGAATCGGAAATGTAAATCCGTTTTAATGTGGTTCATATGGTCAACAAAAAAACAGGCACGACGACATTAGGTCTTGTCTGCAAAGACTGCGTTGTCATAGCTGCGGACGCAAAGAGCACACTAGGCTACCTGGTGTCTTCCAAGAATTCCGAGAAGGTGTACCAGATAGACGACAAGCTAGCGGTAACAACAGCAGGCGGCGCCGGCGACACGCAGGCACTCATAAGGATAATCCGCGCCGAAATAAAGCTCTACAAGCTGACGAGAAACAACGACATAACCGTGAAAGCCGCTTCAACGCTCCTGGCCAATGTCCTGCAAAGCGTGCGCTATTACCCTTACATGGCCATGCTGATAGTCGGAGGCGCGGACAAGGAAGGCTTCCATGTGTTCAGCATTGACCCTGTCGGCGGGGTGGAAGAGGACAAGTACACATCAACAGGCAGCGGCTCGCCTATCGCTTACGGCGTCCTTGAGGAAGGATACAAGGAAAACATGAGCCGCGAAGAAGGGGTGCGACTGGCAATACGCTCAATAAGAGCGGCGAGGGAGCGCGACATATTTTCCGGCGGCAGGGAAATCAACGTCGCCGTCATTGACAAGGACGGCCTCAAGTTCGTCGAGTCCGAGAAAGTCAAGGAAATCGCGAAGTGAACTTTGCTGCTCCAAAGTTCAATTGCTCAAAATGCATAAGGCATTTTGGCAATGCCGAAGAACATATGTTCTTCGCGCATCAAAAGAGGTTTGTGGCGAAATTAACTTTGCCGCCCTGAAAGATTTCACCCGAAAATCCCTGATAATTTTTTAATAATCAACAACAATTGATCCAAAACTTCAATCTTTAGATTTGTTCAAGCGTCCACAAAACACGCTTTAGCAAAACTCTATCTAATTAGAAAATAATCCGAAATTTTAACAAGACAAGCCAGCAGGTGGTACAGTGAACAGCGACGTTATGGAAGAGATAAAGGAAAGCATACCGAAATCAGCTGAGATTTCTGACACCGTCTACGAGGGCAGCGAAATAATCCTTTACACGAAGAACAGGGATTTTTTCCGGACGTGCACAGAGCTCATAAGAAGCATCGTGAACAGGGTGAAGAAAAGGATAGAGGTAAGGGCGGACCCCTCAATACTCGTGGAAGAAGAAAAGACCAAGGAATTCATAAGAAAAACCGTGCCTCAGGAAGCTGAAATAAAGGACATTTATTTTGAGCCGGAATTCGCCAAGGTTGTCATACACGCAGAAAAGCCCGGGCTTGCAATAGGCAAGAACGGCGAGACGCTGAACACGATAAAGGAAAAAACTTTCTGGACTCCCGACATAAAAAGGGCGCCCGTTATAGATTCTGTTCTCGTCAAAAGCGTAAGGAAGATGCTTCACGAGGAAGTCGACTACAGGAAAAAATTCCTCAACAACATCGGAAAGAAGATATACGCTGAAAGGGGCGACGTTGACTGGGTCCGGCTGACGTGCCTGGGATCTTTCCGCGAAGTGGGCAGGTCTTGCATGTTATTGCAGACGCCGGAGAGCAGGGTCCTGCTGGATTGCGGCGTTTCCGTTTCTTCTTTCGTAAAGCCGTACCCATATCTGGACGCGCCGGAATTCCACATACAGGACCTGGACGCTGTCATACTTTCACACGCCCATCTCGACCATTGCGGGTTAGTTCCATATCTGTACGAATACGGCTACAAAGGGCCGATGTACTGCACCCGTCCTACAAGAGACCTTTCTGTCCTGCTGCAATTGGATTACATCGGCATATGCCAGCGCGAGAATAAGAAAGCGCCTTATTCCTCAAAAGCCATAGAAGACATGGTGAAGCACTGCGTCCCGCTGGAATACGGAGAAGTGACGGACATAACCCCGGACATGAGAATAACGCTGCAGAATGCCGGTCATTTAATGGGCTCTTCCTCTGTGCATATCCACGTCGGCGAGGGCCTTTTCAATTTGCTGTACACTGCGGACATAAAATACGAGACGACAAAGCTTTTTGAAAGGGCATCGACGGATTACCAGAGAATTGAAGCTGTGATAATAGAAAGCACCTACGGCGGCTCTTCGGATTCGCTGCCTTCCCACAGGGACGGGGAGCAGTTCCTGGCTGACGAGGTGAAAAGAACTATCGAGAGGGGCGGAAGGGTCCTGATACCCAGCTTTGCCGTGGGAAGAGGGCAGGATGTCGTTGCAATCCTCGCTGACACGGACATTGACGTGCCCATATACCAGGACGGCATGGTGTGGGACGCGACGGCGATCCACACAGCTTATCCGGAATTCATGTCCCGCGCAATGCAGACAAAAATCCTTCACAAAGGAAAGAATCCTTTCATAGACCCGCGGCTGCGCGGCATCGGTTCTTCCAAGGAAAGGCAGGAGATATTCAACACGAAAGAGCCGTGCGTTGTCATAGCAACCTCGGGCATGCTGATGGGCGGGCCGGCTTTGGAGTACCTGCAGCAGTTTGCCGGCGACCCGAAGAACACCCTCCTGTTCGTGGGCTACCAGGCAGAAGGCTCCCTGGGACGGCGCATCCAGAAGGGATGGCGCGAAATACAGATGGAGAACGGGAAAACTCTTGAACTGAAAATGGAAATAGCAACCGTGCAGGGTTTATCCGGCCACTCGGACCAGAGGCAGCTGTTGTCCTATCTGTCCAACCTCAGCGCAAGGCCGAAAAGGATAATGACGAACCACGGCGACAACATGAACTGCGTTGACCTTGCGAAAACGCTGCACAGGATATTCAAGGTGGAAACCATGGCGCCGAAGAATCTGGAAACTATCAGGTTCAAGTGAAGTCAAGAAAGCCAGACAGCTTCGATATCGCCAAATCTTCCTCTGTACTGAAGAATACCATTCCTGCCGTCAGACGGCTTTACATAACGCAAATTCCCTAAAACTTCTTTGCTTTTTTCTCTAGCCCTCACTCCAAAATCATTACTAAGGGAAGGAAGATTCAATAGTTCCTGCGGAGAAACTTCTTCACCATACCGTTCTTTGTTCAGATGATAAATAGCAACAGGTTTCCCGACTAACCTTTCTATGAAAGGCAAAAATTCCGTTGGATTCCGTACTTCTGGATTTATTACTCTAATGTCCATGAGAAGTGTAATCCACGCAAACTTAAAAGCCTTATTTCATTTATAAAAGTTCATCTTTCCTCTGGGGCAGCAAAATACCGTGGACAAATTCGGTATGCCTTCTAGTCCTTGCAGAATCCAATACGCAGTAAATATTTCTTCTCCCATCTTCGTCAGGACCCATAATCAGCAAATTTCCTATGATTTCTTCATCCGCTGTCCTGACATGGTAACTTTCAAATATTCCTGAAATGGGCAAGTTCTCGCGAAAAACTGCTGTTGCACCATTATGAGTAGGTGTGTAAATAAAAACCGGCATTCCGACAGCCCTGCCTAAATATCCTATGAAATCCCTGACACTTTGTACTTTTCTTGCCTGCGTCACAGCTACCGTAAAGGAGCCAGACTTAAAAGCTTTATCTCAGTATTTAATGTTTGCTATTGAAATCTTATTGCTAAAAATATGAAGGTGTTTTTGTGCCAGTCGGATACGGAAAAAGGATAAGGAAAGCTGCTGCCGCTGCGAAGCAGAAAGCCAAGAAAAGATACAAGTGCCCGAAGTGCTCGAGGACTGCTGTAAAAAGAGCTGCGGCAGGCATATGGCGCTGCAGGAAGTGCGGCGTGAAGTTCGCTTCAGGAAGCTATGAATTCAAGGCGTGAGCAAGATGAGAAAATTAGGGTGGGTTCTTGGCGTCGAAGGACAAATGCCAAGAAAAGATGCAAAGGTTATGACATGGCTAGATGCTATTAATGCATTCCCGATTTATGAAGGGGTAAGGACAGGTTTACAAAAAGGAATTATGGAAGCTTTAACAGGAAAACCTTACGAACCTGACAGAGGAGTTATCTATGCCAAACTGCAGGACGATGGCGGTCAGATAGTTTACCGACAACCCAGATTCGCTTTCATCGTTTGATGGTGATGCTCATGTATGTGTGCATGAAGTGCAGAAAAGAATTCGAGATGGAGGACCGCGTGAGATGCCCTTACTGCGGGTTCCGCATAATAGTGAAAGCGCGGCCGGTTTTCAAAAAGCGCGTCAAGGCGCGGTAAGAAACAAGATTGTAAAGAAGAGCAGGATTAAGAAAAAGTGATGATATAATTAATTCCAAGAAACTGGACTTTAACATTCGCTTCCGGTTTGATGATTTGATAAAAGTGGTAACATGGCAGAAAACCTCGAAGAGCTTTTAGGCCATCTGCAGATGCAGAACCAGCAGCTGCAGAATGTGATGATGCAGAAGCAGGCGCTTATCATACAGACAAAAGAGATTGAGAAGGCCCTGGAGGAAATAAGCAGGGAAGACAGCGAAGAAATATACAGGTCCGTGGGGCCCATTCTCGTGAAGGCTGACAAGGAAAAGGTAAAGAAGGATCTGGAAGAGCAGAAAGAGGAAATGGAGCTGAAAATCAAGTCTCTGGAAAAGCAGGAAAGCAGGCTGAAGTCTCTGATGAAAGAGGGCCAGGAGAAATTCCAGTCCCTGCACCAGGGCGGATGACTGCAAAGGCGGAGAATCTGAACAGAGACTAAGTTTAAAAAATATCGTGGTAATCAAGTTCTGAAGAATAAAAATCAACCGGAAAAATCATGAAAGACGCTTCGACGATGGCGATGATTATGGACGTGGAACCGATAAACAGGCTGCTCGACGAGATAAACAACGACAGGAGCGTCCCGAGAAACATAAGAAACATGGTTGCAGAAGCCAAGAAAAGCCTCAACGACGGGAAGCAGGAGCCCAACGTAAGAATCAATACGGCCATATCCATTCTAGACGAAGTCTCCAACGACACCAACATCCCCACTTACACAAGGACGCATATATGGAACATCGTGTCCATGCTGGAGATAATGAACGAGAGCCTGAAGAAAAAGGCGGATTAAATCCAAGAAATGAATAATTAGTTCTGCCAAAATCACCCTCCCATCACGGAGCCATTACTTATACTTTGCGCTGTTTCTCGTAAAAATTTTAAATACAGGCTGCGAGATTATATACACATTGATTAAGGTGGCATCATGGGAATATTCGACAAGTTCCGCGGCGAAGAGGATTACGTCGAGCTGGAGCAATCGCCGGAGATGGAAGACGAGAAGAAAATTATAGTCCAGGTAGAGCGCATCGGCAACATCGCTGATTCTGACAGAATCCAGAAAAAGCTCCGCGAGGGCTACATAATGATTGTGAAAATCAAGGACCTGCGGGACAAGGATCTGGAGGAACTGAAAAGGGCGGTTGAAAGGATAAAGAAAACAGCCCTGGCGATGAACGGCGATATTGCCGGAATCGGCGACGACTGGCTGCTTGTATGCCCTACATCGGCTAAGGTTCACAGGGAAGCCGCGGCTGAGTAATTACCATCGAGTGCGGCGCACACTTCGCACAATATAATACTCTTTGCCATCATACTCTATTGAACCTCTAAAAACGACGAACCAGCACTTTCCATTAATTTCCGTTCTGACTCCTCCATTCCACCAATAGTGAGCCGCATAATCCGCTATTTTGAGATATTCGAGAGGGCTTATGCTTATCTTATGCTTCCGAATATGCTCAAGAATAAAATCATACCTTGAACAAACCTTACCATAGAAAAATCTGACTAATGAGATTTCAGAATCCGCATTATAAATTGGGAGGGCATCACTATCACTTTATTTACTTTTATTTAACTTCTTAAAATTCTTTAACCCAGCCTTTCGAAATACTTCCTGTTAAGGAAAGAAGAAAGACCCTTGTTTTTCTTCGCGGCGTCCAGTGCGTCAACAACCCTGCATTTCTTCATCGCCTTCGCCACGTTGTCAGGGATGCCCGCTGCTTCTAAATTTCTTTGCTTGCAGAAATGCTTCAGCAGCGCTTCAGCTGTCACAAAGTCACGCTTCTTCTCAATGACCCAGTATTCGCCTTCCAGGTAAGGACCATAACCCGCTTTTTTGTATTTTTCCAGAAATTCACGGGAATGCTTCCTGGAAAACATCGGCGGGCCGACCATCTTTTTGACGTTCGGCAGCGTTCCTGAAACCATCTCAAAAACCACGAACATTTCCCTGCCGACATGCTCAAAGGACCGCAGCATAATGAAATCATTGTGCTTCAGAAGCGTTTCCATCCTCTTGACGGAACGGCGCAGCTGCGGGTAAAGTATGTCGTCAACGACATCCGGCCTTTTCATCTGCAATGCAACAAAATGAGTGCCCCTTGCCTTGAGCAGTGACAGCTGCTTTTTTGACAGTGCATGCGGTTCCTGATACCAGAAAAAGATTTCGGAAGGCTTTTGTAAAAATCTTTTTGCAGCCAGAACGAAGCGGACAAAATTCTCATGGCTCAGGTTCGCAGCCACGTTCCTGCCGGAATCTATGGGGTCTATAAGCACCAGCGGCTGGTTGTAAAACTGCTTTCTGTCGTGAATCCGGCTGTCAAGCGAGACGACGATTCCTGCTTCCCATGCCGATGCGGCTCCCAGCGTAGCTTCGAAGGAACCGTACCTCAGAACCAGCAATTCACAGATATAGCCAGAAATGCCCTGCATCACGACGTCAGAGCCGTAAATCCCGGCGCCCTTGCAGAACTGCTTCAGCAGCCTTACGTCATCATGCTGCTTCAGGTTGCTGAGGATATGCTCAAGGTGCAGCGGCGAGCGGTCAACGGCCGATATGATTTTCTCGCCCCTGACTATTCTGTAGCAGGGCACAACGTCGATAATGAAGCCTTTTACATATCCGTGGACGTATGGGTGCTCTGAATATTTTATTTCAAAGCGGCCTTTCATTTCCTTGATAATCCTTTTGCCGAACTCCAGGCCTTTCTTCTCCAAATCGCTCCTGGGCACGTCCTTCGGAAACATCATGAACAAGTCAATGTCGTGGTCGCCGCGCAGCCACGTGGATTTGCCTATGGAGCCGACGATAACGCAGTCAAGACCGCTTATTGTCTTCGCCACCCTCATCAACTGCGTGACAAAGCTGCGGACTTTTTCCTCCTCTGCCTTTGCCGGCTTTATCTTTGCCAGAACCGAGGATTTTATTTTTTCCATGCTGGGCATAATTGTAATTTGTCAAACGGCTTATAAAAAGAACCCACCATCTAAAGATGGTGGTATTTCTGTGAAATACCACCTATACAATTAGTGGATTCTTTTATACAGCATAAACCGAAGGTTTATGCGTACATGAGAAGCAAAGCTTCTCATTGTACAGGAGAATACTATTATAATACCACTGTTTGAAAACAGTGGTATTCTCCTTGTATAAATAAGTAAACTGGAAATGGAAAGTTCTGTTTTTGCCGCCGGAGTTTCAGAACGAAAAACTTTCTAATATCTTTCCGTCCTAACAATTATTGATAACATGCCCGAGAAAGAGCAGGTCATAGAAGCGATAAAGGGATGCATTGACCCGGAAATAGGAATAGATATATGGACTTTAGGTCTTATCTATGACCTTCAGCTGCGTAAAGACGGCAGCGTTTACGTAAAAATGACATTAACCACCCCTTTCTGCCCTTACGGGCCTGAACTGATAAGCGACCTGAAATCCAGGGTCGCTGCCGTTGAAGGCGTGACCGCTGTGGAAGTCGACCTCACATTTGACCCTCCGTGGCAGCCTTCGGAGGAACTGAAAGCGATGATGGGAATTTAGCAGAATGGAAGGCTTTTATTTGATTCTCACTGATAGTGCATTATGACTTTTGTCTCCAACCCCTGGCTTAATGAAGGTATAATAGAATACCGCGAATACCAGGAAAAAATAACGAAAGCGGCTCTAACCGGCAACACACTATGCGTGCTTCCCACAGGCCTGGGCAAGACAAACATATCAGCAATCGTTGCTGCGCACAGGCTTGACAAGGACAGGAACGGTAAAATTCTTTTCCTTGCCCCAACAAGACCACTGGTCAGCCAGCACAAGAAGAATTTTGAAAAATATTTCAAGGCAGGCCTGAAAATGAAGGTCATCACCGGCGAGGACATGCCTGAAAACCGGGTTTACCTTTACAGGGACGCGGACATAATTTTCTCGACGCCCCAGACGATACAGAATGACCTCAAGAACCGTTCCATAAAGCTTGATGACTTCATTCTATGCATCTTCGACGAGGCGCACCGCTCCGTTGGCAACTACGCCTACCCTTTTGTTGCGAAGAAATACGTGGAGCAGTCAAAAAGTCCTTTAATCCTCGCGCTGACAGCGTCGCCGGGCGGAAGAAGGGAAAAGATAAACGAGGTAAAAAACAGGCTGTTCATAAAAAACGTTGAGATACGCACAAGGGAAGACAGCGACGTAAAGCCTTATGTGCAGCAGGTGAGCAGGGACTGGATAAAGGTAGAGCTGCCAACGGAAATGAAGACGATAAGGAATTATTTAGAGAGGATACGCGGCGAAAGGATAAGCAAGCTGCTTTCATGGAAGATAATCAGTTATCCGCGGCCTTCAAAGTCGGATCTGCTGAAGCTGCAAAACGACCTGGCGAAGCGGAAAACAGGCTTCGGCTACGCGGCAATGTCTGTGATCGCCGAGGTTATCAAGACTGACCATTCGTTGATGCTGCTGGAAACGCAGTGCCTCTATTCGCTGCAGAAGTATTTCGACAAGATGCTTAATGAAAAAAGCAAGGCGTCGCAGAGGCTTCTGGCAAGCACAGATTTCAGGAACGCGATGCGCCTGACTAATGAGCTGCTCAGCGAAGGCAAGGAGCATCCGAAGATTGCAGCGCTGCGCGGCTTCATTGCAGAAGAACTTAACGACAAAGATGCGCGCATCATAATATTTGCGCAGCTCCGCGATACCATAGAAAGAATAAGAGAATCTTTATCAGATATAAAGGGAGCCGCCCCCGTAGAGTTCATCGGACAGGCGAAGAAGAAAGGCAAAGGCATGAGCCAGAAAGAGCAGCTGCAGATTCTTAATGAATTCAGCATGGGATTCCACAACATTCTTATTGCTTCCCAGATAGGCGAGGAAGGGCTTGATATCGCAGAAACATCTGCCGTGGTCTTCTACGAGCCCATTCCGTCGGCCGTAAGAAGCATACAGCGCGCCGGCCGCACCGCAAGGACGAAGCCGGGAAAGGTTGTCGTGCTCATGACAAAGGACAGCAGGGACGAGGCATATTACTGGTCCGGCCACCAGAAGGAAAGGAAGATGCACGGGATTCTTTACGGGATGCAGCATACGCAGAAGAAAGGAACGCTGAAGGATTTCGTGAAATAACAGAAACTAAATTTCTAAATCATAATCATTCTTTGGAAACTCTTTGTAATAGTTCTCATATAATTGAGGTAGTTTTTCACATAATTCTTCAAATCTCGAATCGCTATAATTTGTTATAGAATGAGATTTTTTGATTATTCTAAAAGCAGTTGCCAATGTATTGAAAATAAATGGCATATAACGAAAAACTAAGTTAAATCCCATTGAAGCACTTACAGAAACACCTCCCAATACATCATACTGAGATTGATTTCTGTAATCTAATAATTGTATTGATTTAGATAAGTCAGTTTGTGGGAAACCTTCTAAATTATTCATAAGAAATTCGTATAAGTCAATTAATTGATAATGCCATCCTTTTGTGTTTTTACAACATATTTCTTTCATGTATTTCTTACGTTCATATAATTTCCAACCATCAGGTGTTCTTATTAAATTGTAAAATCTATTTGGTCTCAAATATATAGAAATAAATCCGAATGTAGACATAATAGCTAGAAGAGACGAAAGATGAGAGTAATATAAATTAGGAATCGTAGTTCCAGCTGTGAATTCTCTTTGAAATTTCGATCCTATTCTTGGATAATTTGTTTCAAGTGATATCTTTTTAGAAATTGCATTTATGAATTCTAAGCATGGCCATAATTTATTACATGCTTCGTTTAACTGATTATTAGCTCTGTGTATTGCATAAGCATGTAAATAATTTTCAATGTCATCAAATCCAGCCGACTTCTTGACAAGCCATAGTTTTCTTTCATCATTCCAATCAAACAAGGTGTTATGAACCACTCTTTCTATCTTATATCTATCTGATTTCGGAGAAAATAAATCTGGATTTTCAATTGATTTATTTTTGTTTAGCTCGGCTATTTCTTCTATTATTCTAGGGTCTGGTAAATGATGGTAAATTCCTTTCATATCTAACTATGTTTATAGAATACTAAATAATATTTAACCATTTCTCACCAATTCTTCCTCATGGAACGTTCTCGCGGCGCTGTGATATTCAGGAAAGAAGGAATAAAAATTCTTTACCTGCTTCTGCATTACGAATCGGGCCACTGGGATTTCGTAAAGGGCCACGTGGAGAAAGGCGAGAACGACGAGGAAACAGTGAAAAGGGAAGCAAAGGAAGAGACGGGCCTTGACATAGAAATCCTTCCCAGCTTCAAGGAAAGGATAACTTATTTCTACAGGAATGAAGGAAAGACAATAAGCAAGGAAGTTGTTTTCTACGCTGCCAAGGCAGAAATCGGTGACGTTAAGTTATCACACGAGCATAAAGGATTCAAGTGGCTTCTGTTCGAAGATGCCCTGAAGCACATCACTTTTGACAATTCAAAAACCATACTGAAGAATGCCCATAAGTTTATATCAAAGCAGAACCTGAAAGACTTTATGAAGTGATTCCATGAAAGAAAATAAAATTGTGATATACGCCGACAACCACCAGGCGGAAACGAAGGTGACTGCTATCCTGAAAAACCGCTGCGAGGTCCGGGAGAAAAAGCTCAATGCCGCGGATTACGTTTTAAGCAAGAATGTGGCGTGCGAGCGGAAGACAGGCAGCGATTTTCTTCAAAGCCTGATTGACGGCAGGCTGTTCACGCAGCTGACAGAATTAAAGGACAGGTACAAAACGCCTATATTGCTCATAGAAGGCGACATCGATCTGGAAAACAGGAATATCCATCCTAATGCCGTGCGCGGCGCGCTTGCATCCATAACAGTTGACCTAGGCGTGCCGGTTTTCTGGACAAAGTCGCAGCTGGAAAGCGCCGAGATGCTTTTCACGATAGCAAAGCGCGAACAGAATGAAAAGAGAAACGGCATAAGGCTGCGCAACAAAAGAAGGTTCCTTTCTCCGAACCAGCAGCAGGAATACATCATAAGCGGGCTGCCGAAAGTAAGCAGTGTCATTGCAAAAAGGCTGCTGAAGCATTTCGGCTCTCCGGAAAGGGTTTTCACAGCAACAGAAGAAGAGCTGCAGCAGGTGGAAGGCATCGGCAAAATAATGGCAAAGAAAATGAGAAAGCTTTTGACTAAAAAATACGAGAAATCCATCCTTGAGGATTAGCGAGATGGAAGGTAGATTCGCGTTCAATTCAATGAATCAGAACTTTCCCCTTGGCTTTAATTTCTTTATCGCCTCCGGTCTGGTTTTTTATCATGCTTTTAAACAAGGACGACAAAATATCAGTCATGAAATCCAAAGACCTTTCCAATCTCATAATATCCCTGCTAATCCTGGCCGCAGGCGTGAAGATAGTAACAATTCTTGCGAAGGGTTACATTACAGCTCCGGCCATAGGAATATCGCCGGGTATTATCAATTCCATAGACAGCGTAGGAAACCTTTTCCTGATCGGCATCGGGGTCCTCATACTGATACTGCTGCCATTTTATTTTTCCAAGAGGTCGGAAGAAGGCAAGCAAAAAGAAATGAAGGCTAATCCTTAAAAGAATTGTTTCCGTAGGAAAGATAATGCTTTACACATCAAACACCTTTGTTGAGTATAATTATCCGCTGGCCGAAGCAGATGCCGTTTTTCTGGGCATTCCTTTCGTGTCAACGAGCATTTCCAGGCCGGCAAGATTCGGGCCAGTGATAGTAAGGGAAGCCCTGAAGCTGATGAGCGGCAGCCACAACGGCAGGGATATTTTCAGCCATTACAAGTTCTGTGATCTGGGAGACCTGGATGTTGTTGAGGGCAGCTACGAAAAAACCGCCGAGCGCATCCGCGACACTGTGGCAGAAATTCAAAACGCCAAAGTTTTTCCTGTTTTCATCGGGGGCGAACATTCCATAACCCTGCCAATAGCGGAAGCACTCAAAGCAAAGACAATAATACAATTTGACAGCCACGGCGACATGCTCAGCCATTACAAGGGCAACGAGTTCAGCCACGGCACATGGGCGTTCCACGCATCGCGCAATGCAAAGCTGGTTCAGATAGGCGTCCGGGTTCTTGAGGAAGAGGAAAGAAAAAATGCCGAATCCGGTAGCGTTCTTGATGTCAAAACACCGGAACAGTTATCACAGGCGAAAATAGAGCGGCCTGTACACCTTACCGTTGACATGGATGTTTTCAATCCCGCTTACGTTGAGACCGGCTTTCCAGAAGGCAAAATGGAACCTAAGGAATTCTTTGAATTCCTGAAACACATTAACCCTGATTCTATGGACATCGTTGAAATAGCCGACGACCGCCTGACAAGCAAAAGCGGCTGGCTCGCGGCGGAAATAATAAAGAATGTTCTGGGAAGAAAATTCATGTCATGATTTCTGAACATGCTTAGTGGTCATTATGCTTTACCTTATCGGCATCGGTTTATGGGATGAAAAGGACATTTCTCTGAAAGGCGTTGACGCTGCGAAAAACTGCGACGCTGTTTACCTTGAGCAATATACAGGAATATGGCACGGCGGTGCAGCTGCTCTTGAAAAAACCATCGGCAAGAAGATTTCCGTTCTTGAAAGGGAAAAAGTGGAGAGCAATTTCCTGATTAACGAAGCGAAAAACAAAGATGTCGCACTGCTTATTCCCGGCGACCCGCTCGCAGCAACGACGCACTTTGAATTGTTTTACCAGTGCAAAAAACAGTGGATAGAATGCATTGTCATCCACGCCTCTTCTATATACACGGCCATTGCCATAACAGGACTGCAATTGTACAAGTTCGGCAGGACAACAACGCTTGCGAAGCCGCACAAAAACTACATCCCCGAATCGCCTTATGACGTTATAACTGAGAACAAGAGAGTAGGTCTGCACACATTAGTGCTCTTGGACACGGCACAAGGCGGCATGACGATTAAGGAAGGGGTAGAACTTTTGCAAAGCATGGAAGAAAAAAGGAAGGAAGGTTTGCTTGATGATAAAATAATCGCAGCGGCAAGGTTAGGCAGCGAGAATCCGATAATCAGGTACGGGCATGCCGACGATTTGCTTATGGAAGAAAAGCCGGCGGTCATAATCATTCCGGGCACCCTGAATTTCAAGGAAGAAGAAGCTTTGGGGTTGTGGTTATGATGAGCAGAGAAAACTGGGAGCTTTCATACAAGCACGGCCATACGCCGTGGGACACAGGCGTATCGCAGCACCTGCAACAGCTGGAAAAAATACCGGAAGGGCGTTTTCTCGATATTTGCTGCGGGACGGGGAATGACGTCGCTTATCTTGCTAAAAGGGAATTTCCATCTTTTGGAATAGATATATCCCTCGCAGCTTTGAAACAAGCTAAAGAAAAGGCCGAGAAAAATCGTGTCAAGGCAAGTTTTGTTTTGGGTGATATTCTTGCATTGCCGTTCAAGCATTCCTCATTCAGCTTTGTCAACGACCGCGGATGCTTCCATCACGTGAGCCCGGGAGACAGGAAAGCCTTTGCTGGAGAGCTCCGAAGGGTCATGAAAAAGAATGGACTTTACATCATGAAGTGCTTCTGCTGGCGAGAAAAATCTGTAATCGGCCCGCAAAAGCTGCGCAAAGATGAGATAATGGAAACGTTCTCGCAATCATTTGTTGTTGATGTGAAAGAAGACTTCATGGACGACAGGTTTGAGGAAATGAGGAAAGAGAAAACGGCTTATTTCTGCAGGATGGTGAGAAAATGATTGATCAGCAGCTGCGCGAGGAAACGGAAAAATGGCTTGCACGGATAAAGGAAAAGAAAAACAACGTTGTTGCCAAGGATGAAAAAGCAAAAGAGCACCTGAAGAACATGGAAGCGTACATTTCTGATTCGGAATACTTCCTAAAGAAAGGCGACCTTGTCAGGGCTTTCGAAGCCGTGGTATGGGCGTGGGCTATCCTTGATATGCTGGAGAAGCTGGAACTGGTGGAGTGGAAGTGCTGATTTCTATAGGCTTAAATAAATTGAAGCTTTAACTTGAAAGAATATGAACGAACTTTTTATGGAAGTGAGAACTGCTTTTTTAGAAGATATTTGGCATAAATGGTGGGGCAATCCAGAATATAGAAAGTCATTGGATTACGGAGAACTCATTACTCAGGCTCGTGATGCAGGAAAAACTGCTGCTGATAAATATCCTATTTCTGGTGTTTGGATTAACCCCTCGGAATACACAAGAAGCCGAGGATACGCTTACAGCCAGCTTCAGCGCCTTTTGGGCGCTCCTACTCCAACCGGAGTAAATTATTTGATTGCCAGAGCAGCACGAGCCTTCGGTGCCGGATGGAGATTGCGCCAAACTGAAATTGCAGAAGCAATGTCCCGGATCCCCGCTCCTTCAGTTATTCAGGACACTCTCTAGATCAGAACTTGAACGGCGAAAAAGCCCGGAAAACGTAGAACCAGAACAGCGCCGCGACCGCGAAGCTTACAACGGCAACGCTGATCCTGAGCAGCTTGTGGTCGAGCTCGTCCCATTCTTCCTGGGACAGCCTTATGAACATCCTGATTATTCCTCTGGCATCGGACAAAATCCCCATAAAAACACCTATGTTATCTAAGCAACCAAAACATATAAAAATCAATTGTAATTGATTTTATACCGGAGAATACTTCTCCTTGTATAAAAGATTTATTTAGCCGCCTTCAATTAGTTACCATGAGCATCGCAAGAAATGCCGCCCTTGTTTTCCTTTCCGTTATCCTGACGGTCTCACTGCCGCTCGCGATAACAGCGCTTGCCGCCAACACAATGCTTTATCCTGACGTTTACCAGCAGGCAATGGAGAAAAACGATATTTACGACATGATGCAGGAGCTGCTCGGCAAGTCCGGCATCCCGCCGGAATTATTCAGCAAAGAGCAGATGAAATCAAACATCGACAGGATGCTCATAAACCTCCTTGCTTACATGCGCTCCGATACGGATGAACTGGATCTCACGCTGGAAATAGATCCAAAACTAGTCAAGACGTTGCTGGCTTCGCGCATCTCCGAATATCCTATATGCGTGCCCGGGCAAGACCCGATGAAAGACAACTGCAGGCCTGCTGGCATGACATCGGAACAGTTCCTCGAATCCGGACTTGCGCAGAAGAACGTCACGCTGCCGGAAAAAATCAATCTTGCGGACACGTTTTTCAAGGACAAGAACAGTGTTGACCAAGCAAGGGCATATGTCAGCATGTTCAGATCAGCTACCATTGTGCTTGCAATAATTTCGCTCCTTTGCATGGCGCTCATGTACTTCCTTACCAGAGAATCGCTGAAATCAGCGTCGAAATGGCTCGGCTCTTCGCTGCTGATAAGCGGGGCTACCGTGATTATAGCTGCGCTCCTGACCAACAGCGCCGTTGAAAAAATGGTCGCCGGCTCCGCTGCGACGGAATTTTCCGGGTTCATAATGGACATTGTCTCGTCGCTGACCGGAACAATGATGCTGTACGGCGGCGTAGTCGCTGCTCTTGGCATTGGATTGCTCGCGTTTTCTTTCACGCACAAGGAAGTAAAAACAAGTACAAGAAGGTGAAAATAACAGAGTTATCTCGGAGATAGGTGAAAAGTTCAGATTTCACAGCTTCTTTATCTTTCCGGGCTTCGGCTCAAAGCATATGCCTTCTGAAAGCAGCTCGTTGACAATGCTGTCTATTATTTCCTCGTTCATGCCCGAGGCATTGAGCAGCTCCGAGTAGTCGCAGCCCTGTCCCGTATCCATCGTTGTTATCAGCTCAAGTATCTTTGACTTCTCATCAATGACCTTTTCCTCTTTGCTCTCTTCCGACTGCAGCACGGCTTCTGTTTCTTCCGCAGCTATCCCGAAGCGCTCAAACATGTATTTTTTCAGCTCCTCAGCATCTGCAGACTGCTTCTGGTATTCTAAAATCAGTTCACGCTTCTTTTCATGCTCGCGGTCCTGCATCCGCAATTCAAGCTCGCGCAGCAATTCGTGGTTCGTGTTGTCAATCTTTGTCACAATTTCCGGTGCAATGTATATTTCGCCCTGGTATTCGCGTATCCTGCCGATAGCGTCGACAATGTCGCCCACGGCAATGTTGTCCAGCATTGACAAAGCGTTGAAAACCTTCGCCCTCACCGTGTCCGTTCCGTCGTCCAGAGTCAGCGAAGCGAACTTTCCTGTCTCAGAAACGAACTTGTCGACAACCGTGGCCATTATGCGCACCCTGGACAGCAGCCCGCCTCTTTTTGACAGGATGTAATTGGGCTCGAAGCCCTCGCGGACCACGTACTTGCCTGAAGTTATACTGCTTATCCTTGCCTTCACGGCGGTAAGACGCTTTTTCTCCATGAACAACACCTTTTATCAAAACGGAAATCCCGGATTTGAGTTCTTTAAAACGTGAACCTTCTTCTTTCTTTTCATACCTTCATTTTTATAAACGTATCCGAAAATTCATTTCCGTTTTAATTTATATCTTCCTTATGAAACCCGGGCGCGGCTCGAATACAGAGCCATCGCGTTTCAGGTGGTCGATTATTTCGTCAATATTCCCGAGGCCCAGCTCCTCCGCAGCAGCCTTGACGTCCTCGACGGCGACTTCTTTCCCTTCCTCAATCTGCATCTTTTCTATGATATTGAGAATCATGACAATCTTGTTCCTGCGGCTCGTGGTCATGCCGCTCTCCAGCTTGTCAATATCAAAGCGGCCTGTTTCGACGTCATAACCTAATTGCTGAAGGGAATATTTCATCAGGTTTATCGCCCTGTCAGCGTCCTGGATTTCTATCCTGCCGCTGAGCCGTATTTTCGCCGATGCTTCCGCCAGCCGGATCAGCGCCTCATACTGGCGAAGGGTTATGCTGACGACGAATGTCTCCCCCGTGGCATACTGGTTCCTCATGTCCACATAAAAATTCTTCAGAACTTCCGCGGATTCCGGCGTAAGCTCTATATCGTTTATCTGCTTGGCGTACGCGATGTATTTTCTCAGAAGGTTCCTGTCCACAATTGGCTCTATGATTTCCGGCCTTGTGCGCGATATGATTATATGCTCCGCCAGTTTTTCATCCTGCGTCCGGTCCGGCTTGTCTTTCAATGCAAATTTCAGGTCGAATCTGGACAGCAGCGTTTCCGGTATGTCGAGCTGCTGCGCGATAGGCATGTCCATGACAAAGCGCCCAAGCTTGGGATTTGCGCCGGCGAGCACTGCGGTCTGCGCAGGCAGGGTGGCAACAATGCTCGCCTTGGCGATGCTTACCGTCTCTGCCGAGGTTGCTTCGTGCATCGCTATCTGGTCATCCCTGTTCATCTTGTCGAACTCGTCTATAGCAATCAGCCCTTTGTTGCACAAAATCAGCGCGCCGGCTTCAAGCACCCAGCCGCCGATTGCCTCGTTTTTGACCACAGTTGCGGTGTTATGAATTATCATGCCATTTGCAACAAAAGAGTGTTCTCCTTCCACTGTCAAATCATAAACAAATTCCTCCCCATCTACTTCCTCAACTTCTTCAACTTTATCCCAGAATACATCGGAAAGTGCAAGTTTCTCAAGGGTCTTGACGTAGTTGTTATCGCCCTTGCTTTTCAGCCTGGAAACGATTTTTGCAAGCATGTTTCTTGAAGGAGCTATTCTTTCCTTTTCAAAGGCATAATTTTTATAGCCGTAAATGTCTGCAGCTGTCATTCCCAAAGAAGTTCTTGCACTGTAAATTGCTTCGCCTGCAGAAGGGATCAAATCTATATTTGTATTTTCTGTCGGCAATTTTTGTATAATTCTGTCAAGCTTCTCTTTTTTCCTGCTCAAACCAAAGCCTATAGATTCTCTGAAATTAACGAGATTTTTCAGTCCCTTTATTTCAATTTCATATTTTTCCTTTGATACGACTTCCCTTCCTTTTATTACAGAAACCGAAGGCTTTTTTCTTCTTATTTTTGATATTATGCCGAACCGCAAAAGTAGCATAGAAATTCCTGTTGCAAAGCGCTTGCTGGATGTTGTAAATCCAACAAACTCGGATCCCCTGCCCTTTCTTTCGGAAGCAAAGCCGTCAGTATCAAAGAGGCCTTGCAGGTAGCTTGATACCAGGTTGTTTGGAAGCGATGAAAGATAAGAAGAAACCTCAATTTTTCCTGACTTTTCTCCTGAACACATCCCGAGATTCTCTGCAATTTTTCCTAAGATCTTGGAATTTATTCTCAAATAAGCAATCCTTTCCGGATGCTTGTAAAAATCGGGCTCTATTGCAAGCTTGTTTCTCGCAATATCAGAGAATTTTTCAAGGAGTTCGTTGTCCGCTGAATGGAATCTTAAGGAATAGCCGCCGTAGTCTGTTTCCTGTATATCACCATCCCCAGCGATCAAGCCGAAAAGGTACATCAGTTCCTCATTAAGATCGCGGGGAATTTTTATTTCGTGCCCTCTGTGCTGGGTAAGTATAAGCTCATCAGGCAGTATTTCTTCCAAGTTTATTTGGGACTTGCCTGTAATTTTTTTCAATGTATGCAGTGTCGGAGCGGCATTCTCTGTTTTCCAGAACCAATAAAGGCCGCCCTTTGAAACACCTGTTTCTGTTATGAATTCCTTGATTGTTTTCTCCTTACGGATTTTGTCAAGAACAATATTAACGGCACCGCCGCAATTGACTAGTCTCGCTGTCTCATCTATCTGTTCTAGTAGCGATGGACTTGATGGAAGTGAAGACAACATTCTAGGACAAGCAAGATAATTCCCTTTCTCAAGGTTCGATGCCTTTACCCATATAAGCTGTCCATTGTTTATAACAGGCATCGGATTGTCTTTTGTAACTTTTATCTCCTTTCCAGACCTTGTCTTTATTCTCAGCAGCTTTTCGGGGGATTTCAGCTTCCAGTAATGCGTGATTTTCATTGGCTTGATTTTCAGCGAATCCTGCTCCAGTCCCATTACCTTGAGACTGCCGCCTTCCGCTGCGTAAATTCCTTCTTCCACTCGCTCCATTTTGTCTTTATATCTTTCAACAAGCTCCCCGATTTTTATAATGCTTCCATTTTCCAACTGTACCAGAGTATCATAAGTCGTGCATAACCCTGCTCCGCTTACGCCGCTGCCGGAAACGTAACGGCCCCGCGGCATTATTGAAGAAATAAGCTTCAGCAAGACTGTTTTTCCTACTCCCGGATCGCCTGTCAGAAGCACATGAATGTTGCCGCGGATTATCATGCCGTCGGGCAAAACCTTCCTGTTGCCGCCGAACATCTGCAGGACAAGCGCTTCCTTGATCTCGTCGAAACCGTAGATGCCGGGGGCAACCGACGCCTTTAATTTTTCATAGATGTTGGGGTCAGCAGCGAGTTCTTTTATCAGGCGCTCGTCCTGTTCGCTTATTTCCAGCTCTTCGAATTCAATCTCAGAAGGCTCTACGTAGTTGGCTTCCAGATACATGTCCATGCGCGTGCTCAATTTCCCCCTGATGCGCTTCGGCAGCTCTTTGAGCACCCCGACAACCTTTATGCGGTTCCCGGGGTCGGTCTTTCTCTGCATCCTCGGTGTTGTAAGGTCTTCCTTGAGAAAAACGGAAATTTCTCCCGGCCGCTCGCCTGTCGTGAGCTCAAAAGGCTCCACGCCGCCGAGCCAGCGGATGTCTATCATTTTCTTCGCAACAAGCTCGAAGTCGCCGCGCCTTCCGCAATCGCACTGATAAGGCTTTTCAAGAATGTTGCTGTCCTGCGGCACAGGTATCTTTGTCCCGCATTCCGGGCAATGGAATATCGCTTCCTGGACCTGCGGCTTCACCTCGCTGGCGGATTTAATAATGGTGTCTATCATCAGCAGCCTGCCTAGGTGCTTGGCGCGCAGGCTCCTTATCCTTATCTGGCGGCGCTCCGGCAGATTTCTTATCCTTACATTGAGCAGGGAGCCCTCTATGTTCTTGACAGCCTCGTGGAACTGCTTCAGCAGCTGCTCCGGCTCTTCCAGCAGCTGGTCAGCAATAACAGGCTCGTACCTGTCCAGCTCGGCGAAATCAATTATGAGCGCCTCGTCCTCCTTAACAGCCGTAAGCAGCTCAGTGTAGTATTTCTCCCTGATGAACTCTTCAATGCGCTGCGTGTAGTCCATGATAGAAATAAAGCATGAATGTTTTTAAGGTGGAACCCCTTTAATGGCAGGTTTCCTGTGGAGAAAAATCAATCGGGAATGGCAAAGTCTGTTTCTGTGTCTTTTATTGGAACATCTCTTGGACCGACAAATCTGTCCCTGACGTATCCCAGACTGATAGGATATATTCTGTGCGCTCTTCCCAGAATATTTTCTCTGAACCAACTGTAAGGTACTTCGCCTATTCCGCCATCAATATGTAGGATTTCTTTTTCTCCCAATCTAAACAAATATTCTAATGCATCAATTCCTTCCATCACCAAATCAAACTGGTTAGTGCCGTTTCCTGTATAACTATGAATATGTCCAAGAACCTTGCCATTATGTCTGAACGAATCGCTCATACTGTTTTATTGGTTTGAAAAGATAAAAAGCTTGCAAGAAAAAATTGTTTCTTACACGTTCAAGCTTCTCAGCTTTGATTCCAGCCGCTTCACTGCCTTCTTGACTGCGTCCAGCGATTTTGCTCCGGCGCATACCACGCGGCCTGAGGAAAACAATAAGAAAGCGACCTTAGGATCATAAATACGATAAACAAGCCCCGGGAACTGCTCCGGTTCATATTCGCTGTCTTCCAGGCGGAACGCCAGCTGGTCCAGATTAAGCTCCTTGCCAAGGTTGACGGAAACCACTATATTTTCTATCTTTACTTTTATCGCGTTCTCGTTCACGCGTATGCCGATTTTCTTTATGTTGCGCACTGTTTTCTGCAATGCCCTTTTGGCGTCGGAAGTGCTCCGGGCGCCGACGCATATGATTTTGCCGCTGCGGAAGACCAGTGTTGCCACGCGCGGCTCGTCCAGGCGATAGACAAGACCCGGGAACTGCTCCGGTTCATATTCGCTTGCTTCCAGCACAGTCAGCAGCTTGTCCAGGGAAATTATCTTTTTTATGTCCGTAGAAGCAACGACATTTTCTATTTTTATTTTCTCAGCGATAAAAATCACACCCACAAACAGCCAGCAGACTGAGTATTTAAATAAGGCGTAAACTATTTAAATAGTATTTAAATAGTCCCAGAACTTTTCAGAAAGTTCTATCAAAAACAGAAGAAAGCGCCTGCGGAAAGAAAAGCGACTTTCAAACTTCCTCAAAGAACGAAAGTTCTTCGGGATCTCAGAGAACTTCGTTCTCTGAAGATTTCAGAAAAGTTTGATCAAAAGAAAGTTGCATCAAAAATATTATTTAGAGGATACGCATGATTCACCGAGGTGTTCTTGAATTCAGCACCAAAGAAGGCATCAGCTTCATTGATATAACCAAGGAAGTCCTGTCGGTTATAGCAAAAAGCCGCATCAGGGAGGGGACATGCAACGTATTCCTGCCGGCTACGACCGCCGGGCTGCTTCTCAACGAAAAGGACAGGATGCTCCTGGAAGATTTCAAAAAGATGTTCATGCTCATTGATGAAAATAAAATCTACCACCACCCGAGCAATGCTTTCTCGCACCTGCGCGCATCCATGCTGCGCAGCGACGTTACGTTTCCTATAGCCGACGGCAAAGCAGTTCTCGGGACATGGCAGAGCATAATTTTATGGGAGTTTGATGTGGAGCCGAGGAAAAGAAGCGTAGTCGTGACGGTTACCGGGGAATGAAACCCGCATAAAAAGTTTTCTCCTTCATTTCTAACATGCGCCTAGCATCTCTCATATCCGGCGGCAAGGACTCGCTCTATGCGATGTACCTTGCAAAGAATCAGGGACATGAAATAAAATACTTGGTATCCTTGGAATCCGAGAACCCTGAAAGCTACATGTTCCACATACCTAACATACACTTAGTCGACAAGATAGCCGAAAACATAGGGCTTCCTTTGGTCAAAAGAAAAACGAAAGGTGTCAAGGAAGAAGAACTAAAGGACATAAAAAACGTTCTTGCCTCGCTGAAACCGCATATAGACGGCATCACTACAGGAGCTATCGCCAGCAACTACCAGAAAACGCGCATAGATGCGATATGCTTTGATTTAGGATTAGCCAGCATCGCGCCTTTCTGGGGCAAGGATCCTGAAGAAGTTCTGAGGGGCATGCTCAGGGACGGCTTTACCATCATGGTTGTAGCCGTCGCTGCGCCGCCTCTGGATGACAAATGGCTGGGTAGGATCATAGACGAAAAATGCGTGGATGAACTGGTGGCGCTGAACAGAAAGCACGGCATCCACGTCATGGGGGAGGGCGGAGAAATGGATACACTGGTGCTCATTTGCCCGCTTTACAAAAAAAGAATCGTTGTGAAAGAAGCAGAAAGGCACTGGGACGAAAAGACGCGCAGCGGTTTCCTGCAGATAAACGAAACAGGGCTTGCAGACAAGCCATAAAAGTTCTTTGGCACAATTATTTCTATGCTAGACCCGCGGGACCTGAGAATTTACCAGAGAGAAACGGGAAAAAACAATGAATTACTGCAGTACGCAAGACGGGAGTTCAAGGACTTTGATTACGTCCCGGGCGGCGTCATGATCAACGGCAGGTTCATTCCCATAGAGGAAATAGAACCCTGGTACATGCCCGACGGTCCTTACCATATCGTCCTCGGGATGACAAACAGGGCGAAGATATGGCTGAGGAAAGGGCTTGATTATTACGACAAGATGAAGACCCGCATACATGAGATCGTCCACATACTTTACCCTTCCGCGGACGAAACGGAAGTAAGGGGGATAACGAACGAAATCATGAGAGGGTCAAGAAGGCTTGTACTGGATTACAAGCCGGCGCGGGCATGAAACCTGCTTACCACCGAAAGCTTTTTAAAGAAGTGTTACTGTATAGTGGTATATGTCAAGTGAAATAGGCGTTCCCGATTATTCAATCACCGGAAAAAGAGCAGGAATTAACTTGAGAAAAGCAGCAGTATGGATGCTTGCAGCTGTTGCTACTGTTGCCGGCGGGAAAATCGCTGTTGACAATGTTTCTGAATACAGAAGAATAATTAGTTCTCCTGCCTCGGTTTATGTGGTTCCGCAGGATGCCAGTATCAGCGAAATTTCCCGGAAACTCGCAGAAGGCGAAGGCTCTAGTCCTTTCGCTTACGAAGCTGCGATAAGAGAACTAAATCCAAGCATAGACATGCCACAAGTGCCGCAAGACACTATTCTTCCTGCAGGGACAAAATTGCAGGTTCCTGACGCCAACAGGAACGGTAAAGCAGGAGAATAAGTTTATCCGCCCACGTATGTCGTCACGAAGTTCTGCAGCGGCGCCTCAAGGCCGAAGGAAATCAGGGTGAACGCGACATAGGCAACGACAATCACCTTCAGCTTTTCTTCCCAGTTTCCTTCTCCCAGCAGGATTTCGCCGCTGATGACCCAGACAACCAGCGACACAGCCAGCCCGAGGAAAGGAATGCTGACACTATAATATTGCTCAAAAAGGCTCGTCACAATCGGCGTCGCGAAAAGAGCAAGCAAAGCAATGATTGCCGTGTGGCCCGGGTTGAATTCGTGCCCTATTATTTTGTCGGCCAGCGTTATGACAAGGAACGCGATAATTGCTTTCAGCAGCAGCGTAACGATGCCTGCCACCGTAAGCTCAATGCCGAAAAACGCCATATTAAATCCTTGTGAAAAGCGGTATTTATACGTTACAGCGGCGTAAGGCGGGCGTAATTATTTCATCTCCTCGCGCAGGATTTTCACAATCTTGCTGCCTTCGGCCCTGCCGGCGACACGCTGCATAATCAAGCCCATGTATGCGCTTTCGGCGAGGTTTGGCTTTTCTTTCAGGACGGAACGGATAATTTCCTTCAGGTATTTGTCGGTGACAAGATAGTATTTCTCGGCTGCTTTTTCCAAAACAGCACCCTTGCAAAGCTCCTCTAAAATCGCTGCAATGCTTTTCTTCGCAATCCTGCCGTCAGCAACGAGCGCGAAAACTCTTTCAAAATCATCACCGCTTAATTTTTCAACGTCAAGCCCGCGCCTTCTCAGGTCCGTCAGCGTGTTTGTAAAAACGGAGGCAATTGTCACGGCATCTATTTTGAATTTATTTTTCAGTTCTCCGTACAGCCCGTAATATTTTGAGCGGACAAGCTGCTCTGCAATTTCCTTGGGCAGTTCCTTCTCAAGCTCCTGCTGTTTTTCAGCCAGCGTTTTTGGTATTTTTATGGCCTCAAGCAGTTCATTGCTCACTGCTATCGCCGGTATGTCGGATTCCGGATACATCCTCTCGGCGCCCGGCAGCGGCCGCGTGTATTTTGACCCGGCGCCGTCTGCAATCCTTGTTTCTTCAGGAACGCCAAGCAAGCATGAATTTGCGCGCTCTGCCACGGCTGCCAGTGCTTTCTCGGGATTTCTGCCAGCGGAAATCAAAATCACATCGCGCTCGTCTGATTTCAGCTGTTTTTTCAGAAGAACAAACTCGTTTTCCAACTCATCATGCTGTTCGTCGCTGTGGATGATGCCAGAACCGTAAGCTTCGGCATAAGCGGACAGCTCTTTTCCAAAGGTGCGGTCACCGCACTGCTTCGCAAGCAGGCCGGCGAAAGCCGGCAGGACCAAGGCAAAAATGCGCGCGCCTTCGTTGAGCATTCTTCGCAGAAAATTGTTTCTTGTCTTTGCAAAAAATGCTGTAACATCCACAGGCTTGCTTTCCAGCTTTCTTAAGCCGCGCCTTTCCAACTCCTTTTTTATTTCCAGCAGCGATAATTGCCGCTCTACTTCGTTCTCAACAAGCTTTTCTATTTTCTCAAGCTCCTGGAATCCCTTCACTTCTATTCGGGCTCCGCCCGCAACTGATATGTTGATGTCCTGCCTGATGCTGCCGATGCCGCGCATGACTTTTGTGCTTCTGAGAATGCTGCCGATGCTCTCGGCAACCTCGCGCGCCTGCTCCGGCGTGTGTATGTCAGGCGTTGTCGCTATTTCCACCAAGGGCACGCCCAAGCGGTCCAAGCGGTATTCGACAACATCATCCCTGCGGGCAACAACGGGCGCAGAATCTTCTTCCAAAGAGATGCGGGATATTCCGATTTTCCCAAAAGATGTTTCCACATAGCCGTCAATGCCGACAAGAACCGTCCTCTGGAAGCCGCTCACCGACGAGCCATCAATGACTGTTTTTCTCATCACATGCAATTCATCAAGGACCTCACAATTCAACAGCTTGCATATCTGCAGCGTGAGGTGCAGGGCTTCTTCGTTTATAGAGAGCGGCGGCTGCTCGTCCAGTTCAATCAGGCAACTGCTTTCCCGGTTCCATTTGTAAACGAATGTGCGGTTGCGCAGGTATTCGTACAAAGCAGCGGGGTCGTATTCTCCCAGCTCCGAAGGCACCGCACGCAGCTTCCTGCGGATTTCCAAGGGAAATTCCTCTTCTTTCTTTATCGGGCATTTGCAGAAAAGCTTGTGTTTTGTCGCAAGCTGCTGGTGGATTTCCAGGCCAACCCGAAGACCAAGCTTTGAATAATCGGGCATAACAATCAACAACGAGTTGTTTTTGAAAACTTATATTGCTAAGGCAGAAAGCAAAGGCGTTTTTTCTTATTCAAAAGCTTCAAAATCAATGCGCTCCAGGATTTCTCCGGCCACGTCTTTCAGCAGCAGTCCTTTCGCTTTCTCGCTGTCGCGCGTGTGGCCAAGCGACCAGCCTAATTTCACCAAGGCTGTTTCAGGCGTCATGGCAACAGGAATTACTCCGGCTTCCTGCAGGATGCGGCCCGGAGAATAAACGTTAAGATTAACCTTGCCATAGGTGCACTGGGATGTCATCGCGATTATTATGCCGCTCCTGCTCATGCGATGTATCGTTTTCAGCAATTCTGCGTGGTGCTTTGTGTATTCATCCAGAACCTCAATAGGCGCGTGGCCTAAACCACTTCCCTCCAGAACAATTCCCCTGAAACCGTTTTTTTCAAGAAAATCAAGCAACCTGTAATCAAAAGCCGGATGCATTTTTACCAAAGCAACGTGCCTGTCGAATCTTGCGGCCAAATCCAGTTTTCTTGACTTGTCCTTTTTCTGGTAATCGGTGCGCAGGAATTCTACTGTACCGTTAGGATAGACCTTCGCATAAGGCGGGACATCAATGCTCCTGAAAGCGTCGCGCCGTGACGTATGTGTTTTCTTCACGTGGGTTCCCTGGTGGATGTGGCAGAAATCGTCGCTGCTCGAGCCGTGCATGCATATCGCGACGCCCGAAAAATCTGACTTTGCAATAAACTGCGCGGCGCATATCAAATTGAATGAAGCATCGCTGCTGCCCCTGTCGCTGCTTCTTTGCGAGCCGACCAGC
The DNA here is from genome assembly GCA_016187335.1 of Candidatus Aenigmatarchaeota archaeon. Lineage (GTDB taxonomy): Archaea > Aenigmatarchaeota > Aenigmatarchaeia > GW2011-AR5 > GW2011-AR5 > JACPJW01. The sequence goes on along the minus strand of JACPJW010000001.1, from coordinate 549,709 downwards.
AGAACAGGTATCGGAAGGTTTTGCAGCATCAGTGAGAGCGCGGCTGATGTGTAGTGCATCGTGTCAGTGCCGTGCGTGACGATGATGCCGTCAACGCCTGTTTCTATTTCATCAGCTATCTTTTCTGAAAGCACGACCCAGTGCTCCGGCTCTATGTTTTCGGAAAGCATCTGAAAGACGGCGCGCGTCCTGAAATTGGCGATATCAGACAATTCAGGAACTGCTATGAGCATTTCTTCCGGCGTTTCCAAGGGTGTTACGGCGCCTGTCTTGTAATCTATGCGGGAAGCCACCGTTCCACCCATCGTGAGAATAGCAACGGTGGGCTTGCCTTTGTCTTCTTTCTGCTTTCCAATGTGTAACTGCTTTTTTGATTCTTTTTCCTTAACAGCGACTTTCTTGATCTGCGTCCCTTTATCAAAAGCCACGCCGACGTTGTAGCCGTTGTCCAGCTTTATGATTAGCGTATTGTCGGCGCCCTGCGACTTTGGCATGAGCATGCCTTCAAAAAAATCTTCGGTTTTTTCAACCCTGACTCTGTCGCCTATGCGCGCGCCGGCTTTCGTCAGGGCTTTTTGGATTTCGCTACTGTAAGAAGAAATTTCCATGACATAACATTTGCGGCAGAAAATAAAAAGAAATTCAGCCGTGGGATGGTTACCACACGCGATTTTAATCTTTTTCAAGACGAATTTTAATGTAGTTTAATAACGATGCTCTCAAGAGAAATGCTTAAATAGTTACTATGTGGTAGTAAATATTTATAAATTTATGGTGTTGTCAATGAGAAATCTTATTTATGGTAAAAATTACTCATCTCCTTTGAGGGCTGGTGCTTTTCAAACCCTGATAATAAGGGTAGAAGTTACTAACGGAAACGGAATTCTCCGTGAAGAAATGGTTGTTTGCGCTTCTCACAGTGTTTATCCTGTATTGCATCCTTTAGGGATTTTTGTAAACATGGAAAGAGAAGGCGGCGAAATTTCCGGTTACAGATTCTTACGTCCTGACTATGGAACAATGCATGCAATTTATGAATCTCTCAGAAGAGTCGGAAATTCGATAGACAGGAGCTATGCAGGACTGGACTTCTTTATGTCACAAGTCAAAAGGATTGAGCAACCAGTGCACGCCGGATTTGTTTAGAATTAGATTTTATCTCAGTAAAACCTCAACGGCAATATCGTCTACTCAAACCGATACGTTAAAATACGTTTCTGTTTTCTAATTATTATGGCGAATTCTCCCGCGATTAATTTCGACTATTGGCTGGACATACATAGCAAGGAGCTTAGGGTCAGATTAGGAAGAGCAGATTTCGACCGAAGGAAAGAAGCAATTTTAAGCGCATACAGAAAAGGGAACACAGACGTGGCATGGCGTCTTTACCGCGCTTTATTTGACCTAGACTCCTACGTGCAAAAACGACCCGGAACGCCTGTGTATCAGCAACCTAGTCAAGCAGATTATATGCCAAGCGAAGAATCGGGTGGTTCAGGGCTTGTATCATTTCTTGGTAGTTTATTATTTTTATTTGGCGTGTCCGGTTTGGGTTCTAAAGTTAGTTCTGTTCGTGAACCTCAAAACAGGAGAAATCCAGCTGCTGATGCGGAACTAATGAATCCTGAATATGAGAGAACTACTGAAAGATTGAGGGCAGGACTTGAAGAAAGAAGACATAGGCGAGAAGAAATAGCAGCAAATAGCCGAGATCTAAACCGATGGGGCACCATAGCTGTCTATGATACCAACACAGGACAACAGGTTATAAACAGTTCAGGGAGTGGTGTTTGCGCAGAAGTCAGGGGCGAAGTCGCGACTGTATGGTATAATAAAAGAGGAGAGAGTTCATCTACACATACACGGACATTTTCACTGAGGAATTACGACATTGAGGGTACTATTCTTCACCCAATTCGTTAGTAAATCTCCACAAGGATAATCATTTGCTTAAACGGGAACGTTCTTTTCAGCGCATCCGGTCGGGGAGTTCGCGCAGAAATAAGAGGAAGGACTGTTTTTGTTCCATCTGGAAATTCATATACTGGAGGTTGTAATTCATATACTAGAGGCCGTTTTTCAAGTTTTTCATCACAAGTATTTTCTATAGAGAAAGTCCGAGTAACCGGTAGTATTTATTATCCGGAAGATTTTGAATAATCAATAAACCTCCACCGGGATTTCTTTGATTTCCTCAAATCCCCTGTCGCCCGTAATAAACCGGGTGCATTTCTGATTGATTGCTGTCGCCAGATGGATGCTGTCAAAATAGGTGAGCTGCTTCTTTATCTTCTTCCTGTACTTCGCGCGCAGCTTTCCCGCAAGCATGGCGACCTCTGTTGTGACAGGGACAACCTCGATGTTCGGCAGCGACTGGATGTAAAAAAGAATTTCGTCAGCCCGGCTCCGCTTCCTGCGGGATACGTGGAAGCCGATTTCCGTCAGCAGTATTGACGAAACGACGCCTTTTTCCTGCAAATACTTTTTGGCCTTTTCAGCATATTCCCCGCCGGCAAGCAGGTCCATGAAAACGAAGGTGTCGAAATAGGCTTTTCCAGGCATGAACGCACTCACTCTCCCTTTATTTCGCGGCGGATGTTTTTCATTCCCATCTCACCGCCCGCCCTTTCCAGGCCCCGGACAGGGTCTTCGGGTTTTGGTATTATTATCAGCCGGTTCTCAAGCAGGTTGACAAGCAAAACAGATCCTTCTTTCACCCCTAAAGCATCCCGGATATATTTTGGAATCACTATCTGACCTTTGCTTGATATTTTCACTTCTTCCACGGCAACCACCCAAATTCATTTAGTTTACTCCCTTTTATAATTTCTTACTTATTTCTAAGAAGTAAGTTTCTCTTAAAAGTTCTCTTACTCTTACTATGCTTTCTGGTTGTATTTTCTGCTTCCAAGCATAGCCAACCTATCTTCTGCGGGCGAGAAATCATTAAAATATGGCCGTGTCAAATTGAGAGCGCTCCGTGGGCGAACGGAACCATGTTCCGACGCGCTATATGCGCGCATGCCCACAAGCGGAGCACAATTGCTCATCAAGAGGACGAGGTGTAGAAAATGAAGCCCATCAGAAGGATAGAAGATGACTACGGCCGCATCTTTGTAGTGGACGAGAAAGGCAACTATTACGAGGAGTTCAGCCACGTCATCGGCGGCAAATTCTACAAGCGCCTCGAAATCCCCAAGGTCGTCAAGCAGGACATAATTGAAAGAGTCAAGGACGCCCTGCTTGTATGACCGGAGGAAAATAAGATGGTCTAGAAAGAATTTTGAAAAAATTCTTGGTAGTGATAGATATGGCATGCCCGTTTTGTTCGTCAAGTGCAACAATGAATTCAGGCTCCGGCAGCATGAGATTCGGCTCGGATGGCGACAGCATTGACCGCTACGCCCATATGGCTATGCAAAGAATACTACCGGGGTACATGACTCCGAAAGGCCATGACGGCGCTAGTTTATCGGACTACAGAAGTTATCTTCTAGGCGCTGTAGGCAGGATACAAAGCAGCTTCGGCGATTTTGCCCCTTCGCAGTTTCCTGCTCATCTTCTTTACAAGGTTGACGACAAGACCGCCTACGATATGGTGGATTTCTGGCGCAACGTGACGACAAGGAATGTCCACGCCTTCCGGACTGCGCGGGCGCAGGGGGGCGGAGATAATGAGATGATAAATGTAAAAGTCAGGCCTACCTCATACGGCTTCAAGCTGGTAGACAGTGGAAATTATGCGCCAATAGGCTTCTTCAACATAGAAGACGGCGGGGCATTCAGTTATAACGGGCCGAAAGCTTTCATACCTCTAATAGGCGGAAGGGACAACTTGCCTGGCATACCGCCCAGAATGGCTGAGGCTTACAACCACTTGCACGACAATGATGTATTCCGCCAAAGACGGCTTAATTAGCAAGCTTGGTTCAAAATATCACTACTTTCAGGTAGCGAAATCTTTATATACTACCTTGTAGTATAAGTATGTAGTGATATTATGGCTTTCTCAGACATAAAACCAGCATTTGGACAGGTTTTAGGAATTAATCCTTGGAGTGAATATCCATACGTCACAAAAGAAAGACATGAAAAGGGGCTGCCAGGTAAAGTTCCTCTGCCCACAGGACTGGTACACTGGTTCTACGATACGCTGGACCGCGCGAGATTAGGCGTTACTATAAGCGAAGCAGAGTACAACAAAAGAATGACAGAAAGGCACCGTGAGAAAGCAGAGCCTGAAAAGATAAAGCCGCCGCCTGGGAAAATGGTTACGCACCTGATGGAAACATACAATCCGGAAGCTCAGAATATGCTTAACTATATATTATCCGAGGGCTACAAGCCTAGGTTTGACGACCACGATGTAAGACAGAGTTACTATTCAATACTGGAACAAACAGAAAGGGGTGGGAAAGAATACAGAGAAAAGCTTTACAGAGAACACGGCAAAAACGACGGCGGCAGGGCATTGCTTGAAGACTTGTGCGGCGTTCTAAGAGGAGAAGGCATAGAAGTTTATCCTGTTGACAATTCATACTTCACTGAAGGGCTCGGAGAAAAGCCGGGCCATGATGGCTTCAGAATTTCAGGCGTCAATGTCAAGGTTAGAAAAGGAGAAAGAGTAAAAAACACAGTATTGTTTGACAAAGAATTGAAACCCTACATAGCAGCCGCTGTAATTGCACACGAAGGTGGCGGACACTCAGAGCTTGATGTTAAAAGAGGGGCAAAAACAGAAGTAGGTGCGAATGCGGGTGGAAAAATGCTTTTAGGATATCGTGCACTTCATACCGGAAATCCCGAATACCTGATACCGCTTGCAGAGCTCGTTAAATTGGAAAAAGAGGACTACAGAATACCAAGAGAACTCGAACAAGGCGTTGCTGTCATGAATCCATGGAAAATGAATCAGTTCAATCCTGACATGAACTAGTTCTGCAGAAAGCGCAGCTTTCTGAAAACCTTTTTATTAAACAAAGCTGTAATATTTACTCATGGCATTTGAAGACGACATCGGCGGCATGCTGTTCCGGGATATATTGCAATTTACAGAATACCCTGGCTCGCCGTTCACGGGAAACATAATAAACGACTTGATAATGTTCCTTATCGTTCCGAGCATTTTCATCATAGTCGTTATCTACATAACTGTAGGCAGGTTATTTCCGCCGGAAGGCATATTTGCCCGGCTAAGGCTTCTTCTTGGCATCGGCATGTATTTGTTCATCATAGCCGGCGGCTACTACAGGAACTTCGCCTTGATAGCAGGACCTTATTTCCTCTTTTTGATATTCATAATGGGCCTGCTGTATTTCTTCATAGAGCACTTTACAGGCAGGAGAAGCGGCGGGACTGCAGCTGCTCCGGGCGGCGGCGCTCCCGGCGCTGCCGGCCTTGCACATTATGAAAACATGCCCAGGCGGGACCTTTTGATTGAAAAGGACAGGATAAATGCGATGATGAGAGCTGTTGACGATGAAATCGGACATGCAGAAAAAGGCAAGATGGAGACGAGATTATCAGAGCTGAGGCAACAGCGCGCAACGCTGAAGGCTGAGATGCATGAGATAGAAACCCAGCTGAATGTCATGAGAAAATGGCAAAGAGGAAGCCGCCTGCCGGGATTTTAAAACCGTGATAAAATGGCCGTAGAATTTGCTGTTGACCCCGCCCTGTTGCCGTTCCTGGGCGCGTTCCTTTTCGTGTTCGCCATTGTCTTCGGGCTTCTTTCTTACGCAAAGATGTTCGGCTTCCCTAAGAACGTCAACGCGGCAATAGCTTTAGTCTTCGGGATTTTCGCCGCGTCCTTTGAGCCTTTCCGGACAGGGCTTTTTAACATACTGCCGATACTCGTGATACCGCTTGTTATATTGTTTTTCCTCGTTTTTGTGAAGGAAGTCTTCAAGCCGAAGAAAGAAGGCGAGCACTTTGACGCGTTCCCGCCTGTTGCCTTGCTTGCCATAGGGCTCATACTTCTAGGCGCTTTCTGGGACAGGATAAACATACCAGTGGAAGGTCTGAGCTCCTCAAACGTTTTGTGGATACTGGGGATTGCGGTTGCCCTCCTCGTATTTATTGTAGCTTACCAGCAGCCCGCAAAATAGCAGATACTATCAAGACGGATTAACGGGCTTCGCTCCCTGTCCGCAGTGATTCTGCTGTAATTGCCCTGACTGAAAAACAAAGCATGCTAACGTATAAAAACCAGTGCAACAATAAAATAACAAGTGATTACAAGTGGCTGTTGAGATTCCCCAGTTGTTAGGACCCGAGTTCTACGGATTCATACTTCCATGGATATTCACGTTCGCCATAGTTTACGGCTTGTTAATCAAATTAAACATATTCGGGGAAAAGAAGAACGACAAGGTATCTGCGGCCCTGGCTTTTGTCATTGCATTCTTCGTTACTGCTGTCGGCGGGCCGCAGCTCGCGGCTTTCTTCATCAACCTGTTCGGCGGGACATCCGTTTTCCTGGCGGGAATTTTAGTTGTCCTGCTCTTTGGCGCGATGCTGGGCAGAAACATAACAGACTACTGGGCCAAGAATGAATGGGCATTAGCTGTTGTTGTAATCATAGCCGTTGTCCTGTTCCTTGCTTCAGCCGGCGGCGGGTTCCTCGGCATCACGCTCAGCGGCGACACGGCAACCCTGATTTTCGCCGTTGTCATCGTCCTCGTAGCGGCGCACTTCGTGATGAGCGGGAAGGACGAGGGCGAAAAACCGGCGCCAAAAGCAGCCGGCGGATAATTTCTTTCTTGGAAATTTTTGGTGCGTTACCGCAAAACAATTTAAGCATGGACGACAGATAAAGAATAACTGGTAATCATGGCGAACCCGTTTGAAATCCTTGTCACGAACCTGGAAGCCATGGGCTTCTTCGGCTTTTTCCTGCCGTTCCTGTTCATTCTTGCCGTAACCTTCGCGGCGCTGCTGAAAACGAAAGTCCTCGGTGAGGACAAGAAAATAATCGGCTCCATATCGCTTGTGCTGGCATTCTTCATTGTCGGGTTCGGCGGCCCGGCAATAGCAATCTTCTTCACAACGCTTTTCGGCTTCGGCACGGTTGTCCTGGCAGGGCTTCTTGTAATCATACTTTTTCTGGCGATGACAGGCGGTGATGTATCCAAGATGATGAGCGGCGGGGGCGTGAAGTACGCCTTGGTAGCTGTGGGCATCATAGTGTTTTTCGTCGCGGCCGGGACGGCTTTCGGCATCCGCGTCACTGACGTCACATGGAGCATTGTCCTTGTAATCCTCATCATCGGCGCTTCTATAACCTTTTTGATGAAGGGATGAAATTATAATTTATATTTGACGCGGCAATTATACTCATGCGCAAATTCCTCGCTCTTTTTCTGGCTTCTACAATCATCCTTTCTTCTGTTTCATTTGCTGCTCTTCTGGAGGAAGCCGATGCCTCGTGCACGGGCGAATGTAACCTGATAGGCTACGAAAACGGCATATGCGACAGAGGAGCGTACGACAATGAAGTCTACATGCTTACTTCAGAGAGCTGCACAGACGCTGTGTACAGAGGGATTTCTGTTCCTTACTGCATCTGCTACACAGCACAAAACCCGGTAAGGGTCTGCGGCGGTGTAAACGAAAAAACAGGCCTTTGGGAAAACTACATTGCAGATAAATGCGAAGCGGGAGAAGATTTGGGGGCGGTCGCTTCAGAAGAACTGGGCGAGCCGCTGGTTGCAAAGTCCAACATGCTGACAGCCCAGTATGCGGTTGAAAACGACCTTGTTGCTTACAGCGACGTCAGCGACATGATAACAGGGGCTGCTGCACAGAGCCAGTCAAAACCTTTCACTCCTAAAGAACCCGTTACGTGCGCGTCTTTCCTGACAACAAGAAAAAACTGTGAGCAGTCAAACAGGGAATCCCCGGACAAATGCTACTTTCTGGGCTTTAACGGATTTCCTCAGTTTGCAGTGCTTGCATCATCAGGCTACATATCGAAGCAATTGGGAGAAGAAAGGTTAGGTCCTGCAATAATTGTCGTTCTTGCAGGAATAGGCATTGCATACTATGTCGTTCCTGAGCTTGGAAAGTGCGTCCCTTGCTCCAACGTAAAAAGTTGCGGAGACTACTACAATATCTACAACCCTGAATGGTTTGTCTTCATGAACGAGCGAGCCTGCAAAGAAGACGCGTGCAACCTTGATTGCAAACCAGAGAATAAAGAAAACAGCAATGAACTGTGCGTGAAAAAATAGGGCTTACTTCCTCTTGACATGATGCCAGAAAGCGAGCAGTGAAAACACGCCAGTCAGCAGCGTGGATGCTATGTAAAGCACGGAGAGGAATCCCGTGACGGTTTCGTTGCCGAAAGGAAACGTCAGGCTCTGGTAAACGGAAAGCAGGAAAAGGCTCAATGCCGAAACGCCCAGGAAAAACAGCGTTGACGCAAGCGTTGTTTCCTTGTTCAATTTCATCATATCAAAAACCCGCTAAAAACTACGTCTCATTTTTTGGTCAAGCTTCCACAACGCCGCGCTTTTCCTTCATCTCGTGAATCATGTTCGACAGCGATTCTATGTTCTTCGTCAGCGCGGGCAGGAACTGCTTGAAGGCCTTTTCAAGGCCGCCGACGCGCGCCTGTAATTCTTCTAATTGCTCGGACAACTCCTGAATTTTGGCATCGCTTTCCTTGCCGTGGGGCTCGTGCTTTATGGATTCCAGCCTGCTCAGGGACTGCTGCAAATCCGCGTGAAGCTTGTTCAGCTCGTCTTCTGTGCGGTTCATCCTTTCCTCGAATTTCTGCCATTTCTCATTCACAACGCCTTCAACGAGCTCCTCGACAATGACTTCCGGGTTGATGTCCATCTCGGGCTCGGCGCCCATGCCAAGCTCCTCTTCAAAAGTGGGCTCGCTGCTTATCTCGGGCAGGTCGGGCAGGTCGGGCGCCTTTGCCGCTTCTTTCTGGACAGGCGCCTGCAATTGCGATTGCTGCGGCTCTTCCGTCGCCCCTTTCTTGACTGCAGCCATCATGGCTTTCTCAATTTCCGGATAGGAATAGCCCTGCGCCTTCAGGTACTTGATTATGTCCTTGTCGCTCAGGCCCATTTTTGCCATCCGCTCCACTTCTGCGGGCGGGATAAGCTTTTCTTCCTGCTTCTTTTTTCCGAAAAACAGCATTTTATCAACTCGTACCAAAGCGGAATGTCAGGGACAATATTCTGCCTTAACTTATTTGATTTTCCTGCTATAGCATCTGACAAAAGTTATTATACATAATAGTTTGTCAGTGCTATATGTGAATGACATCAATTTTGTATGAAATATTATGTCATTCACTATATTTATATATAGCGCTGGTTTCCGCATTGGAATTCAGCTTTCAACCTCTTCCTCAACGGGCAGCTTATACCTGGAAGGACCGAGGAGCTCCATCATCTTTTCAATCTCGCGGACATCCCTTTTGCGCGCAAACTTGCCTACCTGCCGGTTGATTTTCTCGAGGTTGTTTTTTATTCTTAGTATCTCGTCGTTTAAATTTCTTAGAGTTACATCTATCTCCACGTACTTCGTATTTGTTTTCTTTGTCCTTTCCATGGTTGATGACTCCACGGACGCCAGACGCGACTCGACGCCGTCAAGGCGCTGCTCAAGCATGCGCATCCTTGTGTTCATCTCGGTGCTGCGCCTGACCAGTTCCTGCAGGATGGAATAGACGCGCGTGATGTCTTCTTTGGGCATAATATCTCCTACGAATTATTGTTGTTTTGCCCTGTATATTAAGGTTAATGCCAAGAAGGAAAAATTTATAGTGCGAAGGCCAGAATTATAGCATATGGCGTATGAATATGACGAGGAGAACCAGCGCATAAGGATGAACGTCCTGAAGAGCGTTTACGGCGCCAGCATAGAGGACTATCCGGTATGGATGGCCGCGACAATAGACAAGCTCATGGAGATAAAAAAATCAGTCAGGATTGTTCTTGCGGACACGCGGGAGCATGAATACGACTTCAGCGAATCCAAGATGCTGCTGGAAATTGCCCTGGCGCTGGAACGCACCATGAAGGAAGTAATAAGCATCAAGAACGTCGTCATACGGGGGTGCGAGGACGACGCGGCGCCGCGCTACGAGTTCCTGCAGAAATTTGTTGCCGAGATGCGCTACGACCCCATAGAAGCCTACAAGCAACTGCTGAGGGAGATCAGGCACACAAGCGTGAGGGCGCAGCGGGAATACGACGACCTGAAGCGCAGCTGCCTGCAGCACTACCTTAACAGCGCACTGCTTCCCATAGAGAAACTGCTGGACAGCTGCCTGCTGATCCAGAAAGCGAAGCCGCACTTAGCGGAACACAAGAACCGCTCATTGTACAGAAAGTTTTTCCACCCCACCGTGCGGCCGAACTTCATGTATACGCACTACATGACGCTGCCGCCTGCTGACGCCGAACTGGTTGAGCGCTATGCTGTCGGCGACAGCATTGTCGAGATATACCAGATGCATGGAAAAACGCGCAAACTTTACCATCTCATTCCGCCGGAATTCCGACTGGCCGAGGAAGAGTATACATTGCTGGACAATGCACGGCGATACATAGGCAGGCACGAGCCGAGAGAGGTTGAACTGCAGGATCCCCACAGGCTGAGAGAGAATTTATTCAGGATAGGGCTGGACATGCTCCGCGATCTGTCAAAGGTAAATAAAATAGAAATTTCCGAAAAAAGGCTGCAGGAACTTGCCGACATACTGACAAGGTACACGGCGGGATTGGGGACCATAGAGCTTATCCTTGAGGACGAGAACATCCAGGACATTTCCGTGAATTCGCCCGTGGGCTATTCGCCCATATATGTTTTTCACGGCGTTTACGAGGAGTGCGAGACGAACATCGTTCCCAGCATGGAGGACGCCGAGTCATGGGCAACGCGCTTCCGCCTGCTTTCCGGACGGCCTTTGGACGAGGCGAATCCCGTTCTTGACACGGAACTCAGCGTACCGGGCGGACGCGCAAGGGTCGCGGCTATAACGCGTTCGCTGTCGCCTGACGGCCTGGGCTTCGCGCTGCGACGCCACAGGGACAAGCCGTGGACATTTCCATTATTCATTCAAAACAAGATGATTGACCCTTTCTCCGCGGGACTTTTGTGGTTCCTGATTGACGGCGCGAGGACGATGCTGATTGCAGGCACGCGCAGCAGCGGAAAAAGCAGTTTTCTGGGCGCATGCATGGTCCAGATAATGCCGAAGATCAGGATTGTCACGGTTGAAGACACCTTGGAGCTCCCTGTTGAGCAGATGCGCGCACTTGAATACAATATCGAGCGGCTGAAATCCCGTTCTGTCATCACGCGCGTGGAAACGGAATTGCCGGCAGAAGAAGCGCTGCGTACCGCGCTGCGCTTGGGCGATTCCGCGCTCATCGTCGGCGAGGTCCGCTCGCGCGAAGCGCTGGCATTATACGAAGCAATGAGAATCGGCGCTTTGGCAAACGTAGTTGCCGGCACTATCCATGGCGAATCCGCCTACGGCGTCTTCGACAGGGTTGTTAACGACCTGGGCGTGCCGCCTACAAGCTTCAAGGCGACTGACCTCATCGTCATTGCCAACATGCTGAGGTCGCCCGACGGCCTGCACGCGTTCCGCAGGGTTGTTGAGCTTACGGAAGTGAGAAAGCACTGGAAAAGCGACCCTGCGGATGAAGGAGGATTCGTCAACCTGCTGGAGTATTCTGCCAAAGACGATGTGCTGAAGCCCACATCAACGCTGCTGACAGGCGAAAGCGTTGTTCTAAATGACATAGCGTCGCGCGTCCGCGAGTGGAAAGGAAACTGGGACTCCATCTGGAGCAACATCCAGCTGCGCGCGAACATACTGAAGACGCTCACGGATTATTCAAAAGCAAAAGGCCCTGAGGTCCTGGAAGCGCCTACGGTCATCGAGAGCAACTCAATGTTCCACATAATCAGCAGCGAAGTAAAAGAGGAAACAGGCGAACTGGACAGCGCTCTGATTTATGAGAAATGGCAGGGCTGGCTCAAGAACAGGTTTTGATTTAAATAACTTATCTGTTTTAATGAATCATGCTTGAACGAGTGAGAATCAAAGGCGTAATAGATTTTTACAGGGCAGCACCTGTAGGAGAGACTTTTTTCCTCCTCAGTGCAGGCGCCCTTGCTGCTTCTCTTCAATACAGAAATTTAATTAGCGCTACTGTTATTCTTGCTGGATGTGCTTATTCATTATACGTGATTCGAAAGCAGTTCAAATTAAAAAGGCGTTTGGAAGAGTCTGTTATAGAACATGGCTACGATGAAAGAGTTTTTTATAAAACATTATCTAATTGGTGCGACAGGCAGACTGCCCGAGTGGTAGCTGAAAATCGCGGGTTCCTAGACAGATTCGACTCTTTATGTGAATCTAACAGGGCAATTATGGACCTCCCTTATTTGCCCCATCTTTAATTCTTGGTTAACCTGAATCCCATTTCATAAAGCATTTCCACTATCGCTTCCAACGGCACCCCGCTTATGAGATTGTGATAGCTGCCTTCAATGCGCTCAGCGAAGCTGGAGCTTATGTGGTTCCACGGGTCGTAGCCAACGGCAAAGGTGCCGTAGTCAGGGTCTTCGCTGATGTATTTTTTTATTTCTTCGTCTTTCAGAACCCTGAAGAAAGCCTTTGTCTTCACGGCCTTTGACAAAAATCTGCCCGAAGAAACGTTTATCATGTGGACGCCTGTTATGAACTCGTGGCTTTTTCCTGAAAGGTCTTTCAGACGCTCAAAAAGCTCCTCTTCAGATTCCGGCTTTTCGAGAACCGCTCCTTCGAACAAGCCGACGGAATCAAAACCTATGACTATCCCTTCCCTGTGATTTTTGGCAACAGCTTCTGCCTTTTTCTTTGCCAGGACAAGAACAAGCTCTTCGGGGTTCCCGGGCCTGCCTTCAAAGTCTTCTTCGACACCGCTTCCTTCGGCCGTGAAAGGAATTCCAAGCGCGGCGAACGCGCGCTTGCGGTAAGGCGATGCCGTCGCGAGGATGATTTTCATGAAATACTGAACATGTGAAACGTTAAAAAATTACTTTCTTCCGTTTTATTTTAATAGCCCTTAACAATTATAATCATGCCTGACATTCCCGTGTCGCGGCAGTACAGGATATTCCGCGAGGAAGAAAGAATAGCGTCATTGCCGCGGACTTTCTACGAGAAGATATGCAGGTTTTTCGGCAAAACGCTGAAAATTTCTCCGGACAAGAAAACGCGCGAAAAACTGCAAAAGGCCATTGATTTTTCCCATCTCAAGGTGACGCCGGACGACGTTTCGTCAATGCCCATGGGCATCGGGCTGTTTGTTTCTGTTATCGTGCTGGCGCTGCTCACTGTCAATGTTTTCGGGCTTGATATTGCTGGGTACCACGGGCTGTCTTTCGGCATCGGCATGATAATCCTTTTTCTGACGATGCTCCTGGTTTACTACCTGTACAACTATCCATTCCACCTGAAAAAGGTATACGAAATCGACGCAGGCTCCGAAATCGTTTCGTTCATCCTTTACATGTCCATGCACATGAGAAACACGCCCAACCTTGAGGGCGCTGTGAAATTCGCCTCTGAAAACCTTACCGGCAGCCTTTCTTACGAAATAAGAAAGCTGCTATGGGACGTAGAAATCGGAAACTACCTCAACATACAGGACGCGCTGCTTGACTACGCCAAGAAGTGGGAGAACAACAGGGAATTCGTTGAATCCCTGGAAATACTGATAGCTTCCCTAGAGCAGCCGGGCGAGAGAAGGCTGATAATGCTTGACGAGGCCATCAACGTCATACTGAACGGCAACAGGGAGAACGCGCGCCACTTCAACCAGAATCTGAAGATGCCCGTGATGGTTGTCCATGCCCTGGGCATTATCCTGCCTATCCTCGGACTCGTGCTTTTCCCGATAATATCCATATTCCTCGGCGTCAAGTCTATATTTCTTTTCATAGGCTACGACATAATACTGCCGCTAATCCTTATTTTCGTGATAAACAGCATACTTGAAACAAGACCCGCAACGTTCAGCAAGATAGACATTTCCGAGAACCCCGAGGCCCCGCCTAAAGGCAAGTTCCGCCTTCATGGCAACAATTATTTCCCTGCGTGGCCCGTGGCGCTGCTGGTTGTCTTTGTCATCAGCTACCTTGGCTTTGCCGTGTACGTTGTCGAGGGCACGGCAAGCGTCCTCTCGCCCGTTCTGCTCCTTGGCGGGCTTTTCCTTGGGTTCGCTGTCTACTACATACTTCTTTCAAAAATCCGCATAAAAATAAGGAACGAGACCAGGGCAATAGAGCAGGAATTCTCTGAAGCTTTGTTCCAGATAGGAAACCATATATCCGTGGGAGTTCCTTTGGAAGTGTCCCTGGAGCGGTCAGTAAAGAAAATGGAGAACCTCACGATAAAGCAGCTGTTCATCCATGCGCTGAAGAACATGAAAAACCTCGGCATGACATTTTCCGATTCGTTCTTCGACAAGGAATACGGCGCGACGCGCTACTATCCTTCCAAGATGATAAAAACAGTCATGCGCGTCGCGGTTGAGTCAGCAAAAAGGGGCGTGCAGACGGTTTCCGCGGCGATGCTTTCTATTTCTGCTTACCTCAAGGGAATACACCAGACGCAGGAAGAGGTCCGGGAATCCTTCAACGAGACAGTGAGCTCATTGAAATTCCAGGCGTACTTCCTCTCGCCGTTCATTTCCGGCGTCATTGTCACGATGGCGATGATTATAATCCAGATACTGAACCAGCTGCAGACCAGGCTTCAGGGCATATCGCCAACGCTCGGGCCCAACCTGCTCAGCCAGTTCAGCCAGATAAATATAACGCCTTTTGAGTTCATCCTCATCGTAGGCATATACCTGCTGGAAACGTCCTTCATACTTTCGTCATTCATAAACGGCATAGAAAGCGGCCAGGACCCCATTGGGCGTGACTACAACCGCGGCCATATCATGTGGGTATCGTTCCTGGTTTTCGTGATATCGCTTTTCGTGACGCTGCAGATATTCGCGCCGCTCGTGGTGATAACCGGGTAGCGGAATTTATTATAAATACCGGAGCAATATAGGAAATATGCTACAAAAGCGGCTTATAATGCAGTATATATGGCAGATACTTACTATTGTCGCCGCTGTGATTGTAATTTTGATTTTTGCCAGCCAAAAGGAAGGCGTCTTTGACATAATACCCGCACTCAAGCCTGTCTTCGGGTGAGTTTATGAGCGATTCCGGCTTTGACCTTATGACTGCTCTGTTGGTAGCCCTTGCATTCGGCCTTGTTGCTATCGCGCTTCTGAACACTAACCTTTTGCCGGGGTTCGGAAAATTTATAGTGACTGCAATAAACGAAGCTATAAGGTACACAAGCGGCGGCCCTGTGGCGGCGTGATACTATGGACATAGGCATGAGGGCAGGCCTCGGCATGACAGTTGCCGTCGTCAGCCTGTCGGTAATCATTCTTGTTGCGGTTGTCGGAACAAAAGAGTCAAAGGAATTCGCGTCTGTTCTGGAAAAGCAGAAACCTGAAATACAGAAAATAAACGAGCTAATAACGGCGACGCTGAAATCCGATGCAACGATAACATGCACAAAAAGCGGCGGAATTTACAAATACGAAGTCACCATAAAAGACCTTGGCGTGAAGTTCAGGGACGACAGGAATCCGCACAGGGAAATCACAGTGATGCCTGTCCTGAGCTACAAGGATAAAAAATCGCTGGACTTGAAAAAATCCTCGCTCGTCCTGAAATCAGGCGACGACAAAACGTTCAATGCAGAAGAAGGCATTGAATACACAATAACTTCCACGGAGCCGCCGACAATATTCAAAGACGATAAAATTTATCACGGCTATCTTCTCAAGGACCAGAGGATTGTGATAAACGATTACGACATTTCAATAATAGACCAGTCACTTGTGGGAAGCATTACCGTGGCGGAAATTCTTGCGGGTATTCCGGCTTCAGATGCAAAATGCACAGTAGCAGCGCAGGTCCAGTGCTACGGGGCCTCTGTCCCGGAAAGGAAAATATTAAAGTTCACGGAATGTGAAGGTGATGACAAGAAATTGTGCGATAAATCCGTCAGCGTGTGCGGTTCCTCGCTGACAATGAAGCTGCTGGAATTCAGGAACAAGGATGTGTGCTCAAAAGCGAAGCCTGTATTTCTTATAGACACTTCCGAAAAGCTCCAGCCCCTGTTCGCTCCGGAGAAAAAGGAAATTGACCCCCGGCTGAAGGAAAAATTTGTCATCGGCTTCTGCGGCAAGGTTTCCGACGCTTACGACTGCAATTTCATACCAGATAAAACCGATTTTTACGGCCCGATGTTCATAGAGGTAAAGCCTGGGGATTATTCAGCGGACGATTGCATAGAAAGCGCTGAAAGCGGGATTTGAGGAAAACTTATTATACAGAAAGCACAGTTAATATCATGGTCGCCTTTGATTACGCTTTGAAAGTAATAGTAATGGTAATTGTCCTGCTGATAATTTACCACGTCCTGCTGACTTCAAGCAACACGGCAAAAAACATAAAATTTGCAGGCGTTGACAAGGAAATACAAATCACCGACAGGCCTGAAGACCTTGCAAAAAAGGTTAAGGTCTGCTCCGACGAGAAGAAAATCATTCTTGACAACGTAGGGTTTGAATACAAAGAAAAGGTGAAGGCGAACATGTTTTTCCTGATGAAGGGAGTTGTTGTTGCCGGCTACATAGGCGGCAATCAGGAAACAGGAGAATATACTATTGAGATATCCCCGGATACGAATACAAAGACTATAACATCAAGAAGGTTCACTGCGCCCCCGGCAAAGGAAGAGGACCTCAATTCCATAGGCCTGAAAGACGAGGAAACATTCGTTTTCGGGTTCATAAACCCCGACAAAGGCTGCGATGCGCTTGCGAAGAAAGGAGTGACGCTTAAAGAGTTCACGGATTCCTGCGGCTGGATCATAATGAGGTCGTTTTTCATGACAGGCAGGGTCATGAAATGCAGCGGCTGAACTGATTCTGCATGACTACCCGAACCCCAGGGAGCCGGAAATTATTGATATTATCCTGATTACCGTATCCTTGTTGGAAAGCAGGAAAAAGAACCCCACGCCGAGGACAAGAGCCATAAGTGCTATCCCAAGAAAATAGTCCATCGGGCGTTCAATAATGCCCATGATGAATCTTTCTTTTCTGCAAGTAATAAAGATTATTTTTACAGCAATTCCAGAAACTATTTTAATCGCTGGACGGATATGTAATCATGCGCCTTGAGCACGTCGTAGTCAGCATAATAATATTTCTGGTAATATTGCTTGCCACGATTTTGATTCTGGGGAAGGCTGTCCCGACTTTCAAGACAGGCATAGACAGCATGCTGAATCTTGTTTTCCCGAACAGGTAAAATCCAAGAGGGCGGAAAATGACAAAGGGGTTTTCAGAACCGGTATATCTTGTAATGCAGATGATTCTGATAGCCATAATGGCAGGCGCTTTTCTTTACTTCCTGTCAACCATACCTTCCAACGAACAGGTCGCAAGGCTGAACACGGAGCTGCTGCGCTCAAAAATTCACGAGGCTTGCATAAAAGAGAGGGCTGAGCTTGAGGGATTTTCATTCCCGCAGGTAAGGCCTGCGAAAATAATTGTTGTAAATGCCCTAGCAGCTTACAGGATAAAAGGTCTTGGCGACCCTGATTTCCTTCTTTACTACGAGGCGTTCCCTATAGGCGAAGGCCTGGGATGGGAGGTTTACCAGGGCAATTCTATCGGCCATAGGGTCTTCGCACCGTTTACCGCCGATTCAGAGGGCCTGAAGGACGCAACCAATTTTGAAAGGCAGCTTTACGCAGGGCAGAACAGCAGGTACGAAACTGTCCTGAAAAGTATTGCCGAAGGAAAACTACAGCTTCAAAGGGAAAAAATATCTGTCGTGATTCCGAACATAATGCTCAGCGATTACGTCAACATCATGCCGACATCGGAGGCAAAGCCGGTCCTGCCGACCATAGGCAAGGTTGAGTACAAGAAAGGTAACGCGGGGGAATGGATTTATCATAACCCATTAGGCCAGCCGGATGTTTTCCGCCTTGACCTGAGCATGAGCAATGAGCAGAAGTCTTTCATTAAATACAGGCCGTGCGGCGTGAGGTCGCTCTGCCTGAAAACACCGGAAGCCGTAACGCGCATACCGCTGAGCTCCGCGTGCGGTGACATACAGTACGTGCACCTGAATTATGTCGCTTCTGACGCAAGAAAACTTCAGACAGCCGGATTTCTTGTCGCTACAACAGCGGGTACTGCAGCAGTTGGTGTGGCTATTGTAAAAGCAGGCGGAATAGCTGCCCTTGGGACGGTTCTTGAAAAAACAATTGTAGGAAAAGTTGTCCTCAAGAGCGCGGGATTTCTGAAATTCATTTTCAAATATTTGGGAAAAATACCTTTTATAGATGCTATATTCGGAGCGGCGGTAACCAATATAGCTTACAGGGGCCTGCGCGAATTTTCAGGCCTTATAGTCACCGCATTTGCAGGCGTGAAGACATCGGATTTCTATATTGCATCTCCATGCAATATTGACAAAACGATACTGATAGAAAAAAAAGACTGCAGCGCGCTCAAAGGCTCGGGCCCCGACAAATGCGAGCGCTGGCTCAAATACCCGATATACAACGTTTTCGTTGACGATAGCGGAAAAAAGGTTCAGGAGGTTGGCACGCATTACCAGTGCGTTGAAGGCCTCGGCCCTGCCGGAAAAAACGACGTAAAACCGGATGATGCGCCGACAGGGAAATGCCTGCAGATAACGATACAAGACCCTCCGGAAGGCTTTTGCTGGACGAAAAACGCCTACAGGGAGCAGTGGAGGTCCTGGTTCTATAATGACATTTCATGGGAGCTTGACCTGACAGTCGTTGTTGACAACACGGAATTCCTTGACAAGAACACAATACATGTAAAGCCCATAACGAAAACGCCTTTCAGCCCGTCTTCAGTGAAAGAAATATTAGGCTTTGAATGGAAATGGCCCGGCTAAAACTAAAAGGGGATTTTGTGTTTCTGATTAAAAAGAAAAACCACGCAGGGGAAAAAAAATTTTGCCGCAGGAAAGGCCAGGAATACGGCTTTGTGCCTTTCCTGGTAATCGTCCTGCTTCTTTTCTTTTTCGGGTTCAGCATGTGGAAAAATGCGACAAAAATCGCTGTGGAAAGGGCTTCATTCACGCAGGCGGAGCAGCTCGCAAGCATAATAAACATCCTGCAATCCGCTCCGGAGACAACACACGCCATGTTCCGCACAGTGCAGGGAAAGTGCAGGATAGAAATAAACCAGATGTACGTTTTGTACGAATCTGAGGGCCGGCAGTACAAATCGGACATTTTGCAGACAGGTATGAAAATAAAAAAAATAAATTTTGAATGTTCAGAAAACATGAGGAAGACATTTTGCTTTGTCAAAACCAAAAGCGCAATAAACATTTTTGAGCCGGTCAACGACTGTATAAGGGGATAGTATGGCAGAAGAAGAAGTATCATTGCAGATAAACACGTTCTTCTGGGTAATTTTCGTGATATTCGAAATAGCGATAATAGCCATTGTGTTTTTCCTTATGTTCCCGTTTGAGCCCACCATATATTCAAAACAGGCGCCCAGAGCTGCGGTGGAAATATCTGAAAACCTTTTCGTATCGCCGCTGACAGCTTCAAAGTCTGTTTTCTCGTCAGCAGAGCTGGACAATGTCAACGGGAAATTGGAAGAGCCTTTCGTCCGTCACTGCAGCCTTGCCTATGGCGCGGAAATAGAAAGCGACGGCAAAGAATGGAGTTTTGGATTCAAGCCAAAAACAACCCTGCTCAGAGGTGCGATAAACAGGCTCGGGCTTGGATTTCTCTACGAATACACAGCCACATTTCCGGTGAGCGTTGACGAGAAGCCTGCAAGGCTCACCCTGAGGATTTATGAAGACACGCTGAGCGATGTCCAGTGCATCGTTGAAAGGGCGCAGGTTTTGAAAAAAATAGAAAAGTTAAACTGCAAAACCCCGCGGTCGGATGCATATTTATCCGGCGACCCCCAGCCGGAAAAATCTGTTACGTGCTACTTCGTCCTAACTTACGACAACGGCAATAATATGCTGTGCTTAAAGCATCCGAGCCTGCCTTTCAGCGAATGCAGGTTTTACAAGGGCGTGCCTGTTTCTTATTCCTTTTCCGGCGGCCTTGACAAGAGTGAAAAGGAATTAATTCTGGCTGCTTATCCCATAAAGCCCGGAGCAAATGCGGAGTGTGGGAACCTAGTCAAAGATGCGATAGCAGGTGTGAGCGATGAAGTCGGCTCGGTGTTATTATGCATAGAAAAGAACGAAGCCCCGCCGGGAACATCGGGCAGTGCCGGCTAAAATTTCGTGATGTTTATGAAAAATCACTATAAATCAGGGAAAAACAAAACAGGGAAAATCCGGAAATCCTTCAAGGGGCAGATAGAGCCTGTCGGCGTACTGCTTATTGTTTTCATAGGAATCATTATGATCATATTAACCCTTGTCATGAAAACTATCCTTGCGATAGCAGGCGCGGACCCGAGGTCGTCGCGGAGCTATGAAATTATCCTTCTTTCAAAGGACCCTTATTCCATTGCGCACATCATGATGCTGCTGAAGCCTGACGAGCGGACAATTGCTGAAATAGCTTTGCAGTCAGCAATTACAGGAAAAATGCCTGCAAGCGACAGGGACAAGCTTGACTACGCGATAAGGAATTATCTGAGTGGTCTGCCTTTAGAATATTACAATGTAAAAATAATTTCCGGGGAAGCCGTAACATACGAGCTTGACAAGAACGGAAGGCGATGCGGCGCGAAAGACGAGGGATTCTGCTCAACGCCGCAGCTTGACCCGATAAACAATCCCACGCCGGCAGCGCCCTGCGGCGTCGGAAGAATTGAAATTTCAGCAGAAGGCAAATGCCCTTTGTTCAATTTCCTTGACACGAAAAAAAGCCTTGTCAATCTGAACACCGCGTGCTGCAAGGAAGATGTGAAAGAAAACGGCGATTACAACAACCCGCCGCCGGACAAGCCTTCAGTCGCAAGATGCGGCGCGAATGATCTTGGTGTGTGCGATTATTTCTGCAGCGAAGGAAGGATAGAAATACCGCAAGGCTCCAACGAATGCAAGGGCAAAAGGATTACCGTGCCGGAAAAACTGCCTGTTGTTAATGTGCCCTTGCCGGGCGGCGGGAAAACCTTTTCATTTGACGCGACAACATGCTGCGCGCCTGCTGACAAAGTCGGCATTGCCGAACTGGGAGCGCTTGTCTCCGCTGAAGTGCCGCTGCTTTACAGAACAAAGGAAGGCGCGCCGGTTTTTTACTGCGTTGACCCTAAAATCACTGACCCCAAAACAAAGCAATCTTTGTGCAGCGGCGAACTTGCGCGCGGCTTTTGCAATGACGCGGCAAATCTGTGCTGCGTGACGCAGACAATAAAATGCACGACAACCACAGGCAAGAGCGGATTCTGCCTTGACGTGCAGAAGTGCGAATCTATCGGCGTGAAAGACCACGAGATATCAAAAGACTGCCCTGCTTCCAGAGGCAACACATACCAGTGCTGCGTGACAGCTGATTTGAGAAAGGTAAAAACCTCGCCGCCGATTGAACCGACAGGCGAGGAATGCAATTTCGGCGAGAAAACAGCGAAAGATGTTCCTAAAATCATAGTGACTGTTGGTGACAAATAGTGAAAGGCGCTGCAATGACTTACGGGCTGATTATAATGACCGGAATAGTCCTTGTTCTAACGTTTGTAGTGAACGAGGACGCAATAGCAGGCAGCGCGCGCCAGGAAAAAATGGTCCTTGATTCTTTGCAGATAATAAAAACATCCGACACGTTCACGCTTCTGCAGAAATCACTGAGAAACACCTGGACCGTCTCAACCATACAAAGCGTTTTCCAGACAGGCGACGAAGCGATAGGCTGCGGGCTTCAGGGCGGAAGGCCCGCAGGGTTCAAGGAGAAGTACTGGCTGCAGACGGATGCTGCAATAGAAAAAAGCACTGCAGCGTCGTCAGGCCAGGAATTGTACGAATCACTTTTGCCCAAGGGTTTGTACGGCAGCGGCAACCCGATGACGTGCATTCCGGATGATGAACAGCTTAGCAGCTATCTGAAAGCAAAGATGATTTCGCTTGGAAATTTCCGAAAATTTGAGGCAAACGGCCTGACGATTGAAATAAAGAACGTGAATCCAAAAATAACCGCAACGGACAAGGGCATTGAAGGTCTGATGAAACATGACGTCATCGTATCCGCCGGCAGCTGCGAAAATGCTGTGTGCACCTACGGGCCGCTGGAAAACAAGTTCCTCGTTGAAACGGAATTCAAGAGGATGCGGCTTTCAGCGGAGGCGATAACCAAACTGCTTCTGGGACTTTCCGTCAGCTTCACGGAGAAGCTGTCCTCAGGCAGCAACGAGCTTTACAGGCATGAATTCAGGTATCAGGACGACTGGGCTCCGCGTTTCGTTGGAATTGCAGCAACACAAAGCGCTGACGATTATCTGAAAAAATTCACCAACAGCAACAAGGACGGGCTGCTCGATATACTGCTGCTGAGAAATCCCGGCAACCTTGAGAAAGCCGTCATCAACGTGAACTACAGGACAAGGCCGGAATTGATTGTCCCGACGGAAAGCGGCGTCCTGCCGGCAGGAGCAGGCCTTTACCTGCACTACGACGCGAACGTGAAGATAACAGAAGGCGGTTCTGCAAGCTCCGGATTTCTCAAATGGCCGACAAAAAGCCACGCGATTACAAGCTGCTTTGGCACCAGGACACTTAACGGGAATCAGGACTTTCACGGCGGCATTGACATAGGCGCGAACACGGGCGAACCTGTATACGCCGCGGCTGACGGCACCGTGGATTTCGTCAACATAAATCCCAATGCATGCGGAGGCGGCGGCGTATGCATGAGGATAAGGCATGACTTCGGCGGAGAGACTTATTATACGTGGTACATGCACCTGAGCAGCATAAACAACGACTTGGTATTCAAAAGAAAAGAAAAAGTAACTGCCGGCGAAGAAATAGCGAAGACCGGGAGCACCGGGGAAGGAACGGGACCGCACCTTCATTTTGAGATGCGTGATGCAAGCGATGCCATAGACAAAGGCACGGTGAACCCATGCGTTCTCTATACGGACGACTGCGGCGCATCAACGCAAAAAACATGCTCTTCAGAACCTACCACAGGCTCCCCGAATGTCAAGCCGCCTTCGGCAATTGCGGCCTTCTCCGGCGGGAACTATTACTATTTTGACGAAGCGAAAAAAGAATTTTTAAGAAGGCCGTTCACGCTGGAATTCAACGCTGAAGATTATCTGCCTGCGATAGACTGCACGAGGGTGCATCCAGCTTATACGGAAGGCGTCAGCAACGCCGTGCGCGTCCTGCAGTACAGGTTCTACCACTGGGACAAAGGCAGCACCGCGGACCTTGTATGCTACCAGGGATGCCTTTACACGTGCGGAAATGCTGATATTCCGGGAATGGATGAAAGCGTGTGCAGAGCGGGCGGCGCGTCCCTGAGCGGCGCAGCGAGAAAAATGCCTTTAGGAGAAAAAATCGGCGATTACGTCTGCGGCGAAAAAACCTCGGAGCCTGAATGAGCAAGCAATAAATCTCAAAGCAGAAGTTAAAGTAAAGGCAAGCCCGATTCTGCCGCATTTATGAGTTTTGTGATTTTTTAGATGGTGGATTTTGTTTATATATCGGAAACCAAAATAATAATCATGCGAAGGAAAGGCGTTTCGCTGACCCTGGAAACGATTGTTGTCCTTACGCTATCAGTTCTTGTGCTGACAGTGCTTCTTTACTTTTTCAATGCCAATTTCCGGCCGGCGGAAAGCAGCATCGACGACCTCAACAAGCAGAGGGACCTGTGCATCAAGCACGTGAACAACGACATAGAATGCACCAAAGGCGCTGAAACCGAGCTTGTCAGGCTATGCACCAAGCTTAACTATGAAAAATGCAAAACCCAGGGAGGCAAAGAGTGCGTCCAGACCTGCTGCAGCCTTTTCTGCCCGCAGCCCTTGCCGAAGGCGGAAAATAAATAATTATGCCACTTTTCTTTCCCGTCAGACGACCAAACTTTATATACAGCCTCACGCAATTAAGATTAGAGTGATTTCATGGCTTCAAAAGGGCTGGAACTTCCTATCAATGTCATAGTCATCGTGGCCATAGCCGTGCTCGTTCTTGTTGTGGCGGCGGCTTTGTTCAGCAGCCAGTTCGGCGCAGGCGCAGGAACAATCCAGATGGAGCAGGCTTATGGAAAAGGCTGCCAGACATTGAGGAGCGCTTACAGCTGCGATAGAACCAAGATAGATGACGTAGAGGTCAAGGATTACAAAGCTCCCGGAGAAACAACAAGGTTAGATGTTATATGCGGGCAAAAATACCCTGGCGTTACAGGCGCTGAATTGCAAGATGCCTGCCTGAGAGGATGCGGCTGCCCGGTCTGATTCTCGCAAATTTCTAAATTTTTAATATGCTTCTTGCTCAGAAAGCAAAGCTTCCTGGCATCTCAAAGAGCTTTGCTCTTTGCAGATTTCCGCAGACGCTTTCTCTTTCCGTTTTAATCAAACTTTTTCTAAAAGTTTGAAAGGGTCTATTTCACCCAACCGCCCAGCGAGCGCTGGCCTTCGCCTTTTGATTCTTTGTACTTCTTCAAGGCGTTTACGATTCTTTCCTCGCTGAAGTCGTGCTCGTCGCAGAGCATCTTTACGATTTTTTCCTCGCTGAGTTTGCCGAAGGTTATGTCGTAGTCAGCATCCTCTGGCTTCTTGAAAAAAGCGAAGATATCCTCCATGTCGACGTCAAAATCCCAGATGACGCTTTCCTTCACGGCATGCAGCGTTTTCTTTTCCCTGACAAGCTCCAGTGCTTTTTTCGGTCCGTAGCCGGGAACGCCGCCCGGGTTGTAGTCCGTGCCAATAAGGATGCCTAATAATATAAGCTGGTCCTGTGTGATTTCCAACTGCTCCAGCACCTTATTCAGGACGAGCATTTCCGGGTTTATTGTTATGTATTCCGAGCCGCGCTTTTTCTTTCCTGTAATTGACAGGTTGCGGACAAGGCGAGTTGCGCCGAACAGCAGGGAATCGTAGTCCTGCGTCGCGACGGCGTACACATCGCTGCGCCTGCACATAAGCGAGCACAGAGCTTCCCCCTCGCTGGGCGCCTGCACTGCCGGCAGGCCCATCGCCTCCAGAAGCCGTTTTGACTGCTCCACGATTTCGCCGGTTATGGTGACAGCGCGCTGCGCGTATTTTCTCGCCGCCTCGTAATCCTTTCTTTTCAGCGCCTCTTCCCATTCGCGCGCTGCTTCCGCCCGCACGTCACGGCGCTGGTCTGCCGTAGCCCGCTTAAACTCAGGAGGCTTGCCGTCAAAAACGTATATGGGCTTTATGCCGGCTTCCATCAGCTTCATCGTCCTGTAAAACAGTCCGGACAGATGGGAAGTAATCCTGCCCCTGCTGTCCTTCAGGGGCTCGCCGTCGGGCTGCCTGATAATGCTCAGAAACTGGTAAATCCAGTTGTAAGCGTCCACGGCTATTTTCTTGTCAAAGAACTGCTCTATAGTTGCTTCCTCGCCCTCGACGAGGCTTGTCATCTGTATTCCCATCTTTTCACCAGAGCGGAAAACTACAATAAAATTGCAGAAGAAGATTTATAATGCTTAGTATGTATGTGCAGGCTCGTGCTCAGATTCCTCGTATTCAGGTTCGTAGTCCGGATCCAGTGTGTGAAGTTTCCAAACATCCAACCTGTACGGTGCCTGGAGATGCCTTGCATGTCCCGGACCAATTCTAATTCCGCCTCTTTCTTCTCTTCTTGTAACCAGATGTCGCCACCACTTGAAATGAAGCTCAAGAATTCTGCAATGAATCAATTTCCTTACAAGCTTATTGTTTTGCGCGGCTCTTTCTATCTCCATCCTAGTCCTATAATGGTCTGCTTGATGGCGCGGCGGCTCCCTATTGTACAAATCAATAACTCTGTTTGCTGCTTCTCTTTCCCTGCCTTTCAGCCGCAGCGCATTCCAAATTGCTCCGTAACTTAATTCTCTTGTATCAACGCTGACGGTTTCTCCATCATCCAGAGTAAAGTCATATCTCATGAATAAGGGATAATATGCTCAATAATAATTTAAAGTAGATTCAGTGAACTAGATAAGCGTAACGCCTTCGCTTTCAACTGAAGCGACGCCTTCTATTGCTGATATCGCCTTTTCTATAGCGTCAGATCCGCCTGCCGTGTCCGGCAGAACGAGCAAAACCTGCAGCGCCGCCAGCCCGAAGCCTATGGGCATTTCGCTGATTTGCTGAAGCTTTGCCTCGTGGAACTCCTCAAACAGCTGTTCTATCTTTTTCCTGAGCCCAGCCATGTCAACCTCAGGCGATTCGGGCATTATCTTCAATGTGACAGCTACGTTTCCCATGATTATCATCTGCCAAGGCTTTCTGCTTTTCTAAGGCCCCTCAAAGTCGCACTTTGTGCATTGATACAGGACGCCTTTCACGCGGCAGTTTGCGCACCTTAAGATTTCTTCGCCGCCGCACGATGGGCAGCTGAATTTCGTGAAATCGTCTTCAGACAAAAGATTCTTGTGGCACGATATGCACTTCATAATCATAACCTCATTTATGTCGTTTTGATGAAACTTTTCTGAAAAGTTTCCACTACGCTAATTGCACATAAATGATTTAAAAGGTTGTTTTGAGATGCATTAAATATTAAATTTTGCCCCTATAGTTTAGCCTGGACATCTGCGGAAATCAGAGATTTCCGAGGTCTCGGATAACAATTTATCCGAAGAGAATGCGAGCTTGCGGAGACCCTTTTGCTTTCGCAAAAGCGTCTACGGAAAAGCAACAAGCTCGTGACGTGGGTTCGAATCCCGCTGGGGGCACTATGAAAAACATGAAACCGAAATTTTCGTTCATCATCCCTACGCGGAACGAAGAGAGCTATTTAGAGGAATGTATAAAATCCATAAAGAACCAGCGGCGCAGCGATTACGAAATAATAGTTGTTGACACCCTGAGCAAAGACGGAACTCACAGGATAGCTGAAAAGCACGGATTGCTTGTCCAGGAACCAAGGAAAGGCATCGGCCTTGCCCGCAACACCGGAGCGGAATGCGCACAAGGCGGCATACTTATCTTTGCCGATGCCGATGTGCGCTTTGACAAAAACTTTCTGGACAAGATAGAGAAAAAATTTTCCAGCAGGGACATTGGCGGCGGCGTATGCGTCCTGGAATGCTACGACGGCGGGCCGTACACAAGAAAAATCTATGACTGGATAAATTACATACCGCGCCTTCTGACAAAAGCAGGGATGCCGATGACAGCCGGCAGCTGCTTCATTTACAGGAAAGAGCACTTCCACGCCGTAGGCGGCTTCAATCCCGCTCTCAAAACAAACGAGGACCACGAGCTGGCGAAAAGGATGCACAAGCACAGGCGCTTCGTCTTTTTCCACGACATAAAGGTGCGCACCTCTTCAAGAAGAATAGGAAAGATGGGATGGCTGGGCATTGTAAGTTTCTACATAAAAGCCTCGGCCGCTTTCATGCTGAAGGGCGGCGCACTGAAGCAGGGCTATCCCGACTATGATTAACCGCTGAAGAGGTCATTTTTCCGGCTGCTTTTTCGTATAACTTCAGCATCTCATCAGCGCAGCTTTCAGCGCTGTATTTTTCCAGCACAACAGGGGCGTTCTTGACGCTTTCCTCTGCTTTCCTTCCGCTTTTCAGGACAGCGGAGACCCTGCCGGCGAAATTTTTGCTGTTGGCGACAATTCCGTATTCGTTTTCTTTCAGGAAATCGCCTGTAACCGGGGCGTTCAGCGCGACTATCGGCAGCTTATTCGCAACGGCTTCTATAAGGACTATGCCCTGCGTCTCCGTTTTTGACGCGATGACAAAAACATCGGCTATGGCGTACAATTCCCCAAGGCGTTCGCTGTCCACATAACCCGTGAACTTCACTTTCTTCTGCAGCCCCAGCTTCACTGCTTCTCTTTCCAGCTCACTCCTGTAAGGCCCGTCTGAAGTGATGACAAAGACGGCGTTTTCTTTTCTGAGCAGTTTTTCCAGCGAGCGCAAGATGAAAAGGATGTTTTTTTCCCTAGTCAGACGCCCTACGTGCAGTATTATTTTCTCGCCGGCAAAGCCGTGCTTCCTGCGCAGCGATTTCCTGCCTTTCCCCAGGCTTTTCACTTCTATGCCCGTTGGAATGACGTATACAGGCCTTTTTATCCCGTGCTTTATCATCTGTTTCTTTACATGCCCGGAAGGCACGGTGATGTAATCGCATTTGCTGTAGAACCACCGCAGGTACGACCAGCTTATTTTTCTGTAGGCGCCCCTGAAAAGGCGCAGCAGCTTCTCTGATTTTATGAGATAATGCCCGTATTCAGGGAACAGCGTATGAAACGTCCCGATAACCGGGATTCTGTTTTTTCTTGCATAAGCAATGCCGGAAAACCCCATGGAAAACGGGCTGTGGACATGGACGATATCGAAACTGCCCTTTATGGCGGCGGGCACGGCTATCCTGTACTCCTTGTACGGCGCGAACTCGAAGGAAGCGGAGCGGTGTATTCTCCTGTCCTTATCATGGTAACCGGGCACGCGCGGCGCGAAGACGTGGACGTCATGCCCTTTTTTCCTCAATTGCTTCAAAAAAGCATCTATAGACGTCACAAGGCCGTTTATCTGGGGACTGTAAGAATCTGTGAACATCGCTATTCTCATGGTTATTCCTTTCGGGCAAAGCATTTTAATAACATCGGATATAGTTTAACAAATGTTCTCGCTTATTTTGCAGTCCTTGTGGTTCATAGCTCCTGCCTACATAGCCAATGCCTCGCCGGTTCTCCTCAAGGGCAAGAGGCCGCTGGACTTCGGCAGGAGGCTGGGCAAAAACAGGCTTTTGGGCGACGGAAAGACGTGGGAAGGCACGTTCGGCGGCATCGCGATAGGGACCTTGTTCGGACTGGCGCAGATATACGCACAGGATTACCTGCCGGCAAACCTTAATCTCGTGAAACTGAATTTAACTCTGGTTCTGTTATTAAGCGCAGGCGCACTTATCGGGGATGTGGGGGGGTCTTTCATAAAAAGGAGATTCGGGATACCCAGGGGACAGCACTTTCCGCTGTTTGACCAGCTTACATTCCTTATAGCGGCTTTGATTATTTCTTCGCCGGCTTACAGGCCTGAAATAAGCATGATTATTCTCCTCTTTATCATGACGCCTGTCGTGCATTGGGCAACCAACAACGTAGCCTACATACTGAAGCTGAAAAAGCACCCGTGGTAGAACCCTTTTCTTTTGAAAAGAAAAGCGTTCGCGGAAAAGAAAATATTAGAAAGCGTTAACGGAAAGAAAAATATTATCATAAACAGAAAAGGAATGTATCGATTGAAAGAATAATCGATAGACGAAGCTGAGAAAAGAAGAGGATAATTAGTCAGGCCCGGCGTAGTTCAGGACCCAGTGAAGCCCGTAGAAGCCGGCATAAGCAATGAAAATGAATTTGACAATCTTTCCAAGGAGCGTGGCAACAAAAAACTTCTTCCTGTCAAAATTTATCGTGCCGCAGAATATGCCGACAAAATCAAAGGGCAGCGGCGTGGCGGCAAAAAGGAATATGACAACTTCGGGGCTGTATTTGTGGATCAGCTTCCGTATTTCAGCCAGCTTTTTCCTCTGATTTTTCGCCAGTTTGCTGATGCCGTAACCGGCTATATATCCCGTCGTTTCACCCAGCGCCGCTCCAGCGCCTGCAATAACGCCCAGGGCAACAGGGTTGAGCGTGGCGCCAAAAAGGAAGACGACAAAAAAAGCCGGCGAAGGGATGAACAACGTGAAGCTGCTCAGAAAGCCGACAACGAATATGGCGGGATATCCGTATGCGTTTACAAGGCTCACAAGCGCCGATATCCCGAATACCATTATAATCCTCTTATTCAGTCAAATAATTCTTCGGAAGTTTCTTCCAGAAATTTCTTTGCTTTTGACAGCTCTTTCCTGCCTTTTTCTGTTATGTAATATATTTTCTTTCTCCCTTCTTCTTTAATGCCTACGTAGTTTCCTCTTTTGAGAAAATAAAGAACTTTATAGCATGTCACGTTGCCCGGCATGAACCCGAATTCATCTCTTATTTCGTTTCTTAGAACGTAAGCATGCCTCGGTTTCCTTGACAGCAAAATTAATATCCAAAGCCACAGGGATTCCGTGGTAAGCATTCTCTTCAGGCGCCGCATTTCAGGCGTGTCGGAAGCATCAGGACCGTAAAATCCCTTTCCGGTGCTCTTTCCGTGCCTTGTCATTATTAATCATTCAGCGCAGCGGTTTTAATATTTTACCAATGTAAAGTATATATATTTTACATACGTAAAATACACTATGCCGAAAATAAGGATCGCTATTGCAGGCGTCGGGAACTGCGCGTCATCGCTTGTCCAGGGCATATTTTACTACAAGGACATAGCGAGCAATGACGATGCCGTGCCCGGGCTCATGCACAATGTCCTTGGAGGGTACAGGATTTCTGACATAGAACCTGTTGCCGCGTTTGACATAGATGCGCGGAAGGTAGGAAAAGACCTCAGTGAAGCGATATTTGCAAAGCCCAACTGCACCTATGTTTTCCAGCGCGACGTGCCGAACCTCAGCGTAGAAGTAATGAAGGCTCCTGTTCTTGACGGCGTTGCTTCGCATATGAAGGACTACCCGGAAAGCAGCACGTTCAAAGTCGGCATGGAAGCGGCCGCTGACGTGGCGGATGTGTTGAAGGAAAAAAAGGCTGACATGCTGATAAATTACCTGCCCGTGGGGAGCGAGGAGGCTGCGAAATACTATGCCAATGCATGCCTGGAAGCCAAGACTGCCCTGGTCAACTGCATGCCTGTCTTCATTGCGTCAAGCCCCGAATGGCAGAAAAAATTCTCCGACGCAAAGCTGCCTGTTATAGGGGACGACATAAAATCACAGGTGGGAGCCACAATCGTTCATCGCACGCTCGCCAAGCTTTTTGCAGACAGGGGCGTCAAGATAGAAAGGATGTACCAGCTGAACGTGGGCGGGAACACGGATTTTCTCAACATGCTCGCCCGCGACAGGCTTGCTTCAAAAAAGATAAGCAAGACGCAGGCAGTGCAATCTATTCTTCCGCATAAGCTTGCTCAAGAAAACATACACATCGGCCCCAGCGACTACGTTCCCTGGCTTAACGACAGGAAGATATGCTTCCTCAGGATAGAAGGCAGCAAATTCGGCGGGGTGCCCGTAGAACTGGAACTAAGACTGCTTGTTGAGGATTCGCCGAATTCAGCCGGCTCCGCTATAGACGCCGTAAGATGCTGCAAGATTGCTTTGGACCGCGGCATAAGCGGGCCGCTGCATTCCATTTCTGCCTACACAATGAAAAGCCCGCCGCAGCAGTTTCCTGACGACGTGGCGCGCATAATGGTGGAAGAATTCATCAAGGGTTCAAGGGAAAGGTAATTCTCGAGATTCAATGGACATGGATTCGTTACACGCTTCCTGTGCATTGAAGAATCAAAAGGAGCATGTTATATGCTGTACAGACAAAGGGAAAGGTTCAACAAACTCAGCGTAAAGGTCGGCATAATATTCAGCCGTTTGGGATTGAGCCCGAACCAGTGGACTTTGCTCACGCTGCTGCCGACCTTTGCGGCGCTTTATTTCCTAGTCAGGGAACAGTTCCTTCTTTCAGCGGCATTTTTCATTATCGCATCGTTCATAGACCTTATTGACGGAAGCGTGGCGCGGGTCACGGGCAACGTCACAAAACTGGGAGCTTACCTGGATACAATCATTGACAGGTACGTTGAAGGAATAATTATCATCGGGCTCCTGTTCGTAAACATCCCGGGCTTGCTTTTTCCTTCATATTTCTGGCTGTTCATTTACTTTTTCGGAAGCATGATGACTACTTACGCGAAGGCCGCGGCAAAGGAGAAAGAAATTGCTGAAATAAAGGGAGGTTTTCTTGAGAGGGCCGAGCGGCTTATTCTGCTGTTTGCCGGCATAGTGGCCGCGCATTTCAGCACGCTTTATTTGTCGTACGCAATCATTCTCCTCGCTGTTCTGACGAACATATCAGCTGTCCAGAGGATTCTGGCCGCGGCAGCCAAAAGCTAAAAACCAGCTTATACATTAATTAGCCATGTACAAGCAGGTTATTGTTGTAAGAGCTGACCTGAAGCTGAGCAAAGGAAAAACAGCCGCGCAATGCGCCCACGCATCGCTGGAGGCGTACAAGCGCTCCGACAAAAAGATAATCGGATTATGGAACAAAGAAGGAGAAAAGAAAGTCATACTAAAGGCAAAAGACCTTAAAGAGCTGCTGCTGCTGAAGGAAAAATGCGAGCATCTCAGGATACCTCATGCACTAATTTCTGATGCGGGCCTTACGGAAACGAAGCCCGGAACGATAACCGCTCTGGGCATCGGCCCGCACGAAGACGGCGTAATAAACAGGGTCACGGGCTCGCTGCCGCTGCTTAAATGAACTGCGCCCGAAGTATTCTCATGCTTCCTTACTGGACGAGGTCAGCAGGAACGGGTGGAAAAATAAAATCGCCCGAAGATTTTATTGTAAAGGAAACCATCCACAGGAAGTACTTTGCAAAGTACAGGACGGCAGGCGGTGTCAGCAGGAAAGAAGGAAAGTACGACCTTTTCCTGCTGAGAAAAAGGAACATGACGACGCACGAAGCCCTGGCATTGCTGAGGAAAAGGTTCGGCGCAGGCAAAATAGGCTTTGCCGGCCTCAAAGACAAGAAAGCCGTAACGGAACAGCACATAACAATGGAAGGGGGGAGCGACTTCAAAGAAAACGGCATTGAACTGGTTAAGGCGGGAACCTCCGACAAAATGCTGTCAAAAGGAAACCTTATCGGCAACGAATTTATAATAACCCTGCACGGATGTAATGCAAAGAAATTGCAAAAAGTCATTGCAGAAATAAACAAAAGGGGCTTTCCTAATTATTTCGGGCCGCAGCGTTTCGGAGCCGGCGGCAATAACCATGCCATAGGGCGGCTTATCGTCAAAAGAAAGTTTGACAAAGCTTTGCAATTGATAAACAAGTCTTATGGCAAAGACTACAAGGAAATATTCCACGTTAAAAAAGAAATCCTAAAGTTCTTTGTAAACGCCTACCAGTCGTGGATTTTCAATGAAACGCTGGCTGGCTATGTGAGGAAAGGGAAGTACTTCAGCGGCTTCATACCGCTGATTGGCTGCAATACAAAGAAGCCTGGAAAGTCCTCCGAAATAATGAAAAGGGAAAAAATCAGCCCGAAGGATTTCATGGTCAGCAAGCTCAGGCTGTCGTGCTCCGGCGGCGAAAGAAAGGCATTTATTAAAACTTATTTAAAATATACGATTAATGGCAACAAAGCGTTGCTAAACTTTACCCTGCCGCCAGGCAGCTACGCTACCGTCGTTTTAAGAGAAGTCACAAAGAAAGAGGTCCGCTAGATGATTGACGACATACTTTTCTACACAACAGTTTACGTGTCGCTTTTCGTGTCGGTTTTCTGGCTTCTGGTTTTCCTTGGAAACAAGGAAACGAAAAGAAAATCCCTAAAAAAACTGCCTTCATTGTCAGTGATCATACCTGCCCACAACGAAGAGCATCATCTGGAAAACTGCGTGGAATCCCTGATAGGCCAGGACTATCCGGGCCTGAAAATAATAATCGTGGACGACGGCTCTACGGACAGTACAGCTGAAGCAGGCAAAAGACTGTCAAGAAAATATTCTTTCATAAGGTACATAAGAAAGGAAAACCGGGGGAAGGCAGCCGCGCTCAATACCGGCCTTTCAACAGTGAACAGCAAATTCTTCGGTTTTATTGATGCCGACACGTCCCTGTCAAAAAACGCATTGAGAAACATGATGGCTTATTTTTCCAGTGATGCCGCGGCTGTCATAGCAGTCATAAAGCCTGTGGAACCCCGCAACTTTGTGGAAAGAATCCAGAAAATTGAGTATATGATAGCTTCCTTCACGCGAAAGCTGATGAGCTTTTTGAATTCATTGTATTACACCCCGGGATTTGCGCTTTATAAAACGGAAATAGTGAAGAAACTGGGGGGCTTTGACGAGGACAACCTGACGGAGGACCTTGAGATAGGGCTTCGCCTGAAAGACAACGGCTACAGGATAGAAAATACGGCAGAGGATTACGCCTATACCGTGGTGCCAAAAACAATGCACGACCTTTTTGACCAGCGCATGCGATGGTATCGCGGGCACATTTACAACACAAAAAAATATTCGCACATGTTCTTCTCAAAAAAGCATGGTGACCTTGGGATTTTCATACTCCCCA
This sequence comes from Candidatus Aenigmatarchaeota archaeon, assembly GCA_016187335.1. Lineage (GTDB taxonomy): Archaea > Aenigmatarchaeota > Aenigmatarchaeia > GW2011-AR5 > GW2011-AR5 > JACPJW01. The sequence continues at coordinate 515,251 of JACPJW010000001.1, read as the reverse complement.
TACAGTACATACTTCTGGCTGTCACAAGCCCGTTTCTCGTGCTCGGAATCTACGATTTCCTGCTTGCCTTGGCTAAAAATATCATTGATATAAAGCTTGTCGGCTACGACTTCCTGTATTTTTTCGGCACGGCCAGTTTCAATTTTATAAATCCCTTCACATTTTTCGTTGTGACGCTGTTTGCAACGTTCCTTCTCATACTGAAAGTCAGCGAGCGTCAGATAAAGGAAAAAATAAGCCCCTTTGAATACGCCCTCTACATGATTGTTTACCCTTTCATAAACCTTTTCCTCTGGATAGCGGCTTTCACGCAGGAGATGCTGAGAACAAAAAAGAAGTGGTAAGATGGAGGTATCGGACTGCCTAAATTAACTGTAATATGATGTGGTGCTGATACCTGCAGAAACCGAAGGTTTCTGAGGTGTAAAAATCATGGAGTGATTTTTAACATGGATAAGAAATACCTTATTGCGTTCCTGATAACTTCGCTGGTTTTCGTCTCGGGGCTTTTCATAGGCTCAAAAATAACAGCCTCAAGAACAGAGGAAATACAGAGGACTTTGCAGAATGACCTCCTTGATTTCCAGAGCCTTGAACTGGAATTGTCGCTGATAAAAAACACGAATGCCTGCGACTACATAGGCTACAGGCTGCCGGACGTCATAAAAAGAAAGGTCGATCTGGGGAGGAAATTTGACATCGGCGACATCCCCAAGGAAGAAGCGAAAACGCTGCAGAAACAGTACGTAATATCGCTGATGAGGTACTGGTTCTTCTCGGAAGTCCAGGAAGAGCAGTGCAACATAACAACCCCCCGCGTCATATTTTTCTTTGATGAATCGGAAATATCGAGGGAACAGGGAAGGGTCCTTGACTACCTTGTTTACCGCTCAAACGAAAGCATAAGCGTATTTGCCTTCAACAGGGAGTGGGAGGAGCCTATCATAAGGCTTCTCATGGCAAACTACCAGGTCAACGCCACGCCTGCCATAGTAATAAACGGAACGAAATACGAAGGCCTGCAGACAAGGGAAAAAGTCCAGCAGATATTGTGCTCCAGTTACGAAAGACTCTGCTGATTGCCATTAATCAGGTGAACTTTTCAAAAAGTTCAATCAAAACGATTTTGGAGAAAGGTGGTAAAAACGCCGCTGGGAAACTTGGAAGTTCACTTGCTGAGAAACGGGTTCCGGGAAGAGAGAACAGGCTGGGGACTACGTTTACGAGAAATAGGGACGGGAAGCCTGAAGAAGAAGTTACCATAGAGCGAATCTATGATGGCTTTTCTATCACTTATGAAGGGTCAAACGGCAGGCTGATTGAAAATTCACATGGGTTCACGTCTGATGAAGCTGCAGGAAAAATTTTGAGAGAACTGGGATATTGACAAATTCTTACTTCAAATAGCGGCATGAGAAGAAATCGCAGACAACGTCGCCTTCTTCAATCTTTTTTCTTATCCTGTCAAAAAACAGCATCTCATACCTTGCCGGCTTCTTGCATCTGCCGGAATCGCCGTAAACGACAACCCCGTCGTTTTCTTCCATGACGGGAAATTGTCCAAGGAACGTCTCATTATTTACGTAAACCGGAAATTTTGTGCCCTTGAACAGAATAATCCTGTAGCCTTCTTCCAGCGCGGCGGCAAAATCCTTCTGCTCAGGGTAAGGCTCGCTCGGGACGCCGTAATAATTCAGCGCTACCCATGCGTTTGACCGGGCCATGCAATCAGATTTTACTGACTGGTAAAGATAAGGCGGCTCGTTCCTTGCTAATGGAAGCAGAAAGAACAAAAGCGCCAGGGAAAAAATAATAAACACGAGCATAATTTTACGCTTATCAAGATTCTCCGCTCCCTTTGCGGCAAAAAAGGCAGCCGGCAGCGTTATCGGAAACAGGTATCTTTCTTCCTTGAACGGTATAAAAAAGTACGATATAACCGAAAGCGCGAGAAAAGCGAGCACAACGTGGTATTTTTCGCCCCTTTCAGAAAGCAATCCAAAAAGCATGATAGGAAGCAGCAGGTTCAGCGCAAGCAGCAAATCAAAAAGGCTGAAGGAATTTACGTAGTTATCCAGGTTCCTGAAAACAATGTTAAGCAGGTATGAATCCCTGACGCTTGTCAGCGGATTTCCTGTTCTTGCGTAGTTGAAATAAAGCCACGGCGATATGACAAACAGGGCCAGGAAAAAGGAAATTATTATTTTCTTCGCATTTCTTTGAAGAAAAATGAAAACCAGAAAATTAAGGTTGCTGTATCGCGCAAGAAAAGAAAGTGCTGCAAATATACCCGTCCTCTTTTCGTAAATATAAGCCATGAAGAGCTGCAGCATCGCCAGGGAAAGCAGCTCACTGCCGAGCTTCTGCCCGAATACAAGGACGTAAGCGTTCATTGAAAAAACATAAAACAAAGTCCTGTCAACGCCGAATTTTTCGGCGAACTTCAGAGAAGAAAACAGATGGAGCAAAGAAACAAAAATAATGTAGGCATATTCCGCAAGGAGCCAGCCAAAAAATGAAAACGGCAGCATCAGCAACGAAGGCAAAGGCTGCCTTGCCCATTCATAATAAAAACCCGAACCAGCCAGATACTTTGCGTTAAGAATGTAAGCAGAAAAATCCCATGAAAATCCCGTGGAATGCTGCCACAAAAAGAACAGGGTGCTGAAAAGAAAAATTGCCGCAATGAATTTATTCTCGTAAATAATTTCCAATGCAGAGCGCTTTTCGTTCTTCGTGCTTATGTTTCTTAATTCCATCGTCCTTTTTCCTTTAATCATATTCTGTCTATCCCAAAAACAACAAGAACGAGACGGTCGCCTGCAAGCGTAAGGTTCTTGTAAGAAGTGCCCTGCACCGTGATTATGCTTTCATCAGCTCTTACAGAGGTTTCCTCGGCCCCTGTTTCGGGACCCTTGAGCCAGATGGCTGTGCCCAGCCCAGGCTTTTCTATTTCCCCGTTCGTGGAATTGTACCATTTGCTGTCAACAAAATAATACGACCTGAACGTCAGCTGCTTCCCTTCATTTGAAGCATATGCCTGCATCTTCGTTATCATATCTATGAGAACCACCCTGAAGTAAGCGTTGTCTTGCGTGCTTGTCCCGTTGAAAACTATGTCTATTGAACTGCTTTGCAGAAACAAAATCTGCATGTCAGCCTTGCCGCTGACAGGGACTTTCAGAACCTCGCGCAAGTCGTTGCTGAATGAATATATCTGGGGATGCCCGGGTATGGTAATCTCCTTTATTTCCCTCTGCTGCTGGACGCAGCCGGATACGAGAAGAACGGAAAACAGCATAAAGACAAATAATAATTTGCTTCGCACAACTTTTTTTGGCAACATAATGCAAATAAGATTAAGATGAAAATTTAAGAAAGTGATATAAACATAATCCACTGACTAAAGTCGGTGGTATGTTCTCGTATCATGTAATTTTCCTATTTCTTCCCCTTTTTGCGGAAAAAGAAGTAGTAAACCAGCAGGATCACAACAGCTATCGCAGCGTAAAGTGTTATGTCTGGGACAGCAGTTATTGGCTTTTCCTCAGGCGGCTTTTCTTCGCCCGGCGGCGGCGCTGGCCCGGGACCCGTGCATCCGCTTGTATCAAACCTGCACGAAGTGCACTTCAGCGTTCCGCCCGTGAATCCTTTTGTCACGCACGTCTGCCCTGAAAGCTGCTGACTGTCGCATTCCTCGCCCGATTCAATAATATTGTTGCCGCACGCGGGCGCAGCGGTTACTTTCTCTCCGGTAATAGCAAAGGTTGAAAAGCCCGGCGTTTCTGCTTCGAAATATACGACGGCGAAATCCTCCGACGTCTTTGTCGTAGGCAGCTTGGTCCATGAAGTGCCGACAAGCCTGTTCAAAGCGACTGTTGACGAATCAATATTATTCGAGCTTAGCCATACCTTGTCAACCTTGAATTTCACTTTTGCCTTGCTGACCTGAGCGACGGCGGCGGTCGTTGTTATTTCAATGTATTTGAAAACTTTGCCGACATCCGAGGAAATTGCAACGCTCGCGCCGGAAGGCTGCGAAACTTCCTTGACAGTAACCTGGACATTCGTCACATCAGCATTCGTTGTCAAAACTATCTCGCTCACGGGCAGCTTTGTTTCCGTGATTGCAACTGCTGCCGGCGTATTTGCCGTTACGGTCACAGGCGATGTCGTTGTTGACGGCAGCGTTGTTGAAGGCCCTGTCCCCCCGCCTCCGCCGCCTCCGCTGGTGCTACTGCTGCTGCTTGATGATGAGCCGCAGTCAGCGCTGCAGCTGGACGTGGATTCGCCCGAATCGCAGAATCCGTCGCCGCAGAAGGTTGACGCGCTCCTGCATAGGGAATGCACGCAGAAGCCGCCTGTGCATGCATTAGCAAAAGTGCACGCCGCGGCGTTGGCTGACTTGTTTATTGAAAGATTGAAGCCTGATACAATATCCGCGCCCAGTGTCTGCGTTGTGTTGTCCGTCCCGTTGCCTGTGGTCATGTTTAATCCGTTGACCCTGAACGAAAGCGTATTGCCGGCGTCGGCGTCAAATGAAATGACGTATTTGCCGGGGTCAAGGCCGGCCAGATTACCTTCTCCTATTGTCACGGAACTTCGCGGGGTTGAAGCGTTGGATGGGATAAAAACTTCTATCACAGTGCCGTTAGGCGCCAGGGAGCCGTTGACATGGGCAATGCCTTTGAAGAAGTAAGGCGATGCAAATGAAACGGAAGCAAGCAGAACTAAAAATACCGTCAGTGATAAAAAAAATTTATTCTTCACTTTTCCACACCCGTTCTGATGAATATAATGCAAATAAAAATAAAAGGGATTATTTCTTTGATTAAACTTTCTTTCTAAGAAAGTTTATCACAGCTCAAGCCTGTCTGTCGCAGCCATGTTTATCCAGTAAGGATTGCTGTTCGTGTTGTTCATGTACTGAAGCGTTGAGCCTCCAGGATCTGTCCTGTCGGCAAGCACCCAGCCTGTACTTGAGCCATTCGTGTTGTAGCGTATGTACCTCCAGTTTGAGCCTAAGCTCGACATTATGGACGATACATTAAAGTTGCCTGTGCTTGAAGCGTTTCTTCCAGTCCCTTCTATATCCGTCTGTATAGGCAAAGTGAAACTGTTCCACCCGACTCCAAACGCGGTAATGGTTCCACTGCTTGTGAAGGTGAAATTATACCATCCCCTGTAAGTTATCTTTGTTGAGTTCATAAGCACTGTCGTCAGCGTTTCCGACATGTTGGTTGCCGTTACGGCGCCTATTATGTTCACGTCATCCGTTGACGCGATGCTCAGGTTAAAGTACACCTCGGGATTCCATGAAGGCTTTGCTGTCGTGTTAAGGACAACGAACAGCGTGTTGACGCCGCTTGTCGTCACATTATACTGGAATCCTGTCAGCTCATATTTGTTGGAAACTACCCCGTTTACCGCCGAGCCGATCTGCGTATCGCTTCCGGAATCAAACCTTCCGTTGCCGTTGGTGTCGTTGAATAACCTTACATTTACAATGTTGTCATCTGAAAGTCCGCTTGATCCTGCCCGTGTAAGTTTGATGACTGACAGGTTCATGTTCTCGCCGACGGCAGTCAGGTTTATGCGCATGACAGCTATGTTAGCCTCGTTTGAAGGGATTTCATAAAAGCCGGTCCCGCTGTCCAACGTCTTGTTTGTAGCTGTTTCTATCAGGCTTAGTCCCTGCAGTGTGACTGAATTGATTGTCGTTGTTGATGATGACACATTGCTTACGGTAATGTTGCTCGAGGCGGTCAGGTTCACATTTGATGATGTTGTGAACACCTGCAACTTGTCTGTGCCCGTCACGCTGAAGTTGAACGTTGCGCCGCCGGAGGCTGTGTTTGTTATGTTTATTACAAGTATCAGCGTGTTGCTAGCTCCTCCCGTGATGTTGAAGAGGCCGCTGAACACGTATTCTCCGTTTGTCGACGAGTTTATGGCGCCGAGCATCTGGAGGTCGCCGCCGTTGAACGTTCCTGAGAGGTCGGTGTCGTTGAATAATCTCAGCAGCGTGAAGTTGCCGTCAGTTGCCGTTCCTGAACGCGTTATGTTTATCTTGGTTATGTTCATGCCCTCGCCGACTGCCGTGAAGTTGATAAGCATCACGGTGTAGTTTGCCGTTGAAGGCGTTGTTGCCGAAATAGCAAGGCTCTTGCCGGTTACGTTCAATGTTCCGTGTATTGTCGTGTTCACGGACGAAGCCGTGCTTGTAAGCGTTATGTTTGTCGTGGCTGTTATGTTGATTATGGAACTTCTTCCGACAACATGCATGTCATTGGTGGTGTTTATGCTGAAGTTGAAGAAGTTGCCGCCTGTGCCTGCGGTTACTCCTGTAATGTTGACCACTACAAATATCGTGTTCACGCCGCCCGTGTTCGCGAAGTAAGTCAGCGAGCCGAATCTGAATAATACTCCGGACGTCGTGTTCAGCACAGGGCTCAGCAGCGTATCCGTGGTTGCGTCATACTGGCCGTTGCCGTTGGTGTCGTTCACAAGCCTGACGTTTGTCAGGTTAGCTTCTGTTGCTGTTCCTATCAGGCTGAAATTTACAAGCGATATATTCATGGCTTCGCCTGATGCCGTGAAGTTGAGCTGCAGCACGGAAAGGTTCGCAGTACCTATCACCTTCGTCAGCGGCGCGATTGTCTTTCCTGTGACCGTGAGCGTTCCGTGTATTGTCGTCGTTGAAGATTCTGCTGTCGTTATTGTTTCGCTCACATTCTGTTGGGTTGTGTCTGATAATGTATCAATATCGCCTGTTGAATTAAGGCTCAGATTGAATGCGTTTCCGGCAGTATTGTTTATAGTAACTATAACAAACAGGGTACTGTTGCCCTGGGCCGTTGTTGTGATGTTATACAGGAATCCTGTGAACACATACTGGCTAGCTGATGTGGTATTCTGAGGGCTTCCTAGCAACGTATCGCCTGCGTTGAAGGTGCCTGAGGCATCCGTGTCCTTATAAAGCGAAACATTGTAAACCTCGCCGGCTGTAACACTTCCTTTTTGCGTTATCTTTATCACTGTGACGTTCATCATTTCCCCAGTCGCGGTGAAGTTGAGCTGCAATACCGGCAGGCCTGCGGTGCTGATGACCTTCGTTGAAGGCGCTAGGTTCTTTCCTGTTACTGTGAAACCGCCTGCTATCGTGGTTGTTGACGATGATGCCGTCGTCAATGTGAGGTTTGTTGTGCCGGTCAGGTTGATGTTTGATGTCGTTGCCCATGCGTGGATGCTGCCTGTTGAGTTTATGCTCACGTTGAATGTCCTGCCCGAGCCCGTATCATTGACAGTAAGCACAACGAACAGCGTCTTCGTTGCTGTCGTCATGTTGAAGTTTATGGCCGTGAATCTGTACAATCCTGGTGATGCTGTTGTATTCAGGCCTACAGTTCCTATGGCAGTGTCGCCGCCGTTGAACGTTCCTGAGAGGTCGGTGTCGTTGTAAAGCGACACGTTGAATACGTCGCCGTCAACTACGGAGCCGACCCTTGAAAGATTTATTTCAGTTATGTTTATCTGCTCGCCGCCCTGCGATGTCAGGTTGAACTGGACAACTGCTAAGCCGCTCGTGTTCAGGCCAACCGTTGATGAAACAAGGCTCTTTCCTAAGACTACTAACTTGCTGAATATCGTTGACGCTGTTGATGCCGTTCCGGTAAGGTTTTCCGTGATATTCGCTCCGGTTGACGAGCCGGCGGCGTTGACATCGCCTGTTCCGTTCAGGTTAAGTATCAGCGTCTTTCCGCCTGTTGACGTCGTGCCGCCTGTTTCAACCACAGCGAACAGGGACATGTTGCCGTCTGTAGGCACGAAGAACGACAAGCCGGTGAATTCATACTGGCCACCGGTGTTGTTTGCTGTCTTTGTCGTTCCTATCTGGGTCGCGTCCGTTGCTTGTGTATACAGCTGGTCAGCATTAGTATCGTTGAACAATTTCACGCTGACAATGTCGCTTTCTCGCGATGTTCCCGCGCGGGTGAGCTTTATCACCGTTATGTTCATCTGCTCGCCACTTGCTGTGAAGTTGTACCTGATGACGGAAACGTTTGTCGAATTAACAGCAACTGCTGCCGCGATCTGGTTCGCTCCTGTTATGTTCAGGAATCCGGAAACAGTAACGTTGCTGGACGTCGCATTGAAGAATCCGCCTGATGTTCCGCGCACCTGCACAATGAACGTCTTGATGCCCGCTGATGTGCCAGCCTGGAAGTTCTTTACGGTTATGTTTGCCTTGCCGTTTACGGCAAGGTTGTTGGCACCGCCCGGCGAAGTGCAGTTTAGTGTGTTTATTGTGGTCACATTCGTTTTGGTCCATGCCCCTCCTGCTATCGTCGGGCATGTCACATCGCTTCCGAGCGGGTCAAAGTAGCCTGAAGCCGTGTAATCTATCATCATGCTGTTTATTTCCTCGCCGCCCGTGTTCTGTATAGTGAAATTGTAGTTGTCGGTTGCCGTTATCGTCGTGGATGTGAAATCAAGAGTGACCGTAGCAACTAACGCAACTACCTGCGTGCTGCCAGCAGGGTTCACCGGAGTTCCTGACGCGGTTATTGACAAGCCTGACGTGCCGCTGGTCACGGTCAAGTTTCCTGCTGCATCCAAGTGTGCATCCAATGTGTCGCCGCCCGTTGCCGTTGAGTTAATGTCGTAAGCCACAAGCATGGTTTTCTGCGCGCCGGCGCTGACGTTGAACAGCTGACCCGCTCCTGTGCCGAACCTTGCTATGCTGCCTGAGACCGTCGCTGTTGCCACAAGTAAATCGCCGGCATTCACAGAGCCGCTCCTGTCCGTGTCGTTGTACAGCTTGACGGCAGATGCGTCGTTGTTGTTTGTATTGTTCAGCGTTATGTTGATCTGGGTTATGTTCATCTGCTCGCCCGTCGCTGCGAACGTGACATTTAATATTGCGACGGCAAGCTGGCCCGCATCAGCTGTCGCGGGCGCTATGTGCGTGCCGGATACAGCAAGGGTACCGAATATTGTCGTCAGATTCCCGTTCGTGGTCGTCAGCGTCACATTTGTGGAGCCTGTGAGGTTCACTGCGGATGTATTGGTGAATGCCTGCACGCTGCCCGAGCCGTTAAGGGTCAGGTTGAACGTCTTGCCGCCTGTTGACGTGGAGGCGTTTGTTGTTACAACCACAAGCAGGGAAGAGCCCGCGGTCGTTACGTTGTAGCCGTTGCCGGCAAGGTCCCCAGATTGATCATTCAATGTCAGGAAAATGTACTGGCTTGATGTTGTCACGTTCAGCGCATTCGCTGTGTCGTTTGTGACAACTATATCCGCGGAATTCCATGTTCCGCTCCTGTCCGTGTCGTTGTACAGGCTCACGTTGAATATGCCGTCGCCGTCAGTTACCGATCCCGTCCTTGTAAGATTAATCTGCGTCACGTTGATCGTTTCGCCCTCTGCGGTAAAGTTCAGGAGCAATACAGCCAAGCCTGCTGTGTTTATCGCCGTCGTATTAGGGTTCAAGGCCTTTCCTATAATATTGAGCGTTCCGTGTATTTTTGTCGTCCCGGACTGCGCGGTGACAAACGATATGTTTTTCGTGGCTGTGAAGTTTTCGTTGGTCGCTGCGCCGACAACCTGCAAGTCGCCCGTCCTGTTCAGGCCGAAGGAAACAAGCCGGCCGCCTGTTGCCGATGTTATGTTCGCGACAATGAATATCCTGCTTTCGCTGCCTGCTGAAATGTTGTACTGGAAGCCTGTGAATGTATATTGGCTGCTGGAGCTTGCGTTCAGCGCGGCGCCGAGCTGGGTGTCCGTTCCCGCGTCAAATGCAGCATTTGCGTTCGTGTCGTTGAACAGACGGACAAGGACAACGTCGCTGTCTGTTGCAGAGCCTGTTCTTGTAATATTGAACAGTGATATGTTCATGCCCTCGCCGGTCGCGTTGAATTCAAGGTAAGCAAAGGCAAGGTTTGCAGTGTTTATCGCTTTCGTTGTAGGCACCAGGTTGTATCCCTTCACCACAAGGGTGCCGTGTATCGTGCCCTGGTTTGACTGCGTTGTTACCAATGATTCCGTGACGTTAGCGCCGGAATTCCCGCCAAGGGAATCTATGTCGGATGTTGCATTGAGATTGAACCTGAAAGTGCGCCCGCCCACCGCAGAGCCGGAAAAGTTTGCAACCAAAAGCAAAGTGTTGTTGTCGGAAATCCTGAGGTTGCCGACGAACTCGTATTGCCTCGCAGCAGAAAGGGCTGAAGCGTTCAAAACAGGTGTGTCTGTTGCGTCATACGCGCCGTCGGCGTTGGAGTCGTTTACAAGCCTTATCCCGTCAAAGTCGCTTTCTGCCGCAGAGCCGCTCAGCGTGAGCTTTATCAAAGACACGTTGAACTGCTCGCCGACCGTGTTGAATGCATAACGCATCAAAGTGACATTTGTCGCGTTCCTCGCAACCGTGGAAGGCGTGACAGATGTTCCCGTAACATTAATTGTTCCGTTCACAACAACGCTAGGGCTTGATTGGTTTGCAACCGTGTATGTGCCGTTGGCGTTGGTGCCGTTGACAATTATGATAAACCTTCTTGTCTGGGCTATCGGCGAAGCGCCCCAGTTTCTGATGACAATGTTAGTGGACGAACCTTTGTCCAAAGACGAACCTCCGCTTGCAGGCTTTGAACATCTTATGACATTGCTTGCCGAGCTGTTCACCAGGTCCCATGCAGGAGTTCCCAAGTTTGTAGGGCACGTTACATTCGCGCCGCCTGTATCCGTGAATCCTGAAAGCGTATAATCTATTCTGATTTCATCTATTTTTTCGTAGTTCTCGTTTTCTGTCGCGTTATTTGTTATGGTGAAGTTGTAGCTGCGCTGCTCGTCTATGCGCGATGTCGTATCATTCAAAGAAGATGATGCCTGGAGTTCAAGGATTGTCAATGTCATCAAAGTGCTGTTTTCAACAGCCATTGAAGAGTTGTACTTCAGGCTTACGTTAAACGTAGGAGTTCCCGGGCTGTTCCTTGCTGTCAATCCGACAATTCGGAGCTGCGTAACTGTGTTGTTAAGCTGTGCTGCGCCTGCCGCTGTTCCGTTCGCGCAGCGGAGCACAACATCAGTGCCTGCGGTGAGAGAAGAATTAACCCATGTCAGTGTTGCACTGTCAGGACACCTCAGATTTTCTGCCGTTACATTTACAAATCCTGCCTGCGTAATGTTGACATCTATCGCCTGAATCGCCTGGCTCACGCCGCCGCTTATTGACGTGATGTTTATCGTTATGTTTATGTCTATGCCCGTCTGGTTCGTGTCAAAGGTCGCATTGCCCTGTCCTGCCGCGACATTGTTGGAAGACAAAGAAGCTGTTGCGAAAACCGTGAAGACGTAATTTGCAACGAAGAAAACGGCTAGCGCAAGCAGGAATATTGCGCTGACTGCTACGAACCCTTTGACAACGCCTTTTCGCATATCCATCGGCAACATCATCCTTCTAAACTATTGGTTTTACCCGTATATATTTGTTCAGTGCTTTACAGTGTAAACGTTTGAGCGCCCCACCTTATCTTTCCTGATTTTTCCTTGGTGGACGAGGGCTTCGAGATATCCTGTAGTGACTTCTCTTCGCATGTCCAGTTTTTTCGCAATCTGAGAAGTAGAAAGGAGTCTCTGGTTTAGTATGGTAATAATCTTCTTTTCCACACCCTTACCTTCAGACATCAAAATTCTTTTGGTAACATTCATATTTAAGCTTTATTGCGGCGACATTGACGCTATTTAATCACTATGGAGTTGCAATGGTAATGGCTTTGTAATGCTAAAGTGTATGAAAAAGTATGACACAAGCATTTTTCTTGAAAGAAAAATCCTTGATGGGAAAAAGAACTTCAAAGGAATTCTTATCGCTCTTATTAACAAAAAACCTCCTTCCAAAGCCGCACTTTTTTGGTTAAATCCTTGTGCCCTGCTTATTTTTGTTAATGAGACCTGTTGTATTCATTTTTGCTGTTCTGCTGATTGCCGCCGCTGCAAGCGCTGACAAGATAGAGCCGTCTGTTTACCGGCAGAGCACTGATTACGTAAAGGTCATCATCAAGGCGGATGAAACCGCGCTTCCGCTGATAGCTTCCGTATCGCATGAATATGAAAATTTTACCGGCGGCTTCTATGCCGCGAACATAAGCAAAATTAACTTCGCCTTCCTGGAAAATTCTGCAGGCGTGAAAAAAGTATGGCTTGAAAGAAAAAGCAGGCCGCTTCTTGACGTTTCTGCGCCGCTTATCGGTGCAAGCGGTATATGGCAATACTACAACGGCTTCGGCGTCAAGGTGTGCGTCATTGACACGGGCATGAACAGCAGTCATCCTGCTCTCGCCGGCAGAATTGTCGCAGAAAGAGATTTTGTTCTGGATGATGAAGACGGCAACAGCACGAATGATATCGGCACTGGCCACGGGACACACGTCGCGGGCATTGTTGGAAGCGGCGACAATACTTACAGGGGGATCGCGCCGGGTGTGTCACTGCTCAATGCCAAAGTTTTCTATAATGTCGATAACGTAACAGAAAACTCGTTCGCTCCTGATCCTGACATAATGAGAGGTATTGACTGGTGCATAGCGCAGGGCGCGCATGTGCTGACGCTGAGCCTGGGCGGCGCTGACGGCAATAACGACGGAAGCGATGCTCTTTCGCAGTATTTGGATTACGCCGTGGACCAGGAAAAAATCGTTACTGTTTCCGCTGGAAACGCAGGTCCGGATGCTATGTCCATACAGAGCCCGGGTCTGTCGCACAAGGCAATAACTGTGGGCTCCGGGCAGACTGGCAAACTGCAGAACGGATCACTCGGAACACAGAAAAATGTCGTAAGCGAGTTCAGCAGCCGCGGCCCGACAGGGGATGGCCGCATCAAGCCCGATATCATTGCACCAGGTGAGTGGATAACTTCCGCATCAAGCGACGGCGGCTTTGTTACGCTGCGAGGCACGAGCATGGCCGCGCCGCACATAGCCGGCGTTGCCGCGCTCGCATTGCAGGCGAGAGGCAACCTTACGCCGGCTGAGTTCAAGGCACTGCTGATGAACACGGCGGACGGGCGTGAGAAGAACAACAGCTACGGGGCGGGCGTTGTAAATGTCTCACGGCTGCTCGGTGAGATAAATTATACCGTGTCAGCAATCATCGGCAACTATTCCCGCGCGCACAATATTTTCGTGCCTGACGGCAGCAGCGAGCTTCGCGCGACCCTCTACTGGCCGGAGAATTACAGCGAGCACAACAACCTGGATTTGCTGCTCTATGATCCCTCCGGCACGCAGCGAAACGCTTCGCTATCAATAAACAACACGGACGAAAAGATAATTTTTTCCAATCCGTCATCAGGATACTGGAAGCTGGTTGTGAATGGCACTTACGTCAACGGGACGCAGAAATACGCCTTGGCATCAAGCATTGCTCTTTCAGGCCAGCTCTTTCTCTTCAGCGCTTCAATCAATGAAACAACGTATCATGAACTGAATGTAACGAACACGACGATAGAAATCAGCATTGACTGGACTGGAAATGCGACGGTGAACGCCTTGCTCTACAATTATTCGTCGTTAGTTTCTGTATTGCCGGAAAACAGGACGCGGCTTAATTTTTCCCTTTCCGGCGGGACCGGCTTATGGATCTTGAAAATAATTCCGAACCAGACACTCAGCTACTCGGTAACATCGAATAATAAAATACTAAATCAACTGGCAAACGCCGCGACGAAAATAAATATAACGAACATAACTAACGGGACTTATCTTAACGAATCCAGTCTCATAATACATAAAGTATTGCTCAACAGGAGGGTACAGACATCCCAGGAATGCACGTACAATATGAACAACCTGAAAATAAATTTCACGTATAATTTCGATTCGGCTTATGGATTCATTAATGAGGTATTGCCTGAAGGTTCTAATGAAGTAAACGTGACCTGTATCGATGACAACGGATTATCATCGTTTTCCTCCATCAGGTTCTTTGTGGACACTATATTTCCTGCGATAACAAACATAAGCGATGACAACGGACGCTTCTTGAACAGAAACTACACTTTTGTTAACGTTACAGTGAACGAAACGAATCCGTTCCGGTGCTTTTTAGAATGGGACGGAACAAATGAGACGATGAACTCTTCTGCTGCTAACTGCTTCATCAACAAGTCCTCTTCGGAAGGCTTTCATTCATACAAAATATACGTGAACGATTCCGCGTCAAACAGCGCGTTCACTGAAAAAAATGTAACTTTTGACATGACAGTGCCGCAGGCTAATGTCAGCTTCAGCGGCGCAAGGGGAAATATTTTCTCGCCGAACAACGACGGCTTTTATGATGAAATAAGCTTCAATGTGACTGCTAACGAAGTTGTCAATTTCAGCACGACGTACATTCTTGCGCAGAACGGCAGCAGGGTGAAGACTTTCCAGACAGTGAAGAACACATTGTCAATTCTTAAAACATGGAATGGATCCTGCACATCTACGTACTGCACGGGAGTGCCTTCGGATGGCATTTACAAAATAGAAATCCAGATGACCGACAAGGCAGGCAATATAAATGCCACGAACCTCACGCGAACAGTGACCGTCGACGTAGCATTCGTGGAGATGTCCTTTGAAAATCCAGTTAATTTTTTCCTGAACACAAGCAATTCCTTTACTGTAAATGTCACGACAAGCGACGTGCCTTCTTCAATATTCTTGGAATGGAACGGTGTGAATGAATCAATGAACGGCTCGGGGCTGAGCTGGTTCAAGGTGAAAACAAAGCTGGCTGAAGGAAACTATACTTTCAGGGTCAATGCCACAGATTCCTTCGGCAATATGAATTCAACGGAAGCGCGGTGGGTCTTCGTTAACGTGACAAGAAACATAACTTCCGTGATAAAGAGCCTTAACCAAAGCTTGTCAGGACTGAACATAACGCTGCTGCTCCTCAATTCAACAGGCGGACTTGCTGACAGCGACAATCTCACCTCATTTGATAACTATACCTTGCGGTTCAACATATCAAATATTCTGGTAGAAACCTCTGATTTCATTGTAGGAAATCTCAATTCTTCTGCGGCAATAAACATGACAAAAAACATAACATCAGAGCAGAATATATCAAGGGCGTTCATCAACTCTGGTGGCGCATTGGACAGCTACGTATGGGTTGACCTTAATGACATGCTGCCAGCAGATAACTTCACGGCAAAAATAACTTTCCCGCGCGCTTACGCGCTTTATTTCTACCTGAACGGCACGAGCATCAATGTCACAACGACAAGAATATCAAACGCCTGCAACGCCAACGTTACCAACAAGCCGTGCTACAATTTGTCAGCCAACAGCTCTACTCTCTTTCTGCCGTCGTTCTCGGGCGGCGCCGGCGGGAACGACACGGCAGCGCCTTCTTTGACAATGACATTGCCGGCTGCAACGACTTATTCGTCATCTAACGTATCGTTAACATACACGGTCAGCGACAATGCTGCTGTTGACAAATGCTGGTACAGGCTGAATTCGGGCTCCAACACAACTTTGGACAGCTGCGCAAACACAACGATAACGGCTTCGTCAGGCAGCAACACGCTTGTTCTTTATGCGAACGACACATCCAGCAACGTAAACCAGACGAACGTGACTTTCACCTACACGCCGCCTTCGCAGCCTTCATCTTCGTCATCGTCTTCCTCATCATCGTCATCAAGCAGCAGCGGCAGCCCGCCGCCTGCGGCGACAAACACATCCAGAAACAATACGGCAGGACAAACCCTGAACACAACCAGTACAGCTGTCAATCAAACAGTGAATGCCTCCGCTGCACCGCACCAGGAAAACGAAAATAAAACTGCCAATCAAACAGCGCCCACAGGGCAGGTCACTGCAAAACCTTATAATATAGCAGATTTTACCATTGTTTTTGCAGCCGCTGCTGTCGTTGTCGGCGGCGCTTTCCTTTATTCGCGCAAAACAAAACTGCTAAGAAAATAGAGCAAGAATGAATCCGCTTTAAAAATCTTGGTTCAGAAGATAATTGATGAAATTCCAAACGCTTGAGGTGGGCTGCGGCACCAGAAAGGGCAACGCACTGGGTATTGACGTAGACAAAAGCAGCGATGCCGACGTTATATGCGACATCAACCATGGCATACCGTTCAAGGACAATACTTTCACAAAGGTCTACATGCGCTCAATCCTTGAGCACGTTGACGCTTTCAACGCGATGAAAGAGGTCCACAGGGTATGCAGGAACGGCGCTGTTGTCGAGGTATGGATGCCGCACTTCTCCTCTCACCAGGCATGGACGCACCTGCAGCACAGGCGCGGCGGCTCTTACTTCACGTTCCGCTCGCACAAGCCGGAGGAATACGGCTTTACTTTTGAACCAATTGAAACAAGGATCCTTGTGGAAGGCAGGGAATATCCACACAATAAATCAAGGACAAGGTGGCATTTCTTTCTTATGCCCATAGAATGGCTTGCCAACAGGTTCCCGATGAGCTTCGAGCGGCTCTGGTGCTACTGGGTCGGCGGCGCGGAAGCAGTTTACTTCAAGCTGAGGGCGGTTAAGAAATAATTTGCTAAGATGAAAACGTGAAAAGATATATCTATTTTTTCATCAGACTTTCTGGAAAAGGAAAAATTGATTTTTAAAAGTTAGCGTGCTTAATTTATAAGCAAGTGAGAAAATGGTTGTTGCAAGACGCGCTCTGGAAACTGATATTAGAAGTGCAGGCTATCAGATTACAGATTGGGGTTATGCAGAATCAGGCCGTATCGGAATCCTAAAACCACGGGAACCTACCAGAGGCTTTTTAGGATTACCTAGAAGGCAAAAGCCTTTGTATGTAGGAACTTTATGCCCCGAAGGCCAGTCCTGGCCATTATATGACAGCGGGTGCCTTCTGGAAGTCCATGGAAAAGACGAGCTTCCAAAAATGGCGGCATTGGCAGACAAAATTACACAGTCCCACGGCATTCAAGTTGGGGTGAAATTACTTTCAGACAATCCTCAACCCGAAGGCGGTCTCTCTTTTTGGGATATAATTTTACCGGGACTGTTCCCGTCTACTTTGTATAAAGACTGATCTGTTCCTGCAATTTTCTTAGAAAGGAATTTTTAGCAAAATCTTTAGAGAACATTCTCCCCTCTAGTTCTTGCAAAATGAAAGAAAAAGAAAAAAGAAAAAACGGTTTAAATCAGCGGTTTTCTACTTAGGCTGCGGATGTCTGCAGCACGCCGTTCTTCAGGACAACTCTCATGCCCTTCAGATCGCTGGCGTGCGCGTCGAAGTTCTGCACCCATGAAGCAGCTGTTCTCGTGTCAGCAGCTGAATGACCTGCAACGACCAGTGCCACCTTGCCGGCGGTAAATGCGTCGCTTACATAGTCTATCAACGCCGTTCCTGCGCCCTGTGTGCGGTACCATGCGGTGTCTCTTGACTTGCCTGCGGCTGCTAATTCCGCGACAAGTGTGTTGACAACAGGACCACCTACGAGGACTAGGTTCTTTGTTGACTTGTCAGCTGATGTTACCTCAGAGTCCAGCTTACCAAGCGGTGTCTTTATCGGCACGGCTGATTTGACAGTGCCTGAAACTCCGCTTGAAGACACTGTGGCACCCTTCGCCAATACGAAGACATTCGCATAGCGCTGTGTGTCTGGATACCAGAGCGTCACAGTCGGCTGCGCGGATGTGCTTGTATCACGCGTTGATACTGTACCCCAGTAGTCTGCATTGGACGCTTTGTTCGAGTTGCTTCCCCATGACTGCGCTCCCGCGCTTACTGATGCAGTGAAGTTTGGTGTTCCTGCGCCTGCAAGGTTGTTGCTTCCGGATGCGCCTGTCTGTGACTGAACTATCACGCCTGCCTGGTTTCCGTTGTCATCTTTTTCTTCCCAGACAATGATTGCAGGCTGGTTTAACTGAGCGCCGTCTGCAATGGATATGTTGAAGGCCGAGTTTGCAACGTCACGGACGATGTTGTAAGTAACACCGCCTGCCGTTGTTCTGCCTAGCGTGAATGTCGTGTTTGTTGCAGCGGTCTCGTCAAAGTTCAGCACGCAAGGGGATGACGCACAAGCTGATGCAGTTCCGTCCTCCTGTGATGCGGCTGTTATGTTGAGGACTGTAGCGTTTGCGTTTGTCAGGAGTATTGCACCCGTTGGCAGTTGTATGGTGGTGTTCTGGTTTGCGTAGTAGACCCTCTGTGACGGCTTTGTCAAAGCTACTCTGGCGCCGTTCTTTGTCTTCAGCGTCGGGAATACTGTCAGGTATGTACCCACGATACCGCTTGATGTCGTGGATGTTCCCAGGCCTGCTGAAGTGCCCCATGTGACAGCGAATGTCGTACTTGTCAGGTTCAC
This sequence comes from Candidatus Aenigmatarchaeota archaeon, assembly GCA_016187335.1. Taxonomy (GTDB): domain Archaea; phylum Aenigmatarchaeota; class Aenigmatarchaeia; order GW2011-AR5; family GW2011-AR5; genus JACPJW01. The sequence goes on along the minus strand of JACPJW010000001.1, from coordinate 496,901 downwards.
GAAGTTGTACGTTTGCCCGTCAATTACGAATCCTTCGCGGTTGTCGTTTCCTGTCGTGACCTTTGTCGTGGAGCCCGAGAACACATCCTGAAGGTCTATGGACGCCGAAGTGCTTCCGTCAAGGGTCACTCCGGACACCTTGAACATGTGAGGGAAGCCGCCTGCATCCAGGACGATGTATTCGTCTCGTGCTACTGACTCGTTTTCAGCGACGTGGATTACGTTACCGCTGCTGTCTGCAATGCTCAGTGTTGTGCCAGCGCTTGTTGCCTTGTAAGCCCAGTTCACGGTTCCTGAGTTGCCGTTGAAGTCCGTGAACGCAACCTGCATGTTGTTGTCACCAGAGTTTCTGATGTCAACCTTGTCGTCCAGGCTGCCGCCAACAGACGGTGACGTGGATGGGAACCCTATGCCAAAGTTCTTCCAGATGGGCGACATGTAGGTCTCCCCACCAAGCGCGATGTAATCGGCTGTTGAGGATGAACCGCCTGCCCATACTGTTATCTGGCTAAGCAAGCTGCTGCTTACCGTCAGGTTGACATACGTTCCGTCGACAGGGTCGTCAGACGTACCTTTCTTGACCTTTGCCCCATGCTGCAGTGTGATTCTGTCAGCACCTATCAGCAGAGTAGCAAAGTTCTGCGTCTGGTCCGTCGTGGACAACTGAGCTGCGTCGTCAACGTAGATCTTCAGGTCGCCGAATTTTGTGGATGTTGCCTGTTTGGTGACCGTCTCGGTTGTGTCTCCTACCTGAATTGAAGCTGCGGGAGTGCTTGTTACGCCGAGCAGTTTTATTGTATATTCCTTGCCGCTGATGGTAGTTGTTATTGTCTGACCACCAGACAGTGTCTTGGTATCAGAACTTCCCAGCAAGACGACCTTGTCAGATGTCGTGCCGGCAAAGTTTGCTGTTGTAGTGGAGTCGATGGTGTACTTGCCTCCGAAGATGTTCATTATCTTGCCAACTGCCTTGGAGCCGTTGACCCCGACGTCAAAGACGATTCTTGTTCGGTACAGATATTCCGTGTCTGATGGTGATGTCGTGAATCGCCCGAAGTTGTATGTCGGGTCGGCTGAAGAGCTGGAACCAGGCTTGTCGTAATCCATCCTGTAGTTCGCAGCTGTTCCGACAGGTGTCAGGTCAATGAACTGGTTATACTTGTGCGTTCCATCTGCATCGTCAAAAGAGCTTCTTGCCAAGATTGTCGGCAAGTCGTCCTTTGTCAGGGTAGTTCTTAGACCAGTTTTTCCTAGATTGTCCTGCAGGAAGACCTTTGTAGTGTCTGTCCATAGCGCCTTGCCCTCGCCACTAACTGTTGGCACGCCTGCTGCTCCTGGCACCGAGACTTCCGTGGTCACTTCCCCTCCCCAGCGGGCTGCGATGTCTATTGCACCGACAACGTCACTTGGAGCTGCGGCAGAACCCACTACTATCAGGCTCTGTACGCCGGAAGAACCGACGAATGGCGCCGGGAGATCTTGCAAGGCTGCAAAGGCCAGCGATGAACCTACCATTAAAAGGCCCAAAGAACCTGCAGCGATTTTTTTGAGTTGCATTATTTGCAACCTCCTTCCTGAATTGGTACAAGCCAGGCAAACAAGGCTTTCAGGCGCTGCATGCCAACGCCTTCAATGTCTTATATTTGCCTGACAGTTCGGTTTGGCCAAACCTTACGGTTTGAGCATAAGAGGAGCAGAAATCAGGTAGATACGGATAGAGATATCTGCTCCGCTATGCGATGTATTGATACTCTATCTATGAACCTGCTATATATATAAGACTGACTTGAAACAGTTTCACTATCTCTTAACCACAATTTCATATTGGATAGAAAAAGTTTATTCACAAAGAAACAACTCTATAAAAGTTTCAATCGCCATATTTTTTCTTTTTAACAAAAATAAAGCTTTATTTTTTCTGTAAATTTTCTATTGTGATTTTTCGTGTTTTTCCGCTGTTTTAGAGGGTTTTTTGAGCCTCAGCAGGTTGGTCCTGCCCTTCGGCGTTTTTTCAAGAAGCCCCCGGTCTATGAGGTTCTTGACTATTCTGGACACCTTTGACTTGCTGTAATCCAGCTCCTTGACAACAACGCGCTGGTCAACATCCTTCTTCTCCCTGAGCAATATCTCAACAAGCTTCCTTTCGCCTTCCGTAAGAACAGGGAGGATTTCGCGCATATCCGAGCGGCGGGAATATAATATAATGGCAGCTATAGCCGCGGCCATCAGCAAAAATCCGACGAGAGGGGAAAAAGGCAGCCCTCCCTGGGGGAAGATGCTTTCGTAAACCACGGAAAAATCATACGTTTCGCCAAGAGGCGGGTCGTTGGCAACCCATTCCACGAAAATCCGGCGGCCGTCAGAGCCCTCATGACCCCAGCCAGGCTCAAAGCGCTGGAGAGAAGTCCCTTCCAGGCTGCTGTTTTCAGCCAGGGCGGCCCCTAAAGGCAGTTTGACAAGAAAAGAGAACCTGTCGGTTATCTGCGTCACGGACTGCCTGTACCTGAAGACGTTAAGATTGCGGAAAGTGTCAGACGAGTGCAGCAGCCTGAACTTATAGGTCATTTTCCTGGCATTGATGTTGTCGCAGACAATGCTCGTGCCGACCCGTTCGGTGACAGTGCATTTTATGGGAAGCTCGTCAGCTATGACGTCCAGGTCAGTCATTTTCCCGAGGACAAAGTAGTCGCTCTTGGTTATGTTCTCCTTGTACCGTAGCACGGCTGTCCAGACAGAGCTGTCCTGCTCCAAGGATACTTCCACTTCCCAGTCCCTTATGGACACGGCATAGGCAGGAACAGCGAAAAGCGCTGCCGCAGCCAGCACGAGGAAGATCCAAACCGCCTTTTTCATGAATATAATTAACAAGGTAGAGGGTTTAAAAAGATGTGAGAATTTAGGGAGAGCAATGGAACGCTTAATCGGCCAGGGAAGGATTGCAAGGTCTATAAGCTTGAGGGAAATCCGGGAACATACAAGGAGAAGCTGAAAAGATTGAAGCGCAAAAAAGCTAAATAACATGCTTTAATATGAACCCACGACTAAAGTCGTGGGTTTATGTGCATGTTATCCAGAATACGTTGTGTTTCATCTGCTGTCTGAAGACAGCAGTTTTCAACGTATTCTCGGATAAAAAGATTGCCGCGGATGTGTTGCGCATGAAAGAAGACATTGACAAGAAAAAGAGGGACGGCTGGTACGACGTAGTATTTCTCATAGAGGCGCTTGGCGCAAAGGAGGAAATCCTTACCAAGACCCTCAAAGAGCACGTGGAAAAGCTGAGCAAAACGCCGGATACAATCATCTACGAGACGAACTACAGCGACGTGCAGCAGGTTGAAAAGCCCATAGAGGGGCTGGAGACAGGCTATTCCCAGTTCGTAGAGGTAAAATTTGTCACCAAGACGCTGTTCCTGCTTCTCAACGCCGTCATACTTTACGGGCCTTCGGCAGTGGAAATTCTTGGCCCTGAAAGAAAAGAAATCCGCATAGACGAGGTGCAGAATATTGTCAACATCCTTGCAGGCGTTCTTCACCAGTTCGCTGCCAGCGGCATGGGCGGCATCGTCATAACGCCGAAGGACGTGAATAAGTAGCCTCCGCGCGCGGTCTTATTACTGGCATGCTGGTTATTCTCTCTTCAACTCTCCTGGCAGCCCCATCGTCTGCTATACCATTGATAAATCTCCCGCGATATTCTTCGCGAATACCGGGAATACCGGGCTCTTCGTGCCTGTAAATTATGTCGCATACAACGTCGCCGCCGGGCACTTGAATTTCATCTACAATAATCTCTATGGGTCCGTACGAAAAATGGCTGTAGAAATCGCGCCCGCCAAATGTGTCAGGAACAAATCCCCTTTCCAGTAATCTGAGTTCCTTTACAAAACGAGGCACATAGATTGCCATATTGGCTCAGAATAAAGCTGCTAATTATTTAAGCCATTCTTACCTTTAAAAACCGCCGTCAACAAGAATAATCCATGAAGTGCCCTCTAAAGAGATCACTTCTTTTCAAAACCTAGGGTTTTAAAAATGAGAGATTACTGGGACGCTGTCAGGAAGCCGGCGTCAGCACTGAACAGCTACAGGAAGCACGACCTTCGCAGGACGCTGAAGCTGCTGATAACTTCCGCGTTTTTCTTTTCCCTGGGAGCTTCGCTGCTTGTTTCAAAAATAGCGTTCCTGGCAGGCGCGTTTTCACCCGGCATTTTTGCAGGTTTTCTGCTGGCGGTTTTCGCCCTTGTTATTCTCGTCTCGCTGGGCCTCGGGCTTGTGCACGAGATGATATCAGGGATAATGGGCGGCCGCGGAAAATACTATGAATCGCTCACTGCCATATCGTTTTTCTGGGCGGCGCCTTCGGTGGGTTTATTCATTACATCGCTGCTCCTTTTCGTTCCTTATGTGGGCATCATCCTTGGGTCATTCATCGTTGCGCTGACTTTCTCCACAGGCCTCGCGTCATTGTACAGGTCGACAAAGGAGCTTGCAAAAGTCGATACGCTGACATCGTACATCATCGTGTCCATTCTGATGCTTTCATTTTTCGTGATGTTTTATTCCATGATTGTTTTCAATTTTGCTTCGCTCCTCGGAGGGTAATTTTTAAACTTTTAGAAAAAGTTTAATCAAAACAAGGGATGTGTCACAAAATGGCAAGGACATCTTCAGTTGCGTTCCTTATAGTGGGCATCATCGCATTCCTCGGGAATGTGGTGTTCATGTACATGCTGATGCAGCTAGGCGGCGGCCTGAACGCCTTAGCATCCGCGGAACCATCGGCGGTGCCCAATGCCGGGGCCCCTGTCGAAGAAACCCAGGAATTTGCAAGGCAGATACTCGCCTACGTAAACATAGGGTGGCTCTGGGCATTGTCCGTGCTTGCCGTCTCGCTGGGCATGATCTACTACTCCGCGCAGGACATCTGGGTCAGGAAGAAGAAGTAGAGCTTTTTTCTTTCAAAAAGAAAAACCCTCGGAAAAAAGAAACATATTACTTTTCATTTGCTCTTTAATTTCTTTTCATCAATTATCATACTGCTGCCGCCACCGTAGCTCAACCTGGCAGAGCGATTGCTTCGTAAGCAAATCCCTTTTCTTGAAAGAAAAGGTCTTTGCATACCCCAAAAGAACTAGCAATAGGTTGGGGGTTCAATTCCCTCCGGTGGCTCTTTAAAAAACCGTATAAATAAAGTTCTCGTAATTAGTATTCATGGAGATAACGAAAAGCGCGATTATTCTTGACAGGGAGTTGTCAGAGCTTGATAATTTTGCAGTTAATTTCTGCAAAACTATTTCAAAGAAGACAGATTACGTTATTGTAAGCGGCTATGTTTCTATCCTTCTGGGAAGGGCGAGAGCAAGCGAAGACATAGACATGATTATTCCCAAAATGAGCGCGGAAAAGTGGAAGTCTGTCTATGAACATCTTCTGAAAAGCGGATACTACTGCCTCAATGCCTCTGATCCAAATGGTTCATTTGAACTGTTAAACGACAAGATAGCTGTTAGATTTGCATCGGAAGGCGTGGTGATTCCAAACATGGAAATATTGTTCGCGCTGGCCCCTGTTCAGAAAATGGCTCTTTCCTCAGCTATCAAGGTAAATATCAGAAAAGAAACTCTTCATATATCCAACCTTGAGCTTCAGATAGCATATAAAGAAAAGGCACTTGGATCACCGAAGGACCTGGAAGACGCGAGGCATCTGAGGCTGATGCTTGGAAGCAATTTAAGCACCAAGAAGCTTAGAGAATTTGAGAAGATGATCAGATGAACAATCAAGAGCAGAGAATGAAATTCGTGGATGCCTGGGCCGAATATGTAAGGACTCATCCGGATTCCGAATGGTCCAGACAGCAGAATGTCATAATCAACTCATGCCTGAAGAGCGCATCATTGACAAAAGAACAGTTTCTTGAGATGAAAAGAGTTCCCGCTAGAAAGACCGAATGATCATGATCATCTGCCTTGTAAACAGAAGGTTGGGGGTTCAATTCCCTCCGGTGGCTCTTGAATACCGACTTCTAAGTCACTCTCCTTTATTTGATGCGAGGAGAGTGGAAAGGCATGGAAATGGAAAACGTACTGAAAACAGTACTGGAAGACAGGGAAATGCTGAAATCCGACAAAGAGGATATTCAGAACTTTGTACAATATATGCTAGCTACCCAGAAAACTGCCAAAAGAGTGGTAAAATATCTCTATACATTACGGAGCCTCTCAAGACGCTTTGGCAAGCCTTTTAGGGAAATTGCGAAAAAAGACGTAGAAAAGGTAATGGCTGAAATCGAGATGATAAGGATGAATAGTATACTAGTTTCTAGCTCATTGAATAGAAGTCAAACTTGTCCATACTTCTATAGAGTGCTTGCTGAACGTCTTTCACTCAAAGCGAACATGCATGGGTTTATCACTATGCCAGATGTGAGCTATATTTTAGTTTCTTTCTTTCGGGTCAAAAAAGATAACAGGCTTCAAGTGTTAAAAGAGATGAAAAATTATGGGCTTGTTATTAGGATAAATACGAAGAGCGTTTGGATGAAATGAAAAAACTAAACTAGTGTCTCTGAAATCAAATCATAAATTTTACTCAAATTTAACATCTCATCTTTCATATCATAAATGTGCATTGCAGTTATATTTGGTAGTTCACTTTCTAATTGATCATAGTCAAAAGGAAATGGTTCTGGTTGTTGTCTTCTACCAGAATAAAGGGCACTGCTCGTATTTGTAAGTATAATCCATTCACCATATGGATCATCTTCTTTTTCAGTTAACAATAAGTTGTAACCTTTTTCAGAAGACGAGTTAATAATACCCCAAGCTATTACACTTTTATGTCTTAATTTAGGCATTTCTATTGGCGGTTTTCGTGGAATTCCGTGTCCATCCATGTATACCCGACTTGTTAGATTTTCTTCTAATACAGGTGTGCATTCTATTGTTATACTCTTACTATTAGAAAATTCAATACGAACAAATAAGTCTTCTTCTGAAAGTGTTATTTTTTCTTGGGGCAATAGTTTTTGATTTAACTCATCAACAAATTTTTCTACAGGTCTCACGACCTTTTCATGAAACATGTATTCTACGAGCTTTTTCTTCTCTATTCTTTCCTTTTCCTCTGATTCTAGCCTTGCTATTTCCTGATTTTTTTTGTAATCAGCTTCCGACTTTTTTTCAAGTATCTGACGTATCGTCTCGCTATTCTCTGTTTGAGGTAAATTATCCTTTTCTAAAAAATCTTCAATTTCTTTCCAAGACTTAAAGCGGTCTGTTGAATTTTTAGCAATCATTCGCTGAATCAGTCGTACTATAAGAGGACTCAAGTCCTTATTGAGTTGCATCAAATTCTTAGGAGCTGTGTATAAATGTAGTGTTCTCCAACTTTCCACACTTTCTGTCTTTTCATCAGTAAGTGCATGTTTAAGAGTCGCTATTTCAAAAAATATCAAGCCCATAGAATATATGTCCATTAGAACTGTATTTTTTTCCAGCCGCCATGCTTCAGGTGACATATACGAGTAAGTGCCACTTCCCTTAAAGGTACATGTTCTCGTATCATCCTCAGAAATTTTTGAAAGTCCAAAATCGCTTATCTTAAAAGTTTTTTGAGAAATAAGAACATTTGCAGGTTTGAGGTCTCTATGTATAATTTTTTCATTAATTGCATTCATTCCAGATATAAGTTGTTTGAACATCGACTTAATCTCTGAATTTGAGAAGTAGCCTTTCATTTTTTGCTCTTCGAGAAACTGTTGCAATGAACCCCCGTCAGCAAACTCCATAATGATGTACGGAGGAAGCTGTTCAAACAAGCTTCCATCATGAAAAAACACATACTTCAAGACGTTAGCATTAGAAATTGTAGTTGCCGCTTCGCTTTCGTGTCTGAAGCTATCTATATACTCTTGCGCTGAAAACCCTACTTGCAATGTCTTAAGTGCAAAAATTTCTCCATCACTTTTTCTTTTTAATTTGAATACATTACCAAAACCACCAGACCCTAAAAGTTCAAGAACCTCATATTCATTCTTACGGCCATCTTGAACGATAGACCCTTCAATTATATAGTCCATATTTTCTACTTGCTTGAAATCTTTTTATCCTAGCGGTGTCATATATTAGATATCAAGAAAAATTCATGATTAAAGGAGTCTTGGACTTCGAAGTTGTTGGTTCTCGCTCTTCGGTGACTCTCGAAGGCTTAAAATAATTTACCTTCCTATAAGTTTCAAGTAAAGCAACAAACTAGAGATGATTTTAATGACAAAAACCCAGAAGAATGAACTTAGAAAATTCAGGAAAGCTGCCAAAGCCATTATAGTTGAAGATAAAAAACTGCTTAGAAAGCTTGCAAAGCATTAGTCTTGTTGCTCTTTCTTCCAATCTTCCAACTCTATCCACTTTTCTATGTCCTTGGGTGTCTCGTTACCTGCGCCGATCTGAATTATAAATTTAACAGCATCTTCGTATTTAGGCGTAAAATGATCTTTAGTCTATGCTAACTCTTCACCTTTCATAGATCTTCGGGCTCGCGAAGGAATATGCCCCGGAGCACGTTCCCTGCTGGTGCTCTATCCGGAGCTTCTGCGGGCTTATCAGCTGTATGATGATTCTTCCGCCCGGGCCTTTTTCGTAATTCCAGTAGCTCCTGTCGCTTTCGTAGCAGTATATCCCGCTGCCGGACACCGTTTCGAAGCCTGCATTCCTCGTGCCGCTCTTTTCCGGGACGAACATCCACTTGATCGGCTCCGAAATCACGCCGCCCACGGAAATGACAGCCGCCTCCGGGAGCCTGTTGCTGTAGCCGAGGAACAGCTGGTTGAACCAGTCCCCGCGCATCCTGTTCGTGGCGTTGTTGTAGAACCATTCCCCCTGCAGCGTTCCCGGGACGTCGTATTCCACGGTTCCGCAGTCCCTGTCTTCCCTGTCCAGCATCCCTGCAAGCTGCTCCCTAAGCGGGCTCGAGTAATAGCCGAAAGGGCACGTCGAATGAAGCGACCTTACCCCGTACCTGGCCGGATTCACGAAATTATTCGTGTGCCTCAAATCCCATGTCCCGAAATTGAAGTTGCCCTGCTTCCTCCCGACCTCTCCCAGCTTTGTTCCCGCTTCCACCGGCTCAAGCAGAAGGATGGGGCATCTGCTGTCGCCCGGCGTTCCCCCGTACGGGCACTTGTAGTTTTCCACAATTTTCATCATTTCAGGCGAGAATGACTTCACATGGTCCACTATGCCGAACACGTCCCTGCACAGCGCGTAATGTATCACGTGGTCTTCCGGGTCCTGGGTCACGCCGTACCTCGGCTGGATAACCGTGATCCATATCTTTCCCGGGGCGTACAGCGGGACCGTGCTCTCGGTGTTCTGGGTGTCGACAGCTATGTACGTGTCGGTGCTGCTGCTCGCCAGGGTATGCTCCGGCGGATTGCTCGAGCCTATTGGCTCTATGGCGGTTATCCTTCCGAGATCAACCGGCGGCAGCGTAAGCATTGCGTCCGAGCATTCCGGCAGAAGTGCGCGCTCCTTCTCGGTTATCATCTCATAAGTGCTTCTTTCCTCTCTTGCCGGACCAAACGGCCACGGCGCGGGCTGGTTGGTTCCAGTGGCGCCCGCCTCTGCGGCAAGCGGATTCACGGCGGGTTTGTCCGAGCCTGATATGCAGCCGGAAACCAGAACTGCAGCCAATAGAACCAGCGTCAGCGCCCTTTCCATAATTCCTTTTCATCGGGCTGATATATAACTTTTGTCCACACGGCGCGTCTTTTCGCACAACTATGAATTTATACTAACTATAGTTTTAGATAAGCAAAATTGAGGCTCTAAAGAAAAGCGGCATAAAAGTAAAAGTGCGTACGGTAGGGCAAAGTCTTGTCATCACGCTGCCAAAGGAGATTGTTGAATTGTACGGACTTGAAAGGGGCGAGATGGTCGAGCTTACTCCTGAGAATTTGAACAAGATAAAAATTGGCGTGTAAAGCCGGCAATTCTGAATAATATATTTTCTGTACCCATGTAACCGCTTTGGCGACTTATATTCACTTAAAAGTGGTGAAAATATGGAAAGATTTATAAAGCCTTGCCTACAATATCTGAGCATGAAATCTGTATACCTCGTAAGTGCCGACAGCAAGCAGAAGGCGGAGGATGCCCTGAAGAAAGACGACCTGGTAAGCAGGGGCAGCATTCTAATAAGGCTGGCATCATCCTTGGACATGAAGGAAGACGGCTACTTTATCGTGCTGGATGCGTCGGAGCAGGCACTGAAACAAGCGGAACAGCTGCTGAAAGGCATTGCGGAAATATACAAGGATTCCGAAACCGTCCTGAAAAGAATACAGGAACAGGAAGACCGCGCCACAGAGGGCTTCGGGAACATTTTAGGGTGATTTTATGCGCGTTGACCAGTATCCTGCCGGCTCGCTGAACGACCTAGATGAGTTCCGAGGCCAGAAATTCAGCCGCCTTTATCTCTGCAGGAACTGCGCAAGGAGCTTTGACACTGTCAGCAAAATCACCCAATGCAAATTCTGCGATTCCGAAGACGTGCAGGTAATAAGCAGCAAAAAATCAACTTCAGCAAAATACAGGTACTACTGCCCTGTATGCGAAAGGAATTTCATGACAAATTCGAAAGTGAGAAGCTGCGAATTCTGCGGCAACAAGCATATACACATGAACGAATGGGAAAGCGCTGCGCAGCGCGACGAGTTCCCCGCAGGCTTGTGGAAATTTTTCTCAAACTTCCTGAAAAAGCAGGATACTTCTGAAAAAAAGCCGAAAAAAGAAAGCGGAATAAGCACGGATTTCCTGAAAAACCTGAAAAAACCTGAGCTGCGGTTCTCCTTATCCTCAAGGCGCAGCGAAGAAGAGATGCCTACGAAATAATGCACCAGCCGGGAATCGAACCCGGATCTTGAGCTTGGGAAGCTCAAGTCATACCAATTTCTGCTTTTGCTCTAGACTACTGGTGCATTCGTTCTGTTAAAAGAATTAAAAGAAATTGTCTTATAGATTTGCAGCGGGCTCGTAGTCTAGTGGCTATCAGCAAAAACCAAATATGACGTCTGCTTGACGTGCAGATGCGAAAGCAGCATATAAGGTCAGCGGTTCGAATCCGCTCGAGCCCACTTTATTTCTTTTTCAGGCCTGTGAAAAGCTTATCAATTTTGACTTCAATCAAAAAGCATGGCAAGACCTTCCTGGGACGAGTATTTCATGAACATAGCTGAAGCAGTTAAGCTCCGCTCCAACTGCCTTTCCAGGCCGAAAGGGGCGATTCTCGTTAAGAACAAGCAGATTATTTCCACGGGCTACAACGGAACGCCGCGCAACGTGAAGAACTGCAACGAGGGCGGCTGCAAAAGGTGCATGGACAGGAAAGAAGGCAGGATAAACAGCGGCGAGGATCTGGACAAGTGCGCGTGCAACCATGCAGAGGAAAATGCCATCGTGCAGGGTTTCAGAAGCGGATTATCCTGTCGAGCTTGGAACGGAACTGATGAAGGAAGCAGGAATTGAACTGGAGAAATTCGGGAAATGATCAGCGCTTTCTTTCCAGCGTCACAAAGCTGTATTTGTAAGGGTTTTTCTCGTCAGCTTCATGATCTTCCCTGCTGACCTCGGTCCATTCCGATTCGTTGAACCGGGGAAAGAAAGCGTCGCCTTCGAAATCCTCGTCGATGAAAGTCAAATACAGCCTGTCCGCATGAATCAGGAACTGGCTGTATATCTCGGCGCCGCCGATGACCATTATTTCCTTGGCATCACGAGCCGCGTGGAGCGCTTCGTCTATTGAATGGACAACTACGCATCCCTCTGCCTTGTAATTTCGGTCCCTTGTTATGATGATGTTTGCCCTTTCAGGCAGCGGCTTGCCGATTGCCTCGTGTGTCTTCCTGCCCATGATGCACGGCTTGCCCAACGTTTTTCTTTTGAAATAAGCCCAGTCAGCGGGCATGTCCCACGGCTGGCCGTTGTCCTTGCCTATAACCCTGTTTCTGCCCATGGCGGCGATAAGGGAGATGATCATGCTTAACCTAAATCAAAAAAAGGATTAAAACGGAACAGATGAATAACCGACGTAGAAATCTTCCGTCAGCTTGATTCCAAACTTGCCTGCCCATTCTTTGTATTCTGATTTTTTCATGCTTCGACCTGCCATTCTGAACAAGGCGTCAAAAGCTTTTTGCTTTTCTTCGTATATTGCTTGCGTATGAACGTAAAACCCGAACAACTCTTCTTCTGAAGCTTTGTCCAAGAAATCCCACGTTTCGCTGTCAGAAACCATCATATATCTTCTTTTGAAATCTGTCTTACCGGTTTTTCCAAGACGGTTCCAATCCTCCCTCGCGCCTGCAATAAACCAGTCCCCATTTACATAGGATGGTAATTTGTCTTGCCATCCAAATTCGTAAAGTTTCGAGCCAACAGGGTCCCTCACAACAGCATCATCAACAAGCCTTACTAATTCTGACCGTGATTGCCTAGTCAATTCCAAATCCAAACTACAGGAAGGCTTGTATATCATCCCAAGCCCGCCATGAATGCTCTGCAGGATTCTCAGATTTCTTCCATCCGGCCGCGATGGGCCGTTGGCTTTTATTCTTCCGTTGATTTCTATTAATTTTTGGTGTATACGATTTGTAAAATCATTAGAATACATAATTATCCTTTTCACACAGCCATAGGCGCCTTTATCGGCGGGTGGTGCTGGTAGTTGAGCAGCTTTATGTCGTCCATCCTGAAGTCGCCGATGTTTTTCACGTCAGGATTCAGCCACAGCTGCGGAAGTGGAAAAGGTTTTCTTGTCAGCTGCTCTTTTACCTGCTCAAAATGGTTGTGGTAAATGTGTGTGTCCCCGAGGACATGAACAAACTCATCCGGTTGCAAATTACATACCTGCGCAACCATGTGAAGCAGCAACGAATAAGATGCGATGTTAAAAGGCACTCCCAGGAACATGTCACAGCTGCGCTGGTACATGAGCAGCGACAATTTTCCGTCAGCAACATAGAAATGGAAAAATGTGTGGCAGGGCGGCAGCGCCATCTGGTCAAGCTCCGCTGGGTTCCATGCATTGACTATGTGCCGGCGGCTTTCCGGATTCTTCTTTATGTTTTCTATGGTTTTTTTCAGCTGGTCTGTTTCCTTCCCGTCAGGACCGCGCCATCTGCGCCACTGAACGCCGTAAATCCTTCCGACATCCCCTTCAAACTTAGCGCGCGGCTTCCAGTAAGGCGCCTCGGCATTCGCGTCCCAGATGCGGCTGCCGAGCTTTTGCAGTTCCTTGACATCACTGCTGCCGGAAATGAACCATAATAATTCTGCCTTCAGCGATTCAAAAGCCAGTTTTTTCGTTGTTACGGCGGGGAAGCCATCAGCCATCTTAAAGCGCATGGTCCTGCCGAAAACGGAGCGTGTGTTTATGCCCGTTCTGGTAGGCCTGTCAACGCCCTTTTCTAATATTTCCCGGAGCAAATCCAGATATTGCTGCATGTCTGATAGTATCAAAGTAAAATATAAAAATAGAAATTATCATACGGAAGCTGATGTCCGGGCTCTGATCATTGTTAATTGAAGCCTGTTATTCTGCTTTGCTTCCGTTCTGATGGATTCTTCCCTTAAATATTTTGGCTGTTTATTTTCATGCATGCTTAGGGAAACGGACCCGCACATAGATGCTTTAATTGAAAAGGAAAAGCAGCGGCAGATGAACGGACTTGAGTTAATTCCTTCTGAGAATCTTGTATCGCCAGCGGTTCTGGAGGCAATGGGCTCTGTCCTTACAAACAAATACTCCGAAGGCTATCCGGGAAAAAGGTATTACGGCGGAAACGTCTTCATTGACGAAATAGAAAGCATTGCAATAGAAAGGGCGAAGAAACTGTTCGGCGTAAGCCATGCCAACGTGCAGCCTTATTCCGGAAGCCCCGCTAACCATGCTGTCTGCTTTGCATTGCTCAATCCCGGCGAGAAATTGATGGGCATGAGCATTTCACACGGCGGGCACCTTACGCACGGCGCCGCCGTGAATTTTTCGGCAAAATATTATGTTTCCGTTCCTTACGCAACAACGCAGGACGGGTGGCTTGATTATGATTTGATAGAAAGCATGGCGAAAAAAGAGAAGCCAAAATTAATTTTCTGCGGAGCCACGGCTTATTCAAGGATAATTGACTTCAAGCGGCTTTCAGAAATTGCCCTGTCCGCAGACGCTTTTCTTGTCGCAGACATTGCGCATATAGCCGGCCTGATTGTGGGAGGCGTTCACCCGTCGCCTGTGGGCTACGCTGACGTCACAACAACTACAACGCACAAGACGTTGCGGGGCCCGCGGGGAGCTATGATTTTATGCAACGGGAATCCTTCGGAGCCGCTGAAGGCCGCTGAGCGGAGCAAGGAGAATATACCTACACTGATTGACCGCGCCATATTTCCCGGATTGCAGGGCGGGCCGCACAACCACACGACAGCAGGCATAGCAGTTGCGCTGAAAGAAGCGGCAACGCCTGCTTTCGCCGAATACGCCAAGCAAATAGTGCGCAATGCAAAAGCGCTCGCTGGTTCCCTCATGGACTACGGCTTTGATATTGTCACGGGCGGGACGGAAAACCACCTGATGGTCCTTGACCTGCGCGGCAAGAACATCACAGGCAAGGAAGCTGAAACCGCCCTGGACGAGGTGGGCATCACCGTGAACAAGAACATGATTCCTTTCGACCCGAGGAAGCCTTTTGATCCATCAGGCATAAGGCTGGGAACACCTTTTCTGACAACACGTGGCATGAAGGAAAGCGAGATGAAAGCCGTGGCTGAATTCATTGCAAAGGCGATAGAATTGCGCAGCGATTCAGCAGCAAAGGAAAGAATTGATGCTGACGTCAGGGAACTGTGCAGTAATTTTATTTTTTACAGCTGAAGGCTTAATCTACCATATCCCTGATTTTCCTCTGGCCTTCGTCGCTGAGAAGCCAAAGAACGGCAAGAATCATGATGATCGCCGTGAGAATTTTTCCTATGGAGCTGCCGATTACAAGCTCGATGATGCTGGAAATCAGCGAGAATACCAGTATGACCAGAAGTATCACAAGCACTATCTTCACTATCCGCATGTAATCGTCTTTTGCCATGTTCAAATCACTCAGTTGATAATTCTAATAGGGGTGCAAAATTTATTTAAATCGTTTATTTGCGAACACTTATAATGATCTTAATCAGTTCGACCTTTCTGATGAAAGTTTAGTGGAGAAGATAAAAAATGACCATAGTTTATGCTGACTTACATTTACATTCTAAATATTCCCGTGCGACATCCAAGGATCTGGATCTTGATAACATTGCTAAATATGGAAGAATAAAGGGCCTCAATCTGATGGGTAGTGCGGACTTCACTCACCCGAAATGGCTGGAGCATCTGAAACAAAATCTTTCTGAGCATTCCGAGGGCATCTATGAATACGCTGGGATGAATTTTATGCTCTCGGTAGAGATTTCCCTGATTTATACGCAGGGCAGAAAACAATACCGCATACATCACATAATTCTTGCTCCTAATTTCGAGGTAGTCGACCAGATAAACGAATGGCTTGACAGGAAAGGAAGGCGCGACTATGACGGCCGTCCAATATTCGGGTTCAATTCTATGGAACTAGTTGAAAATCTGATGAGCATTTCCAAGGATATAGAAATCATACCTGCACACATATGGACTCCGTTCTTCAGTCTTTACGGTTCCCAGTCCGGTTTCAATTCTATAAAGGACTGTTTTGGCGACCATCTAAATCATATACATGCTATCGAGACAGGTCTATCTTCCGACCCCTCTATGAACTGGAGAATTTCTGAACTGGATGATTTAGCTATTTTGTCTTTTTCCGATGCCCATTCTCATTGGCCTTGGCGCTTAGGAAGAGAATGTTGTGTATTTGATATGAAAGAGATAACGTACAAAGAACTCATTGACATAATCAGAGCCAAAGACAAAGAAAAATTTTTGATGACATTAGAATTTTTTCCGGAAGAGGGAAAATATCATTATGATGGTCACAGGAACTGCGGCGTATCGCTGCCTCCAAAAGAATCAATCGCTAATAATAATTTGTGCCCGAAATGTCTGAAAGAATTAACAATAGGCGTGCTTCACCGGGTGGAAGAACTGGCCGACAGGGAAGAAGGCTTCGTCCCTGAAAATGCCGTTCCGTTCAAGAAATTTATTCCTTTGAATGAGTTAATTGCAGTTACTCTAAGTACGGAAACGTTCAGCAAGAAAGTATGGGAAGTCTACAATAAATTGATTAATCGTTTTGGGAATGAATTCAACATCTTATTAAATGTTGAAGAAAATGACTTGTCAAAAATTGTTGACGAGAAAATTGCCGATGCAATCATAAAAAACAGGAACGGCAATATCAAAGTAATTCCAGGATACGACGGCGTTTACGGAAAGCCTGTAATAGGTGAAACTTTTCAGAAAAACAACTTTTCCAAAAAGTTGTACCAAAAGGAAACGGAATCTTACAAAAAAACGCAGAAGAATCTGGGGGAATTTTTATCAAAGTAAAGCGGAAAGAAATAACGCTGGAATAAGAGAATAAGCAGAACGATTTCATCTTGTTTTTATCCCGGCGGCCCTGTTTCGACTTCTTCCACCGTCTGCCCTGACTCAACGCCTACGACCTTCACAGGAGCCTCTGCATCTACATTGTAAACATAGAACATCTGGAATCTAAGAGTCACTTCGCCCTGCGGGAGCGTCTGCCATACGTTCCTGTCCACGGCTATGGTACAGGCAAAAGGAACTTTCTTGTCGGAGCGCATCTTCAGCAGCAAAGCATTATCTCCTGATACGATAACTTCCTTGGTGTGCTGGTCTTCCGTGACGCCTAGGCAATCGGAGAACTCAACGCCGGTTCCGTCAAGAATTATTTTGCCGAAAATGAATCCGCCCTGCTTGCCGTCTATGAATTCAGCGGGTGTTACGAAGCCGTTGCCGACGTTCTGCATCTCAAAGACAAACGTAGAGCGCTCTTTCTGCGTATTGAAATTCTGCAGGAGCTTCGGGTTCGTGTCAACAACTATGGGCCTGTCCCCTCCCCTTGTCAGCGCGATTTTTACGGGCGAGTGCTGGTTGGAGATGTCCGCGACAAGCGTTGTGTCCTGGCCGGTATTCTGCCTTCTCCTGAATTCGTTTATTGAGAGGACAGGTATTTTCGCAATGGCGTTGCTCTGATAAAGGTAATAAACGCGCGCCTTCGGATTGAATGTGGTTGAAACGCCCTCGGGAAGCACGGGCGGGAACAAAGTCCATGACGTCGCAAATATCTTGCCCGCCCTGTTCCTGTCAACATCAGGAGGAAGAATATCAATGTCCGTCTTGACAAGCTGGTCGCTGAACGAGCCGAGGCTGTTGAAGCCGCACAGGACGTCCTTGAACTGCTGCTTGATTGGATCCGCGTCGCCGAACGGGATGTTCACGCTCACGCTTACGGGCCTGCCGAACACTATGTTTATGCTAATTCCTCCCGGGCTTACTTGGACTCCACGGAAAGGAACGCCCTCAAGCTCGTCGCTGACCTTTCTTCCGTCAGTAAGGCGCCAGCTGTCTACATTGAACAACTGCGCCCTTGCGCATTCAGAAGTAAAGCTGCCTACGTTCTCCGCATCCAGGAAGAAGCTGACTGAATCCGTAGGAAAAGCCGTCTTCGGCTCTGCTGTGAACGAGTTTATGACCAGGCCGTTGTTGTCGTCCGTCTTAACCTGCTTTCCCTGCACGCATCCGGACACGGCAACAGCAGCAATCAGAAGAAATATTATGGTATAATTTCTCACTCGCGGCACCAATTAATCTTTTCTCAGAGGTCGCTTAAATAGTTTTTTTATCTAGGCCGCATTGCATCAATCATTTGCACTCAGGCCTGCACTCGTTGAATTCTGGCACCTTTATGCGAATAGGCGTGTCGTATTTGTCTATGTAGATGTCGTCGTAACATCCTGAAACGCACCTGAACCACGACTGCATACTGCCTATGAAATAATCTCCTTTGCTGTCAAAATTGCAGAATGTCCCGAACGGCCTGGATGCCCCTGACCTGTAGAGGCCGCCCTGGTCATCCAGATTGCACTTTTCGTCAGCCGGCCTGGGGCCACAGAATGTAAGAACATCGCAGTACGAAGGCTTTGAAGGTGTGGGTTCCGCAGGCTCTGTGGGCTTTGCAGGTACTGGCTCTGTCGGCGCCGGGACCGGTTCCGTAAGCGCCCTGCAGCAGACTACATTGAAATTTCCGCAGTATCCTATCTGCTCTTCGTCAATGCTGCACTCGCCGCTGACGCAACTGCCCTTCTGGGCATAGCATTGAGTCGACGTCTGGAATACATCCGAAGGCACGCGGCTCGGAGCGGTCGGGACCGGCTCTGTTTCTCCTCCCTTGCGCAGCCTTCTTCCGTGAACGACAAGCTGCCCTTCATTTTCCGTGAAATACCTGTAAGTAAGTTCAAACCTTATCAGAAGCGCCCCCTGCGGTATCTGCTCCCACCTTGAAGTATCAAGCTCAATAGAGCAGGGCAATGTCACCGATTCGCCGCGCCTCAGAAGGATGCCGGAAGAATCAACCGGCAGCTTTATCTTGCTCGTGTCTTTAACCCCAAGGCACTCCTTGAACCTGCCGCCGCCCTCTATGCTTACGGTTCCTGTTATGAGACCTGTAACGCCGTTGGTTATCGGAATTCCGCTCCCCGTATTCTTCAGGTGTATCTTGAAAAAGAATTCCCCTGAATCCTCTTCCTCGGCGATTATCGGGCTCCCGCCGCTCATGTCAATCTTTATCGGCGCGTTTGTGTTTGTTATTTTCAGCGCAGGCAGTACGCTGCCCCTCAGCTTCTGCCTGTCAAACTCCGTCTTGCTCATTACAGGAATCTGGGTGACAGCTGACGTTGAGTAATCATATAATGCGCGGGCGACGAAATTGAATTTGTGTGTTATGCCTTCGGGAAGCTGCGGAGCCTGGATGCGCCTCTGGCCGAAAGCGACTCCTCCTTCCACGTTCCTTTCCGGCTCGGGGGGCCTTAATTCCTTGCTGGAAAACAAAGTCACTTTCTCTTCCTTCCATGAAATCCCGTAAACCTGGACTTCCGCATTCCTTGCCGTTGTGCCGCCGACGTTCTCAACCAGGGCGGATATCCAGAAATAATCCGAGCCCTCGACATCGTCCGGGTCTATGACGAACTCCGATATCTTCAGCCCGTCGTTGGGATCTGTCTTCACCTGCTTCTGCACGCACCCAAGCGCGAGAAAAATAATAAGAAGAAGAAGTGCTAGAGATTTTTTTCCGTCAAAACGAAAAAAGTACAGGCGATTTTTTTTCTGCTTCATCATATCACTTCTTTATTTTCACGACAACAGAATCCCTGATGTCATAATTATACCCTATGTTCAATATTAAATCAACAGTCTTCTGCGTATCCGTTTCAGGCGGGGTGATTTCGCAGGCAATGCGCGGGAATTTCTTCCCCACTATAAGCAATTTTTCGAACACGCATTCCCTTGCTATTCTTGCCGACTTGTCAACGTATTCTATTTTAGGCGGCTCTATCTGGCTCATGATTCCGCCGCCTACATTCTCAACCGTTATGTACATGTAGTATTTTTTGCCTTCGCGCACCACAAAGGGCATGTTGTCGCTGAACTCAACTGTTGCTTGCAGATTCTGGTCGGCATAAGCGAATTTTCTCGGCTTCAGCTGCAGGCCCAGAAGGCGCTGGCGCTCGTACCAGTCGCTGCTGATAAAGTCAACGGGCTGCAGAATGCTCAGCACCGCGCTGAACTTTGCGCGGGCATGGACATCATTGCTCACTTCACTGCTTGTTATTTCCGTCCTTGCCCTGAGCATGCACTTCACCGTGAACGACTGGTTCGGCTTCATCTCGGAAACGGACTGCCTGCAGTCCCCGCTCCTGTCCATTAAGCCTGTTTCAAACACGTCTATGCTTACCGATTCCAGCGTCTTCACATCTTTGTTGGCCACGTCAACGTATACATTGCTCAGGCCGTCAATGAAGACTTCAGGCGGGTCCGCAGTTATCTTCATGACAAGCGTGCCGCTGCTCAGCTTCGTGACGCCTCCGAAAGAAATGCATCCCAGCGCCGCAACGGCAAGAGCAATAAGAAAAAATATTTTTAAAAATATTTTTCTTTCCATTAAGATTACTTCCCTGATGTTTATTCCAAAAATTTCCAGCAAAAGGTTCTGCTTCATTCTATTCTTGCTTCATTATTCCTTTGCTGGTATTACTGTTATTCCAAAAGAATCCCGCAGCTCGTAAGGATACTTTATCCTTGAAATGACTGTCATCGACCTGAAAGGCTGGTCCTTTATTTCGCTTATCTTGTGGATTGAAAACCTCATCGACACGCGCGATTCGTCCCTGAACAGCTCTATGGCGCGGCTGTTGTAGCACAAAACCATGTTGCTTAGCTCGGGCTTGTCTTTTTCGTAGCATCCAGCATCCGGTGCGCTGGAAACGCTCATGCAATCAAACAAGGGATCTGATTTTTTCTGCTGTGTTGCAGCGGGAACCGCCGTTCCGCTTCCGCCCTGGTCCTGAAGGCATTCGTCCGCAGGGATGCATGAAACATCCAAGTCTGAGCATGCGTTCTGGCATTCTTCCAGGGTTGGGTACGGTTCCAGGCATGCATTGGATGAAGAAGAATAGCATCTGTAACTTCTGGCGTCAGTTGCGTATCCGGTTACAAGCGGCTTGTCGCCTGTTCCCGTAATATCACTTATGTATTTGGATATTACTTCACCGGTTGCTGCATTGCCTTTCTGGCACTCAGGACCCCTGCATTCTATGCCGTCAGGATTTACCAGAATTGTATTTTCAGTGAAGAATTCCTTAGGGAAATAGACGCAAAGCCCGCCTTTCGGCACCTGCGACGAAGGCAAATTTCCTTTTCCCTTGTTTTTTATGACGAAGAAGAACGTTCCTGACTGGCCGCCTAAAATGTAAGAAGATCCGAAAAGCTCGGGGTCAACCTGTATCGGGCCCGAGCCTATGCTTTTCGTCACATCAACCTTTATCTTGTCGCCTGCGCGCTGCCTCGCTGTTATTTCCTCAAGGTTCACGACAGGAACCGTGAATGAAGTGGAGCCCTCAAAATTGTATGTGACCTTGAAGTTCATCTTCAAATCCGTTTTCAGGCCCGCTATCTGCCCCTGCGAAGGCGAGAACAAGTCAAAGGTAACCTGGCGCTGCTCGCCCGGCAGTATATCCGATAAAACGCATGCATTGCCGTCCCTAGATTTGCATTCGTTGGGAAAGCACGAACGGCTTTCCGCGAAGTTCCCGCTGGAGTCCCTGCCGAAATTGCACAAAGGCCCGTCAGAGCTCTTTCTTTTCATCAGTGGCGCGTCAAACAAATCTATCCTTACGTTCTCAGCCTTTTTTGCCGTGTCCTTGTTTTCCAAAACATAAGAAAACTGGACGGACTGGTCCGTGAGTATGGGCGATTTTGGTATTGTCAATTTGTCCCTGATTGCAAGGACGTCGCGGTCGCCCTCAATGCTGATTTCCTTGTTCACGCTTATGGCGTCCAGGCCGAATGTGGGCAGCTGGGAGGTGCATCCGGCCGCAAAAACGACGGCAATAATAAGCAGAACAAATTTCACATTCTTACTGCTAAACGCATTCATGATAACACTAAAATGTATTATTTGACCCGCAATATAAAAAGAATCCGCCATCTTATTTGTGGATTCTTTTATACAGGAGAATGCCATAATACCACTATTTCAAAATAGTGGTATTCTCCTCGTATAAAGACTTTTAACAAAGAAGCAAGTCAGAAAGAGAAACCAGATACGGTTGGGTTCTGTTTAGCTGTTGAATTGTAAACTGAAAGCAGACCAAGCTTCCGTTATTACAATTAAAACAAAAGCTTTTACGCTTGATTTCCAATTAGATAGCATGGCCGGTTTTTTCCAGCAGTATTTCATAGACCCGATACGCTACAACGCGGGCTACAACATCGTCAACACATCCGTTTACGCGATAATCTTCGTGCTGATGGTGTTCGGCGTTTACAAGCTGCTTAAAAAACTGGGGGTTGCTGTGGACAAAAAATTCATTTTCGCAGTAATACCTTACATCGCGATGGGCGGCATCCTGCGCGCCGTTGAGGACTTGTGGGAGTCAGCAGGGACCAATTTCGCGCTGCAGAAAACTTTCTTTTCGCCGCTCATACTTGTTGACGCGTACAATGTGGCAAGAAACCTCCTGTTCACTTCGCCGCTGATTTACATATTCGTGTTTTTTGTCGCCCTGGCAGCGCTCCTGCTTGCGCTGCTCATTGAAAGAAAAAGCAGGATAGAATACCACAAGTCATGGTTTGCCATCGGCGCTGCCCTGAACCTTATGCTGCTTTCACAGGTAAGGATTGCCGACGTCTTCGCTCTTGTATCAGTGCTGTCAATATCAGCTGCCTGGTTCTTCGTTATATGGCTTGCTAGAGAAAAAAACATCTTCGGCCTGCGCGACAAGGTGCTTTCACAGGAAAACTCAATGCTTCTGGGCGCGCACATGTTTGACGCCACGACCACTTTTGTTGCCATCCAGTTTTTTCCCTACTTCGAGCAGCATGTTGTCGCGGGATTTTTCATCAGCATTTTCGGCCCTGCAGGGATTTATGTCCTGAAGCTTCCGGTAATCCTTCTGGTCCTTTACTATCTTGACAAGGAAATGCCTGAAAAGCACGATGCAGAAAAAAGAAATTTCCTGAAAATCGCAATACTTGCCCTAGGCCTCGGCCCCGGACTGCGCAATTTCCTGAGGACCGTAATGGGGGTGTGATTGATTTATAAGGGCATAAAAATATTATTTCTTATGCAGCACCAAAGACCTCCAGAGTGGCCGAAAAACTTTATCCGTGCGCTGTCAATCGGAGGGGCTGCAGCAACGCTGGTAATCGGTGCCGCTATTTTTGCTGACACCCAGAGGCGGCGCCCTTCTCAAGAAGAACTTTATGTCAGCGAATTTCATGTTTCCAACGTTGATTCTTCATGGCTTGAAGGGCTGAAGGCAACAAAGGCATACAATGTGGAATTCAGGGGCGGCAGGTATACGGTAGTGCAGTTGATTGATTGCGCTCCTGAAACTTATGGAAAAGACGATGACCAATGTGATAACGGCGGCATAGCGGCGTTGTTTGTTTACGACGGCTCAGGCGCCAGAGTCAAGGAAGTAAAGGATGAAGTTTTTGACGGTTTTAAGTGGGATGAAACCGGCTTCAAGACATACGAAGGAAAGCTGTTCATGGGCGCAAAGAGAATGGAGTTCTCCGCCACAAGGTGGTGGACAAATTTTGGCGTTTATGCCTTTGATGAAAGCGGCATAAACAGGGTGCTCTCTGAAACCGAGGACACTTTCAACTTTCTGTCGCCTGTCGAGATTATTGGCCAATCAAAAGCCCCTTACCCAGGGCAGAGAAATGTTCCCATGAGCGACCTGAGATATTACAGCCAGCTGACGTCCTATAGGTGGAACGAAGGCAAGGGCGTTTATGAAAAAGACGCTGAAGCAACCCGGCAGATAAACAGGGCAAAGCAGAACATCAGGCTGATAGCAAACCAGCGCCGTACAGCGCCTGAAAGGAAAATGCAGGAAATGGAAGCCTACCTGAATCCTTTTGACAGCGAGGAAATCAAAAGTATTATCGCCGCGGCTGCTGCTTTTGATGCAGGAATAACTAGGCCGCCGCCATCAGACATTATAGGAAGCCCTGACCTGAAGACTTTCTTTCTTCAGAGGGTTGCTTATCATGCTTCTAATGAATGGAGAAGTCTGGAAGACCAGCAGCTCAAGGAGATGAACATCTCCAGGCCGCAACAAGCGGCTGGCGGCGGCTACGAGTTTAGGACAGGGGACCAGTACCGTTCTTTCAGCACCCAGGAAGAAGCCCAGAAAGAATTTCAAAACTCTGTGAGCGAAAAAAAGAGGGAAGCAACGCAGGCCCGGTGCTCACAAGCATCAAGCATGGCACGGGGCGCCATAGGTGCCGGAGGGCCCATAGAAACTGCACTAAAGTTAGCAGGAGGCTGCAACTGACTTTTTCCTAGATGATAATTGTTAAATGCAGGATTTTTCTGTTATGCAGGTTGCGGGCCGTAAGCAAAGCTGTTTATTCTTTCTCGCATCCATCTTATGTCTTCTTCTATGCTTGGATGCCATGAACTGCTGTGTCTGGCTCTTGCCCGCTCTTCTCTGGTCATATGAACCTGCTGAGGAATGGCTCTTTCTATTTGCGACCTGTAGGCATCTAATGCAAACCCGAGATCGTCAGGATAGAACGCAGCCGTTTCTCCTGGCAGCGCTTTTTCTATGCCGACATGAATGATGACCTTGAATGTCCCGCGAAACGCTTCGTTCAAAGCCCGCCATGTGTATCCGTGCTCTGCGAAAACATCGTGCCAGTAGTGCTTGAAATAACCGGTTTTTATGCCTATGTAAGTTATCATGCCCAAATCTATCGGATCCAGGTCTGTCCCTACCAGACCGTTTAACCATTTTACCGGTCTTAATTTCAAGAGCCTCTCAACCAATCTCTTGTAAGGAGGCAAGAATTCTGCCAGGTCAACGGCAAATGCTGCATCGGTTAATATTTCATCCCTCTTGATATAATCCCGAATCCTGCCCTTGACGTAATCCGGGTAGAGAAATATTTCGCCGTACAAGTCAGAAATAAGATATTTAGCGCTTCTGAAGCTTTGAATCAGATGACCATCCAGTGCCTGCTTATATACGTCTTCAAGGTCATTGAGGATGCTCTGCTTTTTACGCGGATCAGCAATAACAGTCTGCTCTACATGGCTTTTTAGACCCTTGAAGGCTTCGGCGGCTTTGAACCCGCCGGCAAGCCCGCCTATTCCTGCGCCAAGGTAGCTCTTTGCCCTGTCCAGGTAAGTGAGTAAAGTCATTTTTAATCCTAAATTCAAGAAACTGCAAAGAATTTAAACGCCTTAAGATGTTCGCCTTCAAGGGTTTCCATTTTGCCGGGGCGGTAAAATTTCTACGGTTCTTATGTGACCCGAACCATCTGGTCGTCTTTCTTCGTACCTGCGCAAACCAGGCTCACCGGGTCCTAGTAACCCGTGCTCGGTAGGTTCATCTTCTCTCAGCACTGCACGATGCTCGATTTGTTCCGGAGGCCTTGGTTCTGCTTCTGCGAGGCGCTGTTCAGGAAAAGCCCCTGATATGGCGTAAAGCACGCCCCACGCTACTCCTCCAACTCCCCAGCCAGCTAACATTTTAGGGATTGAATTAAAGACATCTGCTCCGAAAGCGTAGCCCAATGTAGAAGATGCTACTATTCCTGCTCCAACATAAAGTGCTGCTCTTCCGTAAGTACTTGCGTCCCTCGATCTGGGAAGCTGTTGTTGTGTTTCCTCAGGCCTTGTTGCCATAATGTGATTACTAAATGGTAACATTTAAATACTTTATGAGGCTAGTTTAGTTATGGCAATCAACCCACCGCCGGGACAGCCGCCTGGTCAGGGACAGCCGCAGGCACAGCAACCAGCACAACCGCAGCCGCCTTGGTGGCATCCTGGACAAGCTTACCAGAATATTCCTCCTTCCACTAGGCGCGTTTTGCTGGGGCTTGGCGCAGTAATTGTTTTCGGTTTAGCAATTAAGGCGTGCACATCAGCCGACAGGATCAGGGATTACGGCGTAAGGCAAGGTACCAAGGCTGTTCAAACAGGAAGGGATTATGTTGTAGGCTCTGCCGGCTATGAAACCGACATCTGGGGCAGATCTTTAGCAATCCAGCGCATAGCAACTCCTACGGAGGAAGAAATGTGCAACGAATATCTTTCCGCCCCAGCAGGCAGGTACGTACCTGTAAGATTGGAGGGCGGTATTGTTAGTTTTTTGGAATACCGAACAAGAAATCAAGCCGCTAGAGCAAGACAAAGAATAGAATCAAAAGAAATAACAAGTGCCACCCTCAACGGATCCGCATGGGACCGTCATGTCGGCGAAGACAGGTGCATCCTCTTATTGCCTAGATTTTACTCGGTGAAATAAATATGTCAACGCAGCCGCCGCAAGGGTATCAGCCGAGAAGAAGTTACGGCAGAGCTGTTAGATGGATTCTGCTGGCGTCCCTCACAGTTGTAGGCGCCGTTGGCGGTCTCAGATTAATCGGGGGTGTTGAAGGATTAAATTACGCGGAAAGAAAAGCAGAAGAAAATGTTCAAGAAATAACCGGATACAGAAGGCAGGACAATACTTCCAGAGAATTTCTTCTTGCAGGCTATACGCCATCTTTAGGCGGAAGAGGTCCCTGCAGCATACGCTTCAGAACATATGATGTAGGGGACCCGACAACATATAATGGCAATCCTCATATGAAACCTACAGGACGGGAGCTTCCTGTTTGTTATAACGGCCCGAGAGAAGGAGCGGATGAATTAGTGCAAAGAATAGAAAGTGTTTTGGGCTTTAGGGACAGGCATGCATGGCTGAGGGTAAGGAGGCTTACTAAAAGCGAACTTGATGCGGGGAAAGAGACTCCGATAAAGAAACTTGACGGCAAAGATACGCTGTTTATAGACGACCCCGACTTTTTAGACGTGTACAACCTCGCACAAAGACTAGTGGAGCCCACAAGAAGCGGGACAGGCGTCATCCGCCCGCCTTAAGATTTCTGAATCATTCGCTCTTTTTCTGGTTGTATTTATTTATGCAATGCGCATCGGAATCAAAGCCTTCAACCTTGCTGTAGCAGCACAGCTTTATTCCTGCGCCAGGGTCCCTGCAGTCAGGCGTAAGCACTTTCACTTCGCCATTAATCAATACTTCCTGCCTTACTTCTTCGCACTCGCTCGTGCTCTTGCATCCGCCTTCCCCTATCTGGCATTTCGCGCCCGCTGCCCTGCTTGGCAGCGAGGAGCAGTAATTAGGCCCGCCGAATTGAGTGCCCTGATAAACAGACGCAATTATATTCAAGTAGCTGTCTGGAATTGTTTTGCTTTCAACATTATTGACATAATTAGGGTCTCCCGAGCATGCTGATGATCCTGATGGTGGCCAGCCGTTGTAATACCTCAGCACAGCTTCCCATCCGCTGTATTGAATGCCTTTGCATGCGTACGTTCTTGGCGCATTGTTATAATAGCTATTGTATAGTGACCTTAGGTGAGAAACTCCTACTCTTATGTTGCAGTCAATATCGTAGGCTGTCTTTCCATCACATCCTGCTGTCGACGGATTGTACCACTGCGGGTGCGCAGCCTTGTTAAGCTGGAACAATCCGCAGGAATTGCCGTTGTCGCCGCATTTAACGCTATTCTTGCTGTCTTCACCGCAGCTATTTGTCCCGTCCCAGCAGTGCGCCAGAGTGCTTTCAGTCATCACAAGCTTCAAAATCCATTCAACATCCGTCTGGCTGAATCCCGTTGCTTTTGATACATCAGCTATTCTTGCTACAACCTGTTCCTTGCTTGCGCCAGCTGAAACAGGACCAACAGTACCGGTTGCAGGCGCCGCGGGCGTTGTTGGCTGCGCAGGCGCTTCCGGCATTTTTTCGCATTTTCCGTCATGCAGGATTTCCTGCTGGGTCGGCTGCGCCGTCTTTTTCTTCAGCTCCTCAATAGGCGTCCACTTGCACTTCAGGTTGCATTGCTTGCTGCCTTGCTCGTCGCAGAGCTGCTTGTTGTAGAAAACCTCGCACGCAGTGTCGCCCCTGAACGCGCCGCACGAGCGGCATTTGTTGAACGTGAGCGCCGAGCCGATATACTGGCCAGGTATGTCAGATGCGGATGGGTTTTCAATATTGCCGCCTACCGGGTCGTACCAGCACCGCGGCGTGTTCGGGTCGTTGTAAAGCCTGCGGAGATACTGGTCAGAGCTGTCAGGATTGCTCGCGCTGGTGCACCTGGTTTCAATGCACGGCACGCCAATCCCTGCAGCGCACTTACTTAAGCAAGTGTCCTCGTCAGGGTCGAACAGTATGCCTATAGGAGGCGTGACTGGGACGTCCAAAGTCTTTTGCAGCCTGAAGGTGTACTCAGGCAATTCAGCAATAACGTAATCCGTGCGGAGCGTATCCACTTTTGCCAGATTGAACTCGCACAAGAGCGCGAACGTCGTCTGGAACTCAAAGGGCTTCATCTCGATGTCTTTCGGTATTTTGTAGACCACAAGCTCCTTGCCGTTTTTCGCATCCTCATTCGCCATATTCCTGTACCTGTCCTTGTCCTCGGGCGGACCGTCCATGGCCCTTGTCGTCCTTGCGTCCTGGCCGTTGCAGTTAAGGCCATTGCCGACGGAGCCGGGGAAATGAATGATTACCACGTTGCCTCTTTGCGTAATAACCCCGTTGCTCTTCTTCTCGGACTTCAGGATAATCAAGCCGTCTGGCCTGCGGTTGCTGACGGAAACGAGCAGCTGCCCTTTGTTGGCATCCTGGCGTTCCTTCTCGCTGGGGAATGCCGACCCGTCCTGTTTCTTGTCATTGTAAACAATCGGCTGCGGCCCTACGTTCAGCGAGAATTTCACGGACGTTGCCTTGTCCGTAGCCAGCTCAGGCTTGAAAACGTCCTCGCGGTCGCGGAACTTTCTTTTCAACTCGTCCTCGCTTATTACCTGCACGCGCAAAGAGGAGTTGGTCTGGTAAACGTATGATATGTTGAAGAATACGCGGGCACGGCGGAACTCCGCTTCGCGGCCCGTGGCTTTCTTTGCTGCGAACTTCTGCATGAAGAACGCCTGGCTTTCTCCGGGATGCAGCAGCGGATATGCATCAGGCACGATTGCGCCCCTGTTCTCGCACCACTCGTTGCATGCGTGCTCTATGACAATGTTCTTCGCGTCAAGCTTGCCGCTGTTTTTCGTAACTATTGATACGGAGAAAGCTGTGCCTGCCGGCGCTGACGGCGGCAGGCCTTCAAAAACAGGCGTTTCTATCTCCACGGGGAACGATATGGGCTGCTCGGGCCGGACATTGATAACCTGCTGCTTCGCGTACCAGGCAGTGGGGTTTGTAGCCAGCAGCCAGACGTCATTGACGGCGTTTTTCATAGATACGTACATGGTGTACAAAGGCGCCCTCAGCTGGTCTTTTACAAGTTCCCAGTAGCCCTTGTAAGGGCCGAGTGCTATGTAGCCGAAAATGATGACAAGCACGGCTGTCTGGAACATTATCTGCGGTCCGCCGACGGGATAGAACTCAAACGCGCCTATGGTGCCGAAGATGAACCATATTCCAACGAACCATCCCCATCCCCAGAGGTTCGGCGTGATGCCCAGGGCGAACATGAAGATTATGATGCCCTGACCTAAGAGCGCTCCGACGCCCGCGTGCGTGACGCCGTCAAGAGGCCGTTTTATCTGCGAAAAGTTCATGAGGAACATCATCACGGCGCCGCCGGCCGGCATGGTGAACAACAGGGTAGGCTGGTAGCCTATGTAGCTCAAGGAGAAGTAAAACTGCGCAACCACGAAAAGCCACGCGATTGTCCAAGGACCGGTTATCAGGTCCCACAGGCTGCGGATAACGTTATAATAACTTTCTGCGATTGTTTCCGTTCCCAGTCCGACGCGGCGCATGAACCTCGCCGCTGCAAAAAATTTTGACCTTCCGCGCCTCAGGAATTCTTCTGCAATATCAACAGCGTATTGTTCAAGCTCGGTTTTCAGGGCGTTTCTTTCATCGGGAGGGTTAGCAGGGAATCCGTACTGGTATCCGAGCCTTGTTGCAAAGGTTCCTGCCCTTTGCTTTGCATATTCCTGAAGCTCCTTGCCTGCTTTATCAATTTCGTTTTCGGAAGTCTCGTCGAATTTGTCCCGCAGCTCAAGGTATCTTTTTATTGCGTTCTGGTGCTCCTGCATCTGCGCCTGAAGCGCGGGCTGCTCCTGCGCAATCGTGTTTGCAATGTTCGTCAGGTCCTGAGCGGATGCCATCCTTGCCGTCACGAGCAACGGAACGCCTGCCTTTATCTTGTATTTCCGGAAATATTTTCTCAGTGAGTTCATCGATGCTTCGTAATCCTTTCTCGCGTCCTCAAGCTCCCGTATTCTTCTTTGCTGCCTTTGCTGGACGCCGCCGGGGCCATCAAAGAGCCTGTAGTAAGCGGCATTGGTCGCCTGGTCAAGCAGTTTCTTGCCTCTGTTGATAGCTGAGCGCAATGCAGGATTTGCCGCACGCTTTGACCAGTCAAGCCTTCCCACTTCTTTGCCGAGCCTTTTCCTGATTCCGGGAAGGCCCGCAAGCCCCATGCCTTCCCTGCCGCGGGCAGCGCCTCCCAGGCTTTCGTCGCCGCCCGGAAGTATGTCTCCTGCTTTTTTAGGCTCCGTGCTCACCGTGATATTGACCATATCACCGACTGTTATTGGCGCAGGCGCAGTTGAATCTACTACGTTTACACTAATTGTATGCCTGCCTTCAAGCAGGCTGAACGGAATTTTTGGATCCGGAGGCGGTGGAAACGGTGGAGGTAGCGCTGGAGGAGGTGGAAGCGTCTTTGCAGGAACCGGGTATTCTTCTCCTCCGCGCGAAAAAGATACAGAACCGCTTTTTGTCGTTTCCTCGTGTACGAGTATTTTGGACACGGTGTATACATTAAAATTTGATTCAGAATATGAAAACCATCTGACAATGTAAGGAGACCTTCCGCCTTTTATTTCGCACTGAAAATTCAGGGGGTCGTGATAAGGCAGTCCTGCAGGAGTTCTTTTTAGGACTACGTTGGAATTGTTTTCAGGGCTTTTTATTTTGACTGTCAATGTCGTTATCGGCGGCGGGATTGTTATTGTTAACATGACGTATTCAACAGGAGGGTACCCTGCCGGCAATCTCAGGCTTCCCTGAACCCTTACAAGTATCTGGTGAGCCCCGGGCTTCAGTTTTGCCTTGAATTTCACAGCGTTTGTCGGCCTTGGAGTTTCGGGATTGGGATTTATGGAAATCCCGTCGTCCACTGAAAAGAAATTAAAGAACCAGTTTCCACCGTAGCCGGCAGGAATAGCACCTGGACCGCCAGTCTGGACTTCGCAATAAAAATCCAGCTCCTGCTCGCCGGCAGGCAAAACAACTCCTGCGGGCGGAAACGCCCCTGTCGGATAAGGAGCGCCCGGGGCTATTGCAACGTTATGCCCGTTTATTCTTAGTATAAGCGTCATCTTTACCACAGATAGTTACGACTAACTGCAATACTGTGGAACCATAGTTTCACAAATTGCAGAAACTTTGTTCTGCAATAGATTTGTGAGAAGCGCAATATATAGGTTTCCAGAAAACTAGTAAGGCAAAAACATTACACAGAAAACGAATTTCTATTTCTCCCAAAACACGACAACATGCGCAGTTCCGCTGAAGCGCGAGCCCTGCAGCGGCACAATCCTTATTTTGTTTTCCCCTGCTCTCGCTTCCTCTTTGCTGAATGGCACGGACTGCTCGTTGCGCGCAAAATCATTCATGATTTCTTTCCCGTTGAGAACAACAGCCATTCTTCCAGTGTTTTCTTCTAAGCTGAACTCAATCCTTCCCTGCTTCAGCGTTGTGTATTCCTCGCCAAGCGTGAAGTTAAGCTCCGCGGGGCTGAAATCAAAGGATTTCACTATAAGATTTATATTCCTGAGGCTGTAGATATTGGGCGCCCAGAACTGCCAAAGCGATGATGAAGCAGACATTTCAATGGTGCTTGATTCGTTAAGCATTTCTTTTGGCACTCTTACGGCATAATCCCCCGCAGCGTAGCGCTTTTTTTCAACGACGTCGCCGTTGTACTTCACGAAAAGAGGTCCCAGGTCATTCATGCGCGCGACACGGAATTTTACCAGTGCTGATTCGATCTCAGGCGCTTCTGCGTGGAACTCCAGCTTGTTTTCGCCAAACAAAACACCATTAGACACTTCCTTGCTGCCCAAATCATAAGTTTTCGTTTCCTTGACGAAGGTTGAGCTGAAACTGCCAAGGTCAAAAACGCTCGTAGCCGGGACAAGCTGCCTTGAAGGGGCGGCGCCGGTTATGAACTGGGCATTCGTTATCAGCAGCAGGAGCGCAAGAATCAATACGCCGATGCCCACTGTCAGCAGGTACTCATCCATGGTTGCTACTTTAAAGTGAGCGGTTTTAAGGGTTTTGGTGAAGCGAAAATTGAATAAATGCGGCCGGGCGGATTTTCGGCACCATTTCTTTCCGTGCACGCTTTCTTTCTAAGAAAGGGTGCATTCGAACCGCCGAACGGACTAACCGACGGGATATCAAACAGCATGACGCACGAAGTGCGTCAGCCTCGTCAGCTGCCTTGAGTTACGCTTTCACCTGCTTGCGCATCAACACTCAAGTGAAACCCGCGCCTTTGACCAGATTTCCAGACGCTTTTTAGTTTTTCCGTAGACGCTTTTTTCTAAAAAGGGCCTCTTGGCGACGGCCGCACTGAATGTAGTAATTTTTGATGAAATATTTAAGAACCAGATAACCTGATCATTCCTTCATTTCCTGCAGATCCTTGCGCAAAACAGCCAAATGGCGCTGCAATTCTGACAGCGATCCTTCAATGTATTTCATTTCGCTGCCGGCGTAAGGCGGCTTTTCCATGTCAATGCCGCGCGGCCTTACCAGCTCGCTGTCAATTTCTGCCAAGGTCTTGTCCAGCCGCTGGACCGTCGTGCGCATGATTTTAACGGCATCGTTGCGCAGCGCATCAGACTCGTGTATCACAGAAAACGTCTGCTTCAATCCGTTTGTAAATGCCCGCATTTCCTGTATGAGGCCTATCAGTTCCTTGTACTTCTCCACCTTGACGAAAAGAGGCGCGCTGTCCCGGGGCTCCGCATAATTCTTGTCGTAGCGCATTTCCGGCGGCAGGTCCTCTATTTCCAGGTCCTGCAATGTCGGCTCGGAAGAAACAGGCTCTTCAACGGCGCGCTTTATTTCCTCGTAATTGTCTTTCTTTTTGAAGAACATGATATCAATACAATATTTGTCAGGGGGCTATATAAATAATTGAGATGCGTTGCCTGACTGGGACCCTTGTTTCCGGCTATTTTTTTCTTGTTTATGCGACGGCCGGGATTTGAACCCGGGTTTGTCGGGCTTTCGCCTCTCAACCTGTTTGCATTTTCCGCCGGCGCTTTTTGAAAAGGGCCGTTGGCAAGGTTGTATCCTACCATCTTCCAACCCATTTTCCGTGAACGCTTTTTCGAGCGCAACGAGAAAAAGGGTTCCTAGACTACCATCGCGTCAAGATTTCTATTTATGCTTAATTCTTAAGAACTAAGGGTATGCCATTTTATAAACCTGAAAGGGACGGAACTATTGAAAATTATCTGAAAAACCGCAGGGAGACGAACCTTCCCTTTGCTTTCAGAGGGCTTGAGCCGTACCAGCAATTATGGGATAAAGGGTATATCGCTCCGGGGATTGCTTCAATCAGGCTTGTATTCAGCCACGCCAGATCCGACGAA
Organism: Candidatus Aenigmatarchaeota archaeon; assembly: GCA_016187335.1. Lineage (GTDB taxonomy): Archaea > Aenigmatarchaeota > Aenigmatarchaeia > GW2011-AR5 > GW2011-AR5 > JACPJW01. The sequence goes on along the minus strand of JACPJW010000001.1, from coordinate 463,428 downwards.
CACTACTGTGTTGTAAGTGAGCAGGAACTGGAAGGGGTAGAACTGCCGGTTCATTCCGGAAAAGCGGGAATACACGACCCGAGGGAAATTTTAACCGGCAAGGATTTTTCATGGTGGGAAATATCAGGCCTCAATCCCATTGCTTGGCGGCCTAGTCATTAGAAATGAAAAATTGAAATGAAAGCAAAAAAATCAAACTTTCAGCTTTTTGACATATCTCTTGGAAACGTCAGAAACAGCGTCCTTCAATCCCAGGCCCAGGGCTATTGCCATTGCAAGCCCTATCGAGGCTATGATTACTATCAGGATGTTGTTCACCAGGATTGCTGAAACCCCTAGAATAGGCAGGGCAAGCGCAAGCGCCACGTACATGACGAAGAAGAATAGCATCTTGCCGACAACCTCTGCATAGAGTTTCTTCAATGACACCAAGTGACCCCTGATGTACTCAGCCAGGATGTAGCCCGAAATCAGAATCACGGCTGCGCCGATGATTCGCGGGATGAATGCATTGATTTCAGAAACCCACAACGCCAATGACGGTATGCCAAGAACGTTCGTGGACAAAGCCGCCGTTACGAACGCAAGGTATATCCACCATCTTGCTATGAGGGCGAACAAATCGCTCAGCATCACAACGGGCTTCTTGGTTTCCGAAACGTAGTAGTCAACCTTCAGCTTTTCCAAGGCTTCCTTGACTACCCTTCCCACTATTTTTCCAACAACCAAGCCGATGACCAGAAGAATGACGGCAGCAACCAGGCTTGGCAGGAAAGACACTGTACCAACGGTAAACTGAGATAATACATCTACTATCTGGGATACCATTTCTTCACCTTTATAGTTCTTGTAAAAACCCATTAATAAAGATTTTCCAAGGCGCAAATTACGCAGAAAGCACGAGAGAAGCACGGGATTTTGAAGAATTAATCAAAGAATTTTATAATTTGAAATAAAAGAAAGATAAATAGTGAAATAAAAAAGAGAATTGTAAAATAATCAACGTTTTTGTTTTACGTTAGAAAATTTCTATTCCACGATTTCGAAAATATCTTTGTAGCCGTGTTCTGAAGGCTTTGACACGAATTTTCTGCCTGCATAAACGCTCATTGTACGCATTCTCATATCAGGGCTAAGTCCCGGAACTATTCCAAGAACCTGTCCACATGCTTCTGGACCTTCCTTTACATAAATCACGGCTTCATATGGAACTTCCCACGTATCCCTGCCTCTATTTAAATCCGTAAGAACTTGAGTTGATATCTTTCCAATGAAATGTTCTACCATATCCACACCTCATAATTTTGATACTACTTATTAGTGATTAAAGATTTAAATACTTTTGTCTTGGCTGACATATATTCTTCAGAATATAAAAAGCGCCGGGAGATTTCAAAATCACGGCTTTCTTGAGGCGTAAACAACGAACAGCAGAACTATGAGAAATACTAATGCAGCAAGCAAAATCTGATCAAAGACCGGTGCAAGGGCGTATATCGCAGCGAAGACAAAAAGCATCGCCAATGCTCCTGCAAAAGTTCTTTTCAGCTTTGCCTTTACATCCTTGGATGCTTCGTTCCACGAAAGCCTGCATCGTATCGCGCTTGAAAGCATAGCCAGTGCCCCCAAGGCTGCCCATGTCTGCATAGCGCTTACAAAAAGCACTGCCAGAATGCCGAAGAATGAAATCGCAAAGTCAAACAGGAAATGCGAAAACGTGCGGGACGGCAGGAACTGCACGAAAAGTTCGCTGTACCGCCACCAGAACCTGAGCATCAGCAGGAACGATGCCGCAAAGAGCAGCCATGACTGCAGGCTGCTTGCCGCACCAGAAGCGGCAGCGTAAATGAATACGGAAAGCGCAACGCCGAACGTCAGGCTGGCAACGCCTGACCCCAGCTGGCGGTAAAAATCGCTTGCCATGTTTATAATTAGAAATGGTTATTTTAAAAGCTTCTTGCATCTTCAAGAAAAAAGCGCCGGGAGAGGGAATTTCACAGCCCTTTCCTTTATTTTTGATGCAACTTTTCTGAAAAGTTGCTTTTCTTTCCGCGCACGCTTTCTTTTGCAAAAAGAAAGGGTGCTTTGAACCCCCACGCGCCGAAGGCGCACCAGCTCTCAAGGTTGGCCGCACCGCTTCTTTGAAGCGGAACTGCACTGGCCCGTTTACCAATGAAAGGCAATCATCGTGAATTTCTTCACTCTTATCTTGAGAGACCTGATTTCGGTATCCCGGCATGAAATACTAAGAACTTGTTTCAAAACTTAAAAAGGAAGTTTAGGTTTTTTTCAGTTCTTTTGAGAGAAAAATCTCCTTGCTGCGCCTGTTTTCTATGCCGTAGATAAAGCCGCATTCTTTGTAGCCGAGCTTCTTGTGCAATTTCAGCGAGATCCTGTTGCTTGGATTTGTGCTGGAAAATACATTGACAAAACCGTTTTCTGACGCGAGCCGCTCGAATCTATTCAACAAATACAAGGCTGAACCCTTTCTCCGGCTCTTCTTTGAAACAAAAATAAGCTCAACGTACGCCGCAGGATAGTCGATAAATTCGAATGTAAAATAAAGAAATCCTGATGGCTTGCCTTTGTCAAGGCTAATTACCAGCCTCTTTTCCATGACAAGCTTCGTGAATTTTTTGCCCCAGTAATTTTTTGCCCTGCGCTGCCTTATTTCTTTGTCTCTTTCTGCAGCCAGATTTTCAAAGCCTTGCCTATCCTTTTCAGCAGCTAGTTTTATTTCTATCATAAAGCGCCGGCGGCAGGATTTGAACCTGCATGGGCAGAGCCCGCTGGTTTTCGAGACATACACTTGCTTCGCATGCAATCAGTGCACCACCAGATTATGCGACGCCGGCCTGCTAATAACTGCACAGATAATTTTTAAGAAAGAATGATACGTGCCTGCTTCCTGAGCTCATCGGCAACGCTCTTCGGCATGCTTATCTTTTCTTTCAGGACATCCTCCACCGTGATTATTTTCTGACGGAGCAGCTGCTGTATTGTTGAATTGTCTGCTTTCAGCAGCGTCACGGGATATATCCTGTTCCTGCCAGCAAGCTTTTCTATAGAAATGCTTCCTTTGTACCCCCATCCGCTCAGGAGGATATTTTTTGCCGCAGCGTACTGCTTTGCGTGCTCCGAGAATTTCGTGTTGTTGAATATCCACGCCTGGTCAAACCTGCAATTATTTTTCCCTGATTCGAAGCCGTCATCTATGTCCTCAAGGCGCGCCTGGACCTGCAAAATGACGCCCAGGCCGCAGAACCTGTGGGGGTTCACGTGCCTTTTGCATTCAACAAGAAACATTCTGCCTTTCGCGTTTTTTGCAACAATATCAACCTGATGCTCCACGGATTTTCCGGCAATGATTTTATTCCACGAGCATTTGTAGCCCATGGATTCCAAAAGCTCTTTTACATAGAGTTCATAGCTTTCAGAATCGAGCTTTGCTATTGCGTCCCTGAGGCGGAAAAAGAAAGATGACCTATGGCTCGCTTTTTCAAGAAGATTCAGAATCATTCTGTATATTTCCTTCGTGGCAATCCCGTCTTTGACGGACGAAAAAACTTTTCCTGATATTTCCTCAGCCTTCTTCCTGTCGGTTCCGGCCTTGAGGCATGTATTTATTATTTTCTCTTTGCTGAAAGTCTCGCGCCGGCCGTCGGCCTTGACAACGTACATGCATATGTGTTCGCTCCCGTTCGTTATAAGCTTTAAAAAATATCAAAAGAATTTTTTCTTATGCCTCTATTCGCTGACGACGCCGAAAAAAAAATTGCCAGACTTGAAAGGGAAATGAACAGGAGGATGCAGCGCATGGAGGAATCCTTCTCCATCATGAAGGATACTATAATCAAGCTGAAAAAAGAAAACATCGAGCTGAAAAGCGACAGGGATTTTCTTCTTGAAAGATACAAGGATATTCTGAGAAAGCTGCCAAGCATTTCAGAGCCGGTAAAAGAAAGCATTGTCAAGCCTGCAAAGCAGATAATCATTGATAATGCAAAGTTCTTTGAAAGAGTCGCCAAGGAAGGCATCGTGAGCAATGAAAAGGTTATTGCTGATTTGAAGAAGGATTACAAGGCGCCTCTGGACGAGCTGTTTGACCTGGTGATGAAAAACAAAAAGGTGAAACTGAAAGACGCCGCGAAGAAATTCGGCGTCCATGAAGGCCTTGTAGAGCAGTGGGCCCGCGTACTGCAGGATTACGAGCTGATTGACGTGCATTACCCTGAAAAAGGGGAGCCCCTGATGATGAAGAAATAAGTCGGAGGTACCGGAACCGACTAAATAAAATTAATTAACATGATGGGTTCTGATTATGAAAGAAAAGTCGACGCATGATTACGTTTACACTTATTTCTGGATACTCATAACGGCCATCGTTCTGGTGACAGGCCTCATAGCCCTCGGTATAATAAAATTCTAGAAACTTATCAGGCTTAAAAACGTTTGTTTCAATCTCTTATCATAGAAGCTTTGCTTCTCCTTGCATCGGTGATTGAAAATGAAAATTGAATGGGAACTGATTGCCAGCGAAATAGTTCCGTCTCTGAGATCATTGATAGCCAGAGAGCTTATTGAGGGCTACAATCTTAACCAGAGCGAGGCCGCAAGGCTGATGGGAATATCGCAGCCGGCAATATCGCAATACCTGCGCAGGATAAGGGGGAAAAACGACAGGGTTTTTTCCAACGACGAAATAATTTCAGAGGCGAGAAAACTGGCTTCCGTGATTTTTGAAAACAAGCTTGACCGCGGCGAACTGAACAGCAGATTTGTCATCCTCTGCAAGTTTGCCGCAGAAAGGTCGGTTCAGGGAAAGAAACCACCAGCCGCTGACGCCGGCCGGATCTCTATTGCTTAATTACTGCTGCTTGCGAATACTGCTGGCCCTGAAAAACTCTTCTTTGCTGCTTTGACGGCCACAGAAGGTAGGCCAGAATAACTGCCACCAGAATGGCAGCGGCGACGGCCAGATAAATTATTATATCCGTTCCTTTCGGCTTTTCGGATTTTGAAATGGTTTTCTGGAGCTCATCAAAAAGAACCTTCACCTCGCTGATCTGGGATGCAGCAGAAAAGTAGTCCTTCTTGGATATCGACTGGTTGATGTCCTGCATCTTTGCCTTTATTGTCGTAAGAATCGCCCTCGCATCCGTGAGGTTATGCCCTTCCTTTTCCAGGGCCGTTACGTTCTTTTCGTATTCCAGAGAAAGGTTGATATATTCTGCGTACGCGGGAATGATTGACTCTGAAACGGTCCTGTTGCTTGGGAGTACTTTGACTGTGAAGGAAAAGTTTGCCGTCGTATTGGTGAAGTTGGTATAAACCGTTGCATTGGCGGGGTACGTCCTGATTTCAGTAGAGTTTTTGGGCATGAAAGACACGGTGAAGTTGTAATTTTTTGACAAATTGATCTCGCTGCTGCCCGTAAGGACGGAAGCAAAAGGAATTCCCTGTATGTCAAGGTAGACATTGCCAAGGACATAATCGCCGTTGTTTTTCACGATAACCGTTTTGTTGACATCTTCCTCCTGATAAATTTCAAAGCCGGCTATGCCCGAGACAAGCTGGACAGAGGCTTTCTTTATTGCTGTGCCTCCGCCTCCGCTGCTGCTTGAGCTGCTTGAAGGCGACGATGTTGAGCAAGGGGCTGAAGACGACGTACTATCAACAGAACACGTCTGGCCTGACGAGCACGAAAACGCGCCTGTCCAGCTTCCGTTGCCGCCTGTATCGCACCGGTAATACGATGTGTTAGCCGAGCAATAATAAGTGCCGGTTGAATAGCCTGTCCCGCTGTGAAAGCATTTTGTGGTTGCCGGGACGTCGCACCTGCCGGTCTTGTTTCCGGATGGCACCAAAAAATCCTGGAAGCATTTATAGTCGTAGCACTCCGCGTTGCTGTTGCATCCGCCGGGAGCTACATATCCGTAAACCCCTGTTGACGGGGAAATATTTCCCTGCGTTGAGATGCTTACATTGCCGGTTGTTTCTCCTCTGGAAACGAAGGACAGCAGAAGCAGGCATGCCGCAGCTAAAAGTATTGAAAGGCGATAATCCATTCAGCATCACTATTAAAAACGTCAAGGGCTTGACCTGAACAAAAATCCGTAAGCAGCCTGCCAGTTGGATGATGTCGGGGCATTTGAAGGTATTACCATTCTCAAGACCAGTATTGTCAGGGTGCCCTGTGTTATGGACGATATGGTGATTCCCTTTGTGAAAGATTCGTAATCATTCGTTATGTTGAATTTCCCTGTGGTGTTCATGGTTGTCTCGTTCCTCAGGGACGCGCACCTGCTGCCATCGCACAATGAATTGTTCAATGCAAGCGTGCTGCCGGAAGAAGTGTTCCAGTCCGTGAGCCTGAACTGAATCAGGCCTCCTGTTGATATGTTGGCAGTGTAATTCAAAGTGAAATTGAATTCCCAGTAATCGGTGCCGTTGATTATTGCAGTGCTTTTTACCAGGGTGACGTTCGTAAGGTTCAGTATGGGCTGTGTGCTTACATTCACCCCTTCCAGCGTGGGATCAGTTGACACGGCAGAGAGGTTTCCTCCGTCCAGGGTTGATGAGAACGCCCTGTTCTGGATAGGATTGACGGAAGTGTTGGCGGTGAAGTTTACCTGTATTGTCTGGGTCGTGGCCGTGCTCAGGGAAATGTTTATGCCGTTGACGGCTGTATTGTTTGTCGCGCCGTCCGGGACGCCGCCGCCAACCATTATTGAAATGAGCTTGGACAAGGTGTAATTGGCCGGGAACGAAATACTGACGTTCTTTATTGCATCCGTTCCAGTCGGCGGAACCAAGGTGTAAGTGAACGACTGGTTCTCAACGCCCGTGTCCACAAAGCGCGGCGATATTGTTGAGTTTGAATGTAAATTCTGTATCTGCACGCCGTTTGACTTTATTGAAACGCCTGATATCGTGATATTGTTCACAGAGCTGTTCGTGCCTATTTCCCCGGGACCCGTTATGTTCACTGATATGTTCAGGAAGCGCGCCGCCGACCTTGATATGTTGATGGCAATCCATATGGTCGCATTAGATGTGTTTATGGTCAGCCCTCCCGGGATTGAAATCGTGAACGTCATGTTGTTTGCAGGATTGACTGTTGTGTTCCTTGCTATCGGGAACCCCGTGCTGTTCCTGACCTCAACCGCTGATATATTGCCCGCTGACAGGTTGCCTTCGCTGCTGTTGGTCACCGTAATATTGATGACAGTTATGTTGATGACGCCGTCCGCGCCGCTGCCCGCCGTCACGTTCAGGGTCAGGTTAAGGACGTTAACGGACTGGTTGGTGTTTGCGTAGACAGCCGGCTGTGATAAAGGAACGCTGAAAACCGTGAGGTTGCCCACTGCAAAAACAGGTACAGACGAAAGCAGCAGCAGGACTATTGATAACAGATATTTCCTCATAATGAATCTTTTGTGCGAAGGCGGAATATAAAGATTAGAGAATTAACGCCTCAACTTCTTGAACCAGATCCGTATAGATAGGTCCGCACATCCATTTTGCAACATATCCGGCCGCGGAATAAGGACTTTCAAAAATTTCTTCGGCTGTCCTTGATAAACCTCTAGGAGGCTCAAGTACTATTTTTACATAACATTTCCCCCCTTCCAGTTCCCTGAGTATTATGCTTGCAAAGCCTAAGATTGTCTTCAAGGCAAGATTCATACCTTCGGCTGTCTCGGTGAGGAAATATCCGTCTTCTTCCGCTATTTCCCTTATCGGATCTCTGTAATGGAACATAAGCGCGCCCGGCGCGATATTCGGCACCCTTTTCTTTCCGTGCACGCTTTCTTTCCAAGAAAGGGTGCATTCGAACGCGCGGCCCCTTCCTCACTTCAGGAAATTATCATCGCACAAAACCGGCTGAAGTTTCTTCAGAAACTTCAGTCTTCCGTTGCGCTCAATTCACCTCTAGGAGAGAAGTGCTCTATTTGCTCAAACTTCGTCACAGACCTCTTTTGATCAAACTTTGGAGTAGCAAAGTTTGCCAAGCTGAGCTACGGGCGCATGAACTAATGCTACACTAAAACTCAACTAAAATCTTTAAATCACGTTTTCGCCAAGAGAAAACCATGTCGTCAGCAGACGTTCACAGGGAAATGCACAAGAGCGGCTCTACGCTGCGCGACTTCATCCTCGGCGGGCAGGACGGCCTCGTCAATGTTCTGGGAATCATTCTCGGTGTCGCGACAGCCGTGCAGGACGCCAGAATAGTCATTATTGCCGGCATTGCCGCCACCTTTGCGGAGAGCATTTCCATGGCAGCTGTCGCTTACACGTCCTTCAAGGCAAGCAGGGATTTCTACAAAAGCGAAAAGGAAAGGGAGATGAAGGAGATAAGGGAACTGCCGCATGTCGAAAGGAAGGAAATTCGCGACATTTATTACAGGAAAGGATTCCGCGGCGCCCCGCTGAAAAAAATAGTGGACAAAATCACGTCCGACAAGAAGGTGTGGCTGGACACGATGATGACAGAGGAACTTCACGTATCGCCTGAGGACTCTGAGAACCCGACAAAAAGCGCATTCGTCGTAGGATTCTCAGCTATCATCGGCTCGCTGATACCGCTGCTGCCTTTCTTCTTCATACCGATAAAGGATGCTATAATTGTTTCCGTAATAATTTCAACTATCACTTTGTTCATCGCCGGCTCCGTCAAGGCGAAGATGACTCTGGGCACATGGTGGAAGAGCGGAATAGAGATGTCCTTGGTCGGGATGGCAGCGGCATTGACAGGCTTCCTTATCGGCTCATTGCTGGGGGTTTGGGTTTAGCGCCTCAGTGAAGGGTGGCAGAGCATTCTTAGAATCAGATGCGAGGCAACAGCTCCTTCTATTGTGCTTTTGCCATCAGAACTTGTTTCAACAAAATCCATGCCTATTATTTCGGCACCGTCATCTATTGACTGAAATATTTTGTAAGCCTGTAGCGGAGTTATTCCAAAAGGCTCGGGAGTTCCACTGAATGGGACGTAAGGGCAATCCAAAACGTCCATATCAAATGTCACGTAAACCCGCCTGCCATGCGTGATTTCCCTTACAAAGGTTTTCACATCAGCTATCATTTCATCCGAAAACTGCGATTCTATTCCTCTCCATGTGTGTTTCAGCGAATAAAAAACATTTACGCCTTTTTCCTTGGCGTTACCAATCTCATCAGGTGACGCCTGCCTTATTCCTATCTGGACAAAATCCCTGCCCTCAACAGGCTTGTCGCCGTAAATCACATGATACATCGGTGTTGTATGAGAATAAACGACGCCTAAATACTGTCTTTTCATGTCCATATGAGCGTCAAAATGAAGAACTACAGGATTTTCTCTGGAAACGCCCCTGATAGGCCACAAAGAAACCAGATGCTCGCCTCCAAGCATGAGCGGAACTTTGCCTTCATTCCTCAGCATTTCGGTAATTCTTTCCAGGCTACCTAGCTTTTCAACAGCCCTGTTTACTCTGGCTTTGGCTGCTTCTATCTGCCTTTTGGTTGCCCTGACAGAAGGATGCATTACATCATAAATCAGTTTTCTATCGTTTCTATAAACGCGAAGTTTGAAGTCGCCGATATCAAAAACTCCGACTGCGGCATAAGGATCGATTCCCTGGTCGATTACAAAGGGTTCAAGCTGGTTGCCCGTTACGTCCCTGATTGCCCACGGCCCGAGGTGACTGCCCGCATGATATGTCTGTGTGCCTTCAAACGGCACGCCGTATACGATGACCTTCGCATCCCTGAATGTTGTTTTCGCCGCATCAAAGCCGCCGAAACGCTGCCTTGCACGGGTCTTTTCAGGCGGTATGAAATAAGGAGAAAGCTCCCTGAGAAGTGCATCTGAAGAATTCATGAATTTCCTTTGGAAACAATTTTCTTAAAGGAAATTGAAAACTTTAATTAATCACGTGAAGACTGCGAAAAAATCACTTGTACTCCCGCCACACGTGCCTGCACTTTATGCATCGGAAGAACTGCGTGGGCGGCTCGTCCGCGCTCCTTGTCTGGATGAGCCACCAGTAAGCCTTTCCATGCTTGCACTTCGGGCATTCCTTGTCAGTTGTCGGCAGATCAGGAGCGTTGTCTTCTATCACGACGATTTCCTTTTTCTCGGACTTTGCCGTTATTTTGCCATGAAATTTTTTTTCCAGTTCCTTGCCGCAGGACCTGCACCTTAGCAATCCCTTTCCGGCAGGCGCAAGCATGCCGCCGCAACCACAAAACTCTATGTCCATAGACAAGACCAACCTCTCCTTTGTTTTCCTTGATTTCTTTCTCTTATTATTTATAATTCAGTTGGTACAACAAATTTTTCACGAGTAGGCCGAGAAATATACTGCCTACTATTAATTGCGTCTATAATTTCTGTTGCGCACTGCTCGGGTCTCAAAACAGAAGTATCGACCGTCACATCATATAGCTTGCCTTCATGAACAACCGGAAATTGACATTGCACAATCCCTAGAATTCTGTCACCACGTTTCTTTTCCCTCTCCTTTGCGATATCAAGAGGGCAATATACGCCCACGAGAAGGACATGGTAAGGCCCTAGGGTTCTCGCGGCGTGCTCTGTCAGTTCGGAATCCCAAAGAACATGATCCGCGACAACGTTCCGTCCTGCAGCAGCCCTGGCCGCAATTGAGTTGTGGAAATTATAAATGGCATCTGTAGCCGCTTTAACTATGCCTTGCTCATCCTGTCTTTGAAGTTGTTCGTCTAAATTTCTGTCACGCGTTAAATATTCATCTACCCCCATGTACTCGTAGCCAAACAGTGTTCTGGTCAGCTCAGCAGCTATACTGGTTTTTCCAGAACTGCTTGTGCCATTAAGAAATACGATTAGACCTGAACCTTCATTGGGCATTCTAACCACACGACTCGTTACTACTTTAAAGTATTAAAACTTGTAGAATCAACCCGTTATACAAACGTCTTCAGGGTCCCTTTGGCCAGCGCCTTCATGGCTTCCTTGCCTATATCGGAATCCTTGCTGACCTTGATGCGGCCGTTCTTGCCTATTGTTGCCGAGAACAAATAATCCTTTCCTGCGTAGAAGTTGACAATCCTGCCCTGCTTCTCGCTGAAAACGAACTGCATGTACGCGCCGCTCTCTTCCTGGTCAAACTTCGTCTCCTTTCCGAATGTTTCCACCTTCGGCAGGATGTCAATGTGCAATCCCAGCTTTTCTTCCAGATGCTTTATAGTCACGCCTTCCTTGCCGATGATTCTTGGGATAATTTCGTTGTCCACCTTGACGAGGATCTTCTCGTCGCTCATGAATTCCACCTGCGCGTCCCTGTCGAAGCGCTTGATTTCCTCGAATATGTGTTTTTTGGCAAGCCTTTGCAGCGCTGATTCTTTTTTCTCTTTCACCGGTATGATTACGTTCTCCTCGCCGTAGGTGTATATTTCGTATTCCATTGTTCCTGTTTCAAAATCCCTGACTTCAACAACAGGCCTTGCCAGGTCAGCTTCTGTCATGCCTGTCGGCGTCCTCACGACCAAAGACAATACGTAAACATTTTTGATGACGCCGTCCTTGATGTATATGATTGTGTCAATGATGTGAGGCACCATGCCCAGTTCAATCCTGCCGATGAAGCGCTGCACGGCGTCAACGGGCTCCGTGGCATGGACAACGCCGATCATGCCTATTCCCGCAAGGCGCATGTCGCTGAATATAAGAAAGTCCTCGGTTTTCCGCACCTCGTCGAAAACAGTGTAGTCCGGTCTCACAAGCAGGAGCATGTCCGCTGTATTCTCGAAAGAGCCCTTCAATTTGCTGTACTGCGTTATCTCCGGGCCTACCTGCAAGTCCCTTGGTGATTCCATTGTCTTCACAATCTTGCCCTGTCTTTCATAAAACTCCGCAAGGGAGGCGGCAAAAGTGCTTTTTCCTGAGCCGGGCGGGCCGGCTATGAGAATTCCGTCAGCGCGCTTTGCAAGGCGCTCTTTGAGCTTTTCAGAAAGCTTGTAGTCTTCCAGCGTCAGCTTGATTATTGGCCTGACCACTGTAATCTCTACGCCGTCGGAGAAAGGAGGACGTGCTATCGCTATCCTCATGTCGCCCATCTGCACGACAGAAGCCACGTGGCCGCCCACTTCTATGAACGTGTCCTCTTCATACCTGGCCGCGTCCATGACCTCCTTGATAATCTCTTCCAGTTCGTCCTCTGTCAGCAGCTCCTCCCTCAGCTTGACTAAAGAAAACTTACCGGGCAGGCCTCGCTTCGCCATCGGCACCGTCCCTTCCTTCAGATGCAGGGACATTGTATCCTTGGTCAGCATCGAGGAAAGCTTTGTTTCTATTTTTTTTTCGTAAGGCTTGAAGTAGCGCGTCTTGATGCCCTCGGCATCGCACACGAGGAACTGGACATAGTCAGCAGTGTAAAGAACGGCATCGTATTCCCTGGCAATATCAATGATTAGAGCGTCTATCCTGCCGTATTTTGCCAATTGTATTTCCTCCATCGTCTGCCTGCGGCCTATTTTGACAAGCTTGATTTTCTCGCCGCTGAGCTCCCGCAATTTCTTCAGTTCTTCCAGGCCCTTGAAGCCTATTTCCCTGCCTTTTGACGACTGGGCGCGAAGCTCTTCCACAACGAACTCCGGCATGATTATTTCCGCGTCCGACAGCTCGCCTTTGGCTATCAGATCCGTTAAGATGCCTGAAATAATCACTGACGTATCAGGCACTATTTTTTCCTTTGCCATAATATTTTCACCTTTTTCTAAGGCGGAAGCTCACCAAAAGCCGGAAATCGGTTCTGCTCTTCCGCTTTGCATATTTTTGTCTAACCTTACTGTCATTGGCTAAAACACCGTAGAAGTAAGAGCATTTTATACTTGGCTGGAACCTTTTTAAAGCTTTCACCCCTTGCCAGAGACTACGCATAAAAGCATTATTGTAGGGTAAAAGATAGTTTCCGCCGCTAGAAGCTTTATATTCTGATGCCGATATTGTGGGAACAGGTGGGCTGACGAAAATGAAAGCAAAGACAAGACTTGCAGAAGCAAAAACAAGAAAAGGCTGCCCGAGATGCGGCTCGTACAGGACTTACAGCGCGGATGAAGAATTCATCTGCATGGCGTGCTCGTACATCTTGGTTAAGTCATAAAAACAGCGATACAGGGCTTTGATACAGGAGAGACTCTTTCTGGCCTGCAAATTTTTTCCTTTAACCCCACTTTTTCACGTCTTCCAAGCTTTTCAACAACTGCTCTTCGCCGCTTTTCATGTCCCTTAGCCGATAAACGCCTTCCTTAACCTCTTTCTCGCCGATAATCAGCACGAAAGGAACGCTTCTGGCGTTGACGTACTGCAGCTGCTTGCCCAAGTCGCGCTGCATGACGTCGTATTCGCAATTGATGCCAAGCCTTCTCAGCTCCTTGGCGGCTTTCAGGACAGCCGGACGGACGTCGCCGGCGCTCGCAATAAACACCCTTGCAATGGTTTTCGGCGTGTCCAGCATTTTCTCCGCTTCCATGATATCCACAAGCCTTTCAACGCCGAAGGAAATGCCCGTGGCAGGCGTTGGCTTGCCGCCGAACAATTCTATGAGCTTGTCATACCTGCCGCCGCCGCCTATGCTTAGCCTGGCTTTGCCCACCTTTATTTCGAAAACCGGCCCTGTATAATATTCAAGGCCGCGGACCAGGGACATGTCGCTGCGAACAAAAGCAGAATAGCCGTAGCCCTTCATTGAGTTAAGGACCGATTCCAATTCCGCTATGGCTTCCCTCATCTCGTCGCTTTTTGCCAAGGAACGCAATTCTTCCGTTTCCCTAATCTTCAGGAATTTCATTATTTCGTCTGCCTGGGCGCTGCTGACTGTTTTTTTCAGCTCTTTTCTGACCTGCTCCTCTCCTGTCTTTTCCAGCTTGTCAACGGCGCGGAAAACAGCCATAGGGTCCTTGATGCCCAGAGACTTCACAAAGGATTCCAGAATCTTCCTGTTGTTCAGCCGTATCTGGAATTCCTTGAAACCTAGAACCAGCAGGGCTTCGCAGGCTATAGCAATTATTTCGGCGTCAGCGTCGCTCTCGGGCGAGCCTATAATATCAACGTCAGCCTGCCAGAATTCCCTGTACCTGCCGGCCTGCGGCTCGTCGTAGCGCCACACCCTGCCGATGGCGTATCTTTTGAAAGGCTTAGGCAGCTGGGGATTGCCTGCAACAACGCGGGCAAGCGGCACGGTCAGGTCAAAACGCAAGCCAACTTCTCTGTCGCCCTTGTCCTTGAAATAAAATATCTCTTTCTTGATCTCTTCTCCGCCGCCCTGCTTCGCCGACAGCAAGGCCCAGTCCTCGAATGCAGGCGTTTCCAAAGGCTCGTAGCCCCATTTCTCAAAGACAGCGCGCAGCGTATCCAGAACGAACTGCCTTCTGAGCATCTTCTCAGGCAAAAAGTCCCTGGTGCCTCGTGGCGTCTGGAATTTGGGCATGATAATCACTTTTTATTTAGATTTAATTTGGCGATTTTAATAGCCATTTCAACTGCTTCTTCTGGAGTTTCTGTCCCTAAGATTTTTACGAACTTTCCTTCGTCAATGTAGTTATCTATCCATTTTTCGTATATTTCATCAAATCCTCTCAATACGATTATAGGTTTTTTAGCCCTGTAAGCCAGGCACATTTCCGCCAGTGTTCCTGCGCTTCCGGGAACAACAATAATTGCGTCACAGCTCCACGTCCCGGCAAACAAAAAGTCGCCTATGTCTATAGGCGTGCATATTTCCACATCCACGTATTTGTTTGAAATTCCTCTGTCTCGTCCGGGCGTGCCGATGGTCAAACCTCCTTTCTTTTTTGCACCCCGCGATGCAGCTTCCATTACGCCGCTCATGCCGCCTGTAAACAAAACAGCGCCGCTTTCTGCGACAAGTTCGCCTAATCTCTCTGCCGTTATCTCAATTTTTTCGCGCATTTTTTTGTCAGAAGAATACTCTTCTTCCGCAGGACCTATAACTCCAACCTGAATCTTCATAGAATCACTATCCATATTTCCGGAGAAATTCTCGCGGTTCTTTGTACAGCAAATCAAAAGGTGACAAATCAATTTCCCTGAGCATTGGCAGAATACTACGAACATTCTGCTCCCCGCCGACGTATTTTGCCAAATAATCCCTGTATCTTGGATTGTTTTTGACGCCGTACAAAAGATATCGTGTAGAAAATATTGCAGGCTTTGCGTTAGGACGTAGTGCAACAGCAGCTGCGTAAACATTCCTTGAATTCGCCAGTGTACTGCCTGTTGCATCTCTCCAGCCGCTGTTCGTATCTCCGCTCAGGACCAATGTATATACATCAGACTCCCTCAGGCCAAGTTCTCTCATCAGAAAATTCAAAGTCGTCCCGCTTGCAATTACATCGTCAGCTATGCGAGGGTATAGTTCATCATCGCAGGAAATAATACGGTAGTTTATCTTCGTACCATTTCCATCGCTGCTGTAAGTCCTTTCAACATCCGCAAAACTCATTTGTTTTGAGAATCCTCTGCGCCTCAGAAGAACTCCTGTCAATGCACCGCCCTTTCCTATAAGGGTAACAGGCTTCTGCCCAGTTGATGTTTCCATAAAATACATCAAGTAAAAAGTAAGCTCTTCTGCATCAATGACTCTCAGAGTGCCGTTATTTTTTCTGAGCAGTTTTTCGTAATCATCTGGAAACTTTATCCCAAAAGGCTTTGCGTCATCTAGCACAAAGATACTGCCTTCAACTTTCTCGCCGATGAAGTAATTCACCCATGACTATCACCTCAAAATTTCTGGCAACCCGTAAATGGAATCTATGAAGAAATCTGCATTTGTGTCAAAAACACCCACAGAAACAGTTTTCATCCCGAGCTTTCTTGGAACGTATAAGTCCCGTTGAGGGTTATCTCCTACGGCAATGGCTCTTTTTGGTTCCACAGCGGCGCCTCTGCATACCCTTAGAAAGGCTTCTTCCTGCGGCTTTACGATGCCGTCATCACATGTCATTACCAAGCCAAACTGGTCTGCAATTCCTAGCTGTCCTATCGCTTTTTCTGCCCAGACACTAGGTGCATTTGTCAAAACAGATTTCGTAGAGTCTATTTGACATAAGATGCAACGTAGTTTTGGGTCATAAGAAATTATGTCTTCAACAGGAACAGAACCTGCAGTTTCTGCATAGTATCTCGGCTTTGGTACACCATATTCGGTTTCTAAGGTGATATCTATATTTTCACCATAATTGCTGATTAGACCTGCAAGAATTCTATCCGCTTCTTTCAATGGTACGCCTAATGTTTTAGCAATGAATCTTTTCCTCAATTTTTGAAGCTCTCTGTAGTAATTTTTTTCCCTATCCTTAGAATACAGCGTTCCATCAAGATCGAATATGAAAAGTAGACAATCATTTAGCATTTCCAACACCTCTCTTAATCAAAACAGCATTCTCAGAAGTAATCGGGTAAAGGAACAGCGTCTCGCCTGCGGTCATTCCGAAAGACCTTCGTATCTCTGCCGGGATGAATATCCTTCCGCGGTCATCAATGGTGACAGAAAACCTGTTTTGAGAATTAAGTAAACTAACTGAACCGCGCTTCCTGCGCCGAGTGAAGTAGATCCCTTCTTGAGCCGGTCATTCTGTCACCGTCTGTATTAACCTACTAAGAAATATATAAAGTTTTTGTGGGTAAATTGAACGATGCCATCCCAAGTGCGATGCTCGCACATCCTTGTGAAAACTGAGCAGGAAGTAAAGCTTATCCTTGACAAGATCAAGAAAGGCGAGAGCTTCGCGGAGCTTGCGCAGCAGCATTCTTTATGCCCGTCAAGAAAGCATGGCGGAGACCTTGGTTCTTTTGGAAGGGGCATGATGGTCAGGACGTTCGAGATGGCTGCATTCGCTCTGGAAAAGGACCAGATTTCCCAGCCCGTGAAAACCGAGTTCGGCTGGCACGTGATAAAGAGGACTGGATAGGGCTGATTTTATTTTCTGTGGTTTATTTTACAGCTAAATATTTTCCTGATTCTTGTTATATATGATTGACAGAAGCCTAGTTGACAAACTAGATGGGGAAAAGATAATAGACAAAAGGTACTTATTCTGGTGGCAGCTTGGTTTTGAAGGAAGGCGAATTTTTACAGAAGATGAATTCAGCGCAGGCCTGACAACAGTTAAGTGGCATGTATTCATTAACAGACGTGGGGATAAAGATGAGAAGGAATTTCGCCTGTGGACAAGAAATGATGTTCCTATATTGGTCAGAGACGTCAATATAGATGGATTGAATGTCCCATGTTTTATTTCTGTTAAGCCGGCATCTCATTGGCCCCGACTAGATATTTCAGGAAGGGATGAATTTGGCTTTCCGCCATCATCTTATGAAACTCCTCACATAAGAGGCATTGCAGTAGAAACTACCGGTAAGCACTTCTTCTGGTATTCCTTCCGCTTTGGTGAAATCGAACCAAATTATGATACACCAAGCGGATATGTTAAGAGTGCAAACATGCCACTGTTGGCATCGCCTGTAAAAACTTCCAAGTTTTACAGAAATCTTGTCGAAGGATTGAGGCGACGGGGGAAAAGAGCACAACAAAGGCCTGTAGAGCTTGATTACAAGAGAAATGGATTTACCATAGTGCCCTATTTCGAATTTGACCCGGCAAAAATGCACATCACTTTCTATCCTGCAAACTTGTCGCCAAACAGCCTTGACACGCCAATAATCGTGGCTTCCCAATACGGTGGGAAGCCGAGAATAATAGGCGCAGGGTATCCGCATTTATTGGAATGCTACGAAGGAACGGATCTTTGTCGTAGAGAATCATTTCGATATTGGCATCTTAACAACAGAGAACAAAGAATGGCAAAAGAACAGTTGGACAGACATCTTGGCTTGAATTTATGTTATTGAATTATTTTCTTAATCATAACAATAATTTAGGGCCGCCACTGGGATTCGAACCCAGCCAAGGAGCTCCACAGGCTCCGATGCTACCAATTTGCAAACCCTAATTATTTCCGCAAGCGCTTTTTGATAAGCGAAGCGTCAAAAAGGGCTTTCTACACCATGGCGGCCATGATTAAGTCATTACCAGCAATGCCGATTCTTAATGGCCATTCCTGACTGACGTACAAAGTGTATCAGTCAGTTTGCTTTTGCTAATAATTTGCCAAGACTTAAATAAGAAAACGTGGGATAACCATCGGAAATGGAATGTCCGCTTTAGAAAAAACTACTTCTTCCTTATCCTCAGCTCAACGACGTCGCCTAGGGTTACTTCAGGCGTTCTTTCCGCCTTTACCGTGGTCAATGTGTCCGTGTAGAACAAGCCTATCTTCAGCTCTTTTTCCAGCTTTCTTGCCAAAGCATCGGTAGGGCGCATGCCCTTCTCGATGCGCGACAGCAATGACGGGCTCACGCCAATCCTGCGCGCCAGGTCGCTTTTGTTCATTCCTGCTGACTCCCTGGCGTGCCTTATTTTCTCGGCAAAATCCGGCACGAATTCGGAGATTTCCATCTTTCTGGCTAAACTCAGCGGCTTCTGCTCCGTTTTCGCTTCTTCCATTTTTGCGCCCAGGACGGAGCATTTTTTGCAGACCCTCAGGATCGTGCCCTCGACGTTGGCCCTGACCAAATCGCCGTTCCAGCCGCACATTTCGCATTCTGTCATGAAAGCACCATCGAGAACTGACTACATGACCTCACTGGCTTTGATTAATAAGAGTACCATTCAATGCTTAAAAAATTAAGCAACAGAGTTAGGTTTAAAAGGGTAATTAAGGCGGAAAAGAAAGGTTATGCCTGGGATTTCCCTTTTCTTTCCGTTATGGTATTTTCCGGTGTTCAACGATGATAGAAAGCCGCAAGAAAAAAGAAGAAGAAATCGCCGAGTTCTGGGCAAAAGACGGCATTTACCAGAAGGCCAAGACAAAAAGAAAAGGAAAGAAGAAATTCTACTTCCTTGACGGCCCGCCTTACGCCACGGGCTACATACACATAGGCACTGCCTGGAACAAAATATTGAAGGATAGCTACATCCGATTCTGGCGCATGTCCGGCTTCGACGTATGGGACCAGCCGGGCTACGACACCCACGGGCTGCCGATAGAAAACAAGGTCGAGCAAAAACTGGAGATAAAATCAAAGGCTGATATAGAAAGGCTAGGCGTCGAGAGATTCAACAAGGAATGCAGGGCGTTCGTCAGCCAGTTCATTTCTGTCATGAATAACCAGTTCCTGAATCTTGGCGTGTGGATGGACTGGGACAACCCTTACATAACGTACAACAACGAGTACATAGAGGGCGCGTGGCACACGTTCAAGACCGCTTACGACAAGGGACTGCTCTACAAGGGTCTTTATCCGGTGCATGTATGCCCGAGATGCGTTGATCCTAATTCTACTATTCTTGTTGAAGGGGGAACAAGAAAAATAGGAGAACTGAAAGGCTGCTGGAAACACAACACGGTTGTAGCTGTTGATACTAATTCTAAACTTCTAACTACGGCAAAACCTCTGGGCTATGTGGAATTGGAAGATAATGTATTTCTTGTAAAAACGCTAACAGGAAAGAAACTAATCGCTTCGAGTGATCATCCGTTCTGGACGCAAGATGGATGGATGACTCTTTCTAAGCTCAGAATAGGAACCAAAGTGGCCGTATATAATAATGTGGAAAGCAGACTGCCGGAAATTACGGAAACAGGCAAAGCTCTTGTAAATGAGAATAATGTAATGTTTACTTTGCAGAACTTAGAAAATATAGTTTTCAGAGATCTGCATAAATTTAACGACCTTACAAGTCATTCGAAAATTAAAATTAAGAACTTTGTTGCCGAACTTAGAAAAAATAACTATTCATATACTAAAATTATTAAAGAAATACAAAACGCCTTCAAAATAAGAGTTTCAAAATCATGGGTAGCAAAAATTTTAAAAGTAAATACGTTTACGCGCTACGATTCTATAATAAATGAATTGAAAGATAAAGAACTGATACCTCTTCACAGTAAATCTACAAAATCATTTATTTTAGCCAGATTGGCAGGTCATATTTTTGGTGATGGATCTATTGTTGTACGTACATCTAAAAACAGAAAATTCCCGGTATTTGGCATAGATTTCTGCGGAAAAGAGGAAGATTTAAAAGAAATCCAAAAAGACCTAAAGATTCTTGGCTTTAGCCATTCGGATATTTCAACCGTGCCAACTAAATCTGTCGTAAATGGCAGAGCAATAAAGGGATTTACAACATCCATGAGATGTTATTCTTTGTCTTTGGCTGTTTTGCTTATAACGCTAGGCTGTCCTATAGGAAAAAAGACGGAAACAAAGACATTTGTGCCAAAATGGATAAAGTCCAATAAAAAATTAACAAGGGAATTTTTGGCATCTTACTTCGGAAGCGAACTCCAGATAATAAGCCCCAGAAAATATGGAAAGGGATTTGAATGCCTGAGGCTTTACCTTACAAAAAATAGACATCTAGAAGAAAACGGGATGGAATTTGCAAAACAGATATGCGCGCTTATCAATAAGTTTGGGGTATCGACAGGAGAAATAAAAACAGAAAGAAATATTGTTAATAAAATAGAAAAATCGAAGACCACTATCAGTATAGATTGCAACGATTACAACCTCATTAAATTCATACGGTATTTAGGATACGAGTACTGTAAATACAGAAAAATCAGGGCTTCGCATGTTTTGGGCTATCTTCTGTACAAAAAATCACTTGAGAAACAATACAGAAAATTGAAAGGTAGGATCTTATCACTAAGACATTCTAAGATCCCTTGCAGCAAAATCGCAATTATGCTTAACTTACCTGAACTTTATGTAAGGCATGTGGTTTATGGCAAGTCTAAGTCAGTTCGTGCTGCCAAATATACCCCTGCATTCGATGCATGGTTAAAAAATGCTGCAAAAGACCTCAGAGACGGATTTATTTGGGATGAAATAAATTCTATAAAATATAAGGGGAAACGGAAAGTATGTGATATAGCAGTTGAAACTCATCACAACTTTATAACTAACGGCTTCTTGACACATAATTGCGAAACAGCCGTTGCGTACAACGAAATAGAATACAGCAAAGCCAAGGACCCTTCTATTTATGTTAAGTTTCCGGTGAAAGGACAAGAAAACGTGTTCCTGGTCATATGGACGACAACGCCGTGGACGTTACCAGCTAATACAGGCATCATGGCGCATCCGAAGCACGAATATGTCAAGGTAATGGTGGAAAGTTCTGGTGGAACTGAATTTCTTATCCTGGCAAAGCCGCTTCTTGAAGCTGTTATGAAGAAAGCCGGACTGCCATTCAGCATTGTGGAAACGTTTCCCGGAAAAAAGCTGGCTGGGACAGAATACGAGCATCCGCTCCGGGACATTTTTACATTCCAGCAGCAGCTCAAAGGCGCGCACAAGGTTGTGCTTTCAGAGCAGTACGTGAGCATGGAAGACGGCACCGGGCTTGTCCACACCGCCCCCGGGCACGGACAGGAGGACTACAAAGTCGGTCTGGAAAACAAATTGCCCATAATATCTCCGGTGAAAATCAACGGCACTTTTGACGAGAAATGCGGTGCTTTTGCTGGAAATCCTGTCAAGGCAAGCGACAAAAAAATAATTGAACTGCTGAAGGAAAAAGACCTGCTGCTGAAGGAGGAAACGATAACGCACGACTACCCGCAATGCTGGCGCTGCAGCACTCCCCTGCTGCTGATATCCGTGTCGCAGTGGTTCTTCCGCGTGACGAAGATAAGGGACAAGCTCATCAAGGAAAACAAGAATGTGAACTGGTACCCTGAATGGGCAAAGCAACGGTTCAACAACTGGCTTGAAAACCTCGGCGACTGGCCTATATCAAGGCAGCGCTACTGGGGCATACCGCTGCCGATATGGATATGCGAGAAATGCGAAAGCGTCAAGGTCATCGGCTCCGCTGACGAATTGCCGGAAATACCCCGTGATTTGCACAGGCCTTACATTGATAACGTTTTTTTGAAATGCAGGTGCGGCTCTGCGATGAAACGGATAGCCGATGTCCTTGATGTCTGGTTTGACGCCGGCCTTGCCGGATGGGCATCCCTCGGCTACCCGAAAAACAAGGCGTTGTTCAAGAAACTGTGGCCAAGCGACTTCCAGACAGAAGGCCCGGATCAAATCAGAGGCTGGTGGAACGCCGAGCTGATAACGTCGGTAATAACATTTGATGAGAAGCCCTTCACGAACATACTTTTCCACGGCTTCATACTTGACGCTCACGGCGTGAAAATGTCAAAGAGCAAAGGAAATATTGTCGAGCCGGAGGACATTATAAAAAAATACGGCCGGGACGTGCTTCGCTTCTATCTGCTGTCAAGCGCGCCGTGGGATGACTTCTACTTCAAGTGGCCGGACGTTGAAGCCATTGCGAGGTCTCTTATTGTGATAGAAAACAGCTTTAATTTCGTGAAGACCTACGCAACAAAACCGAAACAGACCGACGCGTCAAGCGGTTCAATGCCAAAAAAACTGAATATAGAGGACAAATGGATTCTTTCGCGCCTGAACACCACCATAAAGAACTGCACCCAGCATTTCTGCAGCTACAACGGCCACAAGGCCGTAACAGAGCTGCATGATTTCCTAGTAAACGACTTTTCAAGGTGGTACATAAAGCTGATCCGGGACCGCGTATGGCCGGCGTATTCAGGGAAAGACAAGGAAGCGGCCTTTTACACCTTATACGAGATAGCAGAAAAAACATCGCAGCTTTTAGCGCCTATAACGCCGTATCTCGCCGAGCAGATAAACCTCGAAATCCTCGGCGAAAAGGAATCCGTGCATACCAGGGACTGGCCTAAGTACGATTCAAAATACATCAGCGCAAAGGCGGAGAAAGCCATGAATATCGTAAAAAACCTTGTCGAAGCATCCAACTCGCAAAGGCATGAAAGCAACATAAAAATAAGGTGGCCCCTGGCAAAGCTTACAGTGGACAGCAAAGAGAATCTCAAGCCTTTTGCAGAAATAATAAAGAATATGTGCAATGTCAAAGCCGCTGTTTTTGCAAACACGAACAATGGCGTTCCCTTTGACGGCGGCAAGCTGGAACTGGACACGCTGCTCACCGACGAGCTGAAAAAAGAGGCCCTGCTCCGCGAGGTTGTCAGAAAAGTGCAGGATATGCGCAAGAAATCAGGGCTTGTTGTCATGGACAAAATTGCCTTGAAAATAGAAGGGGCCGGGGAACTGAAGAAATGGGAAAAAGAAATAAAGAACGAAGTGGGGGCGGCGAAGGTCGTGTTCGCGAAGGCGGAAGGGGAAAAACTGGACTTTGAAGGCAGGAAAATAGGTATAGAGATAAAGAAAATAAAGTAAGAACAAAAGGGAGATTGGTTTTCTGCCTCCAACAGAGCTTTGCCCGGGACTTCTGCCTCAACATTCTGAACTTCATTTAAGCCTTTCCTTCAATTATTCTGTTGATTGTCATGACTGAAACAGACAAGACCGTAGAGTTCCTGAAGAACACAACGGCAAAAGACGGCGTAGTCATCATATTCAACAACGACAGCGACGGCATTGCTTCCTGTTTGCTCGTCATGAAAACCCTGGAAAAGAACGGCGTGAAGAAGCCTTTCATCATAGCGCAGCCTATGCCGCCCGAGAAAAATTTGATAAAAAGGGTTCAGACTTCTCTGCCCAACAAGATGATATTTCTTGACATGGCCATAGACCAGAAAGAGGATGTTGTAAAAAAGCTGAAGGGCATCTGCGACATCCTGATTATCGACCACCACCAGGTCTTCAAAAATTTAAACAGCGGCAACGTCGTGCATTACAACCCGCGATTCAGGAATCCAAAGATCTACCAGTCCACTTCTTATTTAGCTTACAAGATTTGCTCAAGGGTCCACGATATTTCGCAGTATTTATGGGTCGCCGCAATAGGCATGGTTGCGGATTACGACCTTTCCCACTCAAAGGAGCTTGTTGACGAAGTGAAAAATAGATACGGCCATGATGCGATGGGGGATTTTTCAATGATTTCTTTCATGATCGAGTCGTCAAGAGCAACGAAAAAAATGACGTGCGAGGAAATCGTGAACGTTCTGGCAAGGCACGAAGACTACAAAGAATTCTTGGAAAGCAAAGACGCGGAAAAGATGACGGAAGCCTACAGGGAACTGCAGTCGGAAATTGACATGACGTTCGCCGATGCCGAAGTTAACTCGGAGATTTTAGGCAGACTTGTCTTGTACGGCATAAAATCAAGATACAATATTTCTTCCATAATTTCAACAAAGCTGGCGGAAAAGCACAAGAACAAAATAATTGTCGTTTACGAGAAAAGCGGCGCGAAAGCGAAGATGTCCGCAAGAACGCACAGCGGCATGGATGTGGCAAAGCTGCTGCAGAAAGCCGCTCGTGGGCTGAAAGCATCGGCAGGCGGGCACGAAGCCGCAGCCGGCGCGACTCTGAATACCAGCGACTGGGAAAAGTTCAAGGAGCACCTGGCGAAGCTGTGCAAGTGATTATTTCTTCGCTACGATGAAGCAGTGCTTTTCCTCGTATGGCTCTAGGTCGATCAGTTCAAGAACGTCAAATCCCGCTTTCTCTAATTTCCTTTTTTCCTCTTCGTAAACGCGCAGCGGCTCCTTGACAACGTCGATGCTCTGTGATTTTATTGAAAGTAAAAGAAAACCTTCGGCAATGAATTCTTCAAAATTGCGGATAGCAATCTCAGTCTGCTGGGGGTCCGCGATGTCGCAATATAGAATGTCGCACGCCTCGACCCAGTAATAATCCTCTGTCTTCCGCGCGTCAGCAAGCAGCGGGGCAATGTTCTTGCGGGTTCGCGCCAGCTCTATCAGTGACCTGAACGGGCGTTCAGAGAATTCCAGGGCATAGACAATTCCGTCATGGCCAACAATATCGCTCACGTGCGACGGCGTTGTCCCTGATGCTGCGCCTAGATAGAGTATCCTGCTGCCCTGCTTCATCGGCATGTTCTGTAGCCCGTTCATTATCGCTGCGGCAAGCTTGCTCCTCTGGGGGACCCATTCCCTGAATTCCTGCCTGCCTTTGGCAAGCAGCTTTTCGCCGTAGACCCTCTTTCCGGGAACTAAATTAACAGTAAGCAAGTCTTTGCCTGACCTGAACACGCCGGGAAAAATCTCTTTCATTTCCTTTCCTCATTGATTTTCTTTATTTCTTGACCAAGCTCTGCTTTCAGGCGCGGCTCTTCCCTGCCTGAGTAAAAATCTATGCGCGCGGCCTGCATAAGTTTTGACGATATGGCGCGGGCTATTTTGCCCCTTTGCTCGTCAGGCGCAGTATGGATGCGGGTGTCCAAAAACAGGATGCCGTATTTCGGCGACTTTCCTTTCTCACGGAGATGCCTGAACAAGGCCTTCTCTGCGCCAAGCAGCTGCAGCGTCGAGGCAGGCATCTTGGCCAGCTTTTCCAGAGAGCCGGCCAGTGAAAGAAAGCGCGCTGCCAAAAAGGGTTCAATAAGAGATGAAAAATTCGGCATCACTTCCCTTGCGGCATTCCGGATATACCTTTCCAGGCTTTTCCTGTGCTCTTGCACGGATTTCAGGGTCTTTGCCTGCTCCAGGATTATTTCTAAATCGTTTTCCGCCAGATCAACGCCGACGCTTTCCCTAAAATCGGGGAACGCTTCGCGCGGGCCGTATTTGATGACATCTTCTGCTTTAACGCTCTTCAGCTCGGGATAATGAAGGGTGTACCATTCCCTGAACCGCTCTGAAAGCAGGTTTTCTGTCTTCTTTATGTCCTCCAAAGCGTTGGATGCCTGTATAATGAGCCTGTCGCGACTCATCTGCTGCTTCATCCTCTTGCGCGAGAGCAGCGCAGCAAAAGAAGAAAGAAATTTATTCAGTTCC
The DNA here is from genome assembly GCA_016187335.1 of Candidatus Aenigmatarchaeota archaeon. Taxonomy (GTDB): domain Archaea; phylum Aenigmatarchaeota; class Aenigmatarchaeia; order GW2011-AR5; family GW2011-AR5; genus JACPJW01. The sequence continues at coordinate 437,544 of JACPJW010000001.1, read as the reverse complement.
TCGCTGCTTTTTGCAAAGCCCAGAGACAATGCATATTCCCGGAAGTGCTTTCTGAGAATCATTTGCGCGCCCTTGTCTTCTGCTAATTCATAGTCCTTCAGGTCGTCTATGAAGTCTTTGTCGATAACGCTTTCAAACTCCTGCAGCGCCTTTGGCGGATCGCTGCTGAATACCCTGTAGTAAACCAGTTCGCCGCTTTCGCTGAAGGCGAAGACGCCTATTGGCGATTTTACGACAAAGGCTTTCATGGATATTTAAGTTTTTTATATACTATTAAAACCTTCGGGAAAAGAAGCAATCCAAATGGAAGGTTCACGGTGAAAAAATGGGCAATATAATGACATCTGACATCAAAGGCGTAAGCAACGACCTGCTGGAAAAATTCCCTGACAGATTTTCCAGGGATTTTGAAGCAAACAAGAAAATCCTTGAGGAACTGAAATTATTTGAAAGCAAGATAGTAAGGAACAAGGTCGCCGGCTACATCGCCCGGGTAGCCAAAAGAAAGGCCTAATGCTTCTTGACGCCTTCATAGTCTATTGTGGCATCAACAAAGTACAAACCTGCTTTTTCCCATTCTTCCTTAACTTTTCCAGCCGTCCTGTCATCAAAGCATACGCCGATGCCGCAGTCTCCGCCGCCGCTGCCAGAGAGCTTCCCGGCAGCGCCGCACTTGTTTGCAATATCTGCCAATAGCTTCAGCGCAGGCGTTTCTATAGGAACCCCGGATTTTTCCCCAAGCTCGCGCAAATAATCCTCGTTCTTCCGCAGCAATTCCAGCACCGAAGACCGTTCTTTTCTTTTCCAGTAATCAGCAACGCTTCGGGCCGTATTTGCAACCCTTCCAATAAGTTCCTGGTACTGCCCGGAATCTGCCGCCTTGAACTCGTTCATCTTTTTTATGGCTGCGGACGTGGAAAAGGATTCTCCTGTCCAAGCAATAAGCAAGTAAAAATCCGCAGGGACTTCGAGCTGCTCCACGAAGAACCCGGGCCACTTTTCCTTCACTATGTCTGCAATTCTTTCTACTCTTTCTATTTTGCTTGTCAGCCAGCCAGGATCAAAACGGGAATAAGCAAAGACGCCGCCATATGTGGATGCGGCAACATCAAAGGCAGAGCCGACCTTTCCTTGCGCGAAGTAATGAGCTATTGTCGCTAATTTGTATATTTCTTCCTTGCTTGCTTCATACCCGTGATAATCCAGAAGCACCGCGGTTACAGCCACTGTAACCGAAGCAGACGAGCCGAAGCCGATTTTCTTGGCTTCGCCATTCACAATTATTTGCGAAAGCTCGCCCCAGCTGCGGATTTTGAACGGCTTTGTTTTGATGCCTTTGTCCTGCAGGAAACGCAGCGTTGTCTCCATGGATTCCTTGATGAACTGCAGCTTTTCTTTTTCATGGCCGCCTGAAATAACAATCTCCTTCCCGTTCCAATCCGCTTCCAGACCGCTGATAGCAAAATCATCTATGCTTATTGTAATTTTTTCAGCAGCCTGAACAACAGCGTGCACTCGTTTGTTCACGGCCGCAACGACGCCTACGTTGCCCATTTCAAGGATAGACCATTCGCCCGATATGAACTGCTTGCCGGGAGCGGAATAATGAATCATTCTACCCTAACTCCTTCCACACCCAAGTCCGTTTCCAAAGGCTCGTAGCCCAGGGAGCGGATTGTTTCGTTGAGTTTTTCATTGTCTTCGTGATAGCAGATCATAACGCCGCCTCCGCCTGCGCCCGAAAGCTTTGCCGCGCCGCCTATCGCTTTGACAGCCTCGTGAATCTCGTCTATCTCCGGAACGGAAACGCCAAGCTCTGCCAGAATCCTTTGCGTTTTATTCATCAGTTCCTTCACTTTAAAGAAATCTTTCCTGATCAGTGCGCCTTTCATTTCTTCCGTCATCAAGCCTATTTCTTTAATTCTTGGGTTTCTGTAATCTTCAGGCAGGTTTCTTACTGCCTGCACCAGTTCGCCCGTGTTTTTTTCCGGCTCCTTTGTGTAAACAAGAACAAAGTTTTCCAGCTGGTATGGGATTTCCTGCTTCAGCGATTTTATTATGTTTCTCGGCTGGCTTCTCTGGAACCATATCAAGCCTCCATAACATGGCGGTGAATGGTCGCCGCCTGACGGAGTGCCGTGAATAAAATGCTCAAGCTCAAAGGCAGTGTTGTATATTTCTTCCAAGGATAGTCTCTTTCCGGCAAATTCTGCAAGCCCTTTTGTTAAAGCAACCGCAAGAGAGGCAGAAGAACCCAGGCCGGAGCCTGCCGGGATTTCTGAGTGAATATGAATTTTCAGTCCATGGTCAATTCCGAATTTCTTCGCAAGCAAGCCGACGGCGGCTTTTCTGTAATTGCCGTAGTAATCCTTCTTTACAAAAGCAAAAAGCTGCGAGAAGTCCTTTTTTTCAAAACATTCCTGCCACAATTTTTTCGCCTCACCGGCTTTCTCAAAGGCTTCTTCCAAGGAAAATTCCGTGGCTTCGTCAAACCTGCCGTCTTTGTAAACAAATGAAGGGGATTTTTCCAGTGTTACAAAAGTTCTCTTACCTATAGCAGCTATTATTGCAGGCTCGCCGTATACGACAGCGTGCTCGCCTATCAGGTGAACCTTTCCCGGTGCGGAGACGGTAATCATTCTATCAATTCCCAATTATTTCCATAAGCTGCTTCTCAAATCCTTTTTTCTTAAGGACAGGTATGCCGAGTTTCCTGGCTTCTTTTCTCTGGCTAGGCGTGTTGTAACCCCATTCAACAAGGACGGGCTTTATGCCTGTCTTGGAAGATTCCACGAGATTCTCGAAGTTATCCTCAATGAAGATTATGTCGCCAAGACTGGCGCCGCTTCTTTGGGCTATTATTCTCATCTGCTCTCCTTTGTTTGTAGTGTCATCCTTTGATAAAATATTTCCCATGGATATTTCAACGCCGAGTCTTTGGAGAATGCTGTAAGCGGTTTCTCCGTCTCTTGTTGTCGCTATGAATATGGGATGTTCCAAAGAAAGCTTCCTTGCCATGCTCACGAACTTCTTATTTGGCTTGAAAAACCTTGCCCAATTTTCGCTGCCTTTCGTTCTTTTTCTTATGTCAAAATAAATTTTCGCAAAACTTTCGGCGTTTTTCTTTTCCTTTTTCAGTATTTCATCGCGCATTGCGACAAGCTTTTTTTCGTCCTTTGGAATCTTGCCGCGTTCCATCATGACGAAAAATGCGTAAAAATCCTCGGCTACCTTTGCGAATCTGCGGAAAAAATCGAAGTTCTTCCTGAGGTTTCTGAATTTTTGTGCGTTCCTTCTCATCTCTTCAAAGGCTGAAACAGCAAGGTAATAGTGCTCGCCGATGCTGTCTACAATGACGCCGTCAAAATCAAGTGCGATTACTTTCATACCAATCAGAACAAATGTTCTCCTATAAGCTGGGCGCCATCACCGGGCTTGCATAACACGGTTTTTTTGACGCCTTCCAGATCCAGCAATCTCTTGTTTAATTCTTTTTCGTCTTTTTCTAGGCACATGACCTTCACCTGCGGTCCGCCGTCTATCGTGAAATAGCACTCTATTCCTTCTTCTCTCCACGCCTGAACGTGATGGATAATTTCAAGCGTTGCAGGAATCCAGTAGATTATGGAAGGCCTCGTTGTCATCATCAGCGCATGCATCTTCAGGCAGTTCTGCTCTGCTGTAATGCCGACCAAAGAAAAGTCTTTGTTCAATATTCCTTCCCTGATTTTTCTCAGGTCTTCATCAACCGTTCTCAGCCATCCGTCATAATAAGGCGATGTTGCAACGGTCTGCGCCATGCCTGCGCGGCTGCTGACCTTCTTTTTCGCTTCTGACACAATGCAGGCTATCATACTGAAATCATGCCAGTGATTTTTGCCGGCAATGCTTTCCGCATAGCTGTCGCTGCCGTCCGCGGCGATTCCTTTGTGCCATTCCACAAAGCCTTCAGGAATTGAGCGGCATGAAGAACCGGATCCCTGCCTTGAAAGTATTGTCAATTCTTTTTCACTTAACTTCAAACCTGCAGCTGTTGCTGCTGCAAGCGTCAGGGCAGCAAAGCCACTAGCGCTGCTGGCAAGCCCTGCAGCTACAGGGAAATTAGATTCAGAAATCACCTTTGCCTTTTCCTTTATTCCAGCCATGCTTCGGATACGCTCTATGTGGCCTAATATGTCACGCTCGTCCTTCACAAGCTCCTCGTCGTTTATCAGCACAGTATCTTTGCCGTATTTTTCGGAAAATTCTACAGTTGTCTTTGTCGTGAGACCGTCGCAGGTCATGGATATGCTGCTGTTCTGTGGCAGAATGAGCCTGCTGTCCCTTTTGCCCCAGTATTTCACCAGCGCAATATTCGCGTTGGCTGCCGCTGTTGATTTCATATTTCCACTAATATCGTAATGCTTAAATGCAACTTTTTTCCAGAAAGTTGCTATGGGCTCGGGCGGATTCGAACCGCCGACCTTCGCCGTGTGAAGGCGACGTCATAACCATTTTCCAACCCTTTTCGTAGACGCTTTTTCTAAAGGGTCTCTAGACTACAAGCCCTTTCTAAAATTACGGAAGAATAGGATTAAAACCTGCTTAGTATTGACGGGTCCCTGTTTATTTCCTTGAGAATATCCAGGGTTGCCGGGGTGAATTTGTCTTTTTTCAGCATCTCGTTTATTTCCTCAAGAGTGAAAAACTTGACAAAATCGACTTCTTCCTTGTTGGGAAAAAACGGCCCGTCGTGCCTCGCTGCAAATACCCTAATTATTTCATTGTCATTGCCCGTTTGTTTCTTGAAATCAAAAAGCTGCATCAATGCAGCGGTTACTCCAATTTCTTCCTTCAGCTCCCTTTTTGCTGCGTGTTCATAGGCTTCTCCGCTGTCCACATGGCCCGCTGCTGCGTCAATCCAGTACCCCTTGTACAGATCCTTCTTCATGCTCCTTTTCTGCAATAACAGCTCGCCCTTAGAATTAACTATAATTACGTGCGAAGCCCTGTGCCACAAGCCTTTGGAGTGGCATTCTTCCCTTGCTGCCCTTCCTATTACGCTGTTTCCTTCGTCCACGACATCAAAATATTCTGTCATACCGAAAAAATAAGGCAAAAATCTTTTTAAGCGTGGCAAAGAAATAAAATTATGCCAAAAGAAGAAAAATACGTTGTGCTCGGGATGATTGCCATATACTTACTGCTTCTTTTTTTCCTTCTGAGGTTTGAAATAGCCTTTTGATTCCTGAAAATGCGGCAACATTGAAAAATTTTCCAAAATTTTCTTCGTGCTTTTTCAGAAATAGGCTTTAATACTTTATTTGTTATCAATTAAATCAGTCTTTTTTTATTTTTGCCTGGATTTAGAAAAAAATAACGCTGAAGGTGCCTAAAATGCAGCCTACTTTTCAGAAATACAAAAATATCCAAGAGCGCTTCGGGCTCCCCCAGCTGACGGACCTTAAAGCCGCGTTCAAGCTGGAGCTTGAGGACGAGGAAGTGACGTTTGACGAGATAAGAACGGAGATGTCAGACAAACTGTTCATGTTCACGGAAAAGATAATAGAGCCCATAATTTCCGGTTACGATTCGTTTTCCGGCATTTACGAGCAGAACATGCTCACGGAAAGGGAAGTAACGCAGCTTTTCAGGCTGTACAAGAAAATACAGGTCCTGAAATGGGAAAACACCATGCTGACGCTCAAGCCGGATGAAAACGCGACAGCCGAATGGATCAAGAAGGTCTGGGACTTCTGGAACGGAGAATTTGAACCGGATCTGTCGAAGGTTTCTAAAAAGCTTTCTGATTCGTGGCAAAAACTGGAGTTCAGGGAAAGAAGGCAAACGTACCAGGGATAAATTTATTCTGCTACATTTTCCGCCATTTTCTGAAAGAGCCGAATGGGCCGGGAGAGGATTCCGCAACTTTCCCTTTTGATCAAACTTTTTGGAAAAGTTTGTATCGGACTCTCGACCCCCTGCTGGCTTAGCAATGTTTTCTTTTTCCAATTAAGAAAACACGTCGTATAAGACAGGTGCTCTACCACTGAGCTACCGGCCCATAGCCGAACGAAGCACAAAGTGCTTCAAGCTCTTTTGAATTGGCTCTTTGAATATCTGCTTGGATATTATTGTTTTAAAGTTTTCCCGAAAACGTTATGCATGCTAAGGGAGGAAATCGGGCGTATCCTGGAAAGGTCTGACTACGATTACAGCGAATACAGCGGGTGCTTTGACATAATAGCCAGGAAGCAGGAAGTGATTCTGCTGAAGGTTCTTGAGAACGTTGATTCTTTCCAGGAAGAGCAATCAGACAACCTGAAAACGCTGTCATCAAATCTGGACGCCTCGCCCGCCCTGGTAGGCATCTGGACAAGGCGCGAGAAGCTCCATGACAATGTGATATACGACAGGTTTGATATACCCACCTTCACGCCTAAGACGCTTGAAAATATTCTTGTGCACAACATAAACCCGCTGATTTACAGGTTCAGGGGCGGCTTTTTTGCCGAAGTGGATCCAGAACTGCTGCGGGATGCCAGAGAGGGCAGGGGATTCTCTCAGAGCGAACTGGCGGAAAAACTGGGCACGACAAAGAAGAACGTCTACGAACATGAAAGGAAAATGATGAAATCAAAATATGTTATAGCGAAGAAAATGGAGCGGCTGCTGGGCTCCGTAACGAGAAGCATTGACTTCACTTCTTTCTCTTTTGAAGAGGCAGGCAAAGAGCCGAGGACTGCATTTGAAAGGGCAATATCAAAAGAGCTGAAAAGGAAGGGCTTTGGAACTTCCTTTGTTTACCAGGCGCCTTTCAACATCATTGCCAAAACGCATGACAAGGAGCGTTTTCTGGTATTCTCCGATGCTGAAGAAAACGAGAAAAGAGTGGAGAAGAACGAGGGATATATGCTGGCGTTTTCAGAAATAACCGAAAAACCCGTCATTGTTGTCACGAAGAAAAGAATGGAACTGGAAATCCCGGTTATTCCTGCCGATGAGCTGAAGGAGATGACAAAGCGGGACATTGTCAGAGCAGCAAAGAAGGGTGATGGAAGCTAAACGTGAATACTAATCCTACATCAAGAATATACGAAGAGGGCTCAATCGAATATCAAAATGGAAACGGGGTTTCATTCTACAAAGACAAATCCCATGAAGGTGGCAACTATTTCTTCGACTACCGTGTAAATGGAAGCGTAATAAGGCTCAACGATCTGCTGGAAAATGGCAGATGGACTTTCATTCCTGTCAGGTCCAATTTCAAAATTTGCATAAGGGAGAACGGCGTCATAAGGCCAGTGCCGGAGATACAAATAAGCATTCCGAAACTGCGGGAAAGGGAGATAAGGATCCTGTCGTCTTTTCATGAAATAGGACATGCAAAAACTTACGACTCGCTCCATGCCTTACTATGCCACGGCAGCCTGTCAGGGTCTTACTCTGAGCAGCTGGCGGCCGTGCATGAATTCTGCATAAAAGCGTTCGGGGATGAGGAATACGAAAGATTTTCAGAGAGGTTCGCATGGACTCATGCGCTGAAAGCGGCAAGAAGTCTCGGCCTGCTGAACTATTTTGGAAGCGATAACGTAAGGTCTCACTACAGGCTTCATCTGGGAAGCTACGGCCTGTCGTTCCTGTGAATTGTGTGACACGCTAAGCCGCACCGCAACCCTTTTAAAGATTAGCTTCTTCTATGTATGTGCATGAAAGTATACGGCAACTTTTAGGAAAAAGTTGCGTCAAAAATGAAAGCGTGCATGGAAAGAAATTCTATTAACGAGGTGTATTTGAAATGGTGAACCAGCTTGGCGGACAGCCTATATTCATCCTGCCGGAAGGCACTTTGAGGAACACTGGAAGGGACGCGCAGTCGCGCAACATAATGGCAGCGAAAGCCGTTGCTGAGTCTGTAAGGACTACGCTGGGCCCGCGCGGCATGGACAAGATGCTTGTTAATTCTATAGGTGACGTCACCATAACCAACGACGGCGCGACAATACTGGAGGACATGGAAATAGAGCATCCTGCCGCAAAGATGATTGTTGAAGTGGCGAAGACGCAGGAAGACGAGGTCGGCGACGGCACGACCACGGCAGTAATTCTTGCTGGTGAATTGCTGAAGAAAGCAGAGGGTCTTCTGGAGCAGGAAATACATCCCACGATGATCGTAAGGGGTTACAGGCTTTCGAAGACAAAAGCGCTGGAAGTTTTGCAGGAAATAGGCGAAGACATTGACATTAATGACACGGAAATGCTGCAGAAAATAGCGATGACAGCAATGACAGGGAAGGGCGGCGAAGCGGCAAAGGAATCCCTGGCGAAATTAGCCGTTGAAGCTGTCAAGATGGTCGCGGAACAGGACAACGGCAAGGTTGTCATCGACAAGGACGATGTGAAAATAGAGAAGAAGCAGGGCGGCTCAATTGACGACACGGAACTGATAAAGGGAATTGTCATTGACAAGGAAGTTGTGCATCCTAACATGCCAAAGCGCGTCAAGGATGCGAAAATAGTGCTGCTGGATGTGGCTCTGGAGGTAAAGGAAACCGAAACGAACGCGGAAATAAGAATAACATCACCTGACCAGCTTCAGGCGTTTCTCGAGCAGGAAACAAAGATGCTCAAGGAAATGGTAAAGAAGGTGTCAGCGACAGGATGCAATGTTGTTTTCTGCCAGAAAGGCATTGATGATTTAGCGCAGCATTATCTTGCCAAGGAAGGCACTATAGCTGCAAGGCGCGTGAAGAAAAGCGACATGGAAAAGCTGGCAAAAGCCACGGGCGCCAACATCGTTTCGAACCTGGAAGAGATATCAAAGGATGATTTAGGCTATGCCGGATTAGTTGAGGAGCAGAAGATTGCCGGCGAAGAGATGATCTTTGTCCGCGACTGCAAGGATCCTAAATCAGTAAGCATTCTTGTGCGCGGCGGAACGGAGCATGTTGTTGACGAGGCGAAGCGCGCAATGGACGACGCAGTCCTGGGTGTTATTTCTGCCCTGGAAGTAGGCAAGGTTGTCTACGGCGGCGGAGCCGTAGAGATAGAGATCGCCCGCAAGCTCAGGGAATACGCAGAATCCGTCGGCGGAAGAGAACAGCTGGCAATAAATTCGTTTGCCGAGGCTGTTGAAATAATTCCAAGAACGCTGGCTGAAAGCACTGGACGCGATCCTATTGATCTTCTTGTAGAGTTAAGGACGCTGCACGACAAAGGAAAATCCGCTTACGGCATAGATGTTGTCAACGGAAAAGTAGAGGATATGAAGAAGAACGGCGTCGTCGAGCCGCTGAAGATAAAGACGCAGGCCATCAAGTCCGCAACGGAAGCGGCGGAAATGATACTGCGCATAGACGACGTCATAACGTCAAAGTCCGGCGGCGGCATGCCGAGAGGCGGCCCTGGCGGAATGCCCGGCGGCGAAGACATGGACATGGAGTAAACTTTTCCAAAATCTGCAGAGAAACGAAGTTTCTCTGAGACCTCGAAGAACTTTGTTCTTCGAAGGAGTTTAACCAAAAGGGCAGAACTTCTCAGAGTTCTTTTTTCATTTCTTCCTGCGCTTCTCGACAGGCTGCTGGTTTTTTTCCAGCTCCCTTTCATGCCTGAGCAGCAGAAAAAATTTATAAAAAACAAAGAAAAAATCAGTCTTTTTCCAGTTCCTTGATTCTTTCCTCAACCCCGTCGGCTTCCTTTTCCAGGGAGTCCTTGTATTCCTTGAGCATTTCTATTTTTTCCTCCTTTGTAAGGAAGCCTCTCATTGCACCAACGCACATTTCAACCAACTCCTTTTTGTTTAAGCATCAAAACAGACATCAGAAACCGAGCTTTTCTTTCACTAGTATCAGGGTTATCCTTCCGGGCGCGAATTCTTTGTTTACAACCAGCAGTTTGTTGACGCCGCTCCCGACGCCGTATGCTATCCTCGCCCTCTGGTCCTCCAGCGGCAATGTATACTCATAAATCCGCTTCATGCCTTCCTCCAGATTTTTCACAATCTTCTGGGTGCCTGCTATCCAGATAACCTTGCCTGCCCCGTAAGCGTAAGCGGGAAGCTGGCTCCCGGAAGCGGAAGCGATAAGCACCTTGCCGTCTTCGGTAATGGCGTGGACGCTTCCGACAGCGTAATCAGGCGCAATCCCCAGTTTTTTCATCTCGCTGCCATGCTTGGTCCTGTCCATGCTCATAAGTTTTTTGCGGACGGAATTCCTTCCAGACATTATTTCTTCCGTCAAGCCGATTGCATCAAGCGTGACGGAGGTCATGTTCATCACTTCCGCACCCTCCGGTATCATTTCCAGGGCTTTCTGCTTTGCCTGCTCGCCGTTCTCAACCACAAAGGCTTCTATGCCGTTGGCTTTCAAGGAAGCCACAGCCTTTTCAATGCTTTCATCGCTTCCCAATTTGTCAAACGCCATTTCATCACTTCCTGCATATAGGATATCCGATATTATGTATCGGTCATGTATTTAAATATATAGGATGCCCTATAATTGCTATGAAACATGATCACGGCTGCGACATGCGGGGGATGCTGTCCTTCCAGGTTTTATGGCTTCTGTCAAAGAAGGAGATGAACGGCGAGCAGCTTGCCGGGGAGATAGGGAAGCGCCGGGGCGAGAAGCCCAAGGCAGGAACGATATACCCTGCGCTGAAGGACATGAAAAGCAAGGGCCTCATAAAGGGGGATAAAAGGGGCAAAATAATTGTGTACTCGCTGACGCCTGAGGGCAAGAAAGCCGTTATGCGTGCAAAGGAATATTTCTGCCGGGCTTTCGGGGACATTCTCAAAGAGCGAAGCTCTTTGAGATCGTGAAAACCTATTTATACCGCTTTTGCAAATATAATAAAAGAGAACTTTTCAAAAAAGTTCTATCAAAACGGATATGTGGTGTATTGTTCATGGAAGAAGACGAATACGAGCTTGTGCCTATGAATCCGGTAAGGCGGCTGGAAAAAAGGGTTGACAAGATTGAGCGGTCCGGCGGTTCCGAGGAATTGATGAAGGATTTGATGGAAATAGTCAAGACAAACCAGCAGATTGTGGATGAAATAGTGAAAAGCAACTCGGAGATGGTTGACAGGGTGAACAGCACTATTCAGTCCGTGAGCGCGCTGACGGCAAGACTGGATGATTTCATGGCACGGGTTGAGATAGAAGGCGAGGAAGTAAAGGAAGAGTCGCCACAGCTTGAAAGGAAGATGGACGAGCGTCTGGCAAAATTAGAAAAGCGCGTTAATGCCATCCTCATGTCAGCGATGTCCAAGAAAATGGCAAGACCAAGAATGCCAGCCGCGCCCATAGTGTGAACTTTTTCTTCTAAGATAAATCTTTGATTCATCTTGAAGATTTGGAAAGCTTTGCTTTACCAAATCTGGAAAAGCTTAATTACCCTTGAAAACAATTAGGTTTTGATGTCAAATAATATTTCTAATAAGGGAATGAGAAGAACTTTTTACAAAAAAGTTCTATCAAAAAATAATAAGGAAAAGAGGGTAGAGGGAGAAAAACCTTGGTTTTTCTCCTCTAAAGGCCAGGAACAGGCTGTCACGGCGATACTCCTGAGCGGGATACTGATCGGCATCGTGGGATCCGTCTATCTTTGGGGAATACCCCTTATACAGAAAAACAAGGACGTCTCGCTGCTGCAGAGCAGCGAGCAGTTCATGAAAACCCTGGACAGCAAGATAAAGACAGTTGCAAACACCGGCGGACGAGACCAGCTGAAAATCACGGCGTCAGGCATCGTGAAAATAGACAGCAGCCCGAACGGCTGGGTAATCCAGCTCGACGCAGATACGCAAGGGACGATATACGCCACGGGCGCGGAGATACCGCTGAAGAACAGCACGTGCACGGCTTCGGAAGGGGCATGGGGCTCTGACGACGCAGGCATCCTGTGCGTCAAGAGCGTGAAGCTTGACGAAAACAAGTACCTGACATCTTATACGCTGCGATATGTGCCGCTGAAAACGCAGACTATAAGGGTTTATTCTCTTGTGCTCACTTCAGACCAGGTCAAAAGCGCCGGCCTTGACCACTCAATCATAATTGAAAGCAAAGGCACGTCGGAAACGGAAGAAAACGGCAAGATCATAACAAAAACCGTCATAAATCTGGACTTAATCTGATTTATTCCGCATCTTTATTATCGGCCTCAATAAAGAATATTTATGAAAAAAAGGAAAAATAATATTCTTAATAAGGGAATGAAGGGCCAGCATCTCGTCGTCAACGAAGTTCTACTGTTTGCCATAGGAGTCCTGATAACCGCCCATGTTGCTCTCAGCTTCAGCACAATACAGGCATCGCTTAACAGCGTCTCCACAAAGGACCATTTCCGCAACATCGGGGATGTCGTGGCAGCAGGCGTTGTCAGGACAGCAGCCCAGAATTCTTCTGCAGTGATAAGTTTGCCGGATAAAATATCGGGAAAGGTTTATGTCGTGTCCCTCAAGGATGATTCCGTTATAGTTTACGATTTCAGCGATCCGGAAACAAAAGTATCTCAAAAACTATTTAACATAGCCCAGACAGATTGTAGTATTGAAGGTATTTTCTGCCTGAGCGGTGAGGTCCTGAGTACAGCCGGCAGGGCAGAAATATACTTGGACGGGAAGACAATAAAAATAAGGCGCGGGTAAGCGTTCTGGTGTTTGGAATGAAGATAAAACTCGCTAAAAAGGAAGCATGGCCGGAAAAGACCGTGTTAATTTCCATGAAAACTTCCACCGGCCTGAAGAAAATAAGGCTAAAAGTGAAAACCCAGCCAGCCAAAGAACAACCCGGTATAATTTCCCAGGATATCAGCCCGCATTCTTCGCAGCCTGATTCTTCTTCAGAATTCCGCGGGTATTCAACGCCGCCTGCTGCAGCGCTTCCGGCAGGCCCCATACCTGTTATACTGACGGAAGATTACGATATGAAGGAATTCGTAAAAGGCGGGATAAAAATACCTGAAACCGCCGAGTCCCCGACTATTGAAAGCGTCGGCATGACTGAAGAAACAATTGAGATGAGAAGAATCAACATCACATATCCGCTAATACCCTCGGAGCCGAAAAAGGGCGAGCGCGTCTTCGCTTACGCCCATATTTACTTCAATCCGAAAATAAATGAAATTGTCTACGACATTGTTGAGCCGCAGCTTGACGAGAAAAGCTCTGCGCTGCTCAGGGAAATAAAGGAGTATGTACAGGAAAAGATTGACGTGAACTTCGGGGAAGTAAGGGGCGACGCCACGAGCTACATCAAAAAAATATTTGAGGGTGCGCTCTCTTATTTCCGCGCCGGGCCTGACGTGGATGTAGACGTCCTCATGTATTACGTTATAAGGGATTTTGTCGGGCTGGAAAAAATAGAGCCCCTCCTGAAGGACAAGCAGATAGAGGACATATCCTGCGACGGCATGAACATCCCTATTTTTATTTACCACAGGGACCCGCGGCTCGGCTCAATGAGGACTAACATAAAGTTCTCCGACAAGGACTCCCTTGATTCCTTTGCAAACAAGCTTGCCGAAAGGTGCGGAAAGCTTATCTCTGTCGCGAAGCCGCTCCTTGACGGGGCGCTGCCCGACGGCTCAAGGGTCCAGGCAACCCTGAGCAGCGACGTTGCAATGCACGGCAGCAATTTCACCATAAGAATGTTCACGGAAAAGCCGCTAACACCCGTGGACATGGTAAAGTTCGGGACGTGCGACCTGAAGATGCTCTCGTATTTCTGGTACCTTATAGAGCACAACCAGAGCCTGCTCATATCCGGGGGAACTGCTACCGGAAAGACGTCGCTCCTCAACGCGCTTTCCCTGTTCATCAAGCCGCAGATGAAAATAGTGAGCATAGAGGACACGCCGGAACTGAGGCTGCCGCATTCCCACTGGATATCGGAAGTGGCAAGAACTCCGCTGTCGGAAGAAGGCAAGGTTGACATGTTTGAATTGCTCAGAGAATCACTGAGGCAGAGGCCTGACTACATAATCGTCGGCGAGGTCCGCGGGCGCGAAGCGTACGTTCTTTTCCAGCAGATGGCCGTGGGCCATGCCGGCCTGTCGACAATACATGCGGAAAATTTCAACAAGCTTATGGACAGGCTTTCAACGCCGCCGATAAGCCTTCCTATAGGGCTTATACAGAACCTGGACGTGATAATATTCGTCAAAAGGGTGAAGTACGGACGCGTCTACAAGAGGAGGATTTCTTCTGTAATAGAAATCCTCGGGTACGACAGGAGAAGCAATTCCGTGGTATCCAACGAGGTTTTCAGGTGGAACCCCAAAAATGATTCCTACACTGTAGTTAACAAGAGTTCGCTGCTTAAGAAAATCTCCGAAACAACCGGAGCATCAGAAGAAGAAATAAACGAGGACATAAAAAGAAAATCAAATGTCCTGAAGTGGTCTGCTGAAAAAAACCTCAACGACTACCAGAAATTAGGTTCCGTATTCAATTTGTTCTATACTGCTCCCGAGTTCTTGCTGCAGAGGATTGAATATGCCTAATTATGCTGCTATTGCCTACAAAATATTCGGCAGCCTCAGCAAGTCCTTGAAGAATTACCTGAGCGATTTGCAGGACGACTTGCAGAAGGCGGGCATCAAGTACACGTTGGAAGAATACATTTCCATAGCGCTGTTTGCCGTTTCCGTAACCTTTCTCGTTGAGGCAGCCCTGTCCGCTTTCATCTTCGGGCTTCTGGGATTCCCTGTTGTGACATCAATCATTCTTGGCCTCACTCTTTCCTTTACGCTGTCGGGAATTCTTTTTTTCCTGTTTTATTCTTACCCCGTGACCGCATCGAAAAACCGGAGCAGCAAGATTAACAAGGCCCTGCCTTTCGCCGTTTCATACCTTGCCACAATGTCTTCGTCGCGTCTGCCGCCTATAGACTCTTTCAGGACGCTGGCAGGCTTTGAAGAGTACGGCGAAGTGAGCAGGGAAGCAAGGGAAATAGTCCAGAATGTTGAAGTGTTCGGAATGACTTTTTCAAACGCCATGAGGAGGCAGGCCAGAAGGACGCCGTCCTCGGAGTTGAGAGAGCTTTTCTGGGGCATAGACAACGTCACTTCTTCCGGGGGAAACCTTGCGGAATACCTTGAAAAGAAATCCGAAGAGCTTATGGGCGAGTACAGAAGAAAAATAAGAAAATATTCTCAGGACCTTTCGCTGTTCATGGAGATATACCTGACGCTGATAATAACCGGCTCAATATTTTTTATAATACTGTCGTCAATAGTGGCGGCGCTTTCGGGCGGACTCGGTACGATAGCAATACAGACATTCATAGTGTTCATACTGATACCGCTTATCTCCGTGGGCTTTATCCTTTTGATAAAGTCAATATCGCCTATAGAAGAGTAGATCATCATGCTGAAAAAACTAAGCCATGGCAGGAAGATTATCCTGGTTTCATCGGCTATTTTTATTTCCCTGCTGGCCATGGGAATCCTTTCCGGCGACATAGTTCTTGCGCTGAACCTTGTATTTATCGGTCTTGCAGTCCTGACAATACCTTACAGCCTTTACAGGTTCTTTGAATTCAAGAAAGTGCGGGCGTACGAAAAAGAGTTCCCGAACTTCCTCAGGGATTTGTCGGAATCGCAAAGGGCTGGCCTTACTGTATTGCAGGCAATAAAATCCGCGGCAAAATCCGATTACGGGCCGCTCACCGCCGAGATAAAAAGGATAGACAACCAGCTCAGCTGGAACATCCCGCTGGAAAAGGTGCTCAATGACTGGGCGAAAAGGATGAGGCACAGCAGGATAATCGTCAGGTCCATAATGATAATCCATGAGGCGAACAAATCCGGCGGCAGCATAGAAGATACGATGGAGTCGCTTGCGAAAAACATTGAAATGATAAAGGAAGTCCAGGAAGAAAAATCCTCCCTGCTTAACCAGCAGGTGCTTATGATGTACGCAATATTCTTCATATTCCTGGGAATCAGCATAGCGCTGCTCAAATTCCTTATACCGCTCCTGCAGCCGGGCGGCACAGGCGGAAGCATCGCCGGCATATTCCAGGAATTCAACCCGAACCCGTGCACGCCATGCATCTCGTCGAACAGCCCGGAATGCCTGGGATGCTCATTGTTCATGGGCGTTTCGTCCTCGCTTGATTTCGGCCCGGCAAAGGCGCCGGAGTCTTACTACCGCTCGCTGTTCCTTGTCATGATAATCATCCAGGGATTCTTTTCCGGGCTTATAGCTGGCCAGATAGTGTCCGATTCCGTTTCCGCGGGAATAAAGCACAGCCTGATAATGACGCTGAGCGGCTTCTTCATATTCGTACTGGTCATAAAAGCCGGGTTCGCGTGAAGACAGAGAATCGTATCGGTGTTCAAAATGAAGGGAGTAGTGAACATAGAGTTTATCATTTCTGTCCTTGTGTTTTTAGGCACGGTTTTTTTTCTGATTATAAGCGTGGCCAACAACGTGCCGCAGTTTCACGAGGGCTCCCTGGTATCTTCCCTGAGGTCAAGAAGCTTTTCCATGTCCGAAGCGCTTCTTCTGGACGAGGGAGCACCAAAAAACTGGAACAGCGGCAACGTGAAGAGAATCGGGCTGTCAACCCCGGAAAAATATGTCATATCAATGCAGAAAATAAACGCCCTGAAGGGGATGTGCAGCGATAACTACAACAATGTGAGGGACCTGGTAACTGGCGACCCCAATTTCGCTGTCGTCATAAACATAACCAACGTGGAAACAAACGAGGTTTATGTTTACTGCGCCCCGCCCGTCGCTACGCTTGTTTTGCCGCAGTCGCTCGTGAAAAGATACGGGGTCTTGGAAAGCAAAGAAAGGGTGAGCATAGAAGTAGGCGTCGCATGATGAAAAATGAAATGGGGTCGCAGCAAGGACGAAGGTGGGTATAATGAAAGGTTTCATAAGGGTGCTTGAAGCCATCATAGCTTCCATAATCCTCATAGCCTCAGTATCCTATTTTTTCCTGCCCACAACGCAGCAGACTTCGTGGGACGACGTGGTTCTGAGCACCAGGACAAAGGAATCGCTTATTGCTTTGGAAAAAAGCGGCAAACTTGCCGGCTATGTGAAGAACAATGACGCAGCTTCGCTGAACAACGACCTTAGGAAAACCCTTCCCCCTAACATAGAATTCTCGCTGGAAGTCAGGGATATTCCCAACGACATAATTTACGTCGAATGCTTCTGCAGTGAAACAGAGAAAGATGACCTTGAATCTCTCCTTGCACCTCTTCGCTTCGGCTACAAGGACAGGGAAATAGACGTGAGGATCCAGAGGCTCGACAACCTGAACAACATAAACCCCCGGACCGACGTTGCCTTCATAATCGGGTATGAGAATCTCAATCCGTACATGTCAGCGCTGAACAGCTTCCTTGACGGCGGCGGGACAATATTCATGCTCGGGCACCTGACGGAAAACCAGGTAAGCGACGGATTCATGAACAGCGTCTTTGATTTGAGGTGGACCGGGAGCGGCGGGGGCGAAGGAATATTTTACAGCACCGTAACGCCTTCAAAGGTTTCTTACAAGATAGCGAAATATTACAGAGGCTTAACTGGCAAAGACCCCGCCAGCGCGGCATTCAGCGAATTTTCAGGCGGCGGCGTAAACCAGATTGAAGTAACGGACAAGTCCGTTATAATAACATCGCCAGGAAACCAGATATCCTATGTGAAGATAAACCAGTTCATTGTGAACAACCATGGGCGAACCGTGTGGTTTTCGGGATACGACTATGCAAAAGACACTCAGGGCGCGCAGGAGACGAAGAACCTTACGAAGGCGGCGCTTATGTGGGCTTCCGGTGAACATTACAAAATGGACAATTTCAAGAAAACACCGGCGCCGTCTTTTTCGGAAAGCTCTCTCCTTTCATCAATTGGCGGCGATCAGTTTGAATTGAGCCTGTTGTTCTGGAAGGTCTTCTTCTAAACTTTTTAGGAAAAAGTTTAATCAAAAAGAACTTTTTAGGAAAAAGTTTAATCAAAAAGAACTTTTTAGGAAAAAGTTCTGTCAAAAAAATGTATCCGTCATGTGTTCTTATACTTTACAGCAAATTTCATCGCATGAAAACGCAGCAGATATGCATAGTTTGCGGCTCGCCTGTTTTCTCCAGCAACTACTGTGAAAAATGCTTCCTGAAAAGCAGGAGCCTTTTTGAAGTGCCGGAGAAAATACTCCTCAGGCACTGCACCAGCTGCGGCGCTTATTACGACAAAGGGTGGGTAAAAAACACTCTGGAAAAAATACTGGAAAGCAAGGTATCTTCCAGAAACAGGATATCGGACATGAATATCAGGGTTGGCAACGGCAAGGCGGAATTTTCATGCAGCGGTTACGTTAAACCCAGCAAAAAAATAAAGGGAGAGAAAAAAACAGTGCCGCTCCTTATAGAAAGGGGAAAGTGCGATTCCTGCATTAAATTGCTGAGCGGATACTACCAGGCAATCTTCCAGATAAGAGGCGACAGAATGAAAAAAATAATCAGAAAGGTTTCTCTCCTGACCGGGGAAGGCGAAGCGTTTTCGGAAAGCGACAAAGACGGCTGCAACGTTAAATTTATCGACAAAAGAACCGCGGCAAGGATTGCTGGCATGCTTAAAAATTTTCAGATAAAGAAAAGCTACAAGCTTATAACGGAGAAGAAAGGAAAGAAGCTTTACAGGGACTATTATTCCATAAGGTGATTTCATGGTTGAGCAGCCTGTATTCCGCGTGAGGATCCCGAGGGGCAAGGAAGTTTTGGGCATAGTAGAATCCATGCTAGGCTCCAACAAGCTCATGGTCCGGTGCCAGGACAACAGAATGCGGATATGCAGGATACCGGGCAAGCTGAGAAAAAGGATATGGATAAGGAAGGACGATGCCGTCCTCGTAGAGCCGTGGAGCGTGCAAGGAGAGAAAAGCGGCGACATAATATGGAAATACAACCCCACAGAGGCTTCGTGGCTGAAAAGGAAAGGCATACTTCTCGTAGAGTGATTTTATGCTCAGGGTTGTCAAGATACCAAAAGAGAGACTTGCCGTTCTGATAGGAAAAGGCGGCCTGGTAAAAAAGGAGATAGAAAATCTTGCAGAAGTAAAAATATCTGTGAATGAAGATGTTGAAATAGAGGGCGATGCGCTCCGCGTAATGAACGCGGAAAACATAGTGAAGGCCATAGGGCGCGGGTTTTCTCCTGAGAGGTCCATGTACCTGCTGGACGAGGAATACACCCTTGACATGATACCGCTTCCGAAAAACGAAAAAGCATTAAAAAGGGTTCGCTCAAGGATAATTGGAACCAGAGGCAAGGCCAGAAAAAACATAGAGATTATGACGAAGACGTTCATATCCGTTTACGGCAGAACTGTCTCGATTATAGGCAGATACGAGGATGCAGAAAAGGCCAGAGGCGCCGTTGAGAGATTAATTATAGGGCACTCGCATAAAAGTGTTTACAAATCCATTGGCATAAAAAGAATTCATCTCCTCGTATAAAATAAAATGCATTGCAGGCAAAAGCATTTCGCACGAAACTTCAGAGAAGTTTCGGCGACTTTCAAACCTTAGGAGTCCGGAATAATGTCTGACAAATCCCCGAAAAAAACCGCTGAGGAGTTTGCTAAAGAGCAGAAGGAAATATCAATAAGCGAGTTCTTTGAAAAAAACAAGCATCTCTTGGGCTTTGACAACCCGACAAAAGCGCTGCTGATGACCGTAAAGGAAGCCGTGGACAACTCCCTAGACGCATGCGAGGAAGCAGGCATTCTGCCGGACATCAACGTGAAAATAAAGCAGACCGGGGAGGACCGCTTCCGCGTGACCGTACAGGACAACGGACCGGGCATCGTGAAAGAACAAGTGCCCAGAATTTTCGGAAAACTGCTTTATGGCAGCAAGTTCCACCGTCTTCGCCAGTCAAGAGGCCAGCAGGGCATAGGAATTTCCGCTGTGGTGCTCTATTCGCAGCTTACAACAGGCTCCCCCACAAAGGTATGGTCCAGGACCGACGAAAAGAAAAAGGTCAGTTACTACGAGCTTTTTATCAACACAAGCAAGAACGAGCCGGAAATCGTGAAGGAAGAAACGCTGGAAGACGGGCTGGAGCGCGGCGTTAAAGTTGAAATTGATGTTGTCGGGCGCTACAGGAAAACGCAGGGCGTTGACGACTATCTCAAGCAGACGAGCATCTCAAACCCTTTCGCAAAGATAAATTATCACGCCCCCGACGGAACAAAGATGGCATTTCCAAGGAGCTTT
Source organism: Candidatus Aenigmatarchaeota archaeon (assembly GCA_016187335.1). GTDB lineage: Archaea > Aenigmatarchaeota > Aenigmatarchaeia > GW2011-AR5 > GW2011-AR5 > JACPJW01. The sequence goes on along the minus strand of JACPJW010000001.1, from coordinate 417,328 downwards.
GACGATCTCCCGAAGCCGCCGAAGGAAATGAGAATGCACCCCTACGGCGTTGAGTTCGGAATTCTGCAGCGGTTCCTGTCAAAAACAAATTCAAAGACCGTGCAGTCATTTCTTGTAAACGAGTTCTCTTCCGTGGGGTCGCAGACAGCAAAGGAAATATGCAAAACGGCAAAAATAGATCCGAACGGAAAGCCCCAGGCGCTTGACAGGGCGGGAATAGAAAAACTGCTCAGCGCCATGCAGAAAGTCAAGATACAAAGGCCTCCTTTGGATTGCCTGTCGCCTGTAGGGAAAGCAGAGCTCGAGAAAAGCCTGAAAAAGGAATATCCGCAGGCTGAATTTATAACCGTGATTGGAAGGGAAAGTGAAGTTTATCGCGGCATGCCTTTCCAGATTGAAATCGGCATCGTTTTCGGCAATGTAGGCGCTTTGGAAGAGCAGATAGACGTGATAAGAATTGCAAACAGGGTGCCTCTTCTCTACCAAGCAGGCGCTTGCGCAACGACGGAAGCTGCCAAGGACGTGGACTGGAAGCGGTATGGCTTGCAGCATCCGAAGAACTCGCTGCCATCAGGCCCCATGATTCTCGTAATACACATGTCGTCCGTGTGGGTGCCCTTCGTTTCGGAAAGCAAAGAAGCCATTGCGCCGTACCCGGAAATTGTCAAGGAAATGAAGCTGGCAATACAGGACGCGGCACGTGAGCTGTCCCGCTACCTTTCGGGAAAGCGGCGCGCCGGCGAGCAGAAACGCAGGATACAGATTTTTGAAAGGTACGCAAAGGAGGTTGCCTCGTCGCTGTCCGTTCTCACGGGCGACAAGGATGCTGTTATAGAAAAGAAGCTGCTGTCCATAATAGAAAACAAGAACAAGATGAAAGATTTCGAAGAGCTGGAAACGGTCCAGCCGCCGCAGCTGGCGGCTGCGCAGTCGAACCCTAAAAAAGAAAAGCCTGAAGAAGCTGAAGAAGAATAGTAAAGCGGAATGGAACCATATTTTGGGAAAGTGATTCTATGGAAAAAGACGTAAGAAAGGAACTGAATGTTCTGGGCAAGAAAGTCGTGCATGACATAGAGAAAGGCGAGAACCCGAACATAGAGATACCAATACGCGCTCTTTCCAACGTAGTTTACGACAGGAAAACCGGCCAGCTCAGGCTTGGCACCAAGACAGCAAAAAGGTATTACTTCAACGTCGCGCACTCCAAGAAGTTCATGCAGACGCTTATGGTCGGTGCTTTCTGTAAATCGCTCATTGATGAGAAAATCCATGCCAGCATCCGAGACATGTACTACAACCTGAAAAGGACACTGCCGGACAGCAACGAGAATACCTTTGACGAGCAGAGCGAGTCTGTATGCCCCGATGAACCTTTGTTGGTAAGAATAAACGATGAACTCAGAATAGCTCAAGCAAGCGAAGTCGTAGACCATGCTGAAAAATTTGGGAGAATTATTTATGATGATGGTAATAAAAAGAAGATTTTAGTTGGCGACATTAAGGTTTGCGCTTTCGATGAAAATTACAGGATTAAGGAGCAGAAAGTTCTGATGGTAATGAAACACCCGCCTAACATTGTAAAGGAAATAATCACATCAAGTGGCAGGCGTGTCAAAGTAACTAAATCTCACAGCTTGTTTACAAATTCTGAAGGAAAACCTGTATCCATAAAAACATCAGAACTAAAGATAGGAGACTGGATAGCCATCCCAAGAAAAATAGAAGTCGGTGTTAATTCTGATCATATAAATATTTTAGAAAAGCTTATTGAAAATTGCCCTGAAAGTGTATTAAAAGAATTTTACATAAAATCGGATAAAGACACGATAAAAGAAATAATCAGGCTTATAGGTAATGATAAGCTAAAAAATATTTCAAATGACTTCGGATACAAGAATGTATGGTCTGACGTTAAAGCCAACTGGATTAACTGGAAAACAATTCCAATTAAAGTCGTAAAAACGACCGGAATTGATATTTCAGATCTGCTTCCTAAAATAAAAATTGGAAGAAGGGGTGCAAAGAACTATTACAACGCTTTAATAAAAAAAGATGAAAATTTAGGATTTGTACTAGGGCTTCTTTTGAGCGAAGGCTCGCATTCACTTTTTGAACCACGAAAATCATACCATGTAGCTATTTCTAACAAATCTTCAGAGCTTCTCAAGCAGTTTATGATTTGCTTTGAAAAATCATTTGGTAAAAGCTGTGTAAGCGGAAAGATACGTTTAGGTAAAGATGGAGTTTATAAGCTAAATGTAGGTTACGATACTTTGAGTCACATATTGACTTATGTTATTGGGTATAAGCCTTGCAGAGCATGGAATAAAGAAATACCGCGTGTTTTGCTTGATTCACCTGAAAATTGTATACAGATGTTTCTTTTCTCGTTTATGCTTGGAGACGGTAGTACTTTTCTTCCAAAATTTAGATTAAGGTACCACACAACTAGCGAAAAGCTGGCTAACGGATTGGTATTTTTACTGCTTAGGCTTGGAATTTTTGCAAGAATTTATCGCTATAAAAGAAGCGTCCAAAATCCTAATCACCATAACGCATATGAAATTAGAATAGGTAATAGAGAAGATGTAAAATTGATGGCTGAAATAATCAATGATAAAAGATTCAGTAAGCCGCGGAAACACGACGTATCTTCTGACAGGATACCAAACATAGGGAAATTGGTAGAAAAAGTCAGAAAGTCCTGTAAGGATCGTGTTGAATGGAACCACTTTTCATGGAGTTATATAGAAAATAAAAACGAATCGATAAGCAGACCTGTGTTATATAACGCCTTGATGCAGTTACAAAAGTATTCTCCAGATTTACAGCTGGTATCCGAACTTGAAACCATAGCTAATAGTGACATTATGTGGGACAAGATAGTTGAAATAAATGACGCTCCAACTCCTGAATATACAGTTGATCTTTCAGTCGAACCTACTGAGAATTTCATTGGTGGTAATGGATTTATAATTCTACATAATTCTGACCCTATAATTGTTGACATAGAAGTGGCTATAGACGTTCTGCGCGAGCAATTGCACCTCACCACCGACAGAAAGGGCATTGTCGCCGGCAACGTTATTATTGAAGACCGCGGCGACAGCATAGACTGGTCAAAGCTCGGAAGCGGGGGATGGTCCATACCGAGCACCGTGGATGAAATAGATTTCAAAAAAGTCAACGCGGACTTTGTCTTGGTCGTGGAGAAGAACGCAGGCTTTGAGCGGCTTCATGAGGACAAGTTCTGGCAGAAACAGAAGTGCGTTTTGATCGGCACAGGCGGGCAGCCATCACGCGGAACAAGGCTGCTGATACAAAGGCTGAACCAAGATCACAAGCTGCCTGTATATGTATGCTGCGACAGTGATTCGTACGGCTTCTATATTTATTCAGTTATCAAATCCGGATCCATAAGCCTAGCTCACGTCTCAGATCGGATTGCGACACCGGAAGCCAGATACATAGGTCTTACTATATCGGATATATTTGAGTATGACCTGAAAAAAGCGACAATAAAATGCAAGGAAGTTGACATAAAGCGCGCGAAGGAACTACTCAACTACGAGTGGTTTAGCAAGAACCCGAGATGGAAGAAGGAAATCAACCTGATGATAGAAAAAGGAATAAAAGCCGAGATAGAAGCTTTGTCGCACCGCGGCCTTAAGTTCATGTCCGAGACCTACCTTCCTAATAAGCTGAAGAAGGGCGATTTCCTGGATTAAAAGCCTGTTTCTCAAGGTATTCTAATGTCATGGGAACTGCTCGCGCTTTTCGCGGCTCTTTGCTACGGCGCGGGGAATCTTGTCCAGAAGCATATAATGAAGACGGAAAACACCATAGTGTATGCATGGTTCTTCAACGTCTTTTCAGCGGCTTTCTTTTTTCTCCTGTTTGTGAGGGAAGCCAGCTTCCCGCCCAGCTACATTGCGTGGCTGATTGTCCTGCTTGCGAGTTCATTGTACGTTTTGGCCAACGTGACGGGCCTCGAAGCTTACAAGCATACTGATATTTCTGTAAGGGATCCGCTGTCCAAGACCAGCGTTTTATTCACGCTGATATTTTCTATGCTGATTCTGAAGGAATCGCTAACGATTAACAAGTTCCTCGGCGTCTTTTTGCTGCTGATAGGCGCTGTAATCCTTGCATGGCACAAAGACCCGCTGAAAAGGATTTCCAAGAAGGGTATAATTCTGACTTTGATTAACGCATTTCTTATGGGCTTGGTAGCGGTAATCGACAAAACAGGTCTGGCTTATTTCACCCCGGCATTCTACGGATTTCTCGTATTTCTTTTTCCTACAATGATACTTACCCCAGCCGCGCTTGGCAGGGCCGACAGAGTTAAGGCTTCATTTCATAAGATGAAAATGCCTATGATAGCCGTTTCTTTGCTGGCTGCCGCCGGGTATTTCTCGCAGATAACGGCGTATAATTTGACGGACGTGAGCAACGTAGCCATAGTAGTTCAGATGAGCATTGTCATAAGCGTTCTCGGCGGATACCTGTTCCACAAGGAAGGAGACCTGATAAGAAGGCTCATTGGCGCATTGTTCATTATCGCAGGAACCGCGCTTGTAATAAGGCCTTTCTTCTAACGTTTTAAATATTAATTCTCAGATTATTTCTACGCATGCCCTGGTAGCTCAGCAGGTAGATAGACGCCTAAAGCGTCTGGCTGTTAACAGTCAAGCAAGTTTTTGGATTTCTTGACTAATTGCAGAAGGTCGACGGTTCGAGTCCGTCCCGGGGCGCTCATGAGAAAGGAAAGGCCTCTGGTAGGCGTAGGATGCCAGATAATACAGGGCAACAAGATTTTGCTGGGCAGGAGAAAGGGCTCTCACGGCGAAGGAGAATGGTCAGGGTTCGGCGGCCATGTTGAATTTGGCGAGACGCTGGAAGAATGCGCCAAGAGAGAGGTAAAGGAAGAGGTCGGACTTGAAGTCGGTAATCTAAGGCTGCTGTGCATCAGCGACATAATGAAATACGGCAAAAAACACTACGTTGATGTGGAATTTACTGCGAAAATAAAATCCGGCAAGCCAAGGATTGTCGACAAAGAAAATATCAGCGAACTTAAGTGGTTTGACCTGAAAAATCTGCCTAAACCGCTTTTCGAACCGGTAAAAATAGCGTTGGAAGCTTTGAAAACGAAAAAAGTATATTTTCCATCCATGGGAAGGTAGCTCAAAACCGAGAATGATTTTTTCGGTTGGCAAAGCCTGGGAGAGCACACGGCTGAAGACCGTGGAGCATAGCACTTGATTGGTGCTACGCCGGGAATGTCGAGGGTCCAAACGAACTTTTCAGAAAAGTTCGATCATCTGCGGAGAACGATAGTTCTCCGAGATACCGAAGAACTGATGTTCTTCGAGGAAAACGATGAAAAGTTCTGGAAATCCCTCCCTTCCCATCTTTTTCCGTGACGCTTTTTCTAAAAGGGTTAAATCACACCCGCATTACGCTTTCTTTGCTGCTTTCTAAAGGCAACCTATTAATATCGCCCCGGCGAAATGGTAATTATGGGTTACGAATACGCGCCGCCGGGCAAGATGAATATAGATACTAAAAAAATAGGAATCGCGCTTATTGCCGTGCTTGTTGTTTTTGTGCTTTATTCCGTAGGAACTGTTTTTACAGGCTACACGACCTACACCACAAAGCTTGAATCGGAGCTCAACAACACCAAAGAGGACCTGAAGATTATTTCAACTGCGCGCGTGGATTGCGCAAAAAGCCTTAATGACAAAACGGCTCTTTATAACGAGTGTTCCGGGAATCTGCAGAGTAATTCGGCAAGCCTTGGCAAGTGCGAGGGCGATTTGTCAAGCCTGAGAACTTCGTCGGAAAGCAGCCTGAACGAATGCAGAAATGAGTTAAACAGCATAAAATCCAACCAGTCTGCATCTGCAATAGGCTACAAGAACCTTGTGAAAAACTCAGTGAAATCCATATGCTGCACAATATCCGATGTGGACAGCGCAACGGTGAAGCAGTGGCGCATCGAGAATGACAAAATCATATGCAGCGGAAATCTGACCGTCAATTGCGCAACGGGCGAGACAAACTACGCTTAATCTTTTAAGCTTTGTCATAAAAACAAAAACATGAAGTAAGGGGGCATAGACCCATACCTTGCTTCTGTCAAACGGAAATAATTTTCATTGATGATAAGGAATACTCTAGGCTTTGGTAATCCATAATCCTCTCAGGTGTTCAAAATGTCCAAGAAAAAGCATGATTCTGAAGAGGATAGACCGGAATACGTGGAGCCGGAGCCTTTCAAAGAAGTTGTGGATACAACGCTGGAAGAGAACAAAGCAGTTGCATGGAAAAACTTTGAAAGCGTTTACGAGCCCGGCTATTACGGCAAAATTCTTCCTGACAGGCTTGAACTGGCTCTGGTAGAAGCGTGCCTGCTGCTGAAGCGCGGCAGGATAAGGGTCTTTGACAGCAGCAAGAAACAAATAACATTCGACGAGCTGTTCAGGCATTCTTCTGCTCTGGACAAAAGGTTCACGGAGCGCTACCGCGTTTACGAAGACCTCAGGGAGCGCGGGCTGCTTGTCAGGACAGGATTCAAGTTCGGCTGCGACTTCCGCGTGTATGAAAGGGGCGTGCAGCTGAAGAAAGGGCCGAAATCCGCCAAAGAGCACACGAAATGGATAGTTTTCTCGGTGCCGGAGGATTTCACCATGTCGTTCCAGGAACTTTCGCGCTCTGTCAGGCTTGCCCACAACATACGAGCAAGGATGTTATGGGCGATTGTGGATAACGAAGGAGACGTGACCTACTACGCTATTACAAGACATAAGCCTTGACTATGGTTGATATAGAATAAGAGGTCTATCCGTATAAGTCGTAAAGGCTTTTGCTATAAGTTCTAAATCTCCCGGGTGCGATTGTCTCACTTGTAATCTTCTAAGATGTGTGTATCGTTGGTCTATTGTCTTTTTACCTGCGTCTTCTAATAATTCTTTGTCGTAAAGGGTTAGAATTGTTTTTGGTTGACCCCCTGCCTCAACACTCGCCATCGGTATTGTAGCTGGTTCTCCAGGACCTGAACTCCACATCGAAAGTCTTCCGATAGCATAACCGCCTTTTTGTTTTAATTTTCCTACATGACCTGTCTTTACCCTTGCCTGAAGAATTCCTGTGTCTTCTCCGTATGACCTGACCCTCAATCTCTCTGCATCAGATCCCAATAAAGCGCATACATCATCTAGATATTCCTTCTGAAAGTATATTGTCATGTTAGGTTGCAGCTTTTCCATCCATTTTTCATGTCCTGCCGTCGAATCAATATATTCTGCTCTAAGTCGCCTAGCTTCCTTTATTAAAAATTCAAGCTCACGTGGGTATATGCTCTGTTGACCATCTGTTTTTGCGTAATTCGGATCATCATGAACTTCTATTAAAAGCCCGTCAGCGCCTGCTGTAACAGCAGCGCGAGACATTGGACGAACAAGTTTTCTAATACCGGTTGCGTGGCTTGGGTCAAATAAAACCGGATATTTATCTTCCATTTCTGCGTAAGCCATTCCTGCAATATCCGCCATGTTTCTGAATAACTTAGAATCAAATGTAGACACTCCTCGTTCACACAAAATCAGATTTTTATTCCTTCTTGAAACTACATGACTTGCAGCACCTAGCCATTCCTCAACTTTGTTTCCCATTCCTCTCTTCAGCAAAACAGTTACACCAAGATCTCCGAGTGCATGTAATAGGGGGAAGTTCTGGGCATTTCTTGTTCCTACTTGATATACATCAACACCGTATTGTTGAAATAATGGGATATCTTCTATTGCCATTATCTCAGTAACTATCGGCAATCCTGTCTTTTCTCTAGCTTCAACCAGATACCTTAAACCATTTTCTTTCAAGCCATCAAATTTACCAGCTTCTGTGCGTGGTTTGAAAGCACCGCCACGTAGGGCATCAGCACCAGCACCTCTAACTAAATAAGCCATTTCTATGATATGGTCTCGGCTTTCAACAGAACAAGGGCCTGCTATTATGAATAATTCGTCACTACCTACTTCAAAATTTCTTACCATGACTCTTACATGTTCTTTTTTGGATTTACCGTCTTTAGCCATAAATAAACGACAACAATTAACCTTAAAAAGAAATTTTTCCCAGATTTCATCTGTATAAATTTATTTACTCTATTCTATAGAGTAAGGCATAAACCCTAGGTGTTTTCATGAAAGTAAGCGAAATCATGACCAGAAACGTGATAACCTGCGGAAGGGGCGACACATTGAACACGGCATTGGCCAAGATGAAAAAATACAATATCCACCGGCTTCCTGTCGTTGAAGGGAAGAATGTTCTCGGGCTGCTTGAATTGAAAAACATTGTTACAAAGGACATAGACATACAGTCAACAAAGGTTGAGAACTACGTAACGAGCACTTCCACTGCTTCGCCGGAGCATGACTTGCAGAAAATCATAGAACTCCTACTGAACACGGGATTAAGGGCTGTTCCTGTTGTGGACAAAGGGAATCTGGTGGGTATTGTTTCCGAATATGATGTTGTCAAGGTTGCATCAAAACTGATGAACACGAAGAAAACCTGCGGGGATATTGCTGTCAAGTGTGAGTGCGTGTCGAAAGGTGACAATGCCGGGAAAGTCAAAAAAATCATGTTCAACAAAAACGTATCGCGCGTCCCTGTTATCGACGGCCAAAAGGTTCTCGGGGTCGTAGGGACGCTGGACATGATAAAGCTGCTCGAAGGAAAAGAAAAAATGGAGATGAGAGGAAAAACAAAGGAGCGGGGCGCCAGCGAAAAGATGTCCACTGAAAGTGCTGGCGTGGAATCTTTCATGCATGCTGCTGCCATACTGAAAGAAAACTCTCCTCTGGAAAGGGCTTTGGACTTACTGCAGAAAAGCGAAGAAGTTATCGTCATGAACGGCGAGCCGGGAATAATAACCCCAAAGGATATCCTTGAACTGCTCGTTTCAGGCCCTAAAAAACAGGTTTACGTGCAAGTCACTGGGCTTCACGGCGAAAGCAGCGAACTGATTGCCGGCGTGGACGAGGCAACAACAAGATTTGTCCAGAAAATCGGGAGGATGATGGACAGCGTACAATATCTCTTTGTTCATGTAGAGAGGCAGAACGACCATGGCGGTGGCGATAAGAAAATCCGCTATGTGATGCGCGCGAGAATAGGCACGCCGCTGGGGCTTTTCGTGTCTCACTCAATGGGCTGGAAGCCTCTTGACGTTGCGCAGGATGTTCTGGGCAAGCTGGAACGGGAAATAAAGAAAAAATACGGGAAGGTACAAAGGCACGAAGCCGCCAAGAAAAGCGGGCAGCTGAGAAAGTTCAGGTGAACTTTTTAAAAAGTTTAATCAAAAATCTATTCGGAAAGCATTTCTGATATTTTTTCTGCTAGCTCGTTTATGCCCACCCTTACCTGCTTTGTAGTATCCCTGTCGCGGACCGTGACGGTATTGTCCTCAAGCGTCTGATGGTCCACGGTGATGCAGAAAGGCGTTCCTGCCTCGTCCTGCCGAGCGTATCTGCGGCCGATGCTGCCTGACTCGTCGTACAGCATGGTGAAGCCTGAGAGGATTCCGAATATTTCCCGGGCCTTTTCAGGAAGGCCGTTCTTGCTTACCAGCGGAAACACGGCAGCGTCATAAGGCGCAGCTATCTTCGGGAAAGCGAAAATCATTCCTTCTTTTCCTTTCTTCAGAGACAAATCCATCAGGGCAAAAATATTCCTGTCCACCCCGAAGCTCAGTTCAAGGACATGGGGAACAAACTTCTCGGCGTCAGCAAAAACAGACATGTCCTGCTTCGACACTTTCTGATGCCCTGATAAATCATGGTCAGTCCTGTAGTGGATGCCGCCGACTTCCCTGAAACCATCGCTCAGCTCTAACTCTACATCCCAGTGGTACTTGTTGTAAAACGCCCTTTCTTCTTTGCTTAATTCACGAAAGCGGAATTTCTTGGGGTCTATCTTGAGCACGTCAAGATAAAACTGCTGGATTTTCGCCATGTAATAAACGTAGAATTCCGGCAAATTCTGCTCCTTGCAAACCTGTGAGGACGACAGCTCTTCGGTGAACTTCAGCTTTTTTTCTTCGGAATAAATACGCAACGGGTAATCCTTCACTTCGTTGAAATCAGGATGCTCGTCTATTTTCTTCGGATTGAAAAAGATCTGTAATTCTGCTTGCGTGAATTCCCTCATCCTTATCAGCAGATTACGCGGCGATATCTCGTTGCGGTAGGCTTTGCCTATAATTGCCAAGCCCAACGGAAGTTTTTTGCGTAATACCTCAAAGGCTCTACGGAAGTTTACATAGGCACCCTGCGCCGTTTCGGGCCTTAGATAGGCACGAGCTGGCTTGTCCACGCCGACATTCAGCGGGAACATCATATTCAGAATTCCAACTTCCTGAAACGCGCCGCCGCATTTCGGGCATTTTATATTGTGCTTCTTTATTATCTCGTCAAGCTGCTGCGGCGAAAGTCCTTCAAACTTTTCCTGCAGGACATCTTCGAGGATGTGGTCAGCTCTTTCCGCATAACCGCATTTCTTGCATTTCACGACAGGGTCAACAAAGCTCTGAAGATGGCCGGAAGCAATGAAAACTCCTTCATGCATTATGTCAGCTGCTTCTATCTCGTAGAAATTCTCGTCCAGTCCGAGAAAGAACCTTCTCCACAGTCCCTCCCATTTCCTTTTCATCAGCGTTCCCAGAGGGCCGTAATCATATAAGCCGGACAGCCCCCCGTAAATTTCTGATGACGGGAAGAAAAAGCCTCTTCGCAGCGCTATCTTTTCTATCTCCGCTGTATTTGACATAATCTTATTTTGCCAAGATGTTTTTAAAAGCGGCTCAGATAAATTTATATATTTGAGCGCTTCATTATTATGTTACAAGGGTGGACTGATGCCGTACCAATTTCTTCGCTAAACCGGAATGTTCTGATTAGTTGTTATACTGATTTCTTGTCTAACTTCTGCACGGAATTTTTTGAGTTTTTCTTTTACATCTAGGCACAGCGTTCTGCTGTGCCCGATAAGCAGTTAGGCAGGAAAATAGAAAAGAGGTGCTGAGAAATGAGTTCAGATGGAAACGGAATCCCAAGAATAAGCGGATACATTGCAAAACAAATAGAACAAGCAGGAAGTAGAAGAGACAAGGCAACTATATTGACCGGAGCGTCTCTACCCGAGGGCACGCATGAATGCGAAGCTGTCACATATGATGGCGCTACTGTCAGAGGAATTAAATGCCATAAAGGATGTCCTTATGGTTCCGTCATTCGTGCTGGTTTGGTACGTGGAGATGAACTGGTAAGTATAAGGCCTGTACTGGATAATGAGTGCACAGGCGGGTGCCTGCATGCTGCTTATCCAAAGGCAGAAAATCCAGATCAAATGCCTCGAAGACGTGGATGGGGATTTATCCGCTGATAAAAAATTTACCAGAATCCAATATTTAAGACTCGGAAAAGCAAGTGATTATCATGTATGCGCTGACAGAGGAGGGCAAAGAATACCTAGAAGAAGGCTTGCCTGAAAAAAACCTTGTTGAGCTGCTTATAGAGGGTCCAGTTTCCTTTGACCTGCTGAAAGGGAGGATGAAGAATTTTTCCATAGCCATACAATGGGCGAAGAAAAAGGGCTGGGTGGAAGTGAAGGGAGGCAAAATCCATCTTGCCAAAGAACCGAAAAGCTTCCCCGAGCAGCTGGCGCTGGAGAAAATATCCAGAGGGGAGAAAGTTGACGAAAACATCCTTTCTGTCCTGATCCAGAGGAAGCTTGCGGAAAAATCGAGAAAAATTGAAAAGGAAATTATATTTCTTACGGAAGAAATGATAAAAACCCGGGACTGGCGTCTAGGGAAATTCAGACCGTATAATGTTGAAGTTCCCGGTCAGAAAATTCAGCCCGGCAAAAAGCATATCGTTTCTTTCTATATCCAGAAAATAAGAGATATATTTTTTGACCTCGGTTTTAAGGAAGCGTCGGGTCCGTTGATAGAAAGCTCTTTCTGGAACTTTGACGCGCTGTTCGTGCCGCAGGATCATCCAGGCAGGGAATTGCAGGATACTTTCTACATGAAAAACCCTAAAAAATGTAAATTACCTGACAAAAATCTTGTTAATCAGGTCAAGGCTGCTCATGAAAACGGAGGCGGCACAGGCTCGCTGGGATGGCGCTACAAATGGAGCGAGGAAATTGCAAAACAAGCTGTGTTAAGGACGCACACGACAGCAGTTTCCATCCGCGAGATGAGCAAGCTTACGCCGCCTGCAAAGGTCTTCTGCATAGGCAAGACATTTCGCAATGAAAGCATAGATTACAAGCATACGGCAGAATTCACCCAGATAGAAGGCATAGTTCTTGATGAAAACATAGGTTTCCGCGATTTGCTGGGCTACCTGAAGGAATTCTACCAGAGGATGGGCTTCAAAGTAAGGTTTCGTCCGGCTTACTTCCCTTACACGGAGATGTCAACGGAGCCGGAGATATATTTTGAAGAAAAGGGGGAGTGGATTGAGATGGGCGGGTCCGGGATATTCAGGCCGGAAATGTGCAAAGCCGTAGGCATTGACGTTCCTGTACTTGCGTGGGGGCTTGGACTTGAGCGGCTGATAATGCTCAAGATGGGTATGAATGATATCAGGAATTTCTATTACAAGAATGACCTGAAATTGCTGAGGGAAGCGGTGTTATGGCAGTAGTAGAATTTTTCCTGAGCGACCTAGAAAATCTTGTAGGCAAGAAGTTATCAGAAAAGGAATTAACGGAACTGATACCCATGATGGGATGCCCCTTTGAGAAGCTGGAAGACGGCAAGATTTATTACGAGATATTCCCTAACAGGCCTGATTTGCTGAGCCCCGAGGGGTTTGCGCGTGCCTTGCGGACGTTTCTGGGGTTGAGCAAGGGACTTTCCAAATACAAGTCAAAGTCAAGCGGCATAAAGCTGGCTGCAAAAAATGTTGAGTCCAGGCCTTATGTTGTTGCCGCTGTCGTGCGCAATGCAAAGCTCAACGATTACGTGATTGGCTCGCTGATACAGCTGCAGGAAAAGATACACGAGACCTTCGGCAGGAAAAGAAAGAAAATAGCCATAGGTATCCATGATCTGGACAAAGTAAAGCCGCCGTTCACTTACAAACCAGCAAAGCCCAAAGAAATTTCCTTCATTCCTCTCGACATGAAGGAAAAAATGAACCTCGGGGAAATCCTGGATGAGCATCCTAAGGGCAAGGAATACGCGCATATACTAAAGGGCGCCAGGGAATACCCTGTAATAACTGACAGCAACGGCGATGTTCTCAGCTTCCCGCCGATAATTAACGGCGAGCTGACGCGAGTCACGCAGCATACAAAAAATTTATTCATAGACATAACAGGAACAAATAAACTGGCAATCAACCAGGCATTGAATATTCTGGTAACATCATTGGCAGAGCGTGGCTTTGACGTGGAAACAGTAGAAGTCATAGGCAAAACGAAAAATATAACGCCTGACCTGAAGCCGTGGAGAATGAAGGTAAGCATTGATTATGTAAACAAACTGCTTGATCTAGACCTCAATCCCCAAGAATTCCGGGAACTTTTAGGAAAAATGGGTTTCGAATATGACGGCTATGTTCTGGTACCGCCGTACCGCGTGGACATAATGCATGAGATGGACATTGTTGAGGATGCTGCAATAGGAAAAGGCTACTGGACATTTGAACCCAAGATACCCAAAGTCCCTACTATAGCTGAAAGAAGCAAGGAAGATTTTGTTTACTATCTTCGTGATTCCCTGACTGCCTTGGGATTTCAGGAAGTCATGAGCATGATTCTTACTAACAAAGAAGACGAGTTCGCAAAAATGAACAAAAGAGAAGAAGAAGTCTGTGAAACTCTCAACCCGGTAACAGTTGAGTGCACTATATGCAGACCAAGCCTTCTTCCTTCGCTGATAAAAACATTCAGCCAGAACAAGCACCGCGATTACCCGCAGAAAATTTTTGAAGTAGGCGATGTTCTGCTGCCTGATGAAAACCAGGAAACCGGTGTAGCAATAATGAAAAAGTTTTCTGCCGGCATCAGCGATTCAAAAATAAGCTACGAACAATTATCTTCTGTTCTGGATGCATTCTTCAGCAATCTGGGAATAAAATATTCATTGAAGAAAAGTGTCCATGCTTCATTCATTGAAGGCAGGTGCGCTGACATTTTCGTCGGGAAAAAGCATTTAGGTGTTATCGGAGAATTGCACCCATCAGTGATAAATAACTGGAAGCTGGAAAAGCCTGTGGTTGCTTTAGAGATGGATCTGGAAGAAATAATTAAGACGCTAACCTAGCTTCTTCCCTTTGCCTTCCACTTAACCGGCCTGATATTCCGCTCAGCTTCTTCCTGCATCAGGCGTTTCTTCTTTTTGCGCGGCATCGTAACCACCCTTTTTGATGCAACTTTTTTGAAAAGTTGCTTTGATGAAACTTTTTGGAAATCTTTGGAAAGCAAAGCGTTCCAAGACCCAAAAGAACTTATGTTCTTTTAGGAAGTTTACCTGTACATGAACGAGAGAAAACGCTTGTACCATGGATCTTTTGTCAAGGAAGGCTCCCCGACAAGCGTTGCGGCAAGGCCCTTTATGCTTCTGCTGGCGTGTGAATGCGGCACGTGATGGACAACAGGCTGCCTGCTTGCCACGGCTCTATGGACGTTTATATCCTCGGGTATTTCCGCCAAAATCTCAGGACCGTCAAGCATGTTGGAAACCTGCTGGGTCGTCATTTCGTGCCTCATTTTTGTGACCCTGTTTATGACAACGCCGGTAACTCTTGTCCCCACCTGCTCGGCAAGCTTCATTGTTTTCAGGGCATCCGTGACAGAAGGAAGGTCCGGCGTCGTGACTATTATGATTTCATCTGATGCTTCTATAGCCGACAAAGCTTCCTTGCCAAGGCCTGCTGCGCTGTCAATCAGCACTATTTCCGCGCTCCCGAGCAGATCCATGACGGCTTCAGGGAGGTCATGCGCATCAACCCCCCGCAGGTCGCGCAGGGATATACCCGCAGGGATAACTTTCAGGCCGCTTTCGTGGCGGTAAATGGCATCCTTGATGTCCGCAGTGCCTTTGAGGACGTCGTGAAGCGTCGTCGGGTACAATGGAACTCCTAAATGTAAACCCAGATTTGGCGTCGTCAGGTTGGCGTCAACGACTATCACGTCTCGCCCCAGCTCGCGCAATGCAAGCCCTAAGTTAGCAACCAATGTAGTTTTGCCTGCGCCACCCTTCCCGGAAGTGCAAGTTATGATGCGAGTCATAAGACACCGATAATAAATTATAGAACTCTTTATTTAAATTAGCCCTAATTATACTTTCAATTGCCAACGGGCGCGTAGCTCAGCTTGGATAGAGCATCTAGTGATTTTTATCACATGCAAGCCTTCTAAGCAGGGGGTCGCGGGAAGTTATGGAGCGAAGCCATGACTCGCGAATTCGAATCCCGTCGCGCCCATGGCAACTTTTCAAAAAAGTTGCATCAAAACGGATGCGTCTACGGTTAATTCCCACCATGTCCCACAATGTTGTTCCTGTAGGGTAGGGACAAACCGCAAGATATTTAAGCACATGGATTGCATATATTGACTTGGTATGAAGCAGTTGATAAACGCCGGGATACTGAACTTGACAAAGAGATACGTCAGCCTAGCGTCTATCATCAAGCGCTAGGCGCCGATAATGCTTCGCTCCTCTTTTCTGCGGTTTTGATTTGCATTTTTGCTGCACGGGGAGAGGAGAGAATGTTCAACGATGGTGAAAAAATGAGTCAATGTGATAAAGCGAGGGAAGGTTGTAAACACTATTCTCCCTTAAGTAGCCTTTGTAATGGCAAGCCTGCGGACCGAATTCCAAGACATGGTCGGAAAGGATGTGAGCACTACCATAAAACTCCTGAAGCAACACAACCTACTTCAAGTGCTGGTAAAAGTCCAGACGTTACTGAACCTTATAAAATGGGACATGCAAATACCCTTCCTAATGAACAGCTTTCTAGACCAATTTCAGAAATACCGTCAGGAACCGTTATAACGGGGTATTTTAGGAGAGTCCAAGTCACGATAGTTTATGAATAAATAATCGGTGATAAAATGAATCTTGAATTTTCTTTTTCTCTTTATCTTCTTAGCCTTGCTGCTGACCTGATTATCTTGCGCATTTTGTTGCGCTGAATTATTTTCTCTTCGTTTTTGGTGAGAACATGACTACATATCACGGAGCTACAAACAACGGAAATGGATATAGACATAATGGTGGAAATGAAATTAAACCACCAAAATTTTTAGAATCTTATAATTTAAGAGTTGGCAGTGGTAGACCTAAAAGTACAGCGGTAGAAATAAAAAGTCCTTATGCAAATTCTTATCAGGTTAAAGGCGGTAAGATACGCTTTTATTCTGTTCCAGAAGGTCAATCAACTCCGAAAGATTTTGAAAGAGTACCTACGGGTACTCGTGTATTGTTTGTTCATGCTATACGAAAGAACGAGGGGCTTGACTGGAGAGTTACTACTTATCCAGTAAATGCAGAATTACTGAAAGTGTACGGACTTAATCTTGCAATAAATGCTACGATGCAAGGTTTAGAAGGTGAAGATGTAGATCCTAGAATACATAGGAAACATTTAACATGGATAACAAGACACCATGAACAATGGATGCAAGAAAGAACCGCCGCATTGCGCTGATTCTTAAATTTATCAGTCTAGGTTAAAATAACATAAGTGTTTGCTATGCTAAATTTCAAGAAAATCGAGAAGAAGTGGCAGAAGAAATGGGACAGGAAACATTTATTTGAAGCGGATCCCGAGAAGCGGAAGAAGTTCTTCATAACGTTTCCTTACCCATACGTCAACGGTGCGCCTCACATAGGGCATTCTTATTCTTCGTTCCGCTGCGATTTCTACGCCCGTTACAAAAGAATGCAGGGCTTCAACGTACTTTATCCGCAGGGCTTCCATGCCACGGGCGAGCCGATTTTAGGACTGCAGGAACGGCTGAAAAAAGGCGATAAAACGCAAATCGAAACCATGAAAGAGTTCGGCGCAAGCGAGCGGGATATTGCAAAGTTCAGGAAGGATGTCAAATATATCGTGCGGTTCTGGATGAAAAAATGGATTGAAGCGTTCAAGCTCGGCGGGATGTCCATAGACTGGCGCAGGACTTTCGTGACGACGCAGATGACGCCGGCTTATTCGCGGTTCATTGAATGGCAATACAATACACTCAGAAAGAAAGGCTACGTTGTCCAGGGAACACACCCGGTGATATGGTGCCCTCATGACCAGAGCCCGACAGGCGACCATGACCGGCTTGAAGGGGAAGGCGAATCGCCTGTTGATTTCACATTGCTCAAGTTCCGCTTCAAGGATGCTTTCCTGCCCTGCGGAACGCTGAGGCCGGAAACAATCTACGGCGTGACGAACATCTGGGTCAATCCCGCTGTGGAATACGTGAAAGCAAAAGTGGACAATGAAGTCTGGATTATAAGCGAGGAAGCCGCCGCGAAGCTGAAAGACCAGCTGAAAACTGTTGAAATAATAACAAAGATAAAGGGCGAGGAACTTTTAGGCAAGCGGTGCCTTGAGCCGCTGGGCAACAAGGAAATACCCATTCTGCCTGCAGCTTTTGTCAATCCTGATAACGCGACAGGCATAGTGATGAGCGTCCCCGCGCACGCTCCGTACGACTGGGTTGCTCTGAAAGAACTTATTGACAAAGACGAGCTTGGATTATATAACGCGACGAAAGATGAACTGGAGCCCGTATCAATTATAGATTCCGAGCTAGGCGAAGCACCCGCTGTAAAGGTAAGCGAAAAAACTGGCATAAAATCCCTGAAAGACATCCAGAAACTGGAAGAAGCCACTTCCGCCGTGTACAAAAAGGAGTTCCATACGGGCTTGCTTAATGAAAAATGCGGCGCTTTTGCCGGCATGAAAGTGAGCGACGTCAAGGAATACCTGATAAAGAACTTCGTCCAGGCCGGGATTGCCGACATAATGTGGGAAACAACAGGCAAGGTTGTCTGCAGATGCACGACGAAGAACCACGTGAAAATTCTGGAGAACCAATGGTTCCTGAAATTCTCCGATGAAAAGTGGAAAAATGCCGTAAGAAGTCATTTGAAAAAAATGGCAATATACCCGGAAGAGGCAAGAAACAATTTCGAAAATACAATAGACTGGCTGAAAGACAAGGCGTGCACGAGGAAAAGCGGGATGGGCACTCCGCTTCCATGGGACCCTTCATGGATTGTAGAAACCCTGAGCGACTCGACAATATACATGGCTTACTATACAATAGCCAAAACAATAAACAAAAGGAAAATTCCAGCGAAAAAGCTTACGGATGAGGTGTTCGACTACGTATTTCTGGGCAAAGGGAATCCTAAAGATATTTCCAAAAGGGCAAAGCTGAATCCAAAACTTATCAAAGAGATGAAGCATGAATTCGATCATTTCTACCCAGTGGATTTCCGCGGCAGCGGCAAGGACCTGATACAGAATCACCTGACTTTCTTCTTGTTCCATCACGCTGCCATATTCCCTGAGGCAAAATGGCCCCGAAGCATCGGCGTTAACGGCTTCGTCAACGTGGAAGGGGAAAAGATGTCCAAAAGCAGGGGCAACATAATACCGCTGCACAATCTGCTCAAGGATTACGGTGCTGATTTGGTAAGGATAAACATCGTGGCTTCTTCTGAAGGAATAGACGACGCTGACTGGCGCTCTGAAAACATAAAGAGCTACAGGTCGCGCATAGAATTCCTTTTTGATTTATGCAAAGGCATCAAAAAAGCCGGGTCAAAAAATATTTCAAATGTCGACAGTTATCTCCAAAGCAGAATGCAGAAAATAATAAAAAACGCCACGGAAAACTGCGAAGAAACCAGATTTCGCACCGCTGTCCATTACGCCCTTTTTGAAACTACAAATGCCCTGCGGTGGTATATCAGAAGAAGCGGAGATATCAGAAATGCCAACAAGAAAATTCTCAGGAACGCTCTGGAAACTACGATAAAGCTTATAACCCCGGCAACGCCCCACATCTGCGAGGAAATGTGGCAGATGCTTGGTGGAAAAGGCTTTGCAGCAACTGCCGAATGGCCTGTTTCAGATGCTGCTGCGGAAAGCGAAGAATCTGAAAAAGCCGAGGAAATGATATTATCAACCCTGGAAGATGCTGAGCAGATAATAAAGATAGCCGGAATAAAGCCGAAAAAAATATCGCTGTTCATTGCAGACGAATGGAAATTCCGCGTTTATAAAAAAGTCTTGGCAGGGAAAAACAGGCCCATAAACGACATAACAAAGGAGATAATGGAGACCGGAGCTTACGGCAAGGCGACGATATCATTCATACAGGCTCTTTACAACAAGATAAACGAACTGAAGCCTGTGATTCCCAGAAGCAGGCAGTTTCAGGTTTTCGGCGAAGCGAAACAGCTTCTGGAAAAAGAATTCATCTGTTCCATTGAAGTGATAGACGCTTCGAAGTCCGATAACTCTAAGGCAAAGCAGGCAACGCCTCAGAAACTGGGCATATTTGTAGAATGATTTCAGGGTTGATGGTTCATAAAATAATCGGTGTACGGCTCGTGGCCGCGCCCAGATATAATGTTCCTAAATCGTTCTTCTTCCTCTTCCATTTCCAATGAACTTCTCAATACACTTGAAAGGAATTCCATGATTCCATCTGCGAATTCGTGTCTAAGCGGATTTCCTTTTGACAGGTCCTCCAACATTGAGGTGTATGTTCCTAATTTTTCCCTTGTGAAACCTTCTCTAGAAGCAGCCCTGTCTATTACCGCATACGCCCTTAGTTCATCCGCTTCTATCACTGTGGAAAATGGATCTACTCTCGGGCGAAGTCCTGTTCTTAGATAATCAACTGCCTTTGCTAATGATGCTGTTTCTTCTTCATCAGGAACATAAGCGCCGTTTGTATCCTTATATTTAGCCAGAACAAGCATTGCTGTTGAAATATCCCATCTAATTGGGTCGGGATTAGAATCCCCTAAAGGATTTCCTGCTATCGGCATTGCATTCACCTGAAATATATGTTTTTGCTGATTATTAAAATTTTTCCAGGCTTTTGAAAAGCTCTTCCCTTTCTTCATGCTTTTTTTTCATTTTGGAGTAAACGAATTCAAAAATGCTCTCCATGTCATCAACCCTTCTTTTCAGGCTGTCATTCTCTTTTTTCATTTCCAGCAAAGCCGACCAAAGCTGCGCTATTTTAACGTCATCCGCATTCCTGTAAGCCCCCCTGTATTTCGCCGCTTCCTTCAAAAGGCGGTTAAGCCTTTCCTCGTCTTCCGAGTCAAGAAACTGCTTCCAGTCCTTCGTGGATTTTATGAGCATGCAATCACTTGATATTTCTAACAGGAACAATCTATAAAAGATTTCCTCGGGAGTTTTGCGTGATTCACCTGTAATTGATGCATGTTGGTTTTTTGTTCATCAAAACTATGAATTTAAGCATTTTTGCCAAGTTTAAAGAGTGATTTTATGGAAAAGGGGGATTTCGTAAAAATAAACTATATAGGGCGCCTTGAAACCGGCGAGATATTCGACTTGACATTCGAAGATGTGGCTAAAAAGGAGAACATCTACAACCCCAAGGTAAAATACGGCCCTGTGCCCGTTGTAGTCGGCGGCGGGTTCGTGATAAAGGGCATGGAAAAGGCGCTGGAAGAAATGAAAGTCGGAGAAAAGCGCACGGTGGAGATAAACCCTGAGGACGGTTTCGGCCAGAGAGACCCAAAGTTTATCAAGGTAATTCCGGAGAAGGTCTTTGAACAGCAGAATATTGAGCCCAAGCAGGGCATGATAGTTGACTTTGGGGATATGAAAGGGAGGGTGCAAAGCGTTACAGGCGGACGCGTGCGCGTTGACTTCAACAATCCTCTTTCCGGGAAAATCCTGAGGTATGATCTGGAGATAATGGGAAAAATAGAAAATGATGACGAAAAGGTAAAGGCAATAGGAGAATTCTTCGGCGTGGACGATCTCAGGGCGAAATTCGGCGAGGAAATGGAATTGCAGACGAAATACAAGCTGCCTTTGGAAATAAAGGAAAGGATAATCTACCTTGTCATGAAGTTTGTTGATACCAAAGCTAAAGCCGTTAAATTCGTGGAAGTCTTCGAAAGGCCTACTTCTTTATGATTATAGGTTTATGATAGTACAGACTGTACTTGCACCTTGGGCATAAAACCGGCATGGAATCCTTCCTAGTTTCCCAAGAATGATCGCACTTCGTACACCTTAGCTTCACAATTACGTCTCCCTTACATTTCTCCTACTACTCTTATTACTACTACTATTATTTAAAGCTTGTTCGCAAACCAAAAAAACCGCGCCGAAAGCTTAAATATCTGGGACGTATAATATGTTAAAGTGGTTTAATGGGCATTCTCTCTTCTAAGGATATTGGAACTGCTCCGGTAGACGAAGAACTGAAAAAACTTTTGGAAAACAAGAAGGCGGAAATAAAAGTTATAGGCTGCGGCGGCGCCGGCGGCAATACTATTTCCAGGCTTATGCAGGTGGGCATCGTTGGCGCGGAAACAATCGCTGTGAATACAGATGCGCAGGACCTTCTTTACACGGATGCCGACGTGAAAATACTTATTGGAAAGGAAATCACAGGAGGCCTTGGTGCAGGCGCCGACCCCCGCATAGGCGAGGAAGCTGCCAAGGAAAGCAAGAACGATGTAAAAAAAGTTCTTGAAGGCACAGACCTTGTTTTTGTCACATGCGGCCTTGGGGGCGGAACAGGAACAGGCTCGGCGCCTATTGTTGCTGACATTGCGAAAAAAGCCGGTGCGCTGACGGTAGGCGTGGTTACACTGCCATTCTCGATGGAAGGAAGGCAGAGGATGACAAATGCCGCGGGCGGTCTGGAGAAACTGGAAAAAATAGTTGATACCCTTATTGTTATACCCAACGATAAACTGATTGAAATAGTGCCAGACGTCTCTTTGACAACCGCCTTTAAAGTGGCTGATGAAATTCTTGTCAATGCCGTAAAAGGCGTCACCGAACTTGTAACAAGGCCTGGCTTGGTGAATTTAGATTTCGCCGATGTCCGGGCAGTAATGAGCGGCGGCGGCCTGGCCATGATAGGCATGGGCGACAGCGAAGCCGAGAACAGGGCAACGGAGGCGATAGAGCGCGCTTTGAACAATCCGCTTCTTGATGTTGACATTGAAGGCGCGAGTGGGGCCCTCATAAATGTTTCCGGCGGCGTTGACATAACAATAAGAGAATGCCAGAAAATCGTGGAAGCCGTTGCGACCAAGCTCAATCCGGAAGCAAAAATCATATGGGGCGCCCAGATTGTAAAGGAATTAGGCGACTCGGTCAGAACGATGGTAATAATCACCGGTGCCAAGTCGCCGAAGATGTATACCCAGCATATGATCGGTAAAGACAGGAAGAAAGAAATAGAGCAGATGTTCGGTATAGATTTTGTCCAGTGATTTGCTGTTTTCTTGGTTTTTAACCTTTACGCATAAATATTTTCTATGATTTCTAAAATCTCCGGCTTTATTCAGCAGGCCAGAAGGGTTCTGCTTGTCAGTAACAAGCCCGACAAGCATGAATTCCGGCAATCCATAAAAATTACAGGCGTTGGCATGGTCATTCTGGGTGTCGTTGGATTTGCAATATTTCTGCTTGTGCAGCTAATTGGCGGACTATAAAATGTACGACTCATGAAACGAGGTGTATTATGATAGCAACTGTAAGAACGACTACAGGAAGAGAAAACATCGTGCTTGAATCCGTAGCGGCCCGCGTTAAGAAGCAGAACATACCCATCAAGTCTTTGCTCCATCCGGAAGAACTGCGGGGCTACATATTCATTGAGGGCGAATCGGAAAATATAGAAGCCGCGACAAAGGGGATACCCCACATACGAGGCCTGATAAACAAGGACGTTTCCATAGATCATCTGGAAAAGTTCATAGTTGCCGAAAAACGCGAGATCAAATTTGAAGTCGGGGATGTAGTAGAAATTGTCGGCGGGCCTTTCAGAGGAGAGAAAGGAAAGATAACGCGCGTTGACGAAACGAAGAGTGAAATCACTGTTGAATTTCTTGAAGCTGCAATACCGATACCTGTCACGATATCCGTGAATTCCGTAAGAATGTACGAAAAAAAGAAAAAGGAATAAACATGTCCAAAGAAACCGTTGAAGTGCTTGTAGAAGGCGGCAAGGCAACGCCTGCGCCGCCTTTAGGACCTTCGCTGGCGCCGCTTAAAATAAATGTGGGCGAAGTTGTGGCGCAGATAAATGATAAAACAAAATCATTCGGAGGCATGCAGGTTCCAGTTAAAGTGATTGTGGATACGGAAACGAAGAAATATACGATATCCGTAGGCACGCCGCCCGTTTCCAGCATGCTAAGAAAAGAGCTGAACGCGCAGAAATTAGCAACGGTGGATGAAAACAAGCAAAGAAAGCTGGCTGGCGACCTGCCTTTTGACGCGATAGTGAGAATATCAAAATCCAAAGAGGACTCTCTTGGTGGCACTACGATGAAAGAAAAAGTTAAGCAGGTATTAGGAACGTGCGTATCATGCGGAGTTACTGTTGACGGCAAGGATCCGAAGGTTGTGACGAAAGAAATAGACGAAGGCGTATACGACAGCAAAATGCATTTTTAAGCTTTGACTGACTAAAAATAGTACCCAATTTACTACAGGATTCAGGCTGACTGATTTTCCCTGTAGGAGGGTTTTTAAGATGAAACTGCAGGAAGCAATATCACATATCAGAACAAACGGCAAAAAGTGCAAATTTAGCCAAAGCTTTGATTTAATCATCAATCTGAAAAATATTGACCTGAAAAAACCGGAAAACAAGTTTTCCAAAGAAATCCAGCTTCCTCACGGCCGCGAGAAAGAAATCAGTGTCGGGATTATTTCTGACAGGATTCCCGGCGGCATAAACAAGGCTGAAATTGAGAGTATTGCTGCGGACAAGAAAAAAGTGAGGGAACTTGTGAAAAATTACGAGTTTCTTGTATGCGAAGCGCCCCTGATGCCCCTGGTGGGCAAGCTGCTGGGCAAATATCTCGCCCCCCGCGGCAAAATGCCCAAGCTGCTTCCGCCCGGGAGGGACCATAATGCCTCTGTCAACGAATTAAAAAATTCAGTCAGGGCGCGGGTCAGGGATTACCCTGTCGTGCACGTCTACACTGGAAATGAAAAAATGTCTGACCAGCAGATAAAGGAGAATGCCGAAAAAATACTTGATGAAATATCAAAGACCCTTCCAAAGGGGAAGAACCAGATAAGAAACGTTTACCTGAAAACTACCATGAGCAGTCCTGTGAAAATTGAATGGTGATTCCATGCTGAAGGCAAAAAAACCTGAAGAAGTTGAAGAAATTGCGCGCCTGATAAAGGAATACTCTGTTATGGGCATTCTTAACATGCACAAGCTTCCGGCCAGGCAACTCCAGAAAATAAGGATCTCCTTGCGCGAATCAGCAGTGATAAAGATGAGCAAGAAAAGCATGATTGTCAGGGCCCTTGAAAAGTCCGGTTTAAGCAGCCTGAAGGAAAAAATACAAGGGGAACCTGCGCTCATCCTCAGCAACGACAATCCTTTCCGTCTGTACAAAATACTCAAAGAGTCAAGGTCGCCGGCGCCTGCAAAAGCCGGGGACATTGCGCCGTCCGACATTGTCATACCTAAGGGCCCGACGCCGCTGCCGCCCGGGCCTGCCATATCATCGCTGCAGAAGATAGGCCTGAAAACCTCGGTGCAGGCCGGCAAGATAGCTGTCATGCAGGATAAGCTTGTGGCAAAGGCCGGTGAAAGGATAACGGAAGACATGGTCAACGTTTTCAACATGCTCAAAATGGAGCCTATGGAAATAGGCCTTGACCTCGTTGCGTCTTATGAAAGCGGGACTGTATACACAAAGGATGTTCTTGATATAGACCAGTCATGGTATACGGGCGAACTGATCCAGTGTGTTCACAGGGCAGTCAATTTATCTGTGAACACGGTATATCCGACAAAGCTCACAATGGAAATGATACTGCAAAAAGCGTACATTGAAACCAGATCACTTTGCATAGAAGCGAACATACTTGAGAAAGAATTCATCAATGAACTGCTGCTCAAAGCAGTCAGAGAATCAAAATCATTTGAACAAATAGGAGGCTAAAAAATGAACTACGTATACAGCGCACTGCTGCTTCATTCCGCTGGCAAGCCTGTTAATGAGGACAACGTGAAGAAAGTTGTCCAAGCTGCAGGCGAGCAGCCGGACGAGGCCAAGGTAAAGGCACTGGTAGCTGCACTGGAAGGCGTCAATATCGACGAGGTAATAAGCAAGGCGGCGATGCCTGTTGCTGTCGCAGCTGCGCCTACAGCCGGAGCTCCTGCTGCAACTGAGGAAAAGAAGGAGCCTGAGGAAGACCTTGAGAAGAAGGCAGAGGAAGCGGCGTCCGGACTTGCTTCATTGTTCGGCTGAAAATTCTTGCAGAATTTTCCTGCTTTTTTTAAAGCCGTTTTTCTAATTATTAGTAGGTATACTGATGAAATTAGTTGTTTCTGAGGAGCTGCTTCAAAAATATCCTAACGTCAGGATAGGAGTAATCGTAGCTGCGGGCATCGACAACAATGGCGAGAACCAGGAAATAAGCATGCTTTTGAAAGAAATCCGGGGTTCGATAAAATCTGGCCTGTTACAGCACCCGTCAATTTCTTCCTGGAGGAAAATTTATTCGTCGTTTGGTTCAAAACCCAGCGACTACAGGTCTTCTGCGGAAGCATTGATAAGGAGCGTCCTGAAAGGGCGGGATATTCCTCACATCAACAAGACAGTTGATCTGTACAATTTTATCTCCCTGAAATATGTTATTCCTGCAGGCGGCGAAGACCTCGACAAGATAGAAGGAAATATTTATCTCAGATTTGCCGAAGGCGATGAAACATTCGTGCCTCTGAACTCTGAAAGCCGGGAGAATCCCTATAAAGGCGAGGTAATTTATTGCGACGATGCCGGCAATGTTCTTTGCAGGCGCTGGAACTGGAGAGAATCCGACAAGACAAAGCTGACCGAGAACACGGAAAACACAGTCATAGTTCTGGAGGGATTCGACAATATGGTAGAGACAGCGACGGAAGAGCTTGATTTGCTCGTCCGGAAATTCTGCGGGGCGACTACGCAAAGATTTTTGATTAACAAAGATAATCCTGAAGCTGAGTGGTAATATGACTTCAAGATTCTATAGGCAAACAACTTATGAAACATGTTTAGCATGCGCTCTTTTTTACTCAGTTAAAATAAAACCGACGAAAAATAGGGAACTAAAAGTCATAAACTACAGCCTGAGGTTTTCCAAAAATAGTTTCGCATTAGGTCACCTTGAATATTTTACCAGGAAATATAATAGAAAATTAAAACTATTTCTAGAGAGCAAGACGCTTTTTAGCTCGTGGTCAAAAATTAAATTTAATAAAAAAATAGACTTGGTTCATGCCAAAATAAATCTTGACTTTGTGTCAAAGAATCTAAAATACGGGCCTGTAATTTTATACTTGGATTGTTTTGTTTTCCAAAATAATGTTCATTATCCTCACTATATTGTCCTGATAGATGAAAATGCAGGTAAGTATAAACTATACGATCCTTGGGACGGAAAAATAAAACGTGTGGAGAAAAAAATAATATCCAAAGGCATTCAAAAATTGAGAAATCACTTACTGTTCAGTCCTCAATTGATTCGTGTTGATCCTAAATGACGCCAAAAGAAAAACTGAAGAAAAAATTCTCCGAGGAATACGAGAAATACTATTTAGTTGAAACGTTCAAAGAGCGCGGCTTTGTCAGAAAACAGTGCAAAAACTGCGGCAACAATTTCTGGACACTGCAGGACAGGGAAGTATGCCCAAACCCGCCGTGTGAAATCTACGGATTTATAGGAAAAAACCTTACGAAGAAGCGCTCGTACATCCAGACATGGCGCGACATCGAGAAATTCTTCGTGAAGAACGGGCATGCGTCTGTACCTTCCTATCCTGTTGTGTGCCGCTGGTTCCCGGGTTTGTATTTCACTATAGCAAGCATCATCGCGTTCCAGCGCAGCGTAGGCGGCAGAACTGTTTTTGAGATGCCCGCGAACCCGCTGATAATACCGCAGCAATGCCTGCGTTTCAACGACATTCCCAATACCGGCGTTACCGGGCGTCATGGCACCAATTTCGTCATGATAGGGCAGCACTCCATATACGATGGTAAGAACGGCTACTGGAAAGACAGGTGCATTGAACTTGATTTCGAGCTGCTCACAAAAGTTTTCAAAATTGCGGAAGAGGAAATAAATTTCGTTGAGGACGTCTGGCTGGGCCCTAATGCCTTCGGCTACTCTTTGGAATACTACGTTCGCGGGCTTGAGCTGGGCAACGCAGTTTTCACTGAATTTGTGGGGACTCCGGAAAATTATAACCATATGAAAGAAAAAGTCATAGACATGGGTGCGGGGCTTGAAAGATTTGCGTGGTTCTCTCAGGGAACACCTACATACTATGACGCTGTCTTTGGCGCTGTTATGAAAAAATTAAAGAAACTGGTTGATTACGACAAGAAGTTCTTTATGGACTACGCAAAAATATCTGCCGGCCTAAATCTTGATGAGGTAACAGACATCAAGAAAGCCAAGGAAAAAATAGCAGACCATCTTGATATGAGCGTGGAAGAACTGCTTCGCATAACAAGGCCTGTGGAAGCTGTATACGCAATAGCCGACCACAGCAAAACGCTTTTGTACGCAGTCACCGACGGCGCCCTGCCGAGCAACGTAGGCGGTGGATACAATCTCAGGGTCGTGTTGCGCAGGTCTCTGGGCTTTATTGACGAATTCTCTTTTGACATAGATCTGTTTGATGTATGCAGAATGCATGCCAAGGAACTGAAGGACTTTAATCCCCGCCTCTCGGGATCTCTGCCGGAGCTGGAAAAAATACTGGACGTAGAAAATAGAAGATTCCGTGAAACGAAGAAGAAAAGCAGAAAACTGGTAGAAACCCATATTGCCAAAGGTAAACTGGACACAAAAAACCTTATCATGCTCTATGAATCGCATGGCGTGACCCCTGAACTGGTCGAGGAAGCAGCAAAAGAAAATGGCATCGCCATTTCTGTTCCTCCTGATTTTTATTCAGAAATATCCGAGAAACATATGACAGAAAAAGCAGAAGCAAAAGAAGAATTAAAAGAAGGACTAAATGTCGAAGGAATTGAACCAACAAAGCTGCTTTTCTATGATAATCCCAGGGAAACTAAATTTTCCGGGAATGTTCTGAAAATAATTGATAACAACGTAATCCTTGACAAGACCCTTTTCTATCCTGAAGGCGGCGGTCAGGCCGCAGACACGGGTAAAATAAACGGCTGTGAAGTCTACGATGTCCAGAAAATCGGCGGCGTTGTTGTCCACAAATTAGATAAGGTAAATTTCAAGGCAGGTGACACCGTTTCAGGAGAAATCGACTGGGCTGTCCGCGAGCAGCATATGAAGCACCACACTTCAATCCATCTGATAAATGCAGCCGCAAGAAGCGTTCTAGGCAGCCATGTGTGGCAGTCAGGCTCTGCAAAAACCAGGGAAAAAGCCCACCTTGACGTAACGCATTACGAAGCCCTTACAGATGAACAGGTTGAAAAAATAGAGAAGATTGCCAATGAAATTGCCGCGAAGAAGATGAAAGTAAACAAGAAAGTCTTGCCTCGCACCGAGGCCGAAAGAATTTACGGGATGCGCATTTACCAAGGCGGCGTTGTTCCTGAAAAATATCTGCGGATAATAGAAATTACCGATGGAAAAACCACTATTGATGCTGAGGCGTGCGGCGGCACTCACTGTTCCAGCACTGAAGAAGTGGGCAGGATACTGGTAACGTCGACAGAGCG
This sequence comes from Candidatus Aenigmatarchaeota archaeon, assembly GCA_016187335.1. Classification (GTDB taxonomy): domain Archaea; phylum Aenigmatarchaeota; class Aenigmatarchaeia; order GW2011-AR5; family GW2011-AR5; genus JACPJW01. Next base: position 388,326 of record JACPJW010000001.1, on the reverse strand, counting down.
CATACAGGACGGCGTTGTAAGGATAACCATTGTTGCAGGAAGGCGCGCCGAGCAATATATTGAAGAAAAGAGAAGGCTGCTCAGCGAAGTGGAAAATATACTTGGTGTAAAGGGTCCAGAAGTAATAGAATCTGCCAAAGAACTTTTTGAAAAATGGAAGAACCTGAGAAAGGAAGAAATCAAATCATCAGAAAAAAGCGCTGAATTGCTGATAAAGGAGTTGGAAAATAAGTTCGTGAAAGGTATGTTAATAGAGAAAATTCCTGGCGATGCAAAAAATCTTCATGCCATATCAAAGAAGCTTTCAAATGACAACCGAGTTCTAATTTTATTCGGCGTAAATGAAAGGATAGATGTCTTTGCATCCGCCGGGAAAAACACGGAAATAAATGCAGGTAAGCTTGTTTCAGAATTGTGCAAAAATCTCGGCGGCAAAGGCGGCGGGTCGCCTTATCTTGCGCAGGGCTTCGGGGCAAAAAAAGAAATTCTGGACGATGCCATTGAAAAACTAAAGAGGGATCTGCATGGATGAGAGAAGAATACTGAAAGAGCTGAGCAGGCTGCTGAAGGTGAATGAAAATGATATCCCGAAAACACTGAAAAGGTTCAAAGATGACATTAAGAGACATTCCTGAGGCTGCATTCCAATGGCGTGACGATAAGCCTGATGCAAAGCTCGTTGGTTATGTTTTCTTCCGTTAGATTCTTCAGCTCAACATCATTCTGGACGTTCACAATTCTGGCATAATTCTGCGTGTCGCGAATCTTCAAAACAAAAAGCTGCATATCATTGCCGGCCATCATTGCTGAGGGAAGACCGTCCAGAAATAAAGGCGCCGTTTCATTATAATAAAACTTCAGGAAAGTGTATCCCCTGCTCACGTATTCTGCTTCTGTAGCGCTGTCTACATCCTCAGCAATAACATAAGACGTGAGTGTCTTTGCTTTCTGCCGTTCCTGCTCAGGTGCCCTTCCTGCAAGGCCTACAAACACAAAGGCTATCGTAGACAAAATGAATGTCCCTATGATAAACAGCGCGAACAGGCGCTTCTTTTCAATGTTCATTGCAATCACATCATTCCTTCGGCAGTTTCAATGAATTTCAGGTCCCTGAGAACAATAAATCTGCCCTCGTAATCCTGCGGCTTTTCCTTTTTGAGTATTTTTGCTGCAAAATCTATTTCAACCCATCCAAGCTTGAATCCGTGCTTTACTTCTCCTTTGTCAAATTTTTCCTGCCTCTTTTCTGTTACTTTTGCAATATAGCAGTAGGATGTCTGGAGTAAATTCATATGCGTTCTGTGCTCAATGATTTTCCCTACTTCTGAAATCACTTTTATTTTGCATCCGGTTTCTTCCATGATTTCCCTGAAAAGCGCGCCTTTTATTTTTTTCTTTTCCTTTCATGCCGCCTCTGGGAAGCTTATGATATTTCTGTTTCGTTACATGAAGCAGGGCAATTTTATCTCCATTAAACAAAACAGCCCGTGCAGCAAAGCGTTGCTTCGGCTTCTTTTGTTTTTTGGAACCGAGCTCTATATCCTCATCCCGCAATTTCATCAGCAGTTTCATAATAGCCCCACCAGGATTCGAACCTGGGTCTATTGCTCCAGAGGCAATCATGCTTGACCATAATGCGGTTTATCTCTACACCATGGGGCTGTCAGTTACGTTAATTGGGAAAAACTATTAAAGAAGTATTGCCAAAGAACGGAATTATTCGTTTAGTTGTTCAAGCAAACGCGTCCCGTGCTGCGTTATCGCATAACAAGTGGAGCCCACGGGGCTGACGGTTGCCACAAGCCTTTTGCTGACAAGCCCGGATGCGGCCGTGTCCAGCGCCGAGCCGTCTATATTCAGCTTTGTTTTCAGCTCGTTTTTCGTAATCAACTGGTTTTTTGCAACCATTTCCAGGAATTTCCTTTCTAGCGGGCTCAGATTCATGCAAACAACTCCTGCTTTGTTTTCAGCGCTGCTTTCTTTCCTACAGCTATCTCAACCAGTTTTAACGCGAAATCCGCGGCCGCCGAAGGCGAACGGCAAGTTATTACGTTTCCTGCGACTATGACCCTTGCGTTCCTGGGCCTTGGGACCTGCTGCTCAAGGCCTGAATAAACCGTGACTATCTTGTCGCTTATTATTCCTGCTTTCGCAAGAACCACCGGCGATTCGCACATCGCCGCGATGTATTTCTTTTGGGTGTCAAACGCTTTTATTATTTTTATCACAGCTGAGCTGTTAATAAGGTTTTTATACCCAGGGCCTCCCGGAATAACAAGGATATCGTAATCGTCGTGATTGACGGCCTCCAGTTTTTTGTCGGCAAGAATTTTGGTTTTTCTGGCTCCTGTGACTGATGAAGAAGCAAGGCCGCAGGTCTCAACATCAACTCCGGACCTCCTTAAGACGTCAACGACCGTGAAAGCGTCAATTTCGGAGAATCCTTCAGCAAGCAGTAAAAGGACTTTCATACAACCACGTTAGTAATAACGGATTTCGTATTTAAATGTTTGCGCGGATTGTTTTGTTGTTGGTGATTTCGTGCCTATCATAGGACTTAACATAAATTCAGTTAACGCTGAAATAAGCGATAAAATGCCCAGGGGGAACGTCAATATAAACATAAATTCAACCCCGAAAATAGCCGGTATTGAAAAGAAAGACGTGAACATGATAGGGATGGACGATGTCATCTCATTCGCGTTTTCCTTTGAAACAAAATACGAGCCCGATATCGGAAAGATAGAATTCACCGGCGAGGTTCTGTACCAGAGCATAGACGCGAAAAACATCCTGAACAAATGGAAAAAGGAAAAGAAAATAAACGACGATCTCGCCGTGGAAGTTCTTAACGCTGTTTTCCGCAAATGCCTGTCAAAGGGCATTGATATCGCCATGGAGCTGAGGCTTCCGCCGCCTATTTCGTTTCCCATGGTCAAGACAAAGGAAGAAGGCCAGGAATACGTCGGGTAAATGTGTTTCTTGTTTTTAAAGGTGTTATCTTTAAATATTAGTGTTACTATAAAGTAGTATATGTCTGTTGGTACTCATCCTAAACTATCTGAATTGCTCAGAACCCCTCTACAGGATCTAAGGCCCTTGGTTCAATACGAACGAAGAAGCCTTTCGGAAATTGAGGAACGTCCTGACTATCGTTTTCTCACCGAAGAAAAAATCCAAAGGATGCTTGAGCAAGAGAGAAAACGTGACTTCAGACTTTACGAAACAAGTTTGTATGTAATTGACCGAGCATTAAGAATGGCGCCTGAAGAAGTGGCAAGGGCGTTCGCACTGAAACCTGAAGAAATCAGAATGGTAATGAGCCTGCCTCCTGGAGATGAAGAGGCTTACCAAATTTTAAGCTCAAAGCCACTACGCCCGCCATCGACGAATCTTGCTTATTCCGTTAATAACGTATGGCCGAAATGGGGATTTGCCGGAAAACCCACGCTTACTGACCTTGCAGAAACTACGAGAAAATGTGAAAATGCGTATGAAATGCCTTATGCTTCCGGCTACGTTAATGCTTGGAGAATGTCCCTTAACCCTATGGGTGAAGGAAATGTTCATCAATATTGGGAAAAAGTTATCGCACCTGACGGAAGACTATGGATAGTGAATCAGGGACCAATTAGAGTTCCAGATGGCGCAAGCGCATTGATGATTTATGAGTCTTGCGTCAAAGACAGCGTGCGTGGAATAGTACAAAGACAACGCGACAGGATAATTGCTGGTCCTTTTTTCTACGTCGGTCCTTCCGTAGGATTCAGCCTGGTCGGAACCGGTGATGCTGCACTGAAACTGGCAGGTCGCGAAACTGTTTCAAAGAGACCTGATGAAAACAGGCTTGGAGCATTCTTAGAAGTTACACAGAAGGCTTACAATGCTTGTGGTTTTGAAGAAACGGACTATGTTAAAAGAAGACTTGACGAAACAGAAGCACTACGCCAAGGAAGATTAACAGGCCGACTTGCTGAAAGGGACTGGAGACCGCCGCACGGCTATGTGCATCTTTAAAGAAAAGTATTAATTCTGCCTTTCGCAAATGATAAGCATGTGCAAAGAATGCTTTGGCAAAGGCGCTTACGCTTCTGTCTTTGCAGGACTGTCCGCTTTGCTCTTTTTTTCCGCTTTCTGGTCCCAGCAAAGTGCTGCGCATCTTGCCACGGACTGGAACACAACACTGAAAATTTTCCTGAAATACATTGTTGCGTTCTGGCTGATGGGACTGGCGAAGATGACATGGATGCACGCGAAGCAGATGCATGAAGAAGCCGCAAAACCAAAGACAAAAGGCAGAAGAAGGAGATAATTCTTTGTTTTTTCTTTTGATTTAATTTTTCAACTTATCTCCTTTATAATATAGTACATTACTTAAACCCTCACAAATGACGGGTGGTTTTAAATCTATTCTATAAAATATAATTAAAATAATATATATTCTACACTATTTATGATAAAACATATCTTATACTTTATATAATTGCCTCATCACTCACAAAAGAAAGTTATTGTAAATAATATATTTTATGAAAAATTTAATTAAAAAAGTAGATTAGAAAGTATATTTTTCAGTTATTGTAAAATTCTGACGCCCCAACTCTCACATAAACTTTTCAAAAAAGTTTAATCAAAACAGAGTCAGTTTTCTTCCGGCGCTTCGTCATCATTGCCGGGTTCTTCGCTTTCTTCACTTTCTGTTTCCTGTTCCTTCATTCCTTCCTTTGCAGCATCTCCATTGGTTTCTTTCTGCCTGCGTGCCATCTCTAACATAAGAAGGTCGTCGAAATCCTTGGCTATGCGGCGCGTCTTGCGGAAGAAAGACTTTGCTGACGATTCCACGCGATCCAGCAGCTTGTTTACGGTGTTCGACGTCAGCATATAGCCCTTGATAAATCCTGTCTGTGAAGGTATCTTAACGAATTCTACAATTCCTAAAGTGCGCCATTTTCGCAATTCCTCATATGTCTGCGATTGCGAAACACTGAGTATCGTGGATATCTCTTCTATGCTGAGCGGAATGTTTTCCTTTTTGTACTTGAGCAGTTCCAGGAGCAGCTTAGCGTGGTTTGCACGGCTTTCCTTTCTTTTCAGGCCCAGCCTGCGGACAAGCACAGACGACAAATCTTCCGGCGACAAATCAAGCTTGTGGTCCGGCGGCGACACGCGCTGGAAGACTATATCTGAAAGCCGTTTTTTAGGCATTGCAAGCACCTTTTTCATCGCATTTTGGTAAGCCATTTGCCATCAAAAATGGTATCCGAGGGGCACTTTTCAGGGCTGTCAAGGCATGACGTTAAACTACAATTTTGCTATTTTGCCTTGATTTGCTGTTTCTTCTTATGCTGACACTCACATAAAACTCTTCAGATTTTACCTGGAGTGGCTTAGTGAAGTACCCTGTATTACTAGTTTATGGCAGGCAACCTTGGTCATGTGCTAACTACTTCTGTGCAGGAATATTTATGATTTTCTGTATCGCAGCCGCTATTACGGTAGCAGGGCGTAGTAAAGCCGTTCTGCCATTTCTGATGTGAGAGAAGGCACAAAATCTTTCAGAATTAAGCAAGAATGTCGTAATTCTTAAACTGATGTGAGTTCCCTCGCTCGGTGATAAAGCACCTCTCCTTTCGGAGTTGCTATTTCAGTTACCATACCTTCTCTGCTTCTTACATAAACCCATTCTCGTGAGTCAGGCAATCTTTTAAAAAACCGTACGGCAAAGAAGGAATGTAAACGGACCTGCCATCAGGATCAGCAAAGCTCAAATTAAAAAGACGGGCCTCGCCTATTTCTGTTTCGGTGGAACCGACGAAACGTAGCAATGACATTAAATTTTACAAGTTATAAAAGTTTTTAAGCTTACTTCGCCGCAGCCTTCTTCGGCTTCAATTTCGTGAACTTCCGCAGGACGCTTTCAAAATCCGTGGCAATCTCAGTGCCGTCCTGCGTGAGCCTGACATACTTTATGCGGCCCGTCTTTTCAAAGTCAACGATGCCCAGGTTCTTGAACATTTCCAGCAGCTTCACCGTATGCGAGTAAGTGCAGTCGGTTTCCTTGGCAAGGATGGAAACGTATTTTGGCGTGGAAGAAACCTTTATGCTCAGCAGCAGCCGCACGGGCTTTTTTCTTAAAAACAAGTCCTCCATATCCGTTTTCATCGTCATTTTATCTGCTTAGTTATTGTTTTATCCCATATAAATAATTTTTACGTGAGAGATACTTTCATAAATATATGATAGAAAGAATAGTTTTTAATTAATTCTTCTTGACAATTAATTAAAAACCTATATTTCGTACATTATTATTTTGCTGAAAAATATAATTTCCAGCTTATATTTTTCAATAAATTTCTGCTGGCATATTCTTTACAGCAATTACATGAAGCCTCACATTTTCTGTGATGGCTTTGTAATGCGTTAAAGAAGGAAAAATTACCGAATTATACAATAGGACCTCTATAGTTCCTTTAAAAACCGTATCTTTAGCATCTAATTGCGACGAGATTTTAAACGTCGCTCCCTTTCTTTGTTTTTTTCTTCGCGTTCTTTCAAAAATCCTTCAAATTCTGCCTTATATCTTTCTTTATCGCGTCTAGGGAGGTTGCATCCCTCCAGATATTTTCTAACATCATATTCCGAAAAACCAAGGCTGAAAAGACCTTCACCGCGAACTGCTTTATCAAAAAATTCTTTCCATTTTTGTCTTGCATCTTCTCTGTGATGTCTGCCAGCCATCTGGTAAGCTTTTGCAGCTTTCGCAAGGTTTTCGGGATGCCCGCCATGAAAAGCCTCAAGGCTGAAAGTTTGAGCTAAACTATAGAAATATTGAGATCTCACTTTAGGCGGGACATTCTCTCCTAAATCAAATCTGTTAAATTCACTCATCCATCCGCCAAATTCTTGAAGAAGAGTTCCTCTGTAGTCATTAAATTGCTGCGGAGTTCTAAGCCCGGTTATTTCCCTTCGGCTTTGATCAATTAACCTTCCGTAAGCTCTAGGTGTAAAAACCTTTCTTGCCAATATACCCAAATAACTCATTATTAATCACCTTATGTTACTACTTTATGGTAACATTAAATATTTAAAGTTATCGTCACCAACCGTCGCAGCAATTAAAGAATGCCTTCCCAATAATTTCATATGAGCATGCTCACCATAGAGCCAATCCGCAGGCTGTTCAAGAAAGCCGGCGCCAAGCGCGTCAGCGACGAAGCGGCAAAGGAACTGGCAAAGGTACTGGAAGAAAAAGCGTTCCTCATTTCCAAAGAGGCACAGAAGCTTTCCGAGATATCAAACAGAAGGACTATACTGAAGAAAGACATCAAGATGGCGCGGCGGGTTAATGAAAGGAGCTAGTGTATGTCTTTCCTTTTTCTTGCTAAGCTTGAATACTTCCATCTGTAATAGAAATAGAAGCTGTCGATCAGAAACTTCAAAGAATTTCTGTATTCCTGGTGTTCTTCCAAAAATCTGTCTCTTAAGCCGCAGAAATAATCATGAAAGCCTTTCATGCCTCTTTTATTAAATTCCTGCGTAAGTTCGCTTTCAAAGATTTCAAGTACCTGAGCTCTTCTCACTTTGTTTTTTGTTATTTTCACCTTTAAACATTTTATTGCAGTATTGTAACGCATGGACGAAATCATCAGGAAAATTGCTTCTACGTCAGGACTTACAGAGGAAGATGTACACAGCAGGATAGAAGACAAGCAGGCGGAACTATCTGGATTAATTTCTTACGAAGGCGCGACATACATGGTGGCGCGTGAGCTGGGAGTTGAACTGCGAAAAACGGAGCGGTTGCTCATTGAAAATATCATTCCCGGCATGCAGAACGTCGATATCGTCGGGAAGATAATGCGCATAGACAGGAAGGATTACGAATCAGAAAAGGGGAAGGGGAAGCTGGCTGCAGTGACGCTGGCTGATGAATCTGGATCGATCCGTCTTGTTTTATGGAACGAGGAGATAGAGAAGCTGAGCGCGGAGGAGGGCGACACCGTGAGGGTGCGCGGCTTCGTGCGGGAAGGCTTGTACGGAAACGAAATAAGGCTGGGCAGATACGGAAACATCGTGAAATCCGAGGAAGAAATAAAGGTTGAAACTGCCCAGAAAAAATACGACCGCTCGGCTATCGCCCAGCTAAGGGAAAACCAATACAAGGAATTGCGCGCATCTTTGCTGCAGGTCTTCGAGGGCAACGCTTTCTACGAAATATGCCCTAAATGCAGCGCCAGGGTGAAAGAGGAAAACAACTTCCGCTGCGAGGAGCATGGCGAAGTTGAGCCGGACCATGCTTTGGTTGTATCAGGCATCGTGGACGACGGCACGGGCAATCTGAGGGCTGTTTTCTTCGGCGAGAATGCTGAGAAAATCCTCAATTACCGCACCGACGAGGCGCGAAAGGCGTTCATGAGGAAAATGGACCGCGCAGCAGTTTTTGAAAGGGTTCAGCTGGGAAAGGAGTTTTTATTTGAAGGCGCTGTACGGCGCAACAAGGTTTTTGACAGGCTGGAATTTGTCGTGAACAACGTTAAGAACGTTGATGTGAAGAAAGAAATCGAATCGCTGCTGCAGATGATGGGATAAGCATGGCAACAGTAGAAAGAAGAGTTTTTAGAGGTAGTAAATTACTATTAGTGATTTTGCTATTGTTTTTCTTGATACCTGGTATTTTATATTGGTACTGGAAAACAGAAAAAGTGACTGAGAAAAGAAAAAATGTAAAGGAAGAATAAATTATGCCCCGCAAAATCGCTGTGAAGGAGAAGAAAACGAAGGAGGAAATCATAGAAGAAGAGATGATGGAAGGCGCTGAAGAAATAACAAAAAGGGACAAAGAAAACGGCGAAATAAGTATTGAAGACCTTCCTGGCATCGGTCCTAAGGGTGCGCAGAAGCTGAAAGAAGCTGGCTACGAGGACCTGATGTCAATAGCTGCTACTTCTTCCGGGGAGCTGGCTGCTGTCTGTGAGATAGGGGAGTTAACAGCGGAGAAAATCATTGCTGCGGCCAGGGCAAAATTGGACATGGGATTCAAGACGGCAGCGGAAGTCATGGAAAGAAGGGAGGAAATCGGCAAGATAAGCACAGGCAGCGAATCTTTGAATAACCTGTTAGGCGGCGGGGTGGAAACGCAGACCATAACGGAATTTTACGGCGCGTTTGCGAGCGGAAAATCACAGATTGCCTTCCAGCTTGCTGTCAATGTTCAGCTGCCTAAAGAAAAAGGCGGGATAAACGGAGCGTGCCTGTTCATAGACACGGAAGCGACGTTCCGGCCGGAAAGAATCAGGGAAATCGCAGAAGGCAGGGGACTGGACCCGAAAAAAGTCCTGCAGAACATTTACGTGGCCAGGGCATTTAACTCGGATCACCAGGTTGTCTTATCGGAAAAAGCAAAAGACATAATCAAGGAGAAAAACATTAAATTAATTGTAGTTGACTCGCTCACTGCTCATTTCCGCGCTGATTACAGCGGGCGCGGCGAGCTTGCACCAAGGCAGCAGAAACTGAACAGGCACATACACGCGCTGCAGAGGCTTGCCGATATTTACAATCTTGCGGTTGTCGTAACAAACCAGGTCATGGCGAATCCGGGACTGATGTTCGGCGACCCGACGACTGCGATAGGCGGGCATATAGTTGCGCACGCGACCGGGATGCGCCTTTACCTGAGAAAAAGCAAAGGCGACACCCGCATTGCACGATTAATTGATTCTCCTTATTTGCCGGAAGGCGAGGCTGTTTTCAAGGTGGGACCGAAGGGGATAAGCGACTAGTCTTCTTGGCTGACGCGTTCCATCATAAAATTTCTTTCCGCATACCATTTTCCCGGAATAGTGATAATCCTGTAAGGAAGGCCGACTGCTTTCAAATGCAGGGGCAGTTCTGCGTAATATTTCCCTGTTACCCTATTTTCCTCAGCAATTACTTTCGTCGGAGGGACATTTTCCGGGATTTCCCTCATCCTTGAAAGTGAAAATTTGTATTCATGCACATTTAGAAGCGCTAAAATAATTAAACCAGCAGCTATGTACAAACGACTCATGCATGCTTTAACAGCAATAAAGCATTAAACCTAAACAATGTCCTTCTCGCTGATGATGACGAAGTCGCCAACACTGCGCACGGACGAGAAAGGCACAAGCATGCGGCTGTTCTCGTCACGTTCCAAAGAAAGGTCGGATACGTGCCTTGTGGGCTCGACCAAAACCAGGGAAAGCAGCTCGCCGCTCTCTGAAACGAAGTTCATGTCGCCGACAACGCCGAACTTCCTACCGGTTTCCTCGGAAACAACGACTTTTCCTACAAGCTCTCTGCCACGTGACTGCATATATACGCACCTCGTTAGAATAATTTATTTTGAATGTTAGATTATTCGTGCCGCACCCTTAAATAATTGAAACTTTGCAACTTTTCAAAAAAGTTGCATCAAAAGAAAGTTTATGTGAGAGATGTAATGCGAACGTGATGCGCAGGTTAATTTATACTACTTAGAAGAATCATTAAGCCAGTCTACCGGGATATCGTCATAACTTTCCAGAGGAATATCAGGAGTTCTTTTTGTTCTTTCAAGCCCAACAGATTGACCTACAATATCGACCATTACTTTGTATAAATCTCTTAGGCATGAAGAAACCCCTTGTAAAGTATCCAATCTACTTTCAACGATATGATGATACTCTATAGGCAAAACGCGAACAGCGCGGTGAGTTTTTTCACCTTCTTCTAGGACAACTCTATGCGCTTCCAGATATGTCTGTCTTAATCTACGTAAAAATTGATCTTTTTCAGGTTCTCCTCTTGCAGCGGCTTCTTCTAAGGCATTAGTAACTTCTTGATATACTGGTCTATCTTCTGCTCCATATATTGATGTAACTGGCAAAGCTTCAAATTGTTCCAATCCACCTTTCAAAGCGTATCTATCAAAAGCACGCAGAAGTTGTGGGTGTCGTTCGTAAATTTGGGTTAAATATTCTCCTCTAAAGGGAGATAAGTCCTCGACAAGAAAATTTAGATGGTTCGCTTCTGCAACTGATATGGCCATAATTCTCTTACTATCTGATAGTAATTAACTATTTAAGCCTTTTTTATGTTAGGGATGTATTTGTGCAGTGATGAGAATATAGTGCGCACGTAATTCATGCTTTCACCATCAGCGTCTTTATCTTCGGCGTCAGGGAGTAGACGAAGGTTTTCTCGAACTGCTGCCGCTCAACGTAGTCCTGCTTCAGCAGGAATTTCAGAATATTGTTCACGCTGCGCACGGCGTGCTGCCGTGACTTGTATTTTTCCAGGTTCAGGCTGTTTGCAATCTGGCCCGGCGACAGCGGCTTTTGCGCAAGCACTTCCAAAATTTCCCGCTGCATGGGCGTCATTTTTTCTAAAACATCCAAATAAACCTGCTGCTCTATTTTTTCCTCCGTCACGCCTCCCAGAAGATCCAGAGAGATATCAGGGCTGCCTTTTAATATTGCCTGGTTTATAAACTCGTCGCACAAACGCAAAACCTCACGTGGAAAGCCGCCGCTGCGGCTGTAAATAAAATCCACAACATCTTGTGGAAATTCATTACCCTGACCCCCAACATGTTGTATTCTTCTCTGAATGAGCTGTTGCGTCTCTTCTTTTGTGAGAGATAGAAGCTCTATCTTGGCTGTAATCCTTTTTCGGAAGGTCTCCAGCTTTGTCGAAAGGTCATGGTCAAAGCTCGGCAGGCCTGAAAGCAAAAATGATATGTTGTCGACCTGGTCACCAAGCACGCGCAGCCATTCTAAAATTTCTAAATCTGCTTCGTGTATTTCGTCAATAAACACGACAAGGTGTTTTTTCTTCAGCCGTTTGTTCAGGAAATCAGGCACTTGGTAAATATTTTTTATTTTCGGTGAAAAAGGGCGTAAAAACCAAGGTGCCTTGAACTTGTCATTGAATATGTCAACAAAATCAGCCGGCGTTTCAGGCGGCTTGCCAATGTACAAAGTGTCGCTGCCTGGTAAATTGCCTTGAATCCACTTCAGCAACGTGGTTTTGCCCGAGCCGGTAGGGCCTACGACAAGCAGGAATTTGTGCTTTTCTTCGAGAAAAAGCATGAGCCTTGATGTCTGCTCTTTGTAACCTACAAAAAGTGACGGAAGTATGCTGAAAGTAAAGGGATTATTGCTCCATCTCTTTGCTGAAAACCACTCAGAAGATGAGAAGACAATGGGTACCTCTTTTTTAGGCTTTTCAGCTTCCTGCCTGACAGCGGGGCTCTCATTTATCTCTTCCAAAGACTTCTCATTTCTTATGTTAGTGCTCTTTTCATCGGTTTTATCGCTTTCTTCTTCCATGCAAACCTATTAACTTCACGGCTTAAATGCTTTTTGCTCGTGAAGTTCACAAATTGTTCATGCTAAAAGGCTAAAACCTTCACAGAAATTGGCTTTTTTCTTCGTGAATTCACGTGATTTTCGTGAACTTCATATGTATTCACCGTGAAGTTCGTGAAGGTTTTATGAAGGTTTGGTGAAGTTCATATGAAGGGTTTATGAAGAGCATTATGGGTTTTAGTTAGAGTAAATACGTAGAATGTGAGTTTGATAATTCTAGAAAGTGAATTTTGTGAGGGAAAATTTTTAGTATTCACAGACCTTCACGAAGAGTTCATCAAGTTCACGGAGATGTTCATGAAGTTGCCGTGAAGTTCACGTGAAGGGCTAAAACTCGAAAAGACAATAGCTGTCTTAGAACAAGATTTTCTTGCTTTTCCTATTCTCTCACGCTTTCCATAAGCTTGAGCATGCGAAGAATCTGCTGTATGTTCCGGCCTTCCTGCATCTTTTCAAGGACAAACGGCTTGAGTTTAATCACGCGCAAGATTGGCTTTTTCTCGCTCCTGAGGCTTGTTTCTTCGACCAGAGGTCTCAGAACCGTATCCAGATACTTAGAAACAGTCAATGGATGTAGTTTAGTCTCTCTTGCTATGTTCCTGAGCCATAAGCCGTCCGGATTACTGACTAACACACCCACTATGGCCACTATTTTCCGATTATCAAAGCCTTTTTTCCTTCCCATTGAAAAATACTTTGTACGACTGTATACTAAAAGGTTTTTGCTGCCAAAACCGCCAGAAAACGAAGAATTTTGCAGGCTGCGGGAATTACCCTCACGTCTCTCATTTTTCTTGTTTACTTTTAAATATCGCTTCCCAATACTTAAAACATGCGCTGCTTTCTGGCTGTTGACCTGGATGAAGCACTAAAACCAGCTGCTCTGGAAATCCAAAAACAACTGAACGAGGTAGCTGATGTGAAGTTAGTGGAAGAAGAGAACCTGCATTTCACAATGAAATTCCTTGGAGAAGCAAGTGATGACCAGATATCTTACGTAAAAAACGTCATCGGTGATTTACTGAAAGACTGGCAGCCTTTTGAGATTTCCGTAAAGGGGCTGGGCGCTTTCCCTTCGCTTAGCTACATACGGGTTGTCTGGCTCGGCGCGCCGGAACTGCATGCATTGCAGCACGCCGTTGAACAAGCCCTGTGCCCGCCTTTTGAAAAAGAACGTGACATAACACCGCACCTGACCCTGGCAAGGGTAAGGTCTGTCAGGGGGAAGGAGCAATTGATGGATTTTTTAAAGAACAGCCAGAACGTTGAAATCGGCGCGATGACCGTAGACAAGGTAAAGCTGAAGAAATCTATTCTCAGCTCAAATGGACCTGTTTACGAGGACTACAAGGCATGGGAACTGAAGTGAACATAACCAGAATATCGCTCGCATTCACAGTCATCGGAATTGCCGCGCTATTCTTTGTTACGGAAGGCATGAAGCCTCTGGAAACAACGGCGGCCGTCATTGATGACACGTATCTTGGAAAGGAAGTTTCATTGAACAGCACTATAAAATCCCTTGCGATAAAGGACGGCAACATTTTCATAACCCTTGAGGACAAGGACTTCCGCGTTGTTGTGTTCAAGAACAGCGCCAACGAGACTTATTATAATCTGAAGCGCGGCAACAAGATTGCTGTCGTAGGAAAAGTCCATTCTTACAAAAACTCGCTGGAAATAATAGCCGAAGAAATAAGGAAAATTTCATAGTGTCTTTTCTTTGAGGAACGCTTCCAGTTCTTCCAGCTCCTTGATAGTGTTCGCCGTGCGCCAGAAGCCGTGGTGCTGGTATACTTTCAATAAGCCTTGCTTTGCGAGCAGCGGTAGGATATCGTATTCCAGGCTGCATTTGTCCTTGAAAGGAACTTTTTTGTTCAGCAGGTGCATGCCCATGTTTGCCCAGTAAGGAAGAAGCGGCTTTTCCCTGAATTCTGTAATCTTTCCGCCGGCAATTTCCACTATGCCAAAGCTGCTGTGAAAGCGCGCGACAGCTGTGGCGTTGCTCCCTGTCTTGACAAATTCTTCCAGGTCCGCGTCGCTCAAATCGTCGGCGTTTATTACCAGGAATTCTTCGCCGTCCACGAGTTCCATTGCTTTTTTCACCGCGCCGCCCGTGCCTAACGGCTCTTCCTCAACCGAGTACAAAACCGAATTTCCATAGATATGCCTTATCATCTCCCACTTGTAACCGCATGCTATGATGATTTTTCTGACGCCGTATTTTCTCAGGCGCTCCAACTGATAATCAAGCAGGGGGCGCCCGTTCAGGGGAACCAGGCATTTCGGGATGTCTTCGGTAACAGGCCTCATCCTCTTGCCCATCCCGCCTGCAAGGATTATTGCCTCAATCATTTTTTATCATCCCTGTTTTTCCTGTTTCTTTCTGCAGCATTCCAAGGAATTCCGCTTTCAGTTTTTCCAAACCGCTGCTGCTGCCGGCTTCCACCGTCATCCTGATCATCGGCGACGTGTTTGAAGCCCTTATCAGCACCCATCCGTAAGGAAAGTCAATCCTTACGCCATCTATTGCCATAACTTTTTTATACTGCTCCTTGAATTTTTTTCTCAATCTATCAATAACTAAAAACTTCTTTTTGTCGCTGCATTCCATGCTGACACGCTCAAAATAGTATTTAGGAAGCTCATCTATTATTTCGCCGGCTGATTTTTCTTTCTTCGATAAGGCGCAAGCAGCATAAAGGCTCACTGCCAGCGCATCGTCAAAGGGAAGGACGGAAGGTATAATGTAATGCCCCGAAGTTTCCAAGCCGAAACATGCCCTGCTTTTCCTTGTTTCGCTGACAAGGAAGGTGTGCCCGACGGGTATTCTCCTGACCTTCCTGGAGAATTTTCCTGCTATATGGTCAACAAGCCTTGTGCATTCAATGTTAGCGACTATCGGGCCTTTTTGTTTTTTTAGAAGTTCGCTTAATATCAGGTACGATGCCTGCTCGGCGCTTAATTTCCTGCCATCATTGCTCACTAAAAGCATCCTGTCGCCGTCGCCGTCGTAGGCAATTCCCAAGTCGCATTTATTGCTTTCTATTGTTTTTTTTAGCTGCAGCAAATCATCTTCCTGCGGCTCGGGATCTCTGCTCGGGAATGTGCCGTCAAGTTTTTCAAAAACAGGCACAACCTCAAAGCCGCACTTCCTGAACAGCCAGTGCCCCGCCAAAGCTGCGGCGCCGTTGCCGAAATCCATTGCAATGCGTGCCTTCCTTTCTGCCTTCATTTTTTTAGCCAGATAAGAAACATAATCATGGATTATTTTTCTGCTGTTTTCCGCGACCGCCCTGCCTTTTGGTTTTTGAAAATGCTTTTCTTTTACGACAATATTCCTTATCTTGCGGTTTTCGTTTTCAAGGAAACCAAGGCCATTGCTGTGGAAGAACTTTACCCCGTTCCATTCCTTCGGGAGATGGGATGCAGTGATGTAAGCCAGATCTTTCTTGCTCCTCCACGCATGAAACATGGCAACCCCCAATGGAAGAAGCCCGACATCGGTAACGCTGGCGCCGGCGTCGGTCAATCCTTCTGCAAATGCTTTTGATAAGCCCCTGCTTGATAAGCGCATATCTCTTCCGATGACGGCGTTTTTAGAAAAATCTGAAAAAGCGTTGCCTATTCTTTTCATCACTTCTTCGTCTATGTCCTTTCCGTAGATGCCGCGGACATCATAAGAGCGGAATATGTGGGAAATGTCTTCCATGCCAACACGCAAGAAATAGTTAAAGCCAATTCTCATAAACGTTTCGGATGCCGCAGGACTTTGCTTACCACAACGGTTTTCCCTCTTTCATTATGAGCTTTTTGTCAGCCCATATCGTCGGGTTGTGAAAAATGACGTCTATATGCACGCTGCTTCTGTTCGTGCCGCCGAATCCCAGGTTGTTTCCAAAGGCTACGTGGCATGTGCCGAGGACTTTTTCGTCTTCCAGAACATTGCCAATAATTCTTGCCGCACTGTTAGTGCCTACGCCGAACTCTGCAACAAAACGGTCACTTTTCTTGGGAAGGATTTTTTTCATGAAATTGCCGGAGCTGCTCTTTTCAAAATCGGCGATGCTGTTATTCCTGATGACCAGCCTTGTGGGCTTTCTTATCTGCTTACCATATGAGTCAAAAACAAGCACGCCGTTCATGCTTTTCGGCGGCAGGTACACTTCGCCATCGGGCAGGTTCACTACGTGGTCCTTTTCCACAATGCCGTAGCTGGGGTTTATTTTGCATCCTTTTATGGAAAATTCAGCTTCTGTCCCTGAAGGCGTTATCACCTTCACTATGCTGCCTTTTTCCAAGATTCCTGAAAGCCTCATGGTGTCTTTCTTCAGCTTTTCGTAATTGATCAGCATGGCGCCCATCATTTTCCTTTCAAAGCCGGGCATCGAGGCTATCCTCGTTTTTTTTGCGTTCCTGACAGCAGCTGTATGCGTAAGTGAAAAGGTTGTTAAAGCTATAACGACATCGCTTTTTTTCATTTTCTCAGCGATGCGCTTTTCAGGCTCTTTCCCATGCTGTCCCGTGGGTTTCATTTTTTCAATGGAAACGGAAAATCCTTTCAATGCAGAAGAAAACATACGGGCTAATCCGGGTTTTTTATCATACAGAACCAGAATCCTATCCTTCCGTTTGATTTTAAGCGAATACAGCAATGCGCTCCTCAGAGACATAACCTTAATATTCTAGAACGATAATTAAAAAGCATGCTTTCAAAACCGCTGAGAAAAAGGCTGGCGAAGCGGATAGTTGAATCGATGAACATGAAGGAAGACGAAACGCTGCGCATATCTGCCGGCCTGCATACACATGATCTTGTAGAGAACATTGCTATAGAAGCTATGAAGGCAGGGGTCCAGCCTTCATTTACAACAACCAGCGATGACTATACAAAAGCCGTATACGAGCACGTGCCTGAAAAATACCTCGGCAGGACATCAAAGCTGGGCATGAAAATGGTTGAGGCACTGGACAACACCCTGCGCATCGAAAGCCCGAAGGACCCCAGGATAATGGAAAACATACCGCAGCACAAAATCGCCGCAGTCATACAGGGCAACAGACCTATCCGCAAAAAAATGGACGGGTACGAAATAAAGTGGTGCTATGCGGGCTTCGCCACAGAGGAGATGGCGGCAAAGCTCGGGATTAGCTTTAATTTGCTGAAAAAATTTATTTTTGACGGGATGCTGATTGAGCCAAAAAAACTTTACGAGCCTGCAAAAATAATAAAAAAGACCCTTGCAGGCGCTAAATTTGTCCACATAACAGACGAATACGGAACGAACCTTACCCTGAGGATGGCGAACAGGAAAATAAAGATTGCTGACGGCTTGATAGATGATGACGACATAAGACAGAAGGACATAGGCCTGAATTTGCCTGACGGCGAGGTTTTCACGACGGCGCTGGAAACTGAGGGCGGCGGCATCCTTGTTTCTCCGAAGCGCACGGACGTGCTTACCGGGAAGATGATTGAGAATATCCGCTTAGTTTTTGAAAAAGGAAAATTGAATTTACAAAAAACAACCGCGGAAAAAAACGAGGCGCTGCTGAAGAACACGATAAAGCATTTCATCGCTATTGACAAGAAAAACGAGAAGGAAATCAGGACTACGCATTTTGCTGAACTTGGAATCGGCCTTAACCCGCTCATAGACAGGATAATCGGCTACCTGCTCACGGACGAGAAAATCGGCGGCACAATCCATGTTGCAATAGGCATGAACAAGGACAAGGCTTACGGCGGCGCAAACTCGTCGGCGCTGCACTGGGACTTCATAACGCACAAGGGCGTGAATGTGGAAGTGACTTATGCTAACGGCCGCTCCGCGGCACTGCTGGAGAACGGGAAGGTTGCTGTGAATTAACCTGCGGAAAACAAACATTTAAAGATTATAACAATTCTTTAATCATGTCTATAGACAGACAAGAATCAGTGACTGAAACCTCCGATAGAATTCTTAGGAAATCAAAAACTTCTGGAAATTTTGCTGTAATAGATTTAGATAATGTGTCTTATTATCCAGTTGAAAGAGTGCAAAAAATGATGGGGTGGAACGTTTATGGTGTTGATGTTCTGGAAGAAGGACTTGGGTCATCTGAAAAATACCGCGAAATGGAAAAAAGTGGCAGGGGAACTTTGTGGCTTAGTAACCCACTAAGCCATGCTGCTGCAGAAGGAGAATTTTGGTTTATCAAACAAGGGGACCTATACTGGGGTGTTCTTAATTTACGAAGGGTTGGCCAAGCCCGTTTTCCGGAAGCGAATTTATCAATAGTCTCTCCTAGAGCACTATTCCCTTATAGGCATCAGATAAGAGATGTTTCTTACCATGGTTCTAGATCCGTGCCTCATATCTACACCGTTGATGAAGACGGATCAACATGGTCGCTTCACGGTAAAGGGGAGCAGACAGTTTTCATAAGCTAAAATTCTTCTGATTTCCCACTCCGCCAGCACCAAAAAGCATTTATATTCTTTCCCTCCTTAGGATAATTAGGATAAAGTAGTCTAACAGGTCGTATGCTCTATGAGCCCTAATCAGCACTGGTATAACGTCAGAACCAATTTGATTAGCTTTACATCTACAATGAAGCGCTGATAAGGGATGATTCTTTTCTTCTTCTGAAAGATGACCTGAATTTTATTTCTTCTGTTTGGTATATGCAAAAGCTTAGAGGTGATTATAATGAACGATTTACCGCAATGTTGCGGCAAAGAAATGAACGTCAGGATGGAAACGATAAAATTCCTGGAAATTCAATGCGGAAAATGCGGCGATGTGGTGTACGTCAAGAAAGCTGCAAAAATAAGGCCCGAACTGCTTGACGACTGAGAAGGGAAATGATTAAGCTGCTCCGTGACTTTCTCTTCTCTACTACGCATCTCTTTCTATTTTCTTTATCAAAATGGAACCGCGTGGCTTATCCCGTAATCTGGACTATGTCAGCTTTACCGCTCCTCTTTCGGTGAGAATATAATCCTCTTCATGCCTCATGCCGCCTTTGATGTAGATGCCCGGTTCTATGGTAAACGTCATGCCAGCCTTCATTACGTCATTGCTTGCCTTTGACAGGGAGGGATTTTCGTGAACTTCTATGCCTATGCCGTGGCCCAGGCTGTGCAGGAAATGCCTGGAATATTTTCCCATAACCTGCCGCGCTTTTTTGTCGATATCTGCAGCAGCTGCCCCGGGCTTCAGTTCTTCTTCAACCTCGGCAAAGACCTTTTCTATGATATTTTCAAAACTGCTGCCCACCGTTCTTGTTATGTCAGAGCAATAGCCATTGTACCGCACGCCTAAATCTATCAGGACGGGCTCTTTCAGCTTTCTGTTTCCGGGTGCATGGTGCGGCGATATGTTTTCAGCGGTTTCCACTATCGTCGGGAACGAAGGCTCCACGCCTTTTTTCAGCATTCCGCATTCTATCACTGACTTAAGCTCCCATTCAGTGATTTTCGGGCTGATTTCACCGACGGCTTTTTCCATGATTCTTGCAGCAATTTTGCACGCTTCCTTTATGTTTTTTATTTCGCCTCTGCTTTTGACGGCGCGCATTTTTGACAAATAAGCTGATATATCAATGCCGCGGATTTTCAGCCTCCTGTACGCTGACAATGAAATGCCCTTCGCGTCTATGCCTATTTTCCTCGTGCGCCCCTTGCCCAGAAATTCCCCGAATTTTTTCACGACAACGACATTTTTCGCCCCGCTCTTCCGCGCGCGTCCCGCTTCCATCTCGCTTGTCAATATGACCGTCTCTGAGAAATCGTAATAAAACGCCCCTGTTATGTCCAGGCCCGTCAGGTAGAAAAAATTAGGGTCTCTTTCCCTGTTTATAACAAGCACTGAGTCCACTTTCCCTTCAAGCTCGTCAAGCTTTTTAAGGCGTTTCCTGATTTCCGACATGCATCAAACCTGCTGCTCCAAATCTTTCTGCGTTATGACCGTCATGCTCTCGGGCACTGTTATTTTTTCCTTGTAGTCCGTGGCAACCAGATAAGGTATATTTTTCTGCAGCGACATCTCAATTATGTCCTGGCTTATTTTCCCGTCAAAAACTATCGCGTAAACATTCCTGTAGTCGTCAATGACGGCAGAAATCTCGCTGAGGGGTATTTTTGCAAGCACCTTCATGCTTTTGTCAACTATGTAAGCCGCCCTGGAGCCTGTCAGCTCTTCCAGCAGGCTGCCAAAGTGCTGTTTCGCGTCCCTGCTGATTTCCTCAATGACGCCTTCGTCAGTGGCGGCGGCTTCTTTCGTTAAAACTGCCTCTGAATAAACCGGGGTTTTTTCCCTGAGCGCCTTGAATATTTCTTTCTTCGTGAGCTCCTCAACCTCCTTGCCTTCTTCTGCGCGGGCTACGTAATCTATGTCGGCGACCAGCAGCAGTTTTTTCAAATCCAGATCGCCGCCCCGGTCCCCGTCCAGAAAAGCTATGATTGTTTTCTGCTTCGTTATGTCTATCACCGGGTCCGGTATTTTTGAGCCCTCGATTGCCATAACATTTCTTATTCCGTTTTTCAGGAGGTTTATCACGTCGGCGCGTCCCTCGACAATGATTATTTCATCCGATTCCAGAATGTCAGGGCCGCTGGGAAGCCCGTAATAGGACGAGAGTTCCCAGGAACGGACGGACTCCTTTATCATCTCGGACAATTTTTGCGTATCGGGCATGCCTTCGTCCATCATTCCCTTTAAAATTTCTTTTGCCCTCTCGATAACGTACTTTCTTTTCTGCGTTCTTACGTCATTAACCTTTGCTATCTCTATCTCGGCATCGCAGGGACCCACTTTGTCAATAGTTTCCATTGACGCCGCAATGAGCGATGTCTCAGAAGCATCTAAAGAAGAAGGAATGTAAATGTCGGCGTAAGACTTGCCTTTGCTGTTATTGACATCCACCTCAATCCGCCCTATCCGCCCGGTTCTCTGCAGCTCGCGCAGGTCCATGTCCGCTCCCAAAAGGCCTTCTGTCTGCCCGAAAATCGCGCCGATTATGTCTGGCTTTTCCACAATGCCCTTGGCATGAAGCCTGGCATGGATTAAGTACTTCGCAAAGTTCTGGGCCAGTTTGGCCATGATTACCACCCCGATTTTTCAAGGGCTCAGAAAAAGAGGCTGACTCTCAATTTAACAGATAAATTACTAGATAAATATGATTTGATCTTTGATGTTTGTGAAAGCCTGACCATACCTTTTCTGACCCTGTGACTAAAAGTATTGCCAGAAACCTTTAAGCGCCTTTAGAAACCGCTTTATTTTGCTTTGGACGCCAGTTCCACGCTTTTTTCAAGCTCTTTGCCGGATTTTATGACCTCTTCCCGGGCGCGCCTGGTTACATCCTGGTAAATGCCCTCAAGATAAAACTCCGTGAAAACCGATGAAAAGAACCCTTCCTCTTCTATTTTTGTCCTTGTGACGCCGTTCATGCCTATTTCCAGGAAGCTCCTGGAGTTGCTTTCGCCGTTCATGCTTATCATTATCCTAGACTGCGAGTAATCATCATAATGCTTTATCACGTCAAATTCGGTGATGAATTTTTTCATGGGCCCGTCCGTTTCGAAAATATTTTTCTTTTCAACGACATCGCCAAGCGACATGGCCTTTTCCAGGATGCTCAGGGAAAGGGTGTAGGGGTCAGGCGTGTTTATCAGTGCCGCCTTTGAAAAAACAGTGTCTTCGATTTCCATAATCAGAACAACTCACTTCCGATACCTCCACAGCATCAGGAACTGCTAAAATGCTTTGGTAAGGGCGGAATAAAAAGATTATCTTCCAAAGGCTTTGTTGAAATATTCGGGTTTCTGTTGAAAAAATGCAAAGGCAGTTTATTCTTCTTGGTTTTTCTGGGATTCAGTTAATTTCGTCAAATGCGAAGCATTTAGTCGCTTATTCTTCAATTCAGGGCGTTGTTTATTCAACTTTTTCCGTTGCCCTTTTGGCATGAGAAATTGAGTCCCGAAAAGGTCTATATGTCTCGGCTTCGGTTTTGAACGCTTATTCTTGTTGGTCGCCATAAAATCACCTCATTTTTTACCTAATTTCCTCATATCGTCTCCTAAATAAGTTACTTTTCCAGATTTCTCAAGTCTGGCTAAAATACTTCTTACTGCATTATGAAAGCGTAGTTGTCCTGAGGAGTCTTTTTGTTTTTGAAAATCACGTAATTCATAATATTTTTGAAAACCGCTATAAATTTCTTGAACAGCAAATATCTTAGTTGGGCTATCCATAAACACTTGAACTATTGCCTTTTCCATGCTCATTTCCTTCATGTTTTCTGCACCTCATTATACCTTTCTTCATCATCCGTTTCTTCCATCTGTTTTTTAATTGTATCAAGTTGTATCTGCATCTGTTTGTCGAAGTCCTTATTTTCTATAACGCTTGTAGATGTTATATCTTCAATTCTAAACTCTTCCCATTTGACCCTTTTGTTAATTATCGCATCTCTAAGCTTCTTTTCTTGTGCATTTAGTTTACTATTAGCTGATTTTACCTCAAGAAAAATAACTCGCTTTATGTCTTTTTCATTCATGCCATCAAAAATTATGTAATCTATAGGAGAACCAATAAACTTCATATCAGATGGATGGTATTTGAATTTTGGCAGATATGGTGCCACATGCTCCCATAGTTTTCCCATTAGTGTATTTCTTGACCTCAAAACAGCATCCTTTCTAAATTGTCTTATCAAAGCAACATATCTGTTATCCAAATCAGTTATATAGTTTTGATGTTGTAATTGCAAATCTTTCATCTGTTCTGTAAAACGTTTTTCTTGTGACAGCATATTTTTTTGCAATTCTGATGTTTCCATCTGATGTTTCTGTTCTAACTGAGCTTTTTTTGTTGCCCATTTCTGCTGTTCTGTGATATATTTTCCTATAAAGAAACCAAGTATAAGTAAGATAATCCCAAAAATAATCCACTCTATCATTACTTCTGCACCTCGTTACATTCAGGGCATCTTATGAACTTGTAGCGGGCTTTGAAGCCATAGGTTGGCATTTTAACTTTTATTTTTGTAATCCTGTTAATCATTCCCTGCACTCGCTGCACATGTATACGCCGTCAACCTCTTCCGCGTCGTCGGTGTAGTTGCCGCAGTTCTCGCACTCGATGAGGCCGACTTCCTCTTCTTTGCTCTGCCTGCCTCCGGCCTTCATCCTTTCAAGAAGAATTTCAACCAGCGCAGGCTCTATTTTTAAAATGTCTGAAGACGTTATGATACCCAGGAACCGTTCCTTGTCAAAAACAAGCAGCTTTTCAATGCCCTTGGAAACCATCAGGCGCGACGCCTCCTCTATTGTCATGCCCGGCGGTATTTTCACAAGGTCCGTGGTCATAATATCCTTGACCGTGTCGCCCTTTTTATCGGCGACATATTTGTGAACGATATCCCTGGCCGTCACAATGCCCTTCACGTGCTTCTCTCCCATTACAACGACGGAGCCTATCCTGTTTTCCTTCATCATCCGCGCCGCTTTCTCAACCGTGTCGTTTATGTCAACTGACTTGACATCCTTCTTCATCACTTCGCCGGCAAGGACATTGTATTTCATAAAAACGCCTTCTTCCTCTGCATCTATGGTTATTTTGAGTGCCAAAGCATTTATAGTTCTGGACGAAATTAAGCATATGATAAGAAGCTACGAGAAAGGTTACCGCGCAGAGCGGAGCCTGGTTCATACGCTGTCCAAGATGGGCTACATGGTCGTGAGGACTCCAAGAAGCGGCCGGATTAATCTGGCTTCTCCTGACGTAATAGCTGCGAAAAACGGCCGCCTTATCGTCATAGAATGCAAGTCGCGCGCCAAGGGGTTCAAAATAGCTGCGGAGCAGCTGCAGGAACTGAAGGAATGGGAGGACAAGGCTTCTGCGAAGGCCTACATAGGCTGCAAAATTTCCCGCAAAGGCTGGTCTTTCCTTGCGCTTGCCGATGTCATGGGGAACAATGGGAACGTCGGCAAGAAGTTCGTAGAAGAAAGGGGCGTTGCAATAGAAAGAATTTTTACGTAGAATTCGTTTTTAAAAGTTATCTGCAAAATTGTTTTTGCTTTTGGTGTTTTCGTGAAGACTGATTTTTCCGGATTCCACAAACTGGGCTTAAATGAACGTCTGGCTATCCTGAAAAAAGCCACGGGCCTGAGTACAAGGGAAGTGAACGACCTGGTAAATTCCGGGTCGCTGGATATCGAGATAGCAGACATAATGATTGAAAACGTCATAGGCGTCATGCACACTCCCATGGGTATAGCCGTTAATTTCCGCGTGAACGGCAGGGACTATTTAATTCCCATGTGCACAGAGGAGCCTTCTGTTGTCGCTGCGGCATCACACGCCGCAAAGCTGGCATTGCCTTCAGGTTTCAAAGCTGAAAGCGACGACCCCGTTATGATAGGCCAGATACAGCTTGTCGGCGTCAGGGATTTTGAAAAGGTCAAGGACATTATAATGTCCAAACGGGATTATATACTCAAGGCAGCCAACAACAAAGACTCTGTGATGCTTACATTAGGCGGCGGCGCCAAAGACATAGAAGTACGGAAGGTTGAAACTGAAAGGGGCGTCATGGCTATAGTCCACGTTCTTGTTGACGTAAGGGACGCGATGGGAGCAAACAGCGTAAATACGATATGCGAAACCTTGTCGCCGTATCTGGAAGAAATAACGGGTGCCAGAGCGAGACTCAGGATAATTTCCAACCTGGCTGTTTACAGAAAAGCCAGGGCAACTGCTGTATGGAGGAAGGAAGATCTGGGCGAGGATGTCATCGAGGGGATTCTTGACGCTTATCACTTTGCACTAAATGACCCGTTCAGGTGCGCCACGAACAACAAGGGGGTTATGAACGGCATAGACGCAGTGCTTGTAGCTACAGGCAACGATTTCCGCGCGGCTGAAGCAGGTGCCCACGCCTACGCTGCCCTTAATGGCTACAAACCCCTGACAAAATACGAGAAGGACAAGAAAGGAAACCTTGTCGGCAGCATAGAGCTTCCGCTGGCCGTGGGGCTTGTTGGCGGCGCGACAAAAACCAACCCCATAGCGCGCATATCGCTGAAAATACTCGGCGTCAAATCATCAAAGGAACTCGCGGAAATAGCTGCATGCACGGGTCTGGCAAACAACTTCGCCGCTCTCCGGGCAATGATAAAGGAAGGCATACAGAAAGGCCATATGAAACTGCATGCAAAAAATATCGCAATAATGGCGGGAGCCGCTGGAAACAACGTGTATGAAATAGCTTCAAGGATGATACAGGAAAGCAATATTTCCGTTTCCCGTGCTATGGAACTTGTTAAAATATACAGAAGGGCCGGAAGGAAAAGATGATAAAATGGAAAGTATAGAATACCTGAAAAACATGAATGCAGAATTCAGAATCATTCATTTAAGCGAAATTCCGAAGACCACTCGGGATGTTGAAAGGCTTTACGGATGCCCTCTTCAGCAAGTCCTCAAAACACTTGTTTTTGTCGGGGATAATCCTGTAATTGCCGTTTTGCCTGGCGATAGAAAAGCAAGCCTCAGCAAACTGAATGAAATTACAAAACAAAACAACCTGAGAATCGCTAAACCCGACGAGGTCTTAAGAATAACCGGTTACAGCGTCGGCGGCGTCACTCCTTTTTGCATTAAAAATAAAGCAGAAAAGATCATGGATAAAGGCGTCTTCAAAAACAAAACCGTAAATATCGGCAGCGGCAAAGCAGAAATAGGCATTGAACTGAAAACTGAAAAATTGAAGGAAATATGGGACGGAATTATTGCGGACATTTCAGAATGAATCAAACCGCCGCTTCTATGTAGGCACCTACTGAAATCAAAAATTCCGCTAGTATCAGGAGCAGCAGCGAATCCTTCAGGATGAGGCGGAACTCTTTGCTTTGAATTTTTTCCCTGATGATGCCCACGGACAAGAGCCCTCCGGCGAGTCCTGCGATGAAATACGCGGACACTTCTGGAATTCCGTGAAGAGCCAGCGTGCCCAGGCCTACCGGAACGCCGTAAATAAAGGCAACAGTCGTTCCTACGCCCTTTGAGACAGACGACTGTATAAACAGCCCGAGATACAGGGCTATTACGGAAGCATTCCACGCCAAAATAAACACCGCGCCCGCTCCGAAGGCAAAGGAGAGGAAGAACATCGCAATCATCACCTGCGTGTTATTAAGGAAAAACCGCGAGAACTCGCCGCTGTCTGTCAGCTTTCCTGTGCCGAAATTCCTGATGGTTTCTGACTGCGCGGAAAAAAGCTGCTGCGATGGCATGAAAATGTACATGAACGTCATGGCCACGACGACGCCAAGGAAAAACGTGCTGAAAACATAAAAAATTTCCTTGTGCCGGACGAACAGGTTAATTGTCTTTGCCGAGGCCCCTTTTTCCTTTTCTTCTTCTATTGAAAACAATTTCTGGAAGAACGGAACGAAAAGTATCGTCACGAATGATACCGTAAGAATCGAGGCGCTGTTCGGAAATATTTTCTGCGAAACAACTGCTGACGCAATCGTATAGAGAAACGCGATTATGAAAATGTGGTGCGGCTTGTCTTCTGCGTTTTTCGGGTTGATTATGGACTCCAAAACCATGATTATAATTCCACTGCCAAGATAAAAAGATGCTTTCTATTTAGTGACTTATAGCGTATATTCCGCGCATTCGGCCTGTCATGCAGCAGTTTTTAATACGTAACGAGGAGAACACATTCCTATGAACAAACTTTGCTACTCCAAGCAACTTTTACAAAAAGTTGCATCAAAAATCAAAAGAGGTTCGTGGTTTGGATGAACAATAATTCCGTCGGCATTGTCGGTTACGGCGCTTACATACCGCGCTTCCGCATAACTGTGGAGGAAATTGCAAAGGTGTGGAACCAGAACCCTGATGTCATAAGAAAAAGCCTTGCCGTGCATGAGAAGGCTGTTGCCGACGAAGACGAGGATACGATCACCATCAGCGTTGAAGCCGCCAAAAATGCGATAGCGAGGGCCGGAATATCCGCGGAAAAAATAGGCGCGGTTTTTATCGGCTCGGAAAGCCATCCATACGCCGTGAAGCCGTCGGGAACCGTTGTTTCCGAGGCTTTAGGCATCACGCCCGAGGTCATGGTGGCGGATTTTGAATTCGCGTGCAAGGCCGGGACTGCCGGAGTACAATGCTGCTCAGCTCTGGTCAGGGCCGGTGACATAGAATACGGCCTTGCTATAGGCGCTGATACGGCGCAGGGAAGACCCGGCGATGCCCTGGAGTATACAGCAGCAAGCGGAGGAGCAGCTTTTGTTGTGGGAAGAAATCCTTTGGCTGTTATTGAAGGGACGTTTTCTTACACGACAGACACTCCGGATTTCTGGCGCAGGGAAGGGGAAGATTATCCGAGGCACGGCGCACGCTTCACGGGGAAGCCTGCATATTTTCATCACACGATAAGCGCCGCGAAGGGGCTTCTGAAAAAGCTAAACATGACCAAGGATGATTTTGATTATTTTGTTTTTCATATGCCCAACGGGAAATTTCCAAAGGAAGCTGCAAAAGCCCTTGGCTTTGATCAGCAAAAACTTTTGCAATCGCTTGTTGTTGAAAAAATCGGCAATACTTATTCGGGCTCTTCGCTGCTAGGCTTGTGCGCCGTGCTTGACGCCGCCCAGCCGGGGCAGCGCATACTGCTCACTTCGTTCGGCAGCGGGGCAGGAAGCGACGCTTTTTCGCTGCTGGTGACAGAAAGAATTCTGGAAGCCCGCGAGCTCGCGCCTAAAACCGATTTTTACATAAACAGGAAAAAATACATTGACTACGGGTCTTACGTCAAGATGCGCGGCAAGCTGAAGGTGTGATAAATGGCAAAAGAAAAACTTGCGCGTGTATTAGGCAGTCGTGATACAACTGTGATAAGTTCTGGGAGATGCTGCGAGAAACGGACTTATAATTACGGTGGATTCGGCGTAACTTACAGCGTTTATCTGAATCCTGACGGGTCTTTCAACGATGAAATAGATGTAAGATATACAATCCCTCGGAGAACCCGGATTCGTGTTTTACTTGATTATTTCAGAAGAATGGTGTCTTAATCATGACCAACGTAGCTGTTGTGGGCGTCGGGCAGACGAAGTTCGGCGAGCTCTGGGAACACTCGCTCCGTGACCTGGGCGTTAAAGCCGCGGCTGCCGCGCTTGGCGACGCTAAAGCCGAAGCCGGCATTGTCCAGTCGCTTTACATCGGAAACATGTCCGCAGGCCGCTTTCTCGGCCAGGAGCATCTGGGTGCGCTTATTGCCGACAACCTAGGTATTCCGCATATCCCTGCCGTAAGATGCGAGGCTGCGTGCGCATCAGGAAGCGTGGCTTTGCGTTCGGCGTACCTTGATATAAAATCCGGAAATGCCGATGCCGCGCTTGTTGTTGGCGTTGAAAAGATGACGGACCTCGCTAACGATGAAGTGTCAATGACCCTGGCCGCTGCAGGCGACCAGGAATGGGAGGCAGGAATCGGCCTGACTTTCGCCGGCTTGTACGCGCTGATGGCAAGGGCGCACATGCATAAATTCGGGACAACAAGGGAGCAATTAGCAATGGTTTCGGTCCAGAACCACTCCAACGGAAAAAACAATCCTTACGCGCAGTTCAATATGGCCGTGACGCTGGAAGATGTCTTGAATTCTTCGGTTGTGGCTGACCCGCTTCGCCTGCTGGACTGCTCGCCTATAACCGACGGTGCCGCGGCTGCCCTGCTCGTGAGCGATAAGCTGGCCAAGCAATTTGAAAATCCTGTATGGATACTGGCAAGCGAGCAGGCAAACGACGCCGTTGCGCTTCATGACCGAAAAAGCATCGTGGAAATGCAGGCGGCGAAGATGGCAGCGAAGAAAGCTTATGAAAAGACGGGTCTGTCGGCGAAGCACATGGACGTCGCCGAGGTACATGACTGCTTTTCGATAAATGAGATAATTTCTTTGGAGGCTTTAGGCTTCTGCGAGCCTGGCAGGGGCGGAAAATTCGTTGAAAGCGGCGCTGCTGCTTTGGACGGAGAAATACCTGTAAACACTACGGGCGGATTGAAGTCAATAGGCCATCCGGTAGGAGCCACGGGCGTGAGGCAGATATGCGATATTGTAAGGCAGCTGCGCGGCGATTCCATCAACCAGATAAAGGGAGCAAAAACAGGCATGAACCTGAACGTCGGCGGCTCGGGAGCGACGGCCGTCGTGAATATTTTGGGCAATGAATTGAAAGGTGCATAGAATGGTTTTTATAACAACACCCGAAAGGCCGGTATCTGCCAGCGAAGATGGGAAAGAATTTACTTGGCTTAGTTTTCATGATGCTTTCCTTAGAGATGCTTTTCCTGGATATTGGGTAGGGATCAAAGCAAATGGTAGTAGAATGTACGTTGCAATCAGCAAAGATTTGAGTAAAATATACAGAATGTGTGAAACTATGGGGATTAGACATCCGGCTACTTATCGTATTCCTATGTCCCTCTCTGCTGACGGGCTTGTCCACATGGAGTTATAGGTGATTAATTAATATGCCGCACCGTTCATCCGTACCGATGCACTGGAGAATCAGGAAAGGCAAGTACTCGTTAATAGGCACAAAGTGCAACGGCTGCGGCGAAAACCAGTTCCCGGGGCGCAGCGTATGCCCTGGGTGCAGCTCAGCAAGCCTTGCTCCTGTGCAGTTCAGCGGCTCCGGTAAAATAGAGAGTTATACCAGAATTCATGTCGGCCCTGCCGGTTTTAACGGGCCTTACAATGTAGCCTTGATAAGGTTAGACGAGGGCCCCATGATAGCTGCTGAAATCGTTGATGACGAAGGGCTGGAGATAGGGAAACGCGTCAGGGCGGTTTTCAGGAAGCACACGGAAGAAGACGAAAGCGGTCTGATTCTCTACGGCGTGAAGTTTGAGCTGGCTGAATAATTAACATTGTGCAAAATAATAGAAGTTCCGCTTGAAACTCTACTTGAAGCAGTTGACATAAAAACCATGCAAAATATAATTATCCTACTAAAGCATAGAAATTTTGAAATTTACTTATTTTTAAGTAATAAAATTATATTTCAAACGATGTTCAAAAAATACCTAAAACCCCAAAAAATATGAAGTGCATAAAGACTTTATTTCTTCTGGTGTCGTCCCTTACTGTGTTGTTAAAATCGTGTTAGTTAAACTACATTTCCACTCGTATAACTGTGTTATAATTTGTTTGTGAAACTTCCAAAAGAAGGTGAGGTTACCTACTCCATAGTTTCTCATGGAGGCGTTTCGTGTGGAAATACTAAAATTTAGGAAAAAATTGGAAATGACACATACCTTTCTTTCTTATAACGATGTTATCAATATATTTTATATGGGGGTTTCCATGAGAAATGAAGGGGTATGTATAGATTTTTAGAAAATATATTTTGTCAAACCTATATTTCTTCTGCAACAATACTTATAAACGACGATGTTAATAATAAAAGAACTTCCATATGAAATGGATGTGAAACAAACCGCGAATTTACTGTGGTTTGTTTCTGATTTGGGTTTAAGGGGTGTGGTGTAAGTGCAGGTCACTAAGAAAGACAACATATTCTTGCGTTTTGTCGAAAAGGAAAGCATTTTCAAAAACAAAAAGGCACTGACGTCTTCTTTTATGCCAAGCAAAATCCCCCACAGAGAGGAGGAAATAAAGTCAATATCAAACATCCTTGCCCCGGCGCTTCGCGGATACCAGCCCAGCAATCTTTTTATCTACGGCACTGTCGGCACCGGGAAGACGATATCCATAAGGTATGTGCTGTCGCAACTGGAGGAAATAAGCAAAGGCAGGGGGATCAGGACCGTATATATCAACTGCAAGATGAAGAAAGTATCCGACACGGAATACCGCCTTCTGGCGCAGCTGCTCAAGGAAATAGGCGAATTCGTTCCGGAAACAGGCCTTCCGACACACCTGCTTTACCGCAGATTCTTCGAGAAAATTGACGAAAAAAAGCAGACAATCATCCTCGTCCTTGACGAGATAGACAGCCTTTACAAGAAAATAGGCGACGATTTTCTATACAACCTGACGCGCGTCAACGGGGAGATGAAAAACGCGACGATAACGCTTGTGGGCATAACTAACGACCTTTCTTTCAGGGACAATCTTGACGCACGGATCAAGTCATCCCTGAGCGACGAAGAGATTATATTCAAGCCATACGACGCCCTGCAGCTCAAGGACATCCTGGCGCAGCGCGTTTCCGAAGGTGTTATTGAGGACACAATAAGCGAGGAAATAATAAGCATGTGCGCTGCCATGGCCGCCCAGGAGCACGGAGACGCACGAAGGGCCATTGACCTCCTGCGCGTTGCCGGCGAGGTTGCGGAAAGACTGGGCGACAGCCAGATAACCTACAAGCACGTAGAGCTCGCCGAAGAAAAAATAGACATGGACCGCGTCACAGAAACAATTAAACTACAGCCAAAGCAGTCGCAGGCGGTGATGTATTCAATAATAAAGCTGCAGGAGAAATACGGCAGCCAGAAAAAGTGGGCTGACACCAGGATGCTCACAGGCGACATATACGAAATGTACAAGGAAGTATGCGCCAGGAACAACCTGAAAACGCTGACGCAGCGCAGGGTAAGCGACCTCATCGGGGAACTGGACATGCTGGGCGTGATAACAGCGAAGGTAATCTCGAAAGGCAGGTACGGCCGCACAAGGGAAGTAGTCCTTGCCATAAACGACACAATACTCCAAAGGGTTAACAGTATGCTTGTTGAAAGACTCGGAAACTAAAACAGCGTACAGCCCGGAAAAACGAAAGGTTCTGCATACATAACAAACAATTGCTTGCAGGCGTGCTATATATGTCGAAGGAAAAAATAATCCACGAATTTCTTAAAAAAGGCAAGCTGCTCAGCCCGACGGCCCTGCAGTTCCTTGAAGACAAGGACATAGCGGAGTTCCTGGAGAAAAATTATCCGGGGATCATAATAACAGAAAAGGAGTTTGTCCAGCCGGCTCTCAGGGTAATCAAAAACATAACTTCGCTGCCCAAGGAGATAACCACGGAGGATTTTATCGCCTTTTACAGGGACAAGTACAGGAAAATGCAGGAAATAATCCTGAGCAGAATAGGCAGGGACTTCACGTCCCTGAACAAGGTGGACAACAGCAGGAAGGAAGTTTTTGTAATAGGCATAGTCAAGGAAATCAGGCAGGAGGAAGAAAAATTCCTCGTGGAGCTGGAGGACATGACGTCCACAATGCCGGTTATTTTCGAGGATGTCGGCGACCTGGAGCAGGACGATGTCGTGGCAATCAAGGGCATATCGGCAGGAAAGGTAATTTACGGGAAGCAGGTATTCTACCCGGACATGCCGCTCAGGCAGCCGGCGAAAGGCAGCGGAAGGGCGTGCTTCGTCAGCGACCTTCACCTGGAAGAGGCGCCGCTGTCGGACTTTGAAAAATTCATGAAATGGTTCGGGCAGCAGGGCATAGAATACCTGTTTGTTGCAGGAGACATAGGCGACAAAGAGGCCTTTGAGAAAGCCGTGGAAACTCACTGCTACAACAAGACGGTCATCGCAATACCCGGCGAGATGGAGTCGAAGAATTACCCTGCGGCGCCGGTAAAGTACAGAAACAGGAACATAATATCGCTGTCGAACCCGGCGATGATAGAGATAAACGGCATAAAAATACTCCTTTTGCACAAGTACAGCCTGTCGATGCTGAAAAAAAGGCATCTGGGAAAGCCGAAAATATCGATGAAGGAAGACAGCCTTGTTCTTGAAGAAATCCCTGACATAGTCCATTACGGCCACACACACGAGCCGCACGTCAGCAATTACAAGTCGGTTACAATACTCAGTTCCGGGTCCCTGCTGACGAGGTTCCTGCCCGTGGTCGTTGACTTTTCAACAAGGGAATTCCAGCAGGCAACCATCGGATAAGGCGAGAAGCAACTATTTTATGTTCAACAACAAATAAATATCCTGCAACTAATACTTTAGCTGAAAAAAATAAGGCCAGGAAAGAAGACTTTGTATTTTTCATGGGTGGGGTTCATGCTTTTCCAGCTGCTAGACGTAGACTACATATTCTCCGGGAACAGGCCGATAGTAAGGATGTTCGGGAGGACGGACAAAGGCAATTCAGTATGCGCCCTTTACGACAGGCACAGCCCCTATTTCTACATAAAGGTAAACGAGGAGCAGCTGCATAAAATAAAAGACATAAAAGAGATAAAGCAGGTCGAGTGGACAGAGAAATCCATCCCCCTCGGCTACAGCGAGGCCGCGACAAAGCTGCTGAAAATAATCGCGTACAACCCCCAGGACGTTCCGATGCTCCGGGAAAGGCTTGTCGCGGACGGCATAGCAGAAGAATGCTACGAAGCAGACATAATGTTCAAATACAGGTTTCTTATTGACAAGAAAATCCACGGAATGTCATGGGTCGAGGCTGACGGGGAAAAGACGGCTTCAGGAACCGTAAAAACACTGACATATTTCGCGGACAGCGTAAAGGAATTCCAGAAAGACGAAAACGCAAAACTGCGCTTCATGGCATTTGACATTGAATGCGTGCCTACGGACACGACAAAGCCCCTGGACGCGAAGAAGGATCCCATAGTAATGATATCGCTCGCCTTTGAACCGGAATACAAAGGCAGGAAAACCCTCGTCCTTGTCGCGAAGCCGGTCACCGAAGAAGGCGCCGCGGGGTTTGTAAATGAGAATGAAATGATAGAGGGGTTCATGAAAATAATAGACGAGTTCGACCCTGACGTGATAACAGGATACAACATCAATTCCTTTGACATACCGTACCTTCTTGACAGGATGAAAAAACTCGGGCTGAGCGCGACGATAGGCAGGGTCAAAGACAAGCAAGCCTTCTCAAGGCAAGTGGGGATGTCACAGGAAACCCACGTTCCGGGCAGGATTGTCCTCGACCCTTACCAGATACTCCGCAGGGACCCGTGGGTGAAATTCCACAGATACAACCTGGATACGATAGCCAAGGCGCTTCTGAACGAGGAAAAACTTGACGTGAAATACGGCGAAATGCCGGAACTCTGGAACGGAAACAGGGAGCAGCTGAGCAGGTTCATTGAATATTCCAAAAAGGACGCGCTGCTGTCGCTCCGGCTGGTTCTAGAAAAAGGGATGCTCGACAAGTTTGTCGAGCTGGCTAAAATTTCCGGCTTGCTTTTGCAGGACTGCTTCGGCGGGCAGTCAATGCGGGTAGAGACGATGATCATGCATGAAATGAGGGAGCGCAACTACGTCATGCCGCCCAAGCCGTCACAGAAAGAGCTCAACAAGAGGGGGAAAAGCCGCGACAAGGAAGGAATAAAAGGAGCCACCGTCCTTGAGCCGGGAAGAGGACTGCACTCGGAAGGATGCGTGCTCGTGCTGGACTTCAAGTCGCTTTATCCTTCCGTAATGAGAACGTTCAACGTATCGCCGGATACATTGCTCATGAAAAAAACAGAAGGAATGAAAACGATAAGGGCCCCGAACGGCGCGGAGTTCGTATATCATGCTGCAAGGGAGGGAATAATGCCGATGCTGCTGACGAAACTCATGGAAACAAGGGCGGCGACGAAGAGGAAAATGAAACAGGCGAAAGGGGAAGAGAAAAGAATTCTTAACGCCAAGCAGCTCGCGATAAAGGACATGTCGAACAGCGTTCATGCAGGCACCGACATAGTTGTGAAGGAGCCATCAGGCAATCTGCGCGTATGCGAAGTAGAAGAACTTTTCAACGAGCTTTCAGAAAATCATGCTGTTATAGACCTTGGCAATACGGAAGTTATAGAGCTGGAGGGATGGAAAACATTAAGTGTTGACGGAAATAAGTCGTGCTTCAAGCCGATATATGCAATATCACGGCACAAAAGCAAGGGAGATTTAACAAAAATCAGGACCCCAATGGGCGAGGTAATGATAACGGATGATCACAGCATCATGGTCATGGAAGGGAAAAGCTCCAACCGCCAGAGAGAAAGCATGTTCAAGCGGCTTATCCAGAAAGGGGGCAAGGACGTCTCCGAAAAAGATATCATTGCCCAAGTCAAGAGCATAAGGCTGCCGGAAAAAGAAGCAGCATTCAACTGGCTGGAATTTTTGAAGTCACTGCCTGCAGAAGAGACAGCAGATATTTACCTGTACATTCCCAAGAATTTACAACTTAACAAGAAAAAATGGATTGAAAACAGGGTGAAAATGCTTTCCGCGCTAAGCGAGTCTGCTGATTCCGCAACGCTGCAGAAAACAGTCGAGAGGCGCATACTAAGAAGTTCAGAGGGCATCCTTATCAACAGGACAGGCCTGACGACAGTTGGCAACTGCGGGCTTGTGCCGGTTTATGAGCCAACCGAGGACGGGAGAATACTCGCAGGCTTTTATGAAGATTTCATAGCCGCACAGGAGGAGCCGAATTACTACACAATCCCCATTACAGCCGTGCACCGGCTGCCAAGATTCGTAGCGGAGAAGTCGTTTATTGCAGTAGGAGGGCCTCGCCAAGGACGGAGAAAAATTCCTGTTAACATACAAGTGACAGAAGACCTCGCCGAACTGCTTGGATGGTTTGTCGCAGAAGGAAGCACATATAAGAGAAACAACTCGTTCAGGACGACTATAGCCAATAAAAGCAGGCAGAATACATCACACATTCAACACCTGATTAAAAAATGTTTCGGCTATGACGCACGCTTATTCAACAAGGATGTCACTATCGGCACAAGGCTGGCTTATTTGTTTTTCAGGCACGTATGCGGTTCAGGTTCTTATACGAAACAGGTGCCGGACTTTATACTCAACTCGAATAGCAGAATTCGGGCAGCTTTCATGCTCGGGTATTACAGCGGCGACGGCAACACAGGAACACACCGCATGAATACGGTCAGCAAAAAACTGGCGGCGCAATTAAATCTCATGCTTAAAGAAACAGGAGGCGTGCAGCATAACTCTTTCGACGGGCTATACCGCATATCAAGAAGAAAGACCTCCCATGGACATAAGATAATATCCGGCGACCTCTTTGGCCAAAGACCTGAAATATCACGCTACGCCTCTTCCGATTATGTGTATGATTTGTCGGTGCGCGATACAGAGATGTTTGTTACAGCACAGGGGATTGTGCTGCATAACTCGTTCTACGGCTACACCGGATACATACGGGCGCGGCTTTACATCATCGAAGTCGCTAACGCTATAACAGCCTACGGCCGCGAGAACATAATGAAAACAAAGGACCTCATAGAAAAAAATTTTGACGTTGAGGTCGTTTACGGCGACACCGACAGCATCTTTTTGAAAACAAAAATAAAAAAACTGGACGAAGCGAAGAACCTAGGCGATAAAATCGCCGAGCACGTTACAAAGAACCTGCCAGGCCATCTGGAGCTGCAGTTCGAGAAAATATACAGGACATTCCTCATCCTGTCAAAAAAGCGGTATGCAGGATGGAAGTTCGAGATGACGGACAGCGGATGGGTTGACAACATAGAGATGAAGGGAATCGAGACGGTGAGACGTGACTGGTGCCTGCTGGTTCCAGAAATCATGGAAAACGTGATTGAAACCATCTTAAAAGAGGGCGACCTTCAGAAGGCGATAGAAAAAGTAAGGGCTGTCATTGAAGACCTCCGCAGCAACAGGGTGCCGCTGGAGAAGCTGACGATAGTCAAGGGAGTCACAAAAAGCATAGACTCCTATGAAGGCATGCTTCCCCACATCGAACTGGCCAAGAAACTGAAGGCGCGCAACCCCCACAGCCCGCCGAAAATAGGCGACAGGCTCGGCTTCGTCATTATCCGCGGAAACCAGATGCTTTCGAAAAGAGCAGAGGATCCGGAATACACCAGGACAAACAGCCTGCACATAGATTCGGACTACTACATCAACAGCCAGGTTTTCCCTCCTGTGGAAAGGATTTTCATGTCGTTAGGGATAGACAAAAGCGAGGTGCTTGGATTAGGCAGGCAGATAAGCCTGGGCGACCTCATGAACGGAAACAAGAGAAAGATGAAGCACGAGATAAGCGTTGATTATAACCAGACGCTGGAAGGATACGAAGGGTTTGAGTGCAAGAAATGCTCCAAATCCTTTTCAAGGCCGCCTTTGTCAGGCAGCTGCGAGTGCGGCGGAGAACTGCAGATAACGTACCACGGCAGTTCCGGCGACAGAGTTGTGATGAAGTAAACTTTTCAGAAAAGTTTAATCAAAACGACAGACCTTCTCAGAGGTCTAGAAAATTAAATTTTTGAATCCAGAACAAGGCGCGTTTTATTTGTACTTTCTACTCTCGAAATAGTTGCAATTTCTCCAATCCCGCGTTCGTATCCAATATCCAGTTCAATTCCCGGCTCTTGATGCTTCCAAAGACCCTCGTATCTGCCTGGTATTCCGCCTTCGGCAGGCTTTTCTAAATTGTAAATGATAGGAATAAGCAATGAAGATTCGGGCCGCTTTACAAACTTCAGACTAATTTTACCATCCGAATGCGTTACTTTCCCTTTAACCCTATGAAGAGGGGATTGTGAAGTATAGTCCAGAATCCAGCCAATAATCAGGTTTTTTTCTATCGTGAAAATTCCGCTGTATGGATTTTCATCCCCACGGAAGGAATAAACGCCCCTTACGAAATAAACCATCGATACTTATACGCACGTAAATGTTAAAAAGCCTCGTTACAAAAATAAATCAGGTGATATGAATGGCAGACATGCTTGTCGTAAGGAGCAAGGTAAGGGAGCTTGCCAAGAAGAAAAAGATGAATCTTGGTGGGGACGCTACCGAGGCTTTGAGCAAGGAAGTTCACAGGCTCGTGGAACGCGCATCCGAAAGGGCAAAGGCGAACAGAAGGACAACCATCAAGGGCAGGGACATCTGAAGGAAAATGTCCCGGCATTTTTTTTCTAACTTAATTATGCTTTCTTTATTCTGAAGAACCAGTTGATGCACTAGCCGATGTAGGTTTCTTCGGGCGCCTGCTCCGACTGCTGTTCCACCTGCGTTGCGGGCTGCTGCTCAGCAGGCTGCATCTTGGGCTTTCTTTTTCTTTCGTCGACAGGACCAAGATACTTGCTTAATACCTTCTTGCCCTTCCTGATGGACTCGTAATAATATCTCCGGCCGTTTATTATTTTTATATGCCTGTTAGCCATTTCATCACAGTAATTAATTTCACGCCGGAATATATATACTTTTGCAAACGCCGATTAGTAAATGAAATACAAAATCGTGGGCACTATGAGGACGCCCATAAGAAGCCCTCTCCTGACGCCTGCGGCATTTGCAAAAATCCCCAGGGACGTGCACACGAAAAGAACAAAGAGCCCGTAAAAGCCGGTGAAAACAAAGCTCATGAAAACAATCAGAACAGCGACTGCCATGCTCATGACACGGTAATCTATTTTTCCGACCAGCAATGAAAATTTACCCGCGATGAACAATGCAAGAATGCAGGAAACACCTAAAGAAAGCAACGAAACAGAGACTATCAGAAGGAATTCCTTGAATCCGACGGGCGAAACATAGCTGATAGCCACGGCAACGCCGCTTCTTGACTTTTCAATAAGCCACAGCGAAATCAACGAAAGAAACAGGTTTGAAAGGGATATGGCGCCCATTGAAACAAGGAACGACTCTTTGCTTTTGTCAACGCTCATGAAAGATGCCACCTGGCTGGAACCCAGGCCGGGCAGGAAACCGGAAACTATGCCGCCCAGCGTTCCCGCAACCGCCGAGCGGTTCCTCGCTCTTGAAGATATTTCTATGTCAGACATGCGCTGTCCAGGGATTTTCTGCCCGGAAGAAAAGAAAATCATGCTCACGCCGAAAAGGCCGGAGAGAACCGGAAACAAGACCATAACAGGATTAATCGGCAGCCTGAAAACGAAAACGCCGATGAGCCCGGAAAAAACAAAGCACGCCAGCGACAGAAGCATCTTGTCGCCGCTCAATATGATAAAGGACACGGCGAACACAAGAATCAGCCAGACGTATTCCTTTATCAAGGCGTAAAGAAGCGGCACGGCAAGAACGATGAGAGGCAGCAGAGCAACGCATAAAATCATGGACAGCACGGCGCCGGTGACGCAAAGCTTCACAGCTCCATATCCGCGCCCCTGAAGAAGGAAAGAGTGGCCGGGCAGGACGGCGAGCTCCTTCTCGGCGTCAGGAGCACCGAGAATTATTGACGGAATGAAATCTATAATCACGTTGGAAATCCCCATGGAAACCAGAAACGCAACGGCGTACAAAGGATTGCTTATAACAGAAACGATGACGGGAGTGAAAAGTATTATCGTGTTCGGGTGCAGCCCCGGAACAAGGCCAAAAACAACACCGAAGAATATGCCGGCAGCAGCGAAAAACAGCATCTCAGCGAACATGTATATTTAAATTGTCCGGGCAAATTATAAACGTGATATGATGTTCGGCAAGCACGACCCGAAAAAGGTCCAGGAGATGATGAAGAAACTGAACATGAAGGTGCGCGAAGTGGAGGCGAACAGGGTTATCATCCAGGGAAAGGACAGGGAAATAATTATCAGCAACCCCCAGATAATGATTGCAGACATGATGGGCAAGGAAGTCTACCAGATAACCGGGGACGTCTATGAAAAGGCTCCTGTAAACGAAGAGGACGTAAAAATCGTTATGACTAAAACAGGCAAAGACAGGGAAACAGTTGTGAAAAAGCTTGAGGAACTGAACAACGACCTTGCGCGGGCGATAATGGATCTGAAGGAAGCGGGGGAATAATCCGGCATTATTTCTTTTCATTTAGTAAATCAGAAAAAATAGTATCAAGAGCATCCATACAAAATTCATGTGATTCTCTTAATTGTGGAAGTTCTTTAGGTAGTGATAATAATTTTTCTTTATCATCATCACCAGTATACCAAATTTCAGGCGTATGAATCATAGGAACATTGTGCGCTACAATGTTTCGCATACTCTTGATATAGTAAAGCTTAGAGACTAATTCGTTAAATTTACCTTCGTATTTTTCTTTTTTATCTAAACCCAATTTTCTAAAGACTTCTATCTTTCTGTGAAACGAGAAAAATTCTTTCTTACCAATATAACTTGAAAATTGCTTCTGTTTTGTCGAATTTTCTACAAAATAAATTGTTATAATTCTTTCCAAAAACACATCTAAGTCAATAGCGAATTTTATTATTTCTGCTCGAGCGTTATCAATAACAGTCTGATTTTCGAAATAAAGCCTTCGAAATTCTTCCACTGAAATAGACATGAATAGTTAATGCCATATACAAATTAAAAATTCAAACTATCTTCTCGATGATTGCGCCGAAGGCGGGCCTTGTTATCGCTATGCCTATGATGACACCGGCAGCGGTTGTGATCGCAAAGCCGCGCAGCAGGCCGAAGCCAAGTATCATCAGCGGCAACATTGCGGCAATGACGGTGCCGGCTGAGCCGAAAATCACGAAGAAAGCCCGGCTTAATTTTTCCTTGAGCGTCAGCAGGCGTTCCTCTTCCTCCCTGCGAAGGGCCTGGTCAATCATTATAATCTGGGCATCTATGCCGGTTCCGACAGAAGCTATGATGCCCGCTATCGCTGACAGGTCTATTGTCCAGCCGACAAGCGCGGCGAAGCCCAGAATTATCAGAATTTCACTCAGCGATATCACCACCACGGGAAAGACAATCTTCATTTTCCTGTAACGCAGCGATACGATCGCAACCACGCCTGCTATGGCCACGGCCATCGCTGCCAAGGCGTTTCTGATAAATCCTACTCCAAGATTTGGCGATATATTTTCAAGCTGGACTATTGATATTGAAACAGGCAGGGCACCTGAGCGGAGTATGGACTGTATGCGCGACCTTTCTGCGGATGCCTGCTGCACAGTAGGCGCTGCGCCGCTGATGGAGACTTCCGTAACTACCTTTCCCCTCAAGTCAGATGAAATTGACAGGGCGTCAATGAAGTTGCCGTCCAGGTAAAGAACTATCGGCGAGTCAAGATACCCTCCCGGAACGATTCCCAGGTTTTGCGTCACCGCGGCGAATTTTTCCGCGCCTTCCTTGCTCAGCTGGACGGCAAACGACCACCTGTAGAAATCCCCGGCATTTTCTATCCTTGAGCGCTGCGGGTCGAAGAAAACCACCTTTATGTCGCTGCCCGTGAAAACCGTGGATGTCAGGTTCACATAATCCTTCGTGACATCGCCTACCTCGAGGGGAATCTCGTCAAGGACAAGCCTGCCGCCTGCAAAGTACTCCTTGCCTTCTATAGAAACAGTTGCATTGCCAACGGAAATTTTGTGGTCATCTTTAAGCCTTATTGAAGATTCGTTTCCGCGTATGCGGAGAATAAGAGGTATTTTTGCCTCGAACTTTCCCTGGCTTTCCAGCAGCGAGCGCAGCTCATCATCATTGCCGCTGGCGATGCTCACTTCTATGAACGCTTTGTTTTCATAATAAACAGGGCGGAATACAGCTTCTCTCAGCCCGTAAACATTTATTCTCGTCTGGAGCGTTGATATTATCTGCTCCACTTCTGCTTTGTCGCTTGTATTCGGCTCGATGACAGCCCGCACCCCGCCTTTCAGGTCAAGGCCGAACCTGATGTTGCTGAATTCCACGTTTTCCGCTGCTATGCCGAGAGAACCGTTCACATTGGAATACCTGATGCCTTTGTTTGTCTGCACAATGACAGTGCCGGAATAGTTCAGGTTCAGGACTTCAGGCGTGGCTTCCTTCCCGTTCACGTAAATAATAACATCACCCGTGCTGACGCCGCTGAGCTGGGATTCCTTGCTTACATGCGTGACCTTCATTCCCTGGGGATTCGTGTTAGGGTTTATGAAAAGCAGCGACACGACGATGAAAAATACAAGTATGATAACCCTTGGATTCCTGGTGATATCCTTCGGCAGCAATGCCGCTGAAGAGAGCAGCGAAACAATTATGAAAACAACGAAAGGCAGTTTTGCGTACACAACTATGGCAGCAGCCAGCAGGATCGAAGCGGCCCAGAGCAGAAACTTGTAGTCCATGCTTACACCTTTTTCTCAAAATGCCACCGGAGGAGCCCCGCATTGGTGAACCATGTTGCAGGAACGTCCACGAGCAGGCCTATCATCATGACGAGCGATATCTGCTGCAGCACCACGGAGCCGGAGACGAAATATATGGCGAGCAGCGCGACAAGAGTGGTTCCTGTAAGGGTCAGCCCGGTCCTCATCGCCTTGTCAATGCTCTCGGCTATATTTTTCCTGCCGGTCTTCAGTATCTCGGAAGTAAGCAGTATGTCCGTATCCACCGAATATCCTATGAGCGCCAGCAGAGCGGCGATGACAGGCAACGAAAGCTTGACGCCGATGAGGTGAAGTATACCCAGGCTCACGGTTATGTCAGTGACCGCAGCTAGGATAACTATTCCCGCCGGCACCAACGACCTGAAGAGCATGAATACTATGACGACCATGGCGAGGAAAGCCACGGCGAGCGCGAACATCGCCTGCTGGAAAAATATGTCGCCCAGAACAGGGCCCACTGTCCTGATGCTGGGCTCGCCGATGACATTGGCGTGCTTTTTCACAATTTCTATAACAGCTGACTCGTCATTGTCAAAAGGTATTTCCACAATGAGGTTTTTCGTCTGGCCCGAAGCCATGCGGACGGAAGCGTAAGGAATCTCCGCGGTTATTGCCGGCAGGTCAGCGGAATCCACTTCCATGCTTATCATCTTGCCGCCTGAAAGCTCGGTATCCCTTTCCAGAATAGAGCCTTTCGTAAGAAGGTTGTTGATCAGGACAGCTGACGAAGCCACGAGAAGCATAAGCGTGAAAAACATCAGGGGTTTCCAGTAATTTTCAAAAATTTCGTAGACCATAATCCCCGCAGAATAATTGTCGGTTACATTCTTAAGCGGCATGAAATGCTCAGTCTTAATAATTTTACGGCTTTAGTTTAACCAATGTACGATGTCGCAATCGTAGGGTCAGGAATAGGCGGAAGCTATTTAGCATCCGCGCTCAGGGGCCTGGACATAGCTGTAATAGAAAAGGACAGGAAAGTGCTTCCAAAAGACTCGGGAATCGTATCGACGGGTTTTGAAAAGCTGTTTCCTTCAAGGCACTTCATAAAAAACAGGATAACAAGGATGAACCTGGTCTCGCCGTCCGGCAGTGAAATAGAAATTTCGTCGGAAGCCCCCTTTGCCTACATACTAAAAAGGGAAATGTTCCTTGACTACATGCGGAGCAGGGCGATGAGAAGCGCGGATTTCATCAACGGCTTCGTAAAAAGCGTTGAATACCGCGACGGCCACTATTCCGTCAGCGTCAACGGCGAGAGCATCAACGCAAAATTTCTCGTCGGATGCGACGGGGCAAATTCCTTTGTAAGAAAATCCCTTGGCATAGCCGATCCCAGGATGGTATTCGGCCTTATGGTGAGAGCAGACAGCGTAATGGAAGGGGAAATAAGGGTCTTTTTCAATAAATACTTCTCACCGGACTTTTTCTCATGGGTCATACCGCAGAACGACGAATACGGGCTCATATCGTCGTTAAGGCCCAATGAATATCTGGAATATTTCAGGCAAAAGCAGGCATTAGGCAACGGGACAGTTTACGGATTCCCGATGTGCCTTGGAACCACGAAATCCTTTGCGGACCGGGCTTTGCTGATAGGAGACGCGTGCGGACAGAACAAGCCGATAACCGGCGGCGGCATCATGTTTTCCATGAGGGCGGCGAAACATGCCGCTGCTGTCATTCAGGAGGCATTCGAGAAAAATCTTTTTGGCGAGAATTTCCTGTCGTCTTATGAAAGGAAATGGAAAAAGGACTACGGCGCCGAGATAAGGAGGCAGCTTTTATTCCGGCGCATCTACAGGTGGCTTACAAACAAGGATGTCGACGGACTGTTCAGGGATTTCGGCCCATCTTTGCAGGAACTGCACGACTTTGACTACGACAAGTTCACCGTTTCATGGAAGAAAATGCCCAAAATCAAGCTGCTTTCATTTATAATTTCTTCCGTGCCGCACCTGTTCAGGAAAGAAATATCCAGCTAATCCAGAATTTTTCCCAGTTCTATATTCCTGCCAAGGTAAACAAAGGAAGCCCATCCCAGAAGCGACGAATACCAGAAAGTCATAATCCTGGCCACGAAAACGCCTGTAACTGCTAGGGAACCATCCATAAACGCGGAAAGCAGCAGGACCATCACGACATCAGTCGAACCCAGCCCGCCTGGCAGGAATGACGCAATCCCTATCAGGGCTGACACCGAGACCAGCCCGACAAAAAATACAGGGTCCAAATCAATGCCGACAGAGCGGAAGGAAAGATAAAATACAAGGCCGTCGGTTACCCACGCAAACAGCGTAATGAAAAACGACATCATCAGGAATTTTTTATTTATTTTTTCCCTGTAAAAAGTCTCTATAAACTCGCCGGATATCCTGTCCGCCAGCGGCATCTTTTTCAGGACGCCGAAAACTTTCATCCCGAATCTTTTGGAGTAAAGAACAGAAAAAAAGAAGACAAGTACACCAGCGAAAAAAAATGCGCTGAACACACCCGCTGCAAAAAGGCCGG
This sequence comes from Candidatus Aenigmatarchaeota archaeon, assembly GCA_016187335.1. Lineage (GTDB taxonomy): Archaea > Aenigmatarchaeota > Aenigmatarchaeia > GW2011-AR5 > GW2011-AR5 > JACPJW01. The sequence goes on along the minus strand of JACPJW010000001.1, from coordinate 343,362 downwards.
AAGAAAACCTGCCTATGAATACGGCGGAAAACAGGAGAAGGACGAGTATGTCCATGATCCTTTCCCAGATTATTGAGGAAAGCGTGCGGGAAACCGGAATGCCGGTTTTTGCCTTCATTATAACCGCTTTTGCAGGCTCGCCGAACTTCCCCGGAGTAAAGTTGCTTATGGTCGACCCCAGGAACTGCACAGGCATAACATCAAAAAAAGAGGCATTTTTCAGAAGCAGCTTCCATTTCATGACCCTTAAGAAAACGCCCGCGCTCGATATGAGAAAGGCGTAAAGCAGAAATGACTTGTCACTAAGCAGGAAAATGCCGTACACTTTCTGCGGATCAGAATAGAAAAGCAAACCGGCGAGAATCAGAACGCTCAGCAGAACAAGCGCGTATCTTTTTTTCATAGGGGATGTTTTGAATTTAACTTTTAAGAAGATTGTTCTTGAGATAACGGATAATGAAGGAAAGAACTGCTGAAATGATAAAAAAATACTGGCCTTATATCGTCCTTATTTTCCTGATTTATCTCGGCACGACGGTAAGAACGCTGGACTACAGATGGCCCTACCTGAGAAACATAGACTCGTACAATTTTGCCAAGGAAATGGAAGAAATAACCGAGAACAACGGGACACTGCCGGGAGTTGACGTGCTGAAGCTTGCCCCGTACGGCACAAAACGCGGCCAGGATTTCTACGCATATGTCGGGGCATATTTTTACATGTTTCTCAGGCTGCTGATACCAGGAATGACCCTCTGGCAATACCTTGTATGGTTTCCCGCCCTGCTTGCGTCGCTGATGGCAGTGCCCATGTATTTCATAACAAAAATGCTTTACGACAGGAAGGCCGGAATTTTTGCGGCAGCCATGATAATTTTTGACACGTTCATAATAGCAAGGACGCTCGGCGGCGACCCCGACAACGACGGGATAGTGTTGCTTATGCCCCTTGTCATAATAGCACTCTACCTTGTCACGCACAGGCTGTCCGAAAGAGCGGAAAGATTAACATGGAAAATAGGCGCCCTTTCCATTTTAACAGGCGCCACGCTTGTTGCGTGGAGACTGACATGGGGCGGATTCTGGTACGTCCTGTGGCTAATATCAGGATTCCTTTTTTTGAAAATGCTTTCAAAATACATAAAAACCAGGGATTTGAGGAAATTATGGCAGGAAAACAACGTGATCATCAAATCCTACATATTGATTCTGCTCACTTTCTTCATTCTGGCCATACCCATATTCGGATTCAGCATAGTCAATGCCACGGTCACGGGACCCCTCGAATTCCCCTCGATAAAAGCCGAAGGCGGGACTTTCCCCAATGTGTACGTTTCCGTAGCGGAGCTGCAGAATCCCGAAGGCCCGCGCGACATAATAAACAGGACAGGCCTTCCCTTTTTCCTGCTCATTGCATCGCTGATTTACCTGTCGTATTCTTACATCAGGACGAAAAAACACCTCGATACGCTGATACTTCTGGGGATATGGTTCGTAGGGCCTTTCCTTGCAACAATAGTTGCAATAAGGTTTACAATACTTTTCGCCGCGCCGATGGCAATAGGCACGGGCATCCTCTTTTCAAAGCTTTTAAGGATGGCATCCGGAGAGGACAAGTCACTGGCCGATTGAGTGGGTTACCATGGAATTCAGGATGAACAGGACGACAGCAGCTGTTTTGGCAGTTGCAATAGTTTATTTTCTGGTATTTCTTTATTTGCCGACCAAGACCACATGCAACCTGGTCAGCGACGCGTCATGGCAAAGTTCCTACGGCATGCAACTGTACATAGGGACATTCGTCGTCCTGGCTTTGCTGGCGGCGCTCAGGTTCAGGAATAACCTGAGCACGAGGGAAACGGTGACAATGCTGATACTCGTGCTGATTTTCGTATTTTTCATAAACGTGTTTTACATGCAGAGCGTAATCATATCCGAGTGCTCCGGAACTGTGCTGAGCGACAACTGGTGGGAGGCGCTGAACTGGATAAAGAACAACACAAAGGGGTGCGCCGTCGTGGCTACGTACTGGGATCCGGGGCACTTCATAACCGGCATAGCAAAAAGGTCCGTGATTTTTGACGGCGCCTCACAGAGCGAGGTTTTCTACCAGCCGAACACTGGCAATAAAACAGGCATATTCATCGAAAGGCATGAGAACGGGATATCGCGCGTCTTCCAGTACAAGGGCGACAACGTAGTAAGAGCAAGGATACAGGACATCGGGACCACACTGCTCACAACAAACGAAACGCTGGCGGCCAGCATTCTGAAAGATTACATGAAGCCCGGCTGCGACGAAATGTATTACATAGCGTCTTCTGACCTGATAAGCAAAAGCCAGTGGTGGTCTTATTTTGCCACATGGGATCCAACAAACCCGCCAAACTACGGCAGCAGGTACGTATACGTCATGGTGCCGCTGGAAAGCACAAGGCCTATTCTAGGCCAGAACGCCCTGGCATACACTTACCGCCTGGGTCCCCAGCAGGCGTTTGTCCTTTACGAAACCAACAACACCATCAAGGCGTTCCTTCAGCAGCAGGGGCAGCTGCTGAAAGTAGAGAAACTGTTTTACTTTGACAGGGAAGGGAACGGGGCGCTGACGTTTGAACAGGAATCGGATGTCAAAGGGCTACTGTGGCTTGACGGGTCGAGGAGAACCATTGTATTTATCCAGCCTGAACTGGAGCAGTCAATGTTTACAAGAATGTTCTTTTTCAACGGCTTCGGCCTGGAAAAATTCGAATTCATAAGGGACTGGGGCGGGGAAGTCAAGCTCTTCAGGGTAAAATTTGGCGAATGACAACGTATCCGAGATAAGCATATAAAAAATTAGTTCTGAAGAGTTACCATGAAAATATGCATGCTTTCGGAGCTTTTCTACCCGTACCTTCTTGGAGGAGCCGAAAGAAGATACTATGAAATAGCCATAAGGCTGGCAAAAAGGCATGAAGTCACTGTTTTCTCGCTGAGATTTGACGGGCACGAAAGGAAAGAGGAGCACAAAGGCGTTGAAATAACGAGAGTCGGCTCGTCGCATCCCCTTGACAAGAGGAGCGTCCCGGCGCTGGCAACTTATTTCCCGGCGCTGCTCAAGGCTGCTTCTTCCCGCAGCGACGTAATAGACGCCAATCAGGGAATATCATCCTTTGCAGGACTGCTTAAGCCGCTCATAAAAACTCCTGTAGTCGCAACATTCCACGACATCTACTGGAACCAGTGGAACGAGTACTTTCCGTTCCCCCTTTCTTCCGCGGGCAAAACGATGGAAGTCCTTTGGTCAGTAACGCCTTATAACAGGGTCATAGCCAACTCGCCAACGACGGCAAAAAAACTTTCCATCCTGGGGTTCAGAAACGTGGAAGTAATACCGAGCGGAGTTGACTTAAATTTTATAAAAAAAATCAGGGCAAAAAAAAGAGAGCTAAGCATCACTTACGTAGGAAGGCTTGTAAAATACAAGAATGTCGACACGCTGATAAAAATAATAGGCGAGATTTCTTCTGAAATCAAAGGCATAAGGCTCAACATCATAGGGTCCGGAACCGACGAATACGAGCTGAAACGGCTCGCCCAGCGCCTGGGAGTGGACGCCAAATTTTTCGGATATGTGAGCGAGGAGGAAAAATTCGGCATAATAAAATCCTCGGACCTGCTCGTCAACCCGTCTTCCGTGGAAGGGCTGGGCCTGATCCTGCTTGAATCCATGGCAGCAGGAGTTCCTGTCGTGGCAAAAAACCTTGATGCCTATTTTTTCTGCAACAGCGGCAACTCGCGTTTATACAGCAGCGAATCCGAACTGAAGGAAAAAATAATGGAGATGCTGACATCCAAAAAAAGCAGAAGGCAGGTCATAAAGAACGGGCTTAATACGGCAAAAAAATACTCATGGGATAGCGTTGCCAAGAGCGTGGAAAAGCTATACGAGGGATTGCAATGAATTACGCCGAAAGAATCATAAAGGGAAGCTTCTGGATATTCACGATGTATTTCATCGGCGGCTTCTTCAGCACGCTCCTGAGGGTTTATCTGGCAAGGAACCTGAGCGTGGAAGATTTCGGGCTGCTGTACGCAGTTTTGTCGGCTGTTGGATTCCTTGTCGTCTTCAAGGACATAGGGTTTTCCTCAGCCATGACAAGATTCATCGCGCAGTTCAGGGCTAAAAATGACAGCGAATCGATAAAGTCGGTGATTTATTCCGTCATTGCGATGCAGCTTTTTCTGGCATTAATTTTTTCCTCCGTATTTTTCGTTTTATCGCCTTATCTTGCCTCGGCGTTCTTCAAGTCAGCCAAGGCTGAAACTATAATATTCCCGATACTGGTTTCCTTTATTTTCGGGGTTTTCGTGTCCCTTCAATACGTTCTTCAGGGACTGGGAAAAATAGAGCTTTATTCTTTAGTAGAGCCTTTCAGAAACATAATCACACTGGCTTTTGCCGTAGTTCTTCTTCCAATGGGGCTGCTGGGCGTTTCATACAGCTATTTGTTCAGCACAATAGCCCTGACGATAATCCTGTTCCTGATGATCCTGAAGTCATTCCCGTTTTTTTCCGTGAAGGGGCATTTTGACAGGAAACTGACAAAAGAGATAGTCGATTTCGGGAAGCCGCTGTTTTTTTCAAACATAGGAGGCGTTTTTCTCGGCTATGCAGACACGATAATGATAACAGCCTTTCTGTCCGTGTCCGACGTGGGATTGTACCAAGTTGCACTGCCGACCTCCCAGATATTATGGGTTTTACTGGGGTCCGTATCCATTGTCATACTCCCGATAGTTTCGGAACTCTGGGCAAAAGGCGACGCGGCCACGATATCACGAATATTGAGCCTTATGCTGAAATTTTCATTCATAGTAGCGATACCCTTTGTTATAACAATCGTGGCATTTCCGGAAGTTATAATAACCATGCTTTTCGGCTCCAAGTATGCGGGGGCGTCAACAGCGCTGCAAATACTGGCTATTAATTCCATATTTTACACTGTTTTTTCCGTAACCTCGATATCAATCATAGGAATCGGCAAAACAAGAGAGAACATGAGGATTGTGCTAACCCTAAGCGCCGCAAATATACTGATCAACCTCCTGCTGATACCGTCGGTCGGAATAACAGGAGCGGCGGTTGCCACCCTCGTATCATATTTCATAGGTACTGTTCTAGCCGTAAGCTACCTGAAAAAAATGTCGCTTGTGGATGTTTATGCTCATGATATTGTGAAGGCGTTTTTCTGCGGCGCAGCCGCTTTTGCCGCAATAACTTTCACAAAGCATCTTGTTTCAGCAGACCCGTGGCATGAAGCAGTAATTGCGCTGTTCCTGGGATCCGTTGTGTACCTGGCGTCCCTGTACCTGACGAAAACGGTGAAAAAAGACGAGCTGCTCATCCTTAAAAAATCCGGGATACCCGTCCCGGAATTTCTGCTAAAACTTTTCTGACCTGAAGCCGCTGAGAAGCCTGTTTTTAATAATCCTGTTTATGAACGCGGGGTGAAGATGCTCGGCTCTCATGGGGTACTTCAGCAGCGAACGCAGCAAAAGCATTCTCCTGTTCCTGTTCCTTTCTTTGGCGTCAGCCTTTGACTTAACGGCAAATGCTATGTAATCCACCATTCCCGCGCAGGAAAACCTTCCGGATTTAAGCAGATATTCGTTTACAACCCTGTAAGGCCCCTCCCAGAAAGAATCGTGAAAGGCCACAATACCGCCTTCCACAAGAAACCTGTTCCACAGGACAAAATCTTTCCTGACATCCTTGTAATCATGAGACCCGTCTATCCAAAGAAGCCTTATTGGCGCATTTTTTTTCCTCCATATCACTGCCGCATCCTCGGACTTCATTACAACAGGCATGACGTAATCTTCAACGCCCAGTTTTTTCATGTTTTCTGAAAACTCGCCGAATGTCCCGCCCTTTACCGCGTTTTTCCATCCCTTATGCCAGTCCACCGCAAACACTTTCTCTCTTTTTGCTTCCTTCGTCCCGAGGGCAAGGCATGCTGTGGACTTCCCCTTGTAGCTTCCTATCTCGACAATCGCCCCTTTTCCGGGCCCGTTTTTCGCAAGGCTGCGGAGGAGAAGCATTTCCCTGTCCGTAAGCATGCCTTCTATCTTCCCGGCCCTCCTCAGCAAATCAGTATTCCTAATCATAGCTGTATTAATCGTCCAAACAAGTTTTTTAATGTTTCACTATAATGCTTTTCTGAAAATTATGAAGGCATTAGTTACAGGCGCCGGCGGATTTATAGGCTCATATATCACAGATTTCCTCGTAGAGGAAGGAGCGGAAGTTTGCGCAACCGTTCACAAAAACAAGGACAACCTGAGGCAAAGCGAGAAAAAAATAAAAATAACGGCGTGCGATTTTTCAGACAAAAACGACATAGAAAATCTCGTAAAAAAAACAGAGCCGGACTACGTATTTCATATGGCCGCCCAGAGCTTTGTGATACCGTCATGGCAAGACCCCGAGAAAACCTATGAAATAAACGTAATCGGGACTCACCACCTGCTGGAAGCGCTGAAAGAAAGCGGCGCTGTGGTTTGCATTGCTTCAAGCTCGGCTGCCTACGGGCTCAGCCATCCGGAAGAAATACCCATAAAAGAAACGAAAGAATTCAGGCCGTCATCCCCTTACGCAGTGAGCAAGGCAGCCACTGATATGCTTGGGTTTCTTTACTGGCGGAGCTACGGAATGAAAATCCTCCGGCTGCGGTTCTTCAACACAATAGGCCCGAGAAAGACCGGCTCAGCCGTAGCCGACTGGGCGAAAGGAATTGCAGAAATAGAGGCAGGCACCAGAAAAGAGCTGGGAGTGGGAAACCTCGAACCCGTAGTGGATTTTACTGACGTCAGGGACTCCGTAAAAGCTATCTGGACGCTCACAAAAAAGGGCAGGTGGGGAGACGCTTACAACATCTGCAGCGGCAAAGGCCATAAAATGAAAGAAATTTTAGAAAAGATGACGTCACTGAGCACAGCGAAAATAAAAGTTATCACGGACAAAGCAAAATTCCGCCCCGCCGACGACCCCATATTCATCGGCGACAACACGAAGCTGCGCAGCCTGGGATGGAAGCCTGAGATACCCCTGGAAAAAACCCTGCAGGACACGCTGGACTACTGGAGAAACAATATCGCCTGAATTTCATCTGATTCTTACCATAAATTCCTGATAAACAGCTTTACCAGGGACTTTCCCATATATATAATGTTCTTTAATTTTCCCGAGCCGCTGCCCCTGACCTTCTTCTCGACCCATACCACAGGCACTTCGCCTATGCTGAAGCCAAGCCTTTTTGCATAAAAGATGAATTCGGTGTCCCAGAAAAACCCCCTGTTTCTTAATGGAATAATTTTCATGGCTTTGCTTCGCTTGAAGCCTTTCATGCCGCACTGCAGGTCGTTCGGCCTGAACAGCCCCAGAAGCGCACGCACGCATACAGAATACGCCTTGCTCAGCAGCAGCCGCAAAACCGTCCTGTCGGACCTGGAGAGCGGGTGATACCTGGACCCGACGACAACGTCATATTTTGGCAGGTTTTCAACAATAAGCTTTATTGAAGAAAGGTCCGTGGACAAGTCAGCATCCATGAAAACCACATATTCGCCTCTGGCTGCTTCAACGCCCTTTTCTATGGCCCCGCCCTTCCCAAGGCGAACGTCAAAATGCATGTGTTTTATCCTTTTGTTTCTCGCTGACAGCCTTTCAACGATTTCCGGCGTCCTGTCGGTGCTCTCCTCAACGACGATGAGCTCGTAGTCATATCCTTTCATAAATCCGGTTATTTTCCTTATGGCGGTTTCGATATAATCCTGCTCGTTGAAAGAAGGAACTATCAGCGAAATCATGAGTGTAGTTAGTAAAAACAAGCTTAAGAATTAAGTATGAATTAAAAGTTTTCGCTGTAACCTTTTGGCATGAAAGGGGTAATACTTGCGGGAGGCACTGCAAAAAGGCTTATGCCGCTGACAAAGGTAACAAACAAGCACTTACTGCCTGTTTTTGACATGCCCATGATTTTCTATCCGATAGAGGCGTTGAAATCAGCCGGCATAAAGGACATACTTGTCATAACAAGCCCGCATCACGGCGGTGCCGTTTTTTCGCTGCTGGGTTCCGGGAAGGATCTTGGGGTCAATTTCACGTACAAGCTGCAGGACGAGGCTTCAGGAATCCCTTCAGCTATCGGCATAGCCGAGGATTTTGTGGATGGCGACAAATTCGTAGCAATAAACGGCGACAATATATTGACGCATCCTATCAAAAAATTCGTGGACGAGTTTGAAAAGGGCGACGAAGAGGCAAGGATTCTTCTTTACAAAGGCACCGTAGAACAGGCGAGGAAATCCGGCGTGGCAGTGCTTGACGGCGACAGGGTTGTGCAGCTCATAGAAAAACCCGAAAACCCGCCCACAACGATGATATCCATAGGCGTTAACATGTACGCCCCCTCGGTGTTCGAAGTTATCAGGCATCTCAAGCCTTCTGCAAGGGGTGAAACAGAGATAACAGAGCTCAACAGCTATTTCCTGAAGAAAGGAGCGCTCAAGGCTTCAGTTATAGACGGCCACTGGCTTGATGCGGGAACTATTGACGAATTGTTCGAGGCCAACCTGAAACTGAGCAGGTTCAAGAAAGGGCTTGAATAAAGCGATTTGGTAAATATGAAGCTACATTTAGGGTGCGGGTACGCTTATCTCAAGGGCTACGTGAACGTTGACAACCTTTCGGAATGCCCCGGAGCAAAGATAGACAGGAATGCAGACCTCAACAAATATCCGTGGCCATTCAGGAACAGCAGCGCGGAAGAAGTATTCATGAACCACGTTATTGAGCATTTGAAAGACCCGAGCAGAGCCATGAAAGAGACAGGCAGAATTCTCAAGAAAGGCGGGATTTTCCGCCTCAATGTCCCGCATTTTTCCCGCAGCTATGGCGTCCACGTTCATGAAAAAGGCTTTAGCATATGGTCCGTTCTGACGGATACAAAGGATTTTTTTGAGCCCGTATCGGCAAGGCTTGTGTGGGACGACCCGGATAACTTCAGAAAAGGGAAAATATTATTCAAGCCGTTCTGCCGTTTCTGGAATAAAATCCTGAACATAAACCACTGGTTCAGCGAGAGGTTTCTTTTGTACAAGTTCGGGGGCATCCAGGAGATCCAGTTCGTTTTGAGGAAGATAAAATGAACCTGAAAAAATTTTACCTGAATTCATTCATGCAGGACATCACTGCCTTCGGCACGGTCTATCATCTTGCGGTGCTTATAGCCGTTCTTGTCGCATTCAATCAGAACCCACTTGCCTACAAGCTTGCTGCCGGACAGATAATAATGTATTTCATTTCTGTGCCGATAAAAATTGTCCTTTTCAAGAACAGACCTGAAAAAATGAGACATAAAAACATAATAGAAAAAATAGAGGCTTCGTCATTTCCAAGCGTGCATACGATGAGGATATTTTTTATATCTTCCGTGCTGATACCTGTTTTCAATAACATCGCAACTTCAGTTATACTGGCTATTTTGTCACTGGCAGTCGCTTATTCACGAATTTACCTGAAAAGGCATTATTATGCCGATGTAATTGCTGGCGCCGCCATCGGGATTATCATAGGGTATGGTGTTTCAAACTATGTCTAGTGTGCTCGTTACCGGAGGAGCCGGCTTCATAGGGTGCAATTTCGTCCATTTCCTTGTCAGCGAAGGCCACGACGTGGCTGTTCTTGACAAGCTTACGTACGCCGGAAACATGAAGAGCCTTGAGGGCGTCAAAAACAAAATAAATTTCACGAAAGGCGACATAGCAAACAGGAGCGACGCCGAAAAATCCATGAAAGGATGCGATATAGTCGTAAATTTCGCGGCAGAAACGCACGTAGACAGGTCAATCGAAGACCCGGAGCCGTTCATACGAACAAACGTTTTCGGGACATACATGCTCCTGGAAGCTGCAAGAAAAAACAACACGGAAAAATTTATCCACATATCCACGGACGAGGTTTACGGCTCTTCCGATTCAGGATTCTTCAAAGAATCGGATCCTCTCAGCCCCGGAAACCCTTACTCTGCAACGAAGGCGGCTGCCGAGCATCTGGCACTTTCTTATGCAAATACTTACGGCATTGACGCAGTTGTTACAAGAAGCTCCAATAATTACGGGCCTTACCAGAATCCTGAAAAGCTGATACCCAAGATGATCACGAACGCGATGAAAAACAGGCCGCTGCCTGTTTATGGAAAGGGCACGAACATAAGGGACTGGCTGTTTGTAGAAGACAACTGCTCAGCAATTCTCAAAGTCATCCAAAATGGAAAATCAGGGGAAGTTTACAACATAGGCGGCGGAAACGAGAAAAAAAACACGGATGTCGTGAAGACAATACTAAGAATACTGCAAAAGCCTGAGACACTTATACATTTTGTTCCGGACAGGCCGGGCCATGATTTCAGGTACGCTTTGGATATAGCAAAAATAAAGAAACTGGGGTGGAAGCCAAAGCACAGCTTTGAGCAGGGCTTGAAAAAGACAATCGAATGGTATGCAAATAACACGTGGTTTTGGCAATGAAAAATGAAGCCTTAGTCGTGACTGCAACACTTTTCACAGCTGTGGCACAATTATCGTTCAAGCTCGGCGCGAATGCGCAGGGCTTTTACATAGGGCCTTTTCCCGTCAACGTTATCGTCATAGCAGGATTTCTCGCTTACGGCATCGCAGCGCTTCTTTTTCTTCACGCCCTGCGGGACGGCCAGCTTTCAGTGCTCTACCCCATATGGTCACTGAGCTTTGTATGGGTGTTTCTGGCTTCATCGATGCTGCTGAAAGAAACGGTAACGCTGCTTAACTGGTTCGGCATCATTCTGATAATGGCCGGCGTATCACTGGCCGGAAGAGGTGCCAAGAATGGCTGATCCTGCCGCTGTCCTGCTTGCTGCTTCCTCCACTATAGCCGCCGCTGTCGGCATGCTATTTTTCAAGCTCGCGGCAAAGCAGCAAAAACTGCTTAGCCCGCAGTTCATCGCAGGCGGCATACTGTTTGTTCTTGGGACCGTGCTCATGATACTGGCACTGCAGAAAGAAGAACTGTCTCTGCTGTTTCCTATAACATCGCTTACATACATATGGGTCATGCTGCTGTCATGGAAATTTCTGGGCGAAAAAATTAACAGGTGGAAAGTAGCTTCAGTGGTTTTCATAATTCTCGGAATAACCTTTGCCGTGCAGTGATTATATGAGAAAAGAACTCTCTTATTCTGTCTGGTTAATGCCTGCAGGAAGGACAAAGGAGAAACTTTCCAAAATAATTTCCAGCCTAAGCAAAAAATACAGCTCACCGACGTTCAGGCCGCATGTCACTTTAGCAGGAGGAATTGCCGGCAGCGAGAAAGAATTAACCAGAAAGGCGGAAAAACTCTCGAAAACGCTGAAGCCTTTTACAGTCCATTTGGGCCGTGTACGCTACCTTGACGAATTTTTCAGGTCACTGTTTATCGCCGTCAAAAAAACGCCCGAATACATGGATGCCTATGAAAAATCCAGAGAGGTTTTTGATTTGCCCGAAAATCACGGTTATCTTCCGCACATGAGCCTTATTTACGGCGATTTCAGCAGGGCAACAAAAGAAGAAATAATAAAGAAAACAGGAAGAAACTTTCATGAATCATTCGAAGCCAGGCGGATATTTTTTGTTTTCAACAACGAAAAGGAAAAGAAATGGACGGTAATAAAAAAATTTTCATTAAAAAGCCCGTGAATTTTATTTCCCAAATATCCTGATTTTTATCATGTAACCAAGAAATCTTGAGATGTTCCTTGCTTTTGACGGCAGCGTCGCCGCCCATTTAGAATAGCCGTATTTCCTGACGCCGAATTTCACGGGAAAGCTTACTATGGCGCAGCCGCTGTCAAGCGCCTTGTGCTGGACATAGAAATCAAGCTGAAAGCCCAGAGGCGGCTGCCTGAATGTTTTCATCAGGTCCCTGTGAAACAGTTTTGGCTGGCCGTTGACATCATCGTATTTCTTCAAGAAAAGCAGCGCAGCAAGCGTGTGGAAGCCTGCAGTGAGGATAGAAAACCTGCCTTTCCTGTTGCCCTTGACAAGCACCTTGCTGCTTTTGCTTTGCTGAAATATCTGATAAGCCTTCCTTACGTCAAACGGGTCGCACTGCATGTCCGCATGCGTGTAGGCCAGAACTCTGCCTCTGGCATGCTTAAGGCCCATTATGATGCCGTGGCCGTATCCTATATTTTTCTTTATTCTTACGCATTTCACGAAGCTGTATTTTTTCATCAGCCTGCCAATAACCAGCTGCGAATCGTCCGTGGATCCGTTGTTGACAAGGACAAGCTCTGCACTGATGCCCTTCAGCGCCTTGCTGAACCGCTCCGCAAGAAGCGGCAGATTCCGCTCCTCATTGTAGCACGGCACGATTACGGAGAGCATACAAAAATTACAAGAAACAAACTTTAAATCAGTCACAATATTCTTTAGAAAAATGAATCCATACGAAGTTTTAGGGATGCTTTCTAAACACTTTTAACGATTGCGTTCAGATAGCTCTTTATGAAAGCGCGCCTGGGAATAAACACCGGCTTTGCTGCCAACCGGTACCCTGAACCCGAGGAATGGACAAGGATAGCCGGGGAATTTTTAGGGCTTAGGTATGTCCAGCTGACGGCAACGCTGCTCAACCCCTCCTTGCCGGAAAAAATAATTTTGAGCCAGACAAAAAAAATAAGGAATGCATCAGAAGAACACGGGATCAGGATACAGCACACATTCACCGACGCGTATACGCAGCTGAACCACCTTGCCCACCCAGACGAAGATACGAGGAAATACTGGGTCGGATGGTTCAAGAAGTTCGCGGAGATATCGGCCGAGTTGGGCGCCGAAAGCACGGGAAGCCATCTGGGAATTTTTTCAGTCAGGGATATAAAGGACCCGAAAAGAAGAGAATTTGTTTTTAAGGAAACCCTGCGCGGATGGGCTGAAATCTCCGACCATGCAAAAGCCGCTGGCCTTAAGTACCTGACATGGGAACCAATGAGCATCCCGAGGGAGCAGGGAGAAACAATAAAAGAGGCGGAAAGAATACACAAGGCATTGAACAAGGTTACGTCAATCCCGATGAAAATGTGCCTGGACGTTGACCACGGGCTGAAAACTTCCGGGAATGCTGATGACATAAACCCTTATGCATGGATAAGGGCATTCGGAAAAGAAACCCCTGTCATGCACATAAAACAGACGTACGGGGCAAAAGGAGGGCCTTTTCCTTTCACCGCGGATTACAACAAAGACGGCATCGTGAGGCCGGAAAAAATCCTTGCTGCATTGAAAGAAGCCGCGGCAGCCGATGTCATGCTTGCGCTGGAAATAAACGCCCCCGGAAGGGAGCCGTGGGAAAGCACATTCCTTGACAGCATAAAAGCTTCAGTAGATTACTGGAGAACATACGTTAAAGATTAAAAAGCTGGGAAAAGAGGTTCATTCATGGAATATACATTCGTAAATGCAAACAAAATCCACAGGACAAGGGAAAATTTCCTCGTAATGTCCGCATCCATGATGTGCGCAGACTCGGGAAAGCTCGCAGAAACAGTCAAAGAACTCGAGCAGGCAGGCATAGACTGGTTTCATTTCGACATAATGGACGGCCGCTTCGTCCCCAACATTGTCATGAGCCACCAGCACGTTAAAGACCTCAGGAACCTTACGGAAAAGCCCTTTGAAGCGCACCTCATGGTGGAAAACCCGGAATGGATAATCGAAAAGGCTGCGGAAAGCGGCGCCGACATAATCACGATACATTACGAGGCGTGCAAAGACCTCGCGGCAGCCCTGAAAAAAATAAAATCCCTGGGCAGGCACACCGGGGTTGCAATAAATCCGGAAACGCCTGTAGCTGCCCTTAAAAATTCCCTCGACGATATTGACATGATAACAATAATGTGCGTTAAGCCTGGATTCGCTGGCAACAAGTTCGTCGAGCACGTCTATCCTAAAATCAAAGAAGCCAGGGACATGACAGGCGGCAGGCCGATAAGAATAGGAGTAGACGGAAACATAGGCAGGCACAACATCGAGAAGATTTCCAGTTCAGGAGCGGATGTTTTTGTCCTGGGAACTACCGGGCTTTTCAGGAAAGACATACCTTTTGAGAAATCCATAAGCCAGATGAAAGATCTCGCGTTCAGCGGAATCAGGCAGGACTAAGCTTCGAGAAATATCCCTTCCAGTACTCGTATTCTTTCAGGTCGTCAGGCGTCCCCCAGCATACAAATTTCTCCACTTCAAAAGGCACGACCCTGTGACCTTCTTCTATCAGCCCATTGATGCTGGTGGCAACGTAATACTCGCCGCCAACCGTCTTTCCCTTTTCCAAAAGACTTCTTGCGCCCTTTTCAAACAGTCCGGCGGTCCTGTACCAGAAAACGCTCACGACAGCATGGTCGCTGCCGGGATTATCGCTTATCGCTGCCTTCTCGGATATTCCTGCGGCGTTGCCATTTCCGTCAACGGCAACGTATGCGTATGCTTTCGGGTTGCGGAGAACGCACTCATGATTTTTGAATGTCCATATGATCGCGTCTATGGAAGGGTCGTTCGCCAGAGACTCGAACTTGTCTATGTCATAATGAAGGCCGTAGTCGCACGCGGATATAAGCAGCGGCTTTCCTGGATTCCATAAATCCTTCGCAAGCAGGCACGTGTTCACCATGCCGGGAGTCGTTTCCTTTAATGAAACGATGTCGCATCCCGGGAATTCTTTTTTCAAAACAGATTCCAGTCCGTTTTTCAGCTGGTCTTCAAGGCACACGAAAATTGTTTTTTCGCTCTGAGGCAGGTCTTTCACGGCTTTGGCAATCATCGGCTGGCCGTCAACAGGAATTATGGGCTTCGGCAATTCGTAACCGGCGTCGGAAAACCTCTTTCCCCGTCCTGCGGCGGGTATAAGGGTAGTCCAGTCATGAACTTTCTTGTGTAATTGTCCATGGTCCCTAAAGACGCCGCGCCAGAATTCGTACTGCTGCACATCGCGCGGCGTGCCGAAGCATACGAATTTCTTCACCTCGTATACATTGACACCAAGGCCGTCGCCAATCATTATATTGAACATGAGCGAGAAATAGCGCTCCCCGTTTTCCGCAACTATGCCGGAATCAACAAGCCTTTTTGCATATTTCTTTGCCAAAGAGCCTTTCCTGAAATAGAACGTCCCGGTGGAAGCAAATTCCTTCATCTTGCTCCCCGTAAAAGACATTTTTTCCCTTAACTCAAGGGCATTTTTTTTGTCATCCACTCTTACATAGCAATAATAGACATTGCCCAAGGACGCCGGGTGAAATCCTGTGAAGCACGGCAGCGATGCATCCGCAGATCTTGCTGAACTAAGAAAGCCGTTGTAGTCCCAGTCCATTGTAAAATCGCAGTAATTGAAGATTATTTCCTCGTCGTCCGGGATGAACTGCTGCGCAGCAAGAAACGTGTCCACGGCGCCGCCGCGGTGCGGATCTATTCCGACAATAACAGAGCGCGGCTTAAGACCTTTCAAGACAGATTCAAGGTTTGTGCTCTTCAAATGCCCATTGTTGCAGATGAAAATAAATTCTTCCTCGCCAGGAAAGGCTTCAACGACATGCTGTATCATGGGCTTGCCGCCTATTTTTATCAGCGGCTTTATTTCCCTGTAACCAGCTTTATGGAACCTTTCGCCGAAGCCCGCCATGGGGATTACGATTTTCATGGCTATCTCCACTTGTCCGGATAGTCCGTGCAGACGCTGTGTATATCCATGCCTTTCAGTTTTTTCTTGTATATTTCTATTTCGTTCCTTCCGTAAAGCTCGGGGGATACCAGAGACAGCCTGAAATGCCTGGACAGTTTTTTGCACACTTCCTTTGTCAGCGCAAGTTTGCTGAAGGACTCGACCCAGACGAAATCTGCTTTGTTTTTCATTGCCAGACACGCATCAGCGGATTCAAAATCAGAAAAACGCACGGACATTTTCCTGAACCCGGTTTTGGCCAGCTTCATTATAAACGGAAAGTTAACGTTAAGCAGGTAGTAATCCTTTATGCCGGCGTTTTCAACTATATCTATGGCACGCCTTTCAATTCCTTCGGATTTTATATCAAGGATTATGAATTCATGGCTGTAACGGGAAATGAAGTCCTCAAGTTTCTCGCCGTTGCCAAAGAAAGGCTCGTGATGAAGTATTATGTCCTTGCCGTCCGACCTCAGGTCGGTTTCAACACCCAAGCCTACGGGTGTTTTTTTCAAGTCTTCTATTGTATTGACACGGTGCATTGCAATTATCATTACGGCAACACCATTACCTTGAGGCATTCCTGGTTCTGGACGGTTTTTATCGCCTTTTCAGCTTCATCAAGCCCGAACTTATGGGTAATTATTTCACCGGCCTTTATTTTTCCTGCTGCAAGGTACTGCAGAGCCCTCTTATGATGATGGCGCGTCTGGGAAAATGTCCCGCCGACAGAGCACTGCCTGTAATGGATAAAATTGTTCGGGAACGAGACAGCGTCGTCCAGGCCTTTTGCGATGCCGCCGAAAAGATTCACGAAGCCGCCCCGCCCAGCGGCAAGTATCGCTTTTTCATGGGCCTTGCTGTCGCTGCATGCAGACATCACGACGTCGTATCCACCCTTACTCAGGCCGAGAACATCATCAAGAAAGTTTTCGCCATACACATAATGGTCCGCCCCGAACGGGCGTGCCATGTCAAGCCTTTTCTGGTTTTTGTCAACAACAACAATCTCTGAAGCCCCCATAATTCTTGCAAGATTTATTATCATGCAGCCTATAGGGCCGGCTCCAATGACAAGAACGCTTTTGCCTTCCTCCATCCTTGCGAACTCCAGGCCGTTGACAACGCAGCCAAGCGGCTCTGCAAGCGCGCCTTCCTCGTAAGCCATTTTTTCAGGCATCTTGTTTGCAAGACCCTTTTCTATAATTTCTTCGGTGAGCAGCATGTATTCTGCCAGCCCGCCCGGTATCGTAACGCCTATTACATCTTCTATGTTCTCGCAGACGTTCTCAAGCCCCTTCAGGCAGGCAGGACAGCGGCCGCACTGCACTTCGTTTCTCAATGCAATTCTGTCGCCGACAGCAAGAGAATCAACGCCGCTGCCTACTTCAACAACCTCACCAGCCACCTCGTGCCCGAGTATCTGCGGGAATTTTTTGACACGGTCGCCATAATTGTAGAACTTCATGTCGGAGCCGCATATACCGCACGCACG
Organism: Candidatus Aenigmatarchaeota archaeon; assembly: GCA_016187335.1. Taxonomy (GTDB): domain Archaea; phylum Aenigmatarchaeota; class Aenigmatarchaeia; order GW2011-AR5; family GW2011-AR5; genus JACPJW01. The sequence goes on along the minus strand of JACPJW010000001.1, from coordinate 326,091 downwards.
GACGCGGAGGAGGACTCCTTTCCCCGCAGCAGGCTTAGGAATGTCGGCAACGCGTATATTTTTCGGTCCTTCAAGGAGAGCAGCTTTCATGAAAGCATCTAAACAAGAAATACTTAAATAACTAAAATCTAAAAACAGTGACAGCTTTTTAACGTTTAAAACATTTCTGCAGTTACTATCCTTCATGGAAACGATGTACGCCGCCGTTCTGGAAGGACTGGGGAACTGGAACTACAAGAAAGTGCCAATACCGGAATGCGGGGACAACGAAATAATTGTACAGACAAAAAGATCAGGGATATGCAGCACAGATGTCGTGAGGTCGATGAGGACGGGCTTCTACTTCTATCCTGTAATACCCGGCCACGAATTTTGCGGCGCCGTGGCTGAAAAAGGCATGAACGTGCAAAACGTTGAAATAGACGACAGGGTCGCGGTTTACCCCATAATACCGTGCAAGAAATGCCATCAATGCATTAAAGGCAAGTATAACCTGTGCGACAAGTATGATTATTTAGGGTCCAGAAGCGACGGCGGATACGCCGAGTTTGTAAAATGCCCCGCGGAAAACGCCGTGAAAATCCCGCGCGGAGTCTCCTTTGAGGAAGCGGTAATGACGGAGCCTGCAGCAGTAACACTGCATGCCCACAGAATAACGGGCAACAGCGAGACGGTTGCCGTAATGGGGCTCGGGCCGATAGGCATCATGACTGCCCAATGGGCAAGGACATTGGGCGCAAAAAAAATCATATGCGTCGACAGAAATGACCACAGATTCAAGATAGCAAAAACATTAGGCCTGGACCATCTGGTCGATACAAGAGATGCGGAGGCGTCCACGGCCATAAACGAAGCCACCGACGGCTCGGGAGCGGACACGGTTTTCGAGTGCTCGGGCTCTGACGAGCTGCAGACGCAAAGCGTCCTGTCGGCGGCAAAAGGAGGCAAGGTGGTATTTTTAGGCAACCCAATGAAAAATTTCATCCTCGACCAGAGCGCCTTTTCCCGCATCCTGAGAAGGGAAATATCAATAACAGGTTCGTGGAATTCGCTCACGTCTGCAAACGAATGGGACGAATCGCTCAACGCCATAAAAGAAAAGAAAATAAACCCGCTGCCCGTAATAACACACGGCTTTCACCTGAGCGAGGCGAAGCAGGTAATAGAAGACATGCACTTCAAACGCTTTGAATTTTCCAAGGTCAGCTTTTACTTTTAGCTTGCGGGGATACAGATGAAAACACGCTTCATTGACAAGAAATGGCTTGTCGTAATCCTGGTTGCCGCGCTCATAGAGCCTTTGCATTACTTCCTTCTGATAAATTACCCGCCGCCCGGCAAGACGTTCATGGCCTATGACAGTGATGAAGCACTGGTGATGGGCATTATGCGCTCGCCTGAATACGGCTTTGACAACCCGTGGTCTCCGGGAGAGAAGGTGTTTTTCAATGGCGCACTCGCATCGCCCTACGCTTACATACCTTTAGGCTATTTGCGCATGCTCCTTGGAATAGACGCACTTCTCATGAACATAATTGCAAAATTCGTCCTCTTTATCATATTCCTTGCTGTCCTGTTCAAAACAATGGAAGCCCTTATGCCTAGGAATCATGAGCTTGCGTTTGTATTTTTCCTGCTGCCCCTTGGCCTTATGACTTTCGGGTACGCTGTTTATATTTTTACAGGCATCGAAAGATTTGCGGAGGGATTCAGCTTTGAATTTTCCATACTGAGCAACATCTCCCGCGTCTACTATTACCTGCCCCTTATAACAGGCCTGGTTTCGCTTTTACTTTTCAGCAAGGGCAGGAAAACGGAAGCGGCACTGGCTTTAGGCGCGACTTTCTTTTTCTACCCGTTCTTCGGATTTGCTTTTGCCGGACTCCTACTCCTCTACAGCATTTCAGGAAAGAACGGTTCGATAAGCGAAAAGGCGAAAAAATCCTTTGACGAGGCGTGGAAGCCGTGCCTGATAGCGTCAGCATTTCTCGTACCGTGGCTCTACGCAAGGTTCAGCCACCCGGAATACTTCACCCTTTACAGCCAGAACAGCCTCTGGTGGAGGGCGCATCTGGTAGGGATAGCAGGCAGCTATTTCTTCCTGCTGCTCATAATTTTCCTTGCGAACACTGAACTGCTGAAAAAGCACTGGAAGATAGCGGGAATTGCCGGCGTCCTTTCAACAATACTGATGGTTTCCGAACTAAAATCGCTTTCAGTGCCGCCTTTCAATTCAATAAACCTCCCCACGCTTGCCGTGGACGTAACGGAAATCATGCTCCTGTCTCTTTTTGCCGTCGCGTGGTTTGTCCTTGAATCGAACATGGACAGAAGGCATAAATTTACCCTGTTGTTCGCGCTGGCATTTTTCCCTCTGTCGATTTTCAACCCGAAATACGCTTTCTGGCAGCAGTACAGGATGGGGTACATATTGCACATACCGCTTGCGATGCTCGCCGCCCTGTATTTTGACTCATTCGCCGCGAAGGCGAAATCTTACAATATAAGCAGAAACGCGATTTTTATCTTTCTTGGAATTTTAGCTGTTACGTCTTTCCTTGCATACAACTACCGGTTCCAGATGGCGGACAGGATAATAGGCCAGACTTATTTTGACAAGGCAGACAAGGACGCAATGATATTCCTGGAAAAGCAGCCAAAAGGCATCGTCATGGCTTCTGACGATACTAATTACTTCCTTCCAGTGTGGTCAGGCCATTACGCGCTTTACCATCCCGCGGAATCCCAATACCAGGGCGGCGGGCCTGGCAGGGCCGAGAAGAAGGAGGTGATAGCCGAGATTTATTCAGGGAAAGCTACCTCACAGGGGGCGGCTGAATTCATATCAAAAAACAACGTCGGTTTCGTTTTTCGAAGGAGCGGAGAAAACATCAATTTCGATTCTTATCCGTACCTGGAAAAGATTTACGACAACGGGGCCCGGATATACAGGGTAAACAAGGCGATGCTGACTTCATCGTTATGAATCGCTAAAAATCACATCAGGCAGTTCTGTCAGCGATTTAACAACGGCAAACGCTTCGTATCCTTCTTCTCCCAGAAGACCAAGAACTTCTTCGGAAGACTTGCCTTCATAGCCCCGGCGAACCGTGAAAACACCTCTGGAGCCCCATCTCTTTGCTATCCTCATATCAACCTTGCCGTCGCCTGATAAATACGAGCAGCCTTCAAATTCAGCTGGTGTAATACCGAAACGCCCTATAATCATCGGCTTGTGGTGTGATTTATCGATTAAACGGTCGTCTGTCCCCAGCCAAAAACTAAGCCACTGACCAAATCCGTGCGCACGGGCAGTCCTTTCTAAATGGTCTTGTTTCATGCTGCTTGTCGCACAAAGCCGATACCCGGCGGTTTTCAGAGCTTCAAAACAAGGCAATACGTCCCCATAAAGAGGAGCTATCTTATCCGGAGAATACGCCATTCTTCTCCATCCTGCCACAGCTTCAAGGACCTGAGGATGTTCACAAGGCAAATCCATGACGGCGCCAAACTGTTTTTCTATAGGGTCTCCGGTTGTTCTGATAAGATGACCATAATGCCTTTCTTTTGGAACACCGTAATTTCCAGCTACCTCGGAAAATACTTCCTGATACGCATCAACGGATCTTACCAAGTTGCCGTCGACATCAAAAGCCACTATCAGTTTTCCCATTTCTTTATCACGTTACGATGAAGTTGTTCACGCGGTGCCTTATGATAACCACGATAAAACAACAGGAATTATCTTTAAATCCCCTTTCAGGATAGTCAACGAAAATGACAGTCAGACTGACTCTTTTAGGCACAGGCGTGTTTGTCGATGACGAGGGAAGGAGAAACACCTCGTATATGATAGACAACGGAAAAACTACCGCACAGGTTGATTGCGGCGCGAACGTCCCGGATTCATTCTGCAAATTATACGGCCGTGAAAAATTCCTCACAAGACCTGATGCGATTCTTCTCACGCATACCCACTGGGACCATGCCGGAGGCGTTTCCGGCGAAGAGCTTGCAATAATAAATGAATTGCGACCCGCCGCAAAAAGAAGGAAATTAATTGTAGCCGGGGAACAAACTGCAATAGAAAATCTAGGCAGCAGGGTTCAAGCTGATTACGACTTTCTCCCGCAATACGGAGAAGGATATCTGGACGTTGAAAGAATCCCCCTGAAACCGACGGATGAAGAAGCCTTTAGGCGTCTGGCACTAAAACTAGGATTCAAGAACATTGAAGCTGCTGAAACGGACCACAGCGCCCCGAATCTTGCATATTTCTTCGACTGTGGAAACTACTCCTTCGGCATCGGTGGAGACGGCCGTCTGAGAGACGGAACAAAGAAACTATACGGCGGGAGAGTAAAATTCCTTGCATACGAGGCATTCCACTTCGGGGAATCAACAAGAACCCACCAGGGAATAGAAGAACTTGTTGATTTCTGCATTTCTGCCGGAATACCCCACGTCGCCCTTGTTCATATGGATAATCCTGCGCGGAAGACGACCTCGGAAATTGCCTACCATAGTCAACGAGCGAGAGAAAGAGGCGTAAATGTTTACGTTCCTAACGACCATGATTCGTTCGAGATTTCGCCTGGCGGAGTCGTTTATATGGCACGAAACCCGTGATTTTTTCAGAGCATTTAAACCTTATTTTTCCTATTTATTGCATGCATGCAAAACCCAAAAGAAAGCCGAGAATAGCTTCAATAACCCTGAGCTGGAACGCGAAGAATGACTTAAGAGAGCTGCTTAATTGCGTTAAAAAACAGTCGCTGAAGCCGGACGAAGTCATAGTCGTTGACAATGCCTCCTCTGACGGCACCGAAGAAATGATAAAAAAGGAATTCCCGTTTGTGCGCTTCATCCAGCTGAATAAAAACTACGGATATGCTGCCGGATACAATAAAGCGTTTTCGTCTGTGTCAGAAAACATAGATTACGTTGCCGCCCTGGATCAGGATGTTCTGGTCGGCAAGGACCATATAAAAAGGGTCGCTGAAAAATTCGAGAAAGAGCCGCCTTCAACAATAATCATAGCCGGCGACATAGAAGAGCCTTTGATAAAATCCTTGGCACTGAAAGAAGGCTACACCAGGGATTTTCACGGCTCATGCTTCGCTTACAGGAATAAGCACAGGGAGCAGATGAGATTCTGCGAAGAATTTTTCGGCTACAACAACGAAGCAGATTTATCTTCGAGGCTGCTTAACAGGGGGTTCAGGATTTTATTTTATCCTGAATGGAAAGTTTTTCACAAAAAGAACACTACAAGAGTAACGCCTTTCACGACCTACTACATGACAAGAAACTCCATATGGCATTACTGGAGGAACGGCAAGCCGCTGGATGCTGTTTTAGGCTCCTTTATCATGGCCCTGGTTTTTTACAGCAAGGCGTCAAGGAACAGAACACTGCCTTCTTATTTTAAGGGGCTTTTTGATGCCATCAGGGGGCTTCCTTTCTGCATCAGAACAAGAGAGCCTTCAAAATACGTATCTTACAAGGACATACATGATTTGCAATTCATCATGAAAAAAATACGACTGAAATAACATCAATATCTGGCATAAACCTCCGCTCCTCCGCTTCTGATTCTGACCAAGCTTGATGGCAGTTCAATGCCCTTTTCATTGGGACCGACAATGACATAAGTTATGTTGTAAGCACCAAGAATTTCTTCACGCTGCTGAACGGAAGTAGATACATTATAGAAATTATCTGAATCCCGGTTCACATTGGACAACAGGCCTTCAGGCTTCCTTCTACCGGAGAAAATGAACCCGTACTTTCCGGTGTAGTAAGGAATGTAGGGCCCATATCTTGTCGAGCTAAACACAACGCCATCCGGCTGGTTTTTGAGGAAAAGAAGTGCATTATACTCATCCATTGAATAAAACGCATCAGATGTTCTGGCAGATTTCTGGAGCCATAAATTGTACCCCGCTATGGATGGCAGCGACAGCAAAATTATGAGCAGCAGGACAATCAAAGGGTTTCTGAAAAAGTTTATTTTCACGTTCTTCGATAATTCCAGCAGCCCGTAAAGAGCAAGCATAGACAACGGGAACAAGAGATAAGGCCCGAAACGAAGGGGATTCAGGATGTAACCAAAGTTTTGCGGAGCCAGTCCCGACAAGACTACGAACGAAACGGCCCAGGAAGCGAAAAATTTCGCTTCAAAACCCAGTTTTGATTTTATCAGCTGAAATACCACGGCCACCGCCGCTGCAAGCATCAAAATTTCTATGATAAACGAGTAACTATAGGCGCCGTCAAAAATCCATTTTATACCCAAGCCTGATATGAAGTTCTTGAAAAAAGGATTGCCTGCAGTTTCTGCAAATAAAACATATTTGTACATGTTCTCAACCGAGAACAAAACCAGAAGACCAGCAAGAATTCCGATAGAAAACTTGTTTGGAAATATCCCCGGACGGTTTTTATAAAAATAGTAAGCTGCCAGCATCAGGGAAAAGAAAAAGCTTACTGCTATGTTTAATGTCGGGACATTTTCATATGCCAGCTTCGTTGCCTCGTAATAGTAAGGCCTCTGCAGGCTGGGTATTATCCATGCAAAACCAAACGGCGCGGCCATGCCATAAACCGGCCATAACTGCTGCAAAGTTTCTTTGACCCGGAAACCATTTTTTATTACAACGTACAAGAGCAGCACAATCGCCATAGAGACGGCATGCATGGGATACAAAAGGAATGTAAGCCCGAGAAAGAAGCCTGAAATCAGCTTTCTGTTATTAATAAAAAACAGCAGCGAAAGGTAAGCTGTCGTCTCAGGAATAACATAATAAAGCCTGAATACATGGGTCAGCGAATGCGCAACTGCCCCGAGTTCGTCAAACTCTCTGGTAAAAGCATAGCCTATCAAACCTAAATATTCTGTCGGGCCGAAAATCAATCTTGCCAAGATATAAATTATTCCACCGATGCCTGCTGAGAGGGCAAACAAAACAAAGGCAATATTCCTCCTATTCGTGTCTTTCACAAAAACGGAAATCAGGTTGTAAACAACAATGTAATAGATGAGGGCAAAAAGAAATTTGAAGAAAACGAAGGCTACATACAAGTTTATTTTAAGCAGCCAGGGGATCAGGCCAAGAATCAGGAACAAATACGTGGAGCCTATAAGAGGATTATGCCATACTTTCCCTCCGTCAAAGCTCCACGGGTCGTTAAAATCATTTCCCCAAGATTTCATCAGTGTCAGCATGTAAGCATCATCGGTATAGCCGACAAAGACAGTACCTTCCGGAGGAAAGAAATAGTTTAAGGCGTAATGGGCAGGTCCTGTTAATGAAAGAACTATAATCAGCAATATGAGAAATTTGTTTTCCGGCAGATAGTTCCGGACTTTAAATTTCATTTCCTCACCCTCAGCACGAACATCGTATGCTCAACAAAAGGATAGAAGACCTGTTTTTCCACGCCGTCTTCTGAATAAATCAGGCTGAAACCGAGCCTTCTGAACGTTTTTTCCCATTCTTTCCTGCTCCTGAAGTTAAGCGGCGTTGCAACGTTATGGAGCCTGTTTGCTACAATGTCCATAAAATAAGTAAGCCAGATGAAACCAAAATCCTCAAAGATTATTATTTTCCCGCCGTTTTTGCAGACACGCCTGCATTCTTTGAGAACGGCAACAGGGTCTTCGCAGTGGTGGAGGACGTACACAAGCAGGACTGTATCGAACCTGCCGCCGCCGAAGGGTATTTTTTTGCCGTCGTAAACAATCAGCGGCAGGCTGGTTTCGTTCAGGTCATCAACATCAATGCAGGTCATCCTGACATTGTAGTTTTCCTGCAACTCCTTTGCTATAAGGCAGCGGCCGGATCCCACGTCAAGAACCCTTCCATTAACGTAAGGGCCGCAGTGCTTTCCTATTTTCTTGGCCTTGCAGAGGCACAAAGGCTTGACAAGCGTGCTGAACAAATTCATAAAGAAAACATCATTTAAACAGGATTTAAGTCTTGCCCTGAAACTATTTCTATGAAAATTCTGATGACCTCAGGCGGGGGCGTCATAAGGAACTTGAACACTCCGGAATACGGGCTTGCAAGAGAGCTTGTCAGAAAGGGACACGATGTCACTGTTATATCATCATCTTCCGTGATGAAGAAGCATGATGCCCTTTCAGAAGAGACAATCGAGGGCATAAAAGTCAGGCGGTTCAGCCCCGTCCTGCCCTCGTCGCTCCTGTACATGCTCGGCAGGGATTTTGACCTTGTGCACATGCACCATCTCGGGCATCTGGCCCCTATATCGAGCTACGCAACTATAAGAAAAAAAATAAAAAACATACCGACGGTTTTCACTGTCCACGGCATTTTCCACGACCCCTATATTGTAATGGACACAGAGGACCCGTTTTCCGCGGGAATAAATGGAAATATACAGGCAGGCTTCCCGTTTTTATCCCCGTGGCGCACGGCAAACTGGCTAGCACATCTGCCTTTGCAGGCGGACAAAATAACTGCCCTGACAGAATGGGAAAAGGCAGAACTGATAAAGCTTGGCGTAAATGCCGGCAAAATATCCGTTGTACCAAACGGAATAATCCTTGAAAAATACAGGAAGGCCGGAAAAAACTATTTCAAAAAGATGGATATAGAGGGCAAGATACTCCTTTTTGTCGGCCAGCCTACGCGCCGGAAGGGGTGGAAATATTTTCTTGAAGCGATGCCGGAAATACTGGATAAATTCCCTGAAGCAAAGGCGGTTTTCATAGGCTACAGGCAGAACAAGGATCTGGAGGACAAATGCAGGAATCTCGGCATAGAAAACAACGCCAGATTTCTGGGGTTTCTGCCTGAAGAAGCAAAAATAGGCGCGCTGAAGTCGTCGGACTTGTTTGTTTTCCCGACATTGTATGAGGGATTCGGCATCACCCTTATTGAAGCCATGGCATCCGGCCTGCCCGTCGTGACAACGGACGTTGCCGGCAACAAGGAAATTATCGGGAACAGGAAAAACGGCTTCTTGGTCAAACCAAAGGACAGCAAAGCCGTGGCAAAGGCATGCATAGAATTGCTGGAAAGCAGGAAAACGGCCGGCAGAATAAGGGAGAACAACCTGAAAAAAGCAGCTCAATACGACTGGAAAAACGTCGCAAAGAAATATATTGAAGTGTACGAGAGCGTGATGCGATGAAAAAAACAGTTGTCATGATAGGCTCCGGAGTAGTCCCGATACCGCCGAAAAGAGGCGGCGCCACGGAAATCATAATTTACGAGATTTCAAGGTTCATGCCGAAAAACAAGTTCGATGTTTATGTTCTGGACAGAAAGGAAAGCAGCAGCAAAGAAAAGGAAATCGTTGACGGGGCGGTTTACCTGAGGTACAAGGTGCCAAAATTCGGCAACGTTTTCCTTCTCAGGCTGACGGAACTTGTTTTCGGCGCCCGCGCGGTCAGGGAGATAAGGAAAATAAACAGCAAGAACAGGTGCGATATAGTCCATGCACACACCGTGTTTTCCGCGCTGCCCATAGCAACGGCGAAATTCCTTCTTCCTTCAGGCAGCAAACTGGTCTACACATGCCACAACCCCGCATGGAATGTCCCGGAAAAGGAAATGGACCTGTTCAACGGGGTAATACTTGCCATTGAAAGCTTTGTCATGAAAAGGTCGGATTTTGTCACGACAGTTTCGGATACGATGAGAAAAAACATAATAAGAAGAACCGGGATGGATCCGCGGAAAATACAGAGAATATACAACTTTGTCGATAACAGAAAATTCTCCCCGAAAAAGGAAGAAAAAAAAGGCCCGCCGAAAGTTATTTTTGTAGGGAAACTAATTCCCAACAAAGGCGTGGAATACCTTCTCAGGGCGGCAAGCATCGTCAGGAAAAAACACCCCGAAGTCAAATTTCTTGTCGTAGGACCGGGCAGCTTTGAATACGATGCCATGAACAGGTGGCTTGAATTGGTCAAGGAGCTGGGCCTGCAGAAAAACGTCGTCTTCACGGGCGGCCTGAGCGAGGAAAGCCTCTCGTCAGCCTACGCTTCTTCGGACATATTCTGCTTCCCAACCCTCCGGGAGTCCTTTGGAATGGTCATAGCAGAGGCAATGTCATCAGGACTGCCCGTAATAACAACGGATATGGATGTTTTAAGGGAGATTGTAGGCGATAATGGAATGCTTGCAAGGCCCAAGGATTTCAAAGATATTGCAGGCAAGGTAATTCTCCTTCTTGAAGATGAAAAGACAAGAAAGAAGATGGCTCAAAAATCACTGAAGCGGTCAAGGGCGTTTGAAATTAAAAAAATAATGAAAGAATACGAAAAAATGTATGACCGCATAGGTGCGGGGCGTTTGAAATGAAAAAGAGAATATTTGGCGTGCATGAATCGGATTACGTTAACGAGTGGCTCGGGCCGCTGGAAGGCAAGGTAACTGTAATGCTTTTCAGGAAAGGGAAAAGGATGTCCATAAAGTCCTATACTTCCTACAGCGACGCGCATGTCAGGAAGATTATCATACCCTTCCCTTTGAGAGGCAGGAAAATAACAGAAGTCGGCCCTGCCGACCACCTAGTTTACACTTTCACGCTATTTCTTTTACTGCCGCTTTTGCTTTTGCAGGACCTCATAATTTTCATGACGCCGACATTTTTTACAGCGCTTACGATGCCATTCCTGAAGCTGTTCGGGAAAAAGGTATACGTGGTATGCGTAGACCCTCAGACAGCTTTATACCATACTTACCAGAAAAGAAAATCGCCCTTAATAGGCTTATACTGGATGTTTTCACGATACCTGGAAATAATGGCGGTAAGAACGGCCGATTCTGTTTTTGTCGTCTCTGAGCACCTCAAAAAAGAATATTCCCGCTATAATGAAAACGTATTTCTCGCCATGAACGGCGCCGACCTGGCTTCGATAGAAAAAATAAAGCCCAAAAGGATGTGGAAAGAATTCACAATCGCTTACTTCGGGTCTTTTGACCCCTGGCGCGGCGTTGACATGCTCGTAAAGGCATTCAAAAAAGTCGAGAAAAAAAGAAAATCCAGGCTGCTGCTTTTAGGGGGAGGGTCGCAAGAAGCATCCATAAGAGGGCTTGCCGGCAACGACAAAAACATTCATATTACAGGCTACATAAACCACGACAAAGCCATAGAATATCTGAAAGGATCTGACCTGACCGTTGTCCCGTTCAGGGACGACCCTATCCTTAAGGAAACACTGTCCATCAAGCCCTTTGAGTACATGGCGTGCGGGAACCCGATTCTGATAACAAATACCGGCCAGCATGCTGATGTTGTCAAGTCGTTCGGCTCCGGAATTCTTGTAGAGCCAAATGAGCATGACATGGCTGACGCTATAGTCAAAATAATTGACGACAAAAAGCTATACAAAAAACTCAAGGAAAACTCCATGAAAGCCAGAAAGGAAGTTGATTTCAGGAAGACAAGGCAGGCTTTCTATAAAAAAGTTTCGGTGTAAGATTATTGGTATAATTCCGCAAGGCGATAAGAATGAAAGAACAGAAAGAAAACGATGCAGAAGCAGAAAAAATAAAGTCGCAGATAGGCGACTTAACGAGGAAATATTTTGAAATAACAAACAAGCCCGGCCTTACCCCTGTTCGCTACGGCGGCTCCCTGCACGACGAAAAAGAGCTGGTTGAAATGATAAACGCAGTTCTTGACGGATGGTGGGTTAACGGCAGGCGGACCAAAGAATTTGAAAACATAATGGAGAAATTTTTTAATGCAAAGCATTCCATATTCTGCAATTCGGGATCGTCTGCACTGATCCTGGCTTTTGAATCCTTAGGGCTGGAAAAAGGAAGCGAGATAATCACGCCGGCTCTGACGTTCCCTACAACAATAAACCCGGCGATCAGGCAGGGAATGGACATAGTCCTTGCTGACAGCGACATAGGAACATACAATGTAAATGTCGAGCAGATGGAAAACGCGGTCACTAAAAAAACGAAGGCAATAATTATTCCGCACCTTCTGGGCAACATGTCCGACATGGACAGGATAATGGATCTGGTCGAAGAGCACGACCTGATTTTTCTGGAAGACTGCTGCGAGGCGCTGGGCTCGTTTTACGGAAACAGGATGCTGGGAACTTTTGGCGATACGGCGGCATTTTCTTTCTTCCCTTCCCATCACATCTCGGCTGCGGGCGGCGGCATGTTCATCACGAACAGCGAAGAACTCTACGTCAGGGCGCTGTCCCTGAAAAACTGGGGAAGGCAATATTCCAGCGTTGATTACATACCTAACCAGGGACTGATAAGAAGCGACTATATACAGCAGTACACTTACGAAGCTATAGGATATAATTTTAACGCCAGCGAAATTGAGGCAGCCAAAGGAATAGTCCAGATGGGAAAACTGGGCGAGTTCAACAAAATCAGGCAGGAAAATTTCGGACTGCTTCTTAGGTTTTTCAAAAAATATGAAGATTATTTCATTCTTCCAAGAACGGTCAACAACCGCGCAAAGCCGTCATGGTTTGCATTCCCGCTGACGATGACTGAGAAAGCGAAAAAACTCTTCACCAGAGAGCAGCTGATGGATTTTCTTTTCAAAAAGAAGATAGAGGCAAGATACATCCTTGCCGGGAACATAATGAGGCATTCGGCGTATTCAAAAATCAAGTTCAGGACATCAGGAAGCCTGGCCAATTCCGACAAGGTCTTCACCGACTCCTTTTTCATCGGCGTGTACCCCGGAATAAACGAAGAGAAGATGAAGTACGTCCGGGAAAGCTTTGACGAATTCATCTCAAATCCTAAAGCTAATTTATAGCAATACAACGGAATATTTGGTTCACTGTATGATGCGGACGAACTTCTTCTTGAAATCCTTCAGGCCTTCCTTTTCCAGATACGCACACTTTATTATTTTCTTGCATTTTGCCGAAATGCCTTTTTTCCTGGCTTTGCTGTAATTGTGTATTTCATTTATTTTCGACACGATTTCTCCAGGTTTGTTGCTTTCAATGACAAGGTTTTTCAGGCCGTTTTTTTCCAGAACCTCGGAAGTCCCTGTAGCCTTTGTTACAACAGGGATGACTCCGGCGCTCATGGCCTCCAAAACGCTGATGCCGAAAGGCTCAAAACGCGCCGGATGGACGTATATGGAGCATCTGGACAGGTACGGCCTTAACGACGGCACAAAGTTTGTCACATGAAGCCCGTCCACACTTTCCTTTACAAAGTCTGTCCCGCGCTTTCCTATCATGTAGAGCTCCCATTCTTTATCGCCTTTCCTCAGCAGCTTGAACGCATCCAGAAGTTCACTGTAGCCTTTGTTGGGAGATTCAAAAGAGCCTATGAAAGCAATCCTTTTCGCCTCAAGGTCCGGCTTGTTTTCAAGAAACGGCTGCGCGCAGAAAGGATTCACCACTTCTATGCGGACGTCTATGTGCCTTTCTATCAGCGCCTTCATCATTTCGGTGTCTGTTATGATTCCAGTGTTGACGGAGAAGAGTTTTTTCAAAAAGTCCTGCTTGTACCTTGGCATCGAATCAAAAGCCCAGAAAGTGAGCTCCTTCATCATCGTCACGACCTTCGCTCCAGGCTTCCTGTAGTAAACCGGGTACAGCTCAAACGCCCCGTTGCACAGATATACGGAATCCTTTGGCAGCAGGAATGAGTTTATCCTGCCTATGACTATGTTTGAAACGGCCGGGATGTTTCTGGGTATATTGAAAAGCCTCATGTGGTATATCCTGTCGGCTACGTATTCCCCGTACCTTTTGTCGCAATAATGAGGCCTGTACGTAACGTGGGTTGTCACAGGATTCACACCTCTTCCAGAAGGGATTCAAACTCCCTTTTGAATATTTTAATCATTCTATCTTCCCTGTATTCCTTGCTAAGGTTCCTTAACTTAAGGGACAGTTTTACGTTGCCTTTCCCTGAAAGCTCATCCAGTTTTTTCGCGATTGCTTCCGGTGCGTTGTCGTCCAGTACAAGGCCGCCCAGGCCGTTTTCCCTGAAAATCCTGGTCTGGCCGATGTTATCCGATATTACAGTTATCATGCCGGCGTTCATGGCTTCAAAAACGGTTGCAGGGCACGGGTCAAAACGCGCCGGATGCACGTAATACGCGCACGATTTCATGTAAGGTTCGATGTTCCTGACAAATCCCAAGGGATGTATGCCGTCTTCCTTCTTCACCGCCCTGCTGCATTCCCCGATCAAGAACAGCTCCCATCCGGGGTCGCTTTTCCTTAAAATCTTCACGGCATCAACAAGCTCCGGGAACCCCTTTGTTTTGTCATTGCGCCCTATGAACAGTATTTTCCTGCTCTTTATATCCGAGCGGACATGGAAGAATTCCTTGTGCGGAAACGGGTAAGCCACTCTCACGGGCTTTTCTGCATAACCGAGAATCATGTCTTTGCACAAGTCTGAAACAGCCATGAAGCCGTCAGCCGACCTGAACAGTTTTATTATGTAGTTTTTCCTTATTCCGTTCATTGAACCAAGCTTGAACAAAGTGTCCTCGGCTATCAGGATGATTTTCTTGCCTCCAGTATGCTTGTAGTAAACCGGGTAGTAGTCCATCACGCTTTCCGCAAAAAAAACTTCGGCGTTTCCCAGAAAAAAGGAATTCAGCATGCCGTTTACTGGCAGCGACAGCAATGGTATATTCTCGGGCATAAAGTGCTTCACGTGATAAAAACTGCAGCCCACCGATTCGGCAAATTTTTTATGGCAATAATTGGGCCTGTTTGTGACAAATAAGCGGCTCATATTTATTCTCAAAACGGACGTTTTTTAAAGGTATCCGATTATTGAATCTAAAGGTAATTATGCGCGCGTTAGTGACCGGCGGTGCGGGCTGCATAGGTTCTGATCTGGCTGGAAGGCTGGTTAAAGACGGATACGAAGTCGCGGTTTTTGACAACCTGAGCAGCGGCAAGCAGGAGCATCTGAAGGAACTTCTTAAAAACGGCAAATTCAGGTTCATACGGGCGGACCTTCTCAACAGGAAGCAGATAGGGGACGCGTGCAAGAACATCGACATTGTTTTTCATCTCGCGGCAAACTCAGACATAAAATACAAGGAAGGCGACCCCACCGACGAGGACCTGCGCCTCAACACAATAGCAACTTATAATGTCCTGGAAGCCATGCGCGTTAACGGGGTAAAGAAAATCGTGTTCACGTCTTCCTCATCCGTTTACGGCGAAGCCGGGAAGATACCCACGCCTGAGGATTACCCGTTAAGGCCTATATCCCTATACGCCGCAAGCAAAGCGGCATGCGAAGCCATGATAGGCGCTTATTCCAGCATGTTTGGCGTGCAGGGATGGATTCTCAGGCTTGCAAATATCATAAGCGGCAAGAGCAGGAAGAAGGGAAAAACAGTTCTCACGGATTTCATTGAAAAACTGAAACAGAATCAAGGAGAGCTCGAGATACTCGGCAACGGCAGGCAAAGCAAATCATACCTTCTTGCAGACGACTGCATTGAAGGCATCATCACCGCACTGAACAAGTCCAAAGTCGAATTAAATATATACAACGTCGGGCCGGAAGATTTTTTGACAGTCAATGAAATAGCTTCAATTGTGACAGAAGAAATGGGGCTGAAAAATGTAAAGTTCAGGTACACGGGCGGGGACAGGGGATGGCCCGGCGACGTGCCGCGTTTTCTCCTGGACACGAGAAAAATAAGGAAGCTGGGATGGAAACCAAGGCACAATTCAAAGGAAGCGATAAGGATATCAATCAAAAACCTCCTGAATAAAGGGTGAGCAAATGATTTCTGTAGTTGTGCCTACAAAAGGCAGCCCAGACCTTGAAGACTGCCTAAGAAGCCTGAGCAGGCAGACCAGGAAGCCGAAGGAGATTATAGTCGTATTTGACAGCAAATCAGACAATAACATAAAACTTGCCGGAAAATACGGAGCCCGCGCGGTTTTTGATACAAACGGAACCATAGGGGGAGCCTACGATGCCGGCGCATCATCAGCCAGAGGCGATATCGCGGCGTTTACAGACGACGACTGCGTAGTGCCTGAGAACTGGCTGGAAAAAATAGAAAAAGAGTTTGAAGAGGACATCGACGTCGTAAGCGGCGAGGACATACTTCCCGACAACTCCTCGTTCTTCCAGAAAGCCGCTTACCAGATAGACAAGGCAAGGATAATGAAAACAGCCGTCTACGGCGAGAAGGCTAAAAACAGGCTGAGGGCTGCCAACATCGCGTACAGGAAAAAGGTTTTTGAAAAGGAAAGCTTTAACCCCTCACTAACAGGACTGCAGGAGCCGGAATTCCATCACCGGCTCTTCAAAAAAGGCTTCAGGATGAAATTTGACCCTGCTCTTTACGTTTACCACAAGAGAAGAAACTCGCTCAAGGACATCTTCACGCAGATATACAGGAACGGAAAAGCGAAGATAGAGCTCATAAAGATGCACAAGGACATGATATCTGCGTACGATGTTTTGACATTTCTCTATACAATTTTATTTCTAATATCGGTTATTTATTTGCTAAAAGGAGATTCATGGTTTATCACAACAACGATAACAACTACAGCTTTCTATTTTTTATCGAAGCCATTACTTTACATAGTTAAAACGAAAGAATTCGTATTTTATCCGCATATGATTTTGATTGTTTTCGTTCGTGAAATCGCATATTTCCTGGGAATTATGGCAGGCTTGAAGAGTATTTTTAAGCGTTCCGGTGGCTGAGCATGAAGATCGCATTCGTTACACCCGCATACTATCCGGCACTTATGGGGGCTGCGCTTTACTCAAAGGAGCTTGCTGAAAACCTTGCAAAGAAAGGGCATGAAGTAAAGATATTCACCCCGCTTATGCACGGCCTCAAGGAAAAGGAGGAAATAGACGGCATAGAAATAACAAGGCCGAAAAAGACGCAGATCACGGAAAGCTACTACGTTTCAGCGGAGATGATCAAGGCCGTTGCCAGGGAAAAATTTGACGTCATCCACTCGCACCACTACGGATATTTCCCTGCGACAGCAGGGCTTATCGCGGCCAAGCTCAGAAAGACGCCGCATGTTTTCGGGCCTTACTACCATCCGCCGGTTTACGGCAGAAAAAGATGGCTGATGTTCTCCGCCTATCACATAACCCAGGGACTGCCGCTGCTGAGATTTTCCGGCAGGGTTCTGCCCCACACGGAATACGAAAAAAGGATGCTGATGAGAATAGGCGGGCGCGAGGACAACATGGACATACTGCCGAACATAGTTGACACGAGAAGGTTCAGGCCAAAGAAAACAAATAAAAAAAGGGAAAAGACAGTCCTTTTTGTCAGCAACCTGCTCTTTGAGAAAGGAGCCCATACAGCAATGGACATAGCAGGGCAGCTGCTCAAGGAAAGGGACGATGTAAAATTCGTTTTCATAGGGAATCCTTACCAGCATGCGCTGCTGCCTAAAATAGAGCAATTAAGCAGGAACAGGAACGTGAAATTCCTGAAAAACCTGCCGCTGGGAAGGCTCATCGAGTGGTACCAGCGGTCCTTGGTCATGATGCTGCCTTCAAAGTACGAGGCATTTTCCAGGGTGATAGCGGAAGCGGAATCCTGCGGATGCGCCATTGTTGCCACCAATGTAGGGGGCATTCCTGAAGTTGTCAGAAACGGCAAAAGCGGATTTCTGGTTGATTACGGGAAATGGGATGAAATGAAAGAAAAAATAGATTACCTTCTTGACAACTCCAAGGAAGCGGAAAAAATGGGCAGGGAAGGCTCGGCGCATGTAAAAGAGAATTTTGACACCAAGATTGTTGTAAAAAAGCTGCATAAAATTTACGAGGAAATAGCATGATTGAAAGGATAAGAACCAAAAGCAAAAACAAAGTAGGAAAGTTCTACGACAGAATATACGAAAAAGGCGGTTATATATCCGGCAGCAATTTCAACAGGCGGGCCCTTAAAATTCTCGGGCTGAAGAAAGAAAACGCAAGACTGCTTGACGTAGGCTGCGGGCAGGGAACGCTGCTTGCTGCCGCGGAGAAATACGTGGAAACGTACGGAGTAGACATAAGCAAGGAAGCGATAAAGAAGGCAGAGAAAATCTCAGGGAAATCAAAGTTCAGGGTAGCTGAGGCAGAAAAAATCCCGTTTCCTTCCGGATACTTTGACTACATAACATGCATGGGCAGCCTGGAACATTTCGTTGACATCAACAAAGCGCTGAAAGAGATGAGGCGCGTTGCCAAGAAAGGAGCGAAAATACTGATTCATGTCCCGAATTCCCGGTATCTGGTGCATAAAATACTCGGCATAAATACCCAAGGCCAGATAAACGAGCGTCTGGCTACGGAAGAAGAATGGCGCAGCATCATAGGAAAATATTTCGTTATAGAAAAGGCGCATAAATACAACACGCGGTTCTTTCTGGAATGGATACCAAAACGCTATTGCTGCCATTTCACGTTCCTGTGCAGGAAGAATCACGAATAATGCGGAAGCATGTCCCTGATGCCTGATTCCAGTGGGTATTCAGGCCTGTAGCCCAAGGCTGCTGAAATCTTCGTTATGTCAGCCTGCTGCACTGCAATGTAGTTTTTCACCGGCACAGGAACGTATTTCGGCTTTATGTTTTTGCCAAGGATTTTGTTTATGATTGCGACGAGCTCGTTCAGGGAGTGCGCTTTTCCCGTGCCTACATTAAAGACTTCGCCGAGAAGGCGCTTTCTTGACTCCAATGCTAAAACGTTAGCGCGGACAACGTCCCTGACATAGGTGAAATCCCTGGTCTGCTCGCCGTCGCCGTAGATTTCCGGCTGCTTTCCTTCCATCATCGCCCACAGGAACTGCGTCACGAGGTTTGCAAACATACCTTTTGATTTCTCGTTTTTTCCATACACGGACATGTAACGGAAGCCCACGGTTTCTATTCCGTACTCTGCGCCGAACAGGACAGCAAGATGCTCGTTGAGAAGCTTTGTGGAGGCGTAAAAATTAACAGGGACAACAGGCATGTCCTCGCGGAGCGGCGGGGCGCTGTTGCCGTATATGGAAGAGCTGGAAGCATAAACCAATCTTTTTACGTCATTCATCCTGGCTGCATTAAGTATATTCACGAATCCGTCAACGTTCACGGCGACGGCGCTGCGGAGGTCAGAGCGGAACATCGGCGAAGAGGAAGCCGCCGCCTGGTTAAGTATGGCATCACATCCCGCTGTTATTTTTTTCAGCAGTTCAAAGTCCCTTATATCGCCGTTTACAACCTCTACATTGCCGGTTATTTCCCTTACATTCTCGTTCCTTCCAAGGGAGAAATTATCAAGAACAACCACTTCATGACCTTTCCCGGCCAAGGCTTCCGCTATGTTGCTGCCAATGAAGCCAGTTCCGCCTGTCACCAACACACGCATACCTATCATCTGCAATCATAGTCTTTATTAGAGCATATCATCAGGGCATCATCTGGCTGTCTTCAGCTTTCTCACGGCTTCTGAATAGTCCTTATGGCTGAAAATGTACGAAGACGAAACGACCATGGTCGCCCCGGCGCCTGCAGCCTGCTTTGCTGTCGTTTCATTTATTCCCCCGTCAACGCATATGTCAAATCCCTTTTCCAGACCCCTCAGGTATTTTATTTTACCGGACATGTCGATGAATTTCTGGCCGGAAAACCCGGGCTCTACTGCCATCACGAGAACCATGTCTATTGCGTCAACAAATTTTCCTATTGATTCCGGAGGAGTTCCCGGATTAATGGCAATGCCGGCTTTTTTGTCTCCAGCCTTTATAGATTTTATCACGTCTTCTATTTTTCCGCGGCTTTCCGCGTGAATATTTATGATGTCAACGCCTGCATCAACAAGCCTGCCGATATACTTTTCCGGGCTCTCCACCATAAGATGCGCCTCAAAAGGCAGGCCCGTTTTATCCCTGAGGGATTTAATCAGGTCAGGACCGAAAGTCAGATTCGGGACGAAACGGCCGTCCATTATGTCAAACGATATGAAATCAATCCCGGCTTTCTCCAATCTCCTTATTTCCTCCCCGAGGATGGAGAAATCCGCGTCAAGTATTGATGCGCCGACCTTAACCATTTTTTTCAATCTCTCTTATCTTTTTTACGCGCCTTTCGTGCCTGCCGCCTTCAAATTTCGTCTTCAGGAACGTGTCAACTATTTCCGCTGCTCTGCTGAAAGAAGTCGTCCTGCCTCCAACTGTCAGGATGTTTGCATCGTTATGAGCCCTGCTCATCTCGGCGGTGTATTTGTCATAGCACAAAGCGGCCCGTATCCCCACGACCTTATTCGCTGTTATGGACGTGCCGATCCCTGTACCGCACAGAAGTATGCCGAAATCATATTTCCCTTCGGCAACTGCTTGAGAAACTTTTTTTGATACATCAGGGTAATCAACAGGCTCTTCGCTGCCGCAGCCGAAATCCTCAACGGAATGCCCTTCTTTGACAAGATGCTTTTTCAAGGCTTCTTTCAGGGCGAAGCCGGCGTGGTCGGAGCCTATTGCGATTTTCATAAAATCACTTTCCAGACAAGCCCTCCGCCAGCTCTTTTATTTTTTCTTCAGGCTTCTCCGACTTGACAACAGCGCTTGAAAGCATGATGCCTGCGCATCCAAGCTCCACGGCTTTTCTGACGTCATCGGCTGCTGCTATTCCCGCGCCGCAAATGAGCGGTATGCCCCTGCTTCCCTTCACGGCACCGGAAATTATCCCGGGCATGAACTGCGACGAGGCCTTCCCCGTCCCGATAAGCGCGGGCGGCTCTATGGAAATTATATCCGGATTAAAAAACGAAACAGCACTGACCATCTCAGGCGTGGCGGCGCACACGAGCGTTTTCAGGCCGCAGGATTTTGACCGTGCAATGGTTTTTTCTATAGTCTTCAAGTCCAGCGGCATTTCAGAATGGTTTATCACGACACCTTCGGCGCCGCTTTCTTTCGCCGCTTCCGGGATGAAATGACCTGTGAACGCGCCGAAATCCGCGGCATCGACATGCTGCGCAAGCACTGGCATTATCATGCTCACGCCGCTTATGTCCGAGGGCTGGACGGCAGCTGAGATATGAACGCCGTCAAATCTTCTGGAACAAATCTTCTTCGCCAGTTCCACTGCATTCCTGCCCACGGACTCCCTGTAAGCCTTAAAATTAACCACAATTATTCCCATGTTAAAGCACCGCTTTCAATATCTTTCCTTACTTTTTCATATCTTTCAAAAGTTCCCATATCCTTTATGTAATCGCCGCTCACATAGCCGTAAACAGGAAAATCATGAATAAGGCCGGCTACCACATCTTTCTCCATGTTGCAAGGGGTTTCGGGTATGCGGTCCAGAATGCTTTTTTTGAAAGCAAAAAGCCCCGTGTTGCCTAAATTTCCCTTCTTGATTTTTTCATCCTTGAAAAAGAAATTGGTGACTCTGCTCTGCCCGTCAATCTGCACTGTGTCACTGTCTTCCGGATGGTCGGTTTTCCTCAAGACAAGCGTAGCCAGAGCGTTTTTCTCCTTATGAAATCCTGCCAAGGCGGTTATGTCAAGGTTTGTGGCAACATCGCCGCTGAGAAGGATGAAATCTTCCTTTATTTCGCCGGCGGCATTTTTCACCGCGCCGCCGGTTCCCAGAGGCTTTTCTTCATGAACATAGCTTATCTTCACGCCGAAAGCGCCGCCGTTGCCGAAATGGTTTTTTATCGAGTCAAAAAGATAATGGCCGCATATGACAACGTCAGTTATCCCGTGCCTTTTCAGCAAAGACAAATGATATTCCAGCAGGGGCTTGCCGCCAAAAGGCAGCATCGGCTTCGGCAGTGAATCCGTCAAGGGCCTCAAGCGCTCGCCGCGGCCTCCTGCCAGAATAACGCATTGCATTATTTTTCACCCTTCATTATTCCTGATATAATCAGCGCGGCATCGTAGATGTCTTCGCATACATAGTCAGGACTGGCTTCATATTTCCCATCCATGCCGGCTTCTCCCGTCCTGACAAGAATTGTCGTGCACCCGGCGTTTCTTCCAGCCAGTATGTCAACGGTTCTGTCGCCGACAAGAAAGCATTTTTTGAGGTCCAGTTTGAAGTCCAGTGCAGCCTGTTCCAGCATGCCTGTTTTCGGCTTCCTGCAACTGCAGTCAACACGGTATTTCCTTGCCCAGTCAGGAACATCCTTATGATGGATTTCCGGGTGATGCGGGCAGTAATAAACGCTGTCAATTTTCGCGCCGCTGGCAGCCAATTTTTCCACCATTTCTCTGTGGACGCCTTCAAGCTCTTCCTCGGTCAGCATCCCCCTGGCTATCCAGGGCTGGTTGGTGACGACAATGACCTTGCCTATTTTGTTGAGCATCTTTACAGCTTCGGCGGCGTTACTGAAAACAGTTATTTTTTTATCGGGCCCCAGAGTTGTTTCCTTGTTTATAACGCCATCCCTGTCAAGAAAAGTCGCAATCATGAAATCACCCTTCAGCCGTAAAGCTCGCTTTCAACGAGCTCGCATATTATATGACCGAAAATCATGTGGCCTTCCTGTATCCTTTCCGTTTTTGTGTGGGGAACTTTCAGCGAAATGTCTATGGTGCCGTCTTTTTCGCACATATTGCTTATCATGCCGCCGTCCTTGCCGGTGAAATAAACAACCACAGCTCCCCTTTCCTTCGCTTTTTTCAGCGCTTTCATGACGTTTACCGCCTTTCCGCTTGTGCTTATCCCTATGACAACATCCCGGGAATCAACGAGGAACTCTATCTGGCGGGAAAACACCTCGTCGTACGTGGAATCGTTGGCTATTGACGTGAGTATTGACGTGTTCACAGTAAGCGCGATCGCATTCAGCATCGGCCTGTCAATCTTGAACTTGTTCACGAGCTCCGCAACAATATGCTGCGCGTCGGCCGCGGAGCCGCCGTTCCCGAAGACGACGACCTTGCCGTCGTTCTTGTAGCATTCTACTATCTTGTTTGTTATCTGGTGCGCCTTTTCCGTTATTTCCCCGTCCTGCAGGATCTTTTCCATCAGCGAGGCATGTTCCGCAATCCTTTCATTTATCGGCTCTTTATAATCCTTCTGGGCGTGATGCCTCTCGAAGCCGTACCTGATTTCTTTCGTGCCGGCCTTCTCCAGAGCCCTTAAGACTTCCTCCCTTTTATCCGGGCAAAAGAAAATAGCAGAGCCTCCGGCACCCGCTCCTATGAACCTGCCGCCCAGCGCGCCGGCACCTATAGCGGCATCATAAATCTCGTCTATGCGCTTGTTTGATATGCCCGGCGCAAGCTGTTTTTTTATTTTCCAGTCAAAATGCAGAATGCTTCCGATCTCGCCGAATTTCCTCCTTTCCAGCGCATCTTTCAGCCTCAGCACGTTTTCTCTTTTCATCATCAGGAGAGGAACGCTTTCCTGTCCCTTCTTTCTCTGCTCAAAATGCACCGCTTTTCCCTCGCCTTCCCTGGGAACGAAAACAAGGATAGTATTTTTCTCAAGAAAATTCAGCTCAGATCCGTTGAGCTTCAGCGGGGTTATCTTTACCCCTTCTGCAGTGAATTCCATGTAATTCATGCCGCCGTAAGAGGATGACCACTGGTCCTGGTACCCGCCTTCAATCCCGACGACATTCCTTTCAATATCGTACGCAAGCTTTGCAACTTCTTCGGGGGTTCTTTTTATGCCGTTGAGCTGGTCAAATGCCCTTATCATCGCAACGGCGTGCGCAGCACTCCCTCCAAGCCCGCTTTCCAGAGGGGCATCGGTGTGGGTTATCACTTCAACCCCGCCGTTTTTGTAATGCTTCACAACAGCCTTCATCAGGTTCAGTTCCCTGCCGCCCGGCTCTATATCTTCCACGGAATCAAAGGCAATGACCTGCCCTGTTTCCAGCGACCGCAAGACAATTTTTTTGTCGTCCCTTTTATGAACCTCGCAGTAAGAATACAGGTCTACGGTTGCGTTGATGCCATTGCCCCATTTTATGAGGTCTATATAGTAATCGGTATCGCCGCAGGTACCGAAGGATATGCGCACAGGCGCCTTGGCTTTTGAAATCATTTTATCGTCTCCGACACAGCAAGGAAATTATCATACTTTTTCACATAATTTACCTATCCTTAAATACTTTTCATACTTTTTCATACTATGAAAAGGGATAAAAAGGAAAGAATAACGATAACCCTTGATTCTTCTGTTCTGAGGAAAGTCGACAGGCTCGTCAACGGCAAGGACGTAAGAAACAGGTCGCACGCAATCGAGCAGCTGGTCCTGAAATCCATGGACATACCGCAGCTGGATACCGTGCTTATAATGGCAGGCGGCGAAGGTGTAAAGCTGAGGCCGATCACCTATGAAATTCCGAAGCCGCTCATACCGATACATGGAAAACCCATTCTAGAGCACCAGATAAGCATGCTGAAGAAAAACGGAGTGAGGAACCTCATAATTGCCGTAGGCTACATGTACGAAAAAATCGTGGACTATTTCGGCGACGGGTCAAAATTCGGCGTGAACATAAATTACATAGTGGAGCAGAAGCCCCTGGGGACGGCAGGCGCCCTGAAGCTCGCAGAGGAGCACATAACCGACACGTTCGGCATGCTTAACGTGGACACGCTTATGGACCCGGACATACAGTCAGTGCTTGATTTTCACAAAAAGCAGGGAAGCGCCGCAACGCTGCTCCTCAGAACGAGCGACGACATAAGCTCCTTCGGCGTCGTGAAAATGAGGGGCAACCAGATACTTGAATTCGTCGAGAAGCCGAGAAAAAGCGAGGCGCCTTCGAACCTGATAAGCACGGGATTCCATATTTTCGAGCCGGACATAATCAAATACGTCCAGAAAGGAAAATTCATGATAGAAGACCTTTTCGACAGGCTGGCAAAAGAAGGCCACCTGTGCGGCTTTGTCCACGACGGGACCAGCATAGACGTGAGCACGACGGACGGCTACGAGCGGGCAATCAAGCAGTGGAAAGATATTAAGTAACCGGCAATAATAAATTATGCGAATCGTGAAAAAAGTCAGGCGGAATAAAAACGAGGCATTCGCTTCTTCTTTATTTGATGAAAGCATAAAGAAATTCCCGAACAAGATCCCTCTTGACACAATAGAATTCAGGATAGCAGAAATAGACGCGCTGATAATTGAGGAAAGCAGGGCGACATTATCAGTAAGCAGGATGAACGCATTCCTCGCGGAGCATGACAGGAAGGCGCTGCGCTCCATGTTCACCGAAAGCCTGAACAGGATATTCATAAGGCCGATGGGGCTGCCGCAGCTCATCGAGGATGTCATGGCATTCAGGGAAACGGCAAAGCTGCTGAAGGACGATTACCTGTACTACATGTACGCAAAAACAGCCGGCAGGAAGCCTGAAAGCTTCGCTGATTACCTAAGCCTGAGCGCGCCGTGGGTTGCCTTTTACGCCGTGGACAGCACGGCAGCCGAGATGCTGCACCAGCTGACAAGGAATAAAGCATACGAAGCAAAAGCGAAAAGCTTATTTGAAGCGCTAAAGAGAAACTTATGGATTGACAGCAACCTCGAAAAGGCGCTGAAGAAGTACAGGCGATTGGATGCAGGCAGTAAAATACAAATGGGAGAACTGGGAGCCGTTCCTGGTATTCAACAACGGCAACGGGTTTGAAAGGCTGCGGTTATTTGATTCTAGAATTTCTTTGAAGATAGGCGAGAAGAAATGCATAGGCCATTTTGCCAAGGGAAAGCACGTGAAGTGCCCCAACAGCGCCGTAATCGAAAAGGGATATTACTGCAACGAATGCAGGCTGCGCGACGACTTCTTTCTCTGCGTCCAGTGCGACGGGTCGCAGTGCATCAACCTGAAAAGAAGGGAGGACTGCAAGGAAGAGAGGTATTTTGTGTACCTTGCCGCTTTTGATTCCCTGGTCAAGGTAGGCATAAGCATGGAGTTCCGCGTTCTTGAAAGGCTGGTGGAGCAGGGAGCGGACATGGCCGCCAAGGTGGGCGTTGTCAAGGACGGTTTCATTGCAAGAAAACTGGAACACGAAATAATGAAATCCATCGGCGTCGTCGACAGGGTATGGGGCGACAAAAAGCACGAACTGATTTTCGGCAACCCCAACAACGCGGCTGTTGCCTTGTTCAACGCCATAAGCAGGCTTAAAAAAACTGATTTTGCGCAGCACATGATATACCCCGAAATACACGACTTCAGGAAACATTACCGCCTTGACAGGGTTCCCAGCCACCCGAAGAAATTCGCAGTCGGCAGCGGAAAAGAAATATCCGGCACGGTCGTAGCGGCAAAGGGCAACCTTATTATCGTGGAGAACGGACATTATCACGCGATAAATGCCCATGACTTAATAGGAAGGGAAATGGAATTATATTCCACCGCAGCCGTATAGAGCAGCAAAGTGAAACATGATTCCAAACAGTCTGAAATATAAAGTTTACCAAGAAGGAGGAAAGCAAAAATTATTTTAAGTATAAGTTCAAATATGATACACTTTGAACAGAGAAATCAGGTGTCTGGATGCCAAGGAAAAAAAACGAGTATATATTCTACTGGGAAAAGGACTTCAGGCATTTTATTGACCTGCCCGTGGACGTGGAAGAGAACAACGACGAGGTAATAATGCGCATAACGCTGCCGGAAACAATAGACCACAAAAAGCTTGACGCGTTTCTTGACAAGAATATGCTTACCATAAAAATGTCCAAGAAGAAGCAGAAGAGGTTCATGTTCTAAGAGCCCTTTCTTTTGAAAAGAAAAGCCTCTACGGAAAAGAAAATATTATTAGAAATTCAAAAAGTAATCTGGCGCATGGCTTCATCTTTACAATTTCTTGCAATGAAGCACGCTTCCTTCCATTTCAAACTTCACGTCCAGAAATTTCTCGACGACCCAGATGTTTGTCTGCGTGTGTTCAGTCAGCACAGGCACCTTGATGCTGCTTGTGCCGCTTTCTGCCGCCAGAGCCATGTAAGGTATCAGCTGGTCCTCGGCATGCTCATCCACAGCAGCGCCGCTCCGCAGCTGCTGCACCAATTTTTCAGCAGCTTCCTTGCCAACATCCTCGGCGCGCTTTCCGCGCTCGCCTAATCCATCGGAGCCCAAAACAGAGTTTTCACATTTTGCCCACAGATCGATGGCAGAGCCTGGGCATGCCGTGTCATTATACCGCGACCTGACGTCGGCTGTAATTTTCAGTTCCTTGAAAATCACATCACGCGCAGCTTTCTGCTGGCGTTCCGCCACGTTGTTTTTCGTCAGTTCTTTGGAGGCGTGGGATACGCCATTAACAGAAACAATTTCCCCCCTTTCCAGCAACACCAGCGGCGAAAGCTTACACGGTTCAATAACTACAGAGACAACCGCACCGCCTTTCGGATAATATCCGTAGCGCTCCACATCAATCTCAGCTTTATAGCCCATTTTTCCAAGCAGCGGCAGCAGGACTTGCTTTGCGTAGTTCAGCGGCATTGCCCACTTGCCGTTTGTCGCGCCCCCGCTGATTGAAATATTAACGGCTTTGTCAGCATGGATTGCGGCTATCATCAAACCCTGCAGAACAAGCCCGGTGCTTCCGGCTGTAGGAATGCTTATGGAAATGTTGCCGCCCTTTATTTTCTGCGGGCTGAAAGCCAGTTCAGTAGAACCGAGATGCGCGCCTTTGACATCCGCACCGCATAATTTTGCCAGTGCTTTTACACCTTCAAGATGCTGCGTCTGCAGACCCGGCTTCGCCCGCTTCGCTCTTATGCTGCTGATTCTGCACGGCTTTCCTGTTACAGCGGATAACGCTATTGCTGTTCTGATTATCTGGCCGCCGCCCTCGCCGTAATCGCCTGGGATTTCTATCATAATAAATGCTAGTTTTGATTATCTTTAAAAGAAGAACAAGGAAACGGAATTTACACCCTTATTTCTTCCCCGTCTTTCGGAGCAAAGGCGTTTATTGAAAATCTGGAAGAAATTTCCTTGGCAAAATCCCTGCAGTGCTCGCCGTGCACGCAGACAACCGTTTCCGGCCTTGTTTTCTCAATGATTTTGAACAGCCCGCTTCTGTCGGCATGGGCGCTCATCTCGAACCTCTGCACATCGCAGTGAACGTCAAACTGCTCCTCGGCTGTCTTGAATATCTTTGTTTCTATTAAATTCCTTCCTGGCGATTCCTCCACAAGGAAGCCGCAGAAAAGCACCTTGGATTCCGGCCTTTTCCTGATGCTCCTCAAATAACTGATTGCAGGGCCGCCGCCGAGCATCCCGGCAGACGAGATAATTATCGGATTTCTTTTCAGCGCATCTTCCCTGTCTTTCTGGCTGCGAACGAAATTAACCTTTTTCAAAACCTTGCGCAATTTTTCAGGCTCTTTGAGGTACCGCGGATAAGACATTATGATTTCTGAAGCGCCTTTCGCCATGCCGTCCAAGGATATTTTGCCTGCGTAATCAGAAAGAATGAGCAATATCTCCTGCGCCCTGCCGACGGCAAAAACAGGTATCAGGGCGGCTTCTTCCCGGGCCAAAGCCTCCTCAACGGCAGCGACGAGTTTTTTCTCCTCGATTTCGCGCGGAGGATGGCTCTTGTAGCTGTAAGTGCTTTCTATAACGAGAGTATCGACCTTGTCAGGGAGCTTGCACGGGTTGAGAAGATGGCTTTCCAGCGTCTGGATATCCGACGTGTAAAATACTTTCTTGCTTCCCTGAAGCATCACAGAAGAAGAACCAGGGATATGCCCTGACGGATACAGGGAGCAGCGGAAGTTTCCGGCCGAGAATTTTTCGTGGTAATTGACAATTTTCGCGCTTTTCACAAACCGCTTCAAGTCGTTCTTTGAATAAGGGACTCCGTACCCTTGTTTTTGCCCTACTTTCATGCTGTCCTTTATCAGCAGCAGGGCCAGCTCGAAAGTCACGTCGTTCATGAAAGCAGGGATCTTATTTTTCCGGTAAAGCGTGGGCACCGCGCCGCTATGGTCAAGGTGCGCGTGGCTTAAAATCAAGGCATTAATGTCTTCGCCGGCGACGCGCGGGTACGTCGGCGGCTCCGGCTGCAGCTTCACGCCGCAGTCAAGCACTACGCCTTTGCTTTTGTCGGAAACAATAAGGCAGCTTTTTCCGACTTCGTCGCCGCTGCCAAGAAGTTTGATTTTCATGTGTATCACAGTTTTATTTATACACTTAAATCATAATTTAAAAAGGTGCTATAATGACTACCGAACAAAGGCTTAGATACATCGAAAGCGTCGGCGAGGAAATAGTAACCAAGGAGGAGCTAAAATCGCTTCTTGAACAAAAAAAGCATCCAATAGCTTATGACGGATTCGAACCTTCAGGCGAGGCCCATATAGCGTTCGGAGTATTCAGGCCGCTGCTTCTTGAGGACATGCACAAGGCAGGCGTTAGATTCAAACTATTCATTGCCGACTGGCACGCATGGGTCAACAACAAGATGGGCGGCGACCTGGAAAAAATACAAACCGTCGGCAAGTATTTCATAGAAGTGTGGAAAGCCGCGGGCGTGAAAAACGCTGAATATGTCTGGGCTTCGGACATAGCGAGCAGGACGGAATACTGGAAAAAAGTAATACTGATTGCGAAGCACACGACAGTGCAGAGGGCCACGCGTGCGCTGACAATAATGGGCAGGAAGGAAGGGGAAATGAAAGAAGTAGCGCAATACTTCTACCCGATGATGCAGACCGCGGACATATTTGAACTAGAGGCAGATATATGCCAGCTTGGGCTTGACCAGCGCAGGGCGAACATGCTTGCGCGCGAAGTAGGACCTAAGCTTGGCTGGTGGTCGCCTGTGATTGTTTCCCACCACATGCTGATGGGTCTGGAAGGAATAAAGCAGCCCGAAGGCTTTGAGGATGACAAAAAGAAGGACGCTGAGATAAGCTCAAAAATGAGCAAGAGCAAGCCGTCCACAGCTGTTTTTGTCCACGACAGCGCCGATGAAATCAAAAAGAAATTAAACAATGCTTTTTGCCCGGCGAAAGAAATACACAATAATCCGGTCCTGGAATACTGCAAATATCTTGTTTTCAGGAAATTTGACAAAATGAAGATAGAGCGCCCTGCAAAGTTCGGCGGCGATGCTGTTTTTTCCTCTTACAACGAATTAGAGCAGGCGTTTGCAAAAGGAGATTTGCATCCTGCTGACCTTAAAAATGCCGCTGCCGTTTACATCGACAAAATGATAAAGCCGATAAGGATCCATTTCGAAAAGGGCAAGGCGAAGGAGCTTTATGATTTTGTGAGGAAGCAGGAAGTTACACGCTAAATTTTTTCAATCTTATAACTTTTATGCCCATTTTCGCTACCAATTCTTTGGTTTCTTTGTCAGGAAGATTTTGGTCGTAGCCCAGAACGATTACATCAGGCTTTTCTCTTTCTATTACCCCTGCAAATCTATCATGATCGCCTATTATCACTTTCTCAGCAATTTTTAGTTTCTCTACTATTTTCTTTCTTTTCTCAGCAGGAATGGTATAAGGTTTTTTGTTATGATTATTATGCGCAATCACAACTATCAGATGCCCGAGTTTTTTGGCACGTTTCAAAAGTTCTACATGACCTTTGTGAATTTTATTAAAAGTGCCGCCTGTGAGAACACGCGTCATTTTAAAACCTATAAATATACTTATCCTCAATTTTTCTGTTCCTGATTCTTATCCCGTCTTTCTTCAGCAGTGAAATCTTCTCAGCAATTTTCTTTCCCTTCACGCATCCGGCGTAGCCGCCTATCCCGCCGTCGCTTGCCACTACTTTGTAGCACGGATAGAGGTCGGGCCTTGGATTGCTTCGCATGACAGAGCCTATTGCCCTTGGTGAAGAATTACAGGCTTTTGCCAGAGCGCCATAAGTGGTGACCTTTCCCTTTGGTATTTTCCTGAGCAGAAGCAAAGCCTTGTGCATTTCAGCATTTTGGCAGCGAATTTATAAAAGTTTTTTGGTAAGGTTAAGCATGCCCCATATTCATGAAAAGATAGACTTCACCATAGCCGCTTATATTGTCCATAAAGACAAAGTGCTGCTGATACACCACAAAGAGCTAAGCAAATGGCTTCCCATAGGCGGCCACATAGAGCTGAACGAGGACGCAGACGAAGCATTGTTCAGGAAAATAAAAGAGGAGTGCGGCTTATCGGAAAAGGATCTGACAATCAGCGACAACAGGCCCAGGATCAGGAGCAAGGGCACAAAATTCCTGCTCACTCCGCAGTATGTTGACATACACGAAATCAGAGGCAGCCACAGGCATATCGTCCTGATTTATTTTATGAGTTCAAAAAAAGACAAAATAAAACTGAAAGAACACGAGCACAACGAGATAAGATGGTTTGATAAAACAGAACTGAAAAAAACGCTCATGAGCCCGGCGCTGCGCTTCTATGCCACAGAAGCTTTAAAAATGTTGCGATCAAAATAATCAAAATAAAGTGATGGCGATGCCGTACCAATCCGTTTGCTGAGCAATGCTTTTTCTTTAGGTAAACCTAGGCTTGTCGTGTTTGATTTTGAGGGAACGCTCCTTGACGGCGAGACGATGGAACATATAGGCCGATACGCCGGCCAGGAGGCTTACATGAAGGAAGTGACCAGAGCAGGCATGGAAGGAAAGATCTGTTTTGAAGAGTCACTAAGAGCCAGGGTTGAAAAAATAAAACACTTGACAAGGGATCAAATATTGCGCGCTGTTGATGACATATCGCTTATGCCAAACGCAAAGAAAACACTGGAGCGTGTAAAAGAAGACTATGCAATAGCTGTTGTTACCGGAGGGCTTGATTTCATAGTTGAACACCTGGTAAGAAAAAACGGCTTATACGCAGATGTTGTGTTCGCAACAGGAACAGTTTTTGGCGGGCAGCACATTGAAACGGTTTATCCCTCTAATTGACAAATCAGAGCCTATTAAAGCCCTTAGAAAAGAATACAATTTTGGAAAAGTGATAGCCGTCGGAGACGGCGCAAACGATATTGCAATGTTTGAGGAAGCGGATATCG
Source organism: Candidatus Aenigmatarchaeota archaeon (assembly GCA_016187335.1). Lineage (GTDB taxonomy): Archaea > Aenigmatarchaeota > Aenigmatarchaeia > GW2011-AR5 > GW2011-AR5 > JACPJW01. The sequence goes on along the minus strand of JACPJW010000001.1, from coordinate 294,151 downwards.
CTGTAGGGATTGCCCCCAAGGACATTGTAAGAAAATACACTGATTACCTTATAGAATCAAAGGACCTTTGGGAATTGATTGGCATTTTTGGGGAACAACATGCTTGACATAAAACTCATCAGGGAAAACCCGGCTGTCGTTGAAAATGACCTGAAAAAGCGCAGGGACGAGGCGAAGATAAAGCTGCTGCACGAGCTTATCAAGAAAGATTCGGAAAGATTAGGGCTGCTGAAAAAAACGGAAGAACTGCGATACAAAAGGAATGTCGTGACAAAAGAGATCGCGGAGCTGAAGGCAAAAAAGAAGCCGATAGCAGCGAGGATGAAAGAAATAAAGGAAATACCCGAAAAGATAAGGAAAAACGATACAAAGCTTAACCAGCTAAACGAGCAGTGCAGGCTGATTCTGATGCAGCTGCCTAACGTGCTGCACGAATCAGTGCCAATAGGCGCTGATGACAAGGACAACGTGGAAATAAGGCGTTACGGCGAAGCACCGAAATTTGACTTTAAGCCGAAAGGGCATGCGGAGCTTCTTGAAAATTTAGGGCTTATTGACAGCGGGCGCGCGGCAAAGGTCGCGGGGCACGGTTTTTTCTACATGAAAAACGAGCTGGTGCTTCTTGACATGGCGCTGCAGCGTTTTGCCCTGGACTTCCTGAGGAAGAGAGGCTTTGTTGTAGTGAATCCTCCTTACATGCTCAACAGGAAGCCTTACGAAGGGGTGACATCGCTTGCGGATTTCATTGACGTATTGTACAAAATAGAAGGCGAGGATTTGCATCTGATAGCGACATCAGAGCATCCGATAGGGGCGATGCTGATGGACGAAACGCTGCTGGAGCAGGAGTTGCCTTTGAAAATCGCGGGCGTTTCTCCGTGCTTCAGAAAGGAGGTCGGCGCTCACGGAAAGTATACAAAAGGGCTGTTCAGGATGCACCAGTTCAACAAGGTCGAGCAGTTCATTTTTTCAGCGCCGGAGCAGTCATGGGCACTGCACGAAGAGCTGCAGCAAAACAGCGAGCAGCTTTACCAGCAGCTGGAGCTGCACCACCGCGTCGTCAGCGTGTGCACGGGCGATATAGGAATCATAGCGGCGAAGAAATACGACACGGAGGTCTGGATGGCCGACGGCGTTTTCCGTGAAGCCGGCAGCAATTCCAACTGCACGGATTTCCAGGCGCGCAGGCTGAACATAAAATTCCGCGAAAAGGAAGGAACCCCGCCAAAGGGCTTTGTCCACACGCTGAACAACACTGCCATTGCTACAAGCCGGACCATGATGGCAATCATAGAGCAGCACCAGCAGAAGGACGGCTCCGTGCTCATCCCGAAAGCGCTGCGGCCTTACACCGGCTTTGACAAGATGGAGAAATGATTCAATGAAGAAATTCCTGCTGAAATTCATAGGGTCGTTCCCGACTGCAACGATACTTTACATCCTTCTCGTACTGATGATGGGAGTGAAGTTTACCGTTAACTGGTTTCTTTTCGCCGTCATCATTGACATCATAGACGACCTTGTAACGAAGGCGTGAAAGGGACTTTAACGATTTAAACCTTTTCTCCTATATTAAAAGGACAGTGGAGCTGTAAAGCGATGAAGTGTTTTTCTAAATTCTTCCTGAATACAGGCCGGATTAAATTCTGTCCAGGTGTTTCAAAATGAAATGTCCAATCAAAATAAAGAACATTTCTTTTGTAAAGCAAACCGAAGTTGCTTTGCAACTTCAATCTGTAACGAGGTTTTCAAAATGACAATAGTGATGATAGCGGAGAAGCCCAGCGCCGCGAAAGCGATAGCCGAGGCGCTTGCCGACAAGGGCTCAATGAAAACGCACGAGAACGAGCAGAAAGTGCGCTATTACGAGTTCAGGAAAGGCGGAAAAAACCACGTGGTAGTCGCGGCTGTCGGCCATTTGTTCACGTTAAAGCAGAAAGGCAGGGGATGGACTTATCCTGTTTTTGACGTTGAATGGATTCCTTCTTTCCAGGCAACAAGGACGGCGATGTTCAGCAAGAAATATTTTGACGTCGTGCAGAAGGTCGTAGGAAACGGCGACGAATACATCGTCTGCACGGACTATGACGACGAGGGCAGCGTCATCGGCTACAATATTTTGCGGTTTTTGTGCAACAGGAACGACGCGCTACGCATGAAATTCAGCACGATGACAAAGGAAGAGCTGCTGGAAAGCTATGAAAAGCCGCTAAAGCACCTGGACTTCAGCCAGATAGAATCCGGCCTGACCCGTCATTATCTGGACAACATGTGGGGCATAAACCTTACCCGCGCGCTGACGCTTTCCATAAAAGCAGCGGCAAAAAGGTTCAGGATACTTTCCACGGGGCGCGTCCAGGGCCCGGTTCTTCACATGCTCGCGAAACACGAAAAGAAGGTGCGCGCTTTCAAGCCGAAGCCTTTCTGGGAAATAACGCTTGAACTGAAAGGCGGACTCAAGGCGATGCACGCCAAGGACAAGATATGGAGCAGGGGCGAAGCCGACAGCATCTTGAAGAAAGCAAAAACAGCTTCTGCCGCTGTAAAGGACATCAAAAAGAAATTAATGACGCAGAAGCCGCCTGTGCCTTACAATACCACGGCGTTCCTTGCGGACATCTACCGCTACTTCGGATATTCCCCGCAGCAGGGCCTGAGCATAGCGGAATCGCTTTATCAGGCAGGGATTATTTCTTATCCCAGAACAGGAAGCCAGCAGCTGCCGCCGGACATCAACTACAAGAAAATCCTGTCGTCTCTGGCAAAACAGCCGGCTTACAGCAAGGACACGGGATTCCTTCTGGGCAGAAAGGAGCTGAAGCCGACGTCAGGAAAGGCAACCTCAGCGGCGCACCCGGCTATCTATCCGACGGGCTTGTACAAAAAACTGGGGGACAAGCAGATGAAAGTGTATGATTTAGTTGTAAGAAGATTTTTAGCGGTTTTCGGCGACCCGGCAAAAAGGGAGTTCATGAACGTAAAACTGGACGCCAACGGAGAAGATTTCTTTTTGCGCGGGACGAAGACAATAGAGCCTGGATGGACGGCGCTTTACGGCAAATACGCCGGCCGGGAAGAAGTAATACTCCCTGAAATACACGTTGGCGACAAGCTTGCCATAAAGGATGTCCAGCAGGCGGAAAAGGAAACGCAGCCGCCGCCCCGATACTCGCAAGGCTCAGTTCTCAAGGCAATGGAACAAGCCGGCTTGGGAACCCAGGCAACACGTGCGAATATTCTGCAGATACTATACGACCGAGGATATCTCATCGGAAAAAGCATTGAAGTAACCGAGCTGGGCATGCAGCTGGCGGAAATCCTGGAGAAGAACATACCTGATGTAGTTTCTGAAAAGCTTACCAGGCATTTTGAGGAATCTACGGAAGCTGTGCAGGAAGGGAAGATGAAAAGGGAAGACGTTGTTGAAGACTCGAAGAAGCGTCTGATAAAGATATCCGAAGAATTCAGAAAAAAGGAAAAGAAAATCGGCGAGGAACTGACCAATGCCGTCATCGCAACGCAGGACAAGCAGAGCATCCTCGGAACATGCAGGGAATGCGGAGGCACGCTGAAGGTGCACAAGTCATGGAGAACAAAGAAGCGCTTCGTCGGATGCACGGGATACAAGAAAGGGTGCAGGACGGGATTTCCGCTGCCGCGCGAGGGAACGATAATGGCTCTGGACAAGGTATGCGAGGAATGCAAGACGCCGATGATTCAGGTCAGCGTGCCCGGAAGGCGGCCTTTCAGGATGTGCCTTGACCCCAACTGCCCGACGAAGAAGGAATGGCTGGACAAGAAGAAATTAAAGCAGGTCCAGGCGGACAGCAGAAAGGCGTCCAAGCTTGCGCAGCAGTTGAAGTGCGAGGTGTGCAGCAAAAGCTACAGCTCGCAGCGCGCCTTAACGCTGCACATGAAAAGCCACAAGGCCGAAGCAAAAGCGGAAAAGTGAAGAAGTAACTGTAGAACTTCTTTATCGAGGTATTTTATGGATAAGAAACCGAAAAAACTTGGATTTTTCACAAGAATAGCAATGCGGTTTATAACCAAGAAATCAATGCATCTTACAGAAGTTGAGGCAGATATCAAAAAGGTTATTGAAAAAATACAAGAAGGCGTGCCCAAAGAATTGCTTGAGATGTCAAGAGTTCATTCAAAATTGTATGCACATGAACACGAACAAAAATTAAAAGAAATAAAATTTCTTCTTATGGGTATAACGATTGGTGTCTTGGGAAGTCTTATTTCGTCTTTGACGTCGCTTTATCTTATCGAAAAAGGATATTATATGCAGACTCTTATAATATCTGGAATATTGTTTGTTTTGCTTTTTTGGTTTGTTCTAAAGGAATACCTCGAAAAGAAGTCAATTTTAGATTTTTATAACGATCCCTTGATTTTTGAAATGACTAGTGCGGCACAGGCAAAGGTAGCTATGAATAAACTAAGGAAAAGGAAAATTTGAAATTATTCTGATTTTTAAACGTTCGTGACTTATTCTTACTATGCCAAGCACACTCGTTCTTGATAACGTAGAAATAACATGGCTCGGGCACGCTTCCTTTCTGATAAAGGGCAGCAAGGTAATCTACATAGACCCCTTCGTCCTGCCGAGCAGCCCGGAAAAAGCCGACTATATCTTGGTAACGCACGACCACTACGACCACTGCGATGCGGAGAAGATAAAGCAGGTAAGAAAGGACAGCACCATAATAATTTCTTCAAAGGCTGCTGCGGAAAAAATACAAGCCCAGGTTGTCATGAAACCGGGCGACGTTTACAAGCATGGCATCGAGGTGGAAGCTGTTCCCGCTTACAATGTGGACAAATTCAGGTCGCCGGACATGCCTTTCCATCCGAAGGGCGCCGGGCTGGGCTTTGTTGTTGAGATAGACGGAAAAAGAATCTATCACGCCGGCGACACGGACAACATAACGGAGATGCATGAACTGCACAGGATTGACGCCGCCCTGATGCCTGTCGGGGGGACTTACACCATGACGGCGTCCGAGGCTGGAGAAGCCGCGGCGGTGATAAAGCCCAAATTTCTCATTCCTATGCATTACAGGTCAGACAAGTACGGGCTGCAGCTGGACAACGATATTTCGCCCTTAGCAAAAGCCCTGGCAGGAAAAGGAATCGTGCTGAAGGTTCTGGAGCCGGTGGCCTAAAGCCCTGCGGCAAGCTTGACAAAAAGCCCCACGGAAAGCGCTCCCAGGATTATCAGCGCCACCATTGAGGCGACTATTACCGAATCCGATGCCATTGCCGACATTTGCCAATCACCGTTTTATTACTTTCACATCAACCCGAATACAGACTTTTGCAGGAGCCATACTGCTGCAAGAATTGTTATGAAATTGCTTGTATATATCCCCGAGGCGAGTATTAATAAATAAATCCCGAAAACGACGTCAACAGAGCTGGCAAAGTCCCTGGAAAAAAGCAGGAAGACCGCTCCCTTGATTATCAAATAGAAGGCAACGTCCTTCACGAGCGCCAGCGGCAGGAACTTCACCAGGTACAGAATGATTATCGCGGCTGCTACCATGTCTGCAAACGACAGGATTTTGTGGAACACCATAAAATCTTTTAGAAATATCCACACTACTCTTAAATACTGAACTCAGCAACTCGCTTTTTCACAACAGAACGAAGTCCGCCAAGCGCCTGCATCAAGCATTTCCGGGCTCTAGGCAGCTATTCCATTATTCTTACGACACTAAAGTTATCAGCACGACTATGGCGCCGATTATGACAGCCGAGGACGTCAGCGTGAATTCTAAATTGAAAGTAAGAATGAAGACGACGGCAACGATTATCGCGGCGACGAAAAGCAGGAAGCCCTCTATCTCCCCTAATGTAAGGATTGTCACGGCAACGGCGACGATGAGAATTGATATGGAAACAACCAGCGGCAGGCTTTTCAGGAACACGTTGAAAACAGCCACAAGGAGGAATATGACAAATAAGATGAGCAGAACAAAGGACATCCTCGTGAGCCTTTCAAGACTCTTTTTCATGCCGTATCTGGATATAATTGGCTCTGAGGGTATTAAAAGTCGGAAACCAGCCCGCCGCCCCCACTAACCCATAAAGCTGAAATATGAACGAGCTTGGCTTTCTCAAAAATCAAACCTATAAATACCCTCTTTTCTTAATAAATTAATGGTTGGTATGGTTGTAAAAATAGGTGCAAAACTAAGAAATGGAATCAAAACAGTTAAGAGAAGATTATACACTTCCCGTTCTAAATCACGCTTTGTAAAGGCAGCAGGTTCCTGGAAAAACGTCAATGCGGAAAAACTGAAGAAAAAGATTTACTCTTCCAGAAAGATTATAGAAAAGGAATTCTGATGTATTTGGTCGATACCGACTGGATTATTGACTACCTGAAAGGTAAGGATAAATCCGTTGGTGCCCTTCAATCCCTCTTTGAAAGGGGCCTTTACGTAAGCATAATTTCTCTTGCAGAAATTTACTAAGGAATTGCAGAATCCAAAAACAAAGAAAAGGCGATGAACGCATTGGATGATTTTCTGAGCGGCGTTACTGTCCTTGAAATAGATATAGAAATATGCCAGAAATTCGGCGAGATAAGAAATAATCTGAGAAAAGAAGGCAAACTCATAGGCAACTTCGACATTCTTATTGCTGCAACAGCTATCCTGAATGATTTGGAAATAATTACCGATAACAAAGCCGATTTCTTAAGGGTTAAAGAAATAAAATTATGGGAATGAGATACGCTGAATTAATTAAGCCAACCCGGTCTTCCTTTCCCTTCAAAATATAGAGAACTTCCCCAGAGCCTTCATGCCGCTGCCGGTTATCTCGAACTCTATCTTCCTGCCTTCTGGAAGCGACCTATGCTTCCTAAGAATTGCTAAGCGCACGTTCTCCTTTTCCAGCTTGCGCAATTCAACCAAAGCCTTGCTCCAGTACTTTGCTATCGCCCGGGACGTCAGCTCTATCTCGTCGCCGGCGCTGTAAACCTGGTTCGTCACAAGAACGGGCACATGGAATTTTCTGGCTATTTTGGAAAGGACAGAATACTGCGTTGCCAGCTGCTTGTTGATTGTCTGGTAGTTCCTGTCAGTGAGCTCCAGGCGGTACAAAGCAACAAGCGAATCAACAACAACAAGCCCCACGTCGCCCTTCTCGGCTAATTTCTCCATTCCTGCCACGGCTTCGCACTGCTCCTTCCATGCGTGGACGTTGATGAGCATGATGTTCTTCAGGTTCCTGCCGCCAAGCTGCTCGAACCTTTCCAGAGAAAACGAGCCCTCGGTATCCAGATAAACTACTTTTTTCGAGCAATTTATTGCTGCAGCAATCGCTATGTTCGTCTTGCCGGAGCCCGCGGGCCCGTAGACGTTCGTGATAACGTCGTCCTCTATGCCGCCGTCAAGGAGCTTGTCCAAAGGCGTGTTGGTCGCGAGGCGCATGAATTACATAAACGTGGAAGGGATTTAAAATCCGTCGGTATGCAACACGCCCTAGAGTTGGCTTAAAACTTACCCGACATATAATATCTGATGAAAATAAAAAATCTAAGAGAAGAAAGAGGAAAAAAACTATTCTGGACACAACTACTGTCTATTGCTACTATAATCTTAGCAATTGCAACAATAGGCGTTGCAATTTTCACATGGTTGCTGGTTGACTCTCAAAATAAACTAGTTAATTCTCAAAATAAATTAGTCAAAACTCAAAATGATTTGTTAGAAAGAGAAACCCTCTTAGAAGGTCCTTATTTATCAATCTGGCAGTCAGGTTCCTATCATAATTATTCTAATACCAGATTTATTACAGAAGAAGGAAGAAAAGATTGGGTTTATACAGATATATGTTTCAGAAACGAAGGTAAAACTTCTACAGGACCTATAAGCATTTACTATAATGCCGATACTAATTTCTATGTAAATGTATTGTCAAGTTATTTTGGTAACATACCTTCACATGAAGGAAATTGTACAACTTTAGGCATATACTATTGTTCCACTTCAGTAGACAGTTCATGCAAAAAAGAAATAGTGCCATTGGGAAACATAACTATACCTATCCATTTTTATTGCACTCTTTGCCAGAAAACTTACTATACAAATATTTCTTTTTGTATTTTTAATGAAACAGAGGACGAGTGTAAATAAGTGATTCTATGGATGAAGAAATTGCGTTAGAATTAATTGATTATTGGATTTCTAATCCACGTACGACTGATTAGTTAGGTGTCCCAAATGACTGATTAATCCCACTTCTTCATTCCAATGTCAGAATCGGCATCACAATTCCAACAATGTACATTTTCAGCTTGAAATGATAGATTCTTTTCATGACAATGTGGACATTTGTATTCTTCTCTTACTTTTTTAATCGTTTTCATATAATCTTCTCTCAAAGTGATGTATATCTCTGTTATAAGAAGCTTTCGATTAACATGCTTTCTTTTTATAACATTATCGACTGTTTGTTGCAAAGAGTTGATATGTAGGTTAAATATAGAAAGAAATTACGGATTTGATTTTTCGAAATCTCTAAATTCTAATTCACCCAAATCAACTGTATACTTTCTATTGTGTATATCTATGTAGATTATTTTTGTAGTTTTCTTGCCCACTGTTTTCTCTTTTGGCGTATGAGTAAAGTCCACTCGTTGATATTTCATTACAGGCATTTCAGCAGACACAGTAAAATTTTCTGGAATTTCTTTTGTGAACTTTTTACCTTCCGGGTCTGTTAATTCAAATACAACTTTTTTTATTTGAGCATCTTTTTTACCTATGTTAATAATATTTATGTTAGCAAAAATGTAATGCCAAGCATCTTTCCATATACCGTAGTCCTTATCTATAATTTCGAATTCTATTTTTGGTCGAGCCAACCATTCTGTAATCTTTAATATTCCAAGAAAAATAGCTATAGAAGAGCCGACTAAGTTGAAAATGCCAAGTAAGTCTAACCCAAAAATAATTTCTGTCATAGAAATAGTTTAGAAAGAAGTTATTTAATCGTACTTCCGTGCTGTCGATTTAAAGGTTGGAAATTTGCAAGCCTATGTAATAGTAATAAGCAAAGCAAGTCATTCACTATTTATTCTGGCGATTTTGAAAAAGTTTTTTATATTTTACAGGATGCTGCGAAAAAGGCTAAAGAATGAGAACTCATTAAGCTTTCTTGTATATCCTAAACATTCTTGCTGGTTCGCCACCAATATTTGTCTCTGCTATTTCTTTCATCTCTAATCCGTCAACCATCTGCAATATTTCATTAGCGATTATTCTTATACGGTCAATTACTGTTGTTCCTTTCCCGAAAACCAAGAATACATCAAGTTCTGCCTTACGAACCATTTCTATTCCAGATGTAAGATTTCGTCTAATAATACTTTCTTTCTGGTGCTTTGATACCCACGTAACATCCGCCAATTTTGTTAGAAATGTTTCATAATATTCACTAAACACTTTTTCAATGGTCTTCATGTCGGCAGTTGGATATTGCTTCATTAAATCCTGAAGCTTCGGCAATAATCGTTTTTCAAATAAATTATCAGATATCAATCTGTTATAGATTTGTATTCCTCTTATTCCAAAGCGGTCTTTCATGTTACGATAGAGTTGTTGAGATAGTTTGCTATCATTATTCTTGTCAGCCTGTGCAATTCCACTAGCGACAAGAATGTTGTCCAAATCAATATTAGGTACAAACCCTTTCAAGGTAATGATAATATGTTGGTAATCAAGAGACGGCGACGCTATTACACTGTATTGTTCAGCTTGGTCAGTTCTGACATAACCATACAGCTCTTTTTTATGTAACTGCTTCGCTATCTTGTCATCAGGTGGAAGTATATTGACAACGACAATAGGTTCACTCGTTTTGTATTCTTGGATTTGTTGAGCTTGTTGTTGAGTTTGAATTTTGACTGCCATTGCTTCAGGACTATTTTTGTGTTTTTGTTCAAAATATATGTAAGCTATTAATGTCCCTATTGCACCAACAGCCATCAATATATTCCAGATATTTTCAAGAATATATTGAATAAGCGTAGTTTCTGTCACGAAATCACTTCTTCAATTTGAATCTCCTAACAAACGATGAGAAACAGGCTGGATTGTCACAGAAGAAGTGCTCCGAATGAGACATTACGCTTCCGAGATGTTTCCTTTCAATTGGCTTCTTACAGCCTTCACACTTAACTCGTCTGCCCCGATAGACTATGAGGTTATTTTCTACAGTCGCTCCAGAGAGTTTTATGATTCTATCTATATAGTTGTTGGGGAAGACCAACATTTTTGTTTGTTCCATCATATTTTGTATATTCTGGGGCTTTTTAAGGGGTCTTTGGTTGCTTGCTATCACTTACTCACTCCTCCTCAAAAGGCAGATAAGAGGGCAAAAGTGACTTAAAAGAAGAGAATGTGGAACAATTTTCCAAAAACGACAGAAGCAATGCCGTTTAACAAAGCATCTATTTTATTTAATCCACCAACCGAATCTTCGACAGAACGCGAATTCTGGCATTGTCCCATATACGGCTGATAGGTAATAGGTGTCCCAAGCAGCTGATAATGCCCAATAAAAAATCTTTATATACCGAAACTTGACTTATATGCTTTTAGTCCTAACCTTATAAAAGGGTGTGGTTAGGATGGATATGAAGAAGACTGATTTTAAATTGAAAGATGTTATAAAAGAAATTGGTAATTTACCAGATGTCAAAAGATTACCACAACCTATGCAAGAATTAATAAAACAGGGTTTGAAATCTGCAATACAAATAAAATTTCCTATAGCAATATTTAAAGAAAATAATGAATGGATTGCAACTACACCATTAATTGATGTTTGTGCACAAGGAGAAACACAAGAAGAAGCCATTAAAAGTATAATTGATATGATAGACGATTACATGTCAGACCCATATACAAAGAAACCAAAAGTTGAAACTATACTGCAAGTAGAAGTAAAAACTATTCCAATAAATCTTCCTATCGATAAATTTGCTCAAAACAATAAGATAGTGAAAGTATGCTGAAGGTTATTTCTAATGCAAGGTAAACTACATCCACTTCCAAGAAAACAAATTATCCAAATACTACAAAGTAATGGATTTCAGCAAGTTAAAGTAGTAAAGGGACGCCATTTGAAATTCAGAAAACAAACTGATACAGAAGTCTTAACTACTATGGTTAGTCATCGTCCAGAAATACAACCAACTATTATAAGACATATAATAAAACAATCTAAAAAACCTGAAGATGAATTTTATTGAAATATTTTTAACAGTTCAATCCATCTGTTTCCTTCCAACGTCATCAATCCTGCCCTTTCCGCAGGTGTCATACCTAATCCTTGATGTACACGAATGAAGTTGTAGTAAAGCCGATAAGCATTTATCAAGTCCTGTGTGTTACTATTGCATTCTCGGGTGTTGCAGGAGGGGTGTTGCGTAGAGGGTGATAGACACCCAATCAACTTGTTTAAAAATATTTCTACTAAACTTCATTGGTGCTGAAATGAAAAATCCATTATTATTTACAACCATAGTAATTTTGGTTTCATTATTAATTTTCATTTTGAGATATGAAGGGGGTAACATCACAGGAGAAGAAAATCAAAAACAAAAGCATTTTATAAACATGGAAGTCGGCTTACACTACGATACATTTGTTAATAAAGTACAGTACAATATAACAAATGTTCTTGAAAATGCGAAAAATCAAGGTTATGCAATCCGAATTGAAATAAAACCACCAGACTGTAAAAATCCACTGCCAGACGGCGGATGCAAGGGCGGGGATTACATATACCCAGTATATGATTACATAAATGTTAATTTTAACGTAAGCGATGACTACTGGACAAAGGAGAGTGCATGGGCAGGTTCACCAAAACATATGGCTATCAATGGTGATCGTCTCATGGTACATTTCAATATAGATGAAGGATGGGTACATATTTTGGCTCCTATTTACCCAAGAGAGGAATGGTTTATCAAATTTGTTCCTTCGCAAAATCTAAGTTCTGAAAGAGCTGAACAGATAATAAATGAAGAATTACAAAGAATAGGAATACTTTCTGATTCTAAGTTTAGCATCGTTTTTGATCGAGGTTACCATTCTCCTACATTAGAATAAGTTATTTCCATTTCTTCTCCACAAAGAAAACCAGATCAGGAAACGCCTTCTCGTAAAGGCTCTTGAATTAGTGTCGCCTGCTACCCTAAAGACTTAAATACTTTAGCGTCGCAAATACACTAACCCGATTCCGGGGTGTTTAGAATGCCTCGCTGCATCATAATCCGTTTCAGGACAAACAGCGACCGCTTTGACTCTGTTTATGAAAGAGCGAAGTTCTTCAAGGAGCTGCACGGGTGGAAGCAGACGGTGCCGGGAGAGAACAAGAAATACGTGTATCACCGCGCCGGCTTGCTGGACGAGGTGCCGCACATGAAGGTGGCGGATTCCGTGTTTATTGTCGCCATGGAGCACATGAAGCAGGTCGAGCAGTTCTTCGACGAGTGGGACGAGAAGGTTGAGTACGATACAATAGAGGTAATGATGAAGGATTTTGACAAGCTGATGACGCATTTCATGCGCCGGTCTGGTTTGGGGTGAAAAGCTTTTTTAATAATCAAAAAGAAAGGTGATAGTGAAAGGAATACGGATGCCAAGGCCGGAATGGAACACAATTTTGGCTTTAAGCAGAATCAAGACAGAACCGGAAATATTCTTTCCATTATGATTCAGGTGGAAACATGACAGAAGAGATAAAGCTGCGCGTCGGCGAGCTTACTGAAAGGTCGGATTTTGGAAGGGGCATTGTCAGGCTGTCCGCCAAGGACATGAAGAGGCTGGGCATCACCGAAGGCGACATTGTCGAGATAGAGGGCAAGCGGAAGACGGCGGCCATAGTAATCAGGGCTTATCCTGCTGATGTTGGCTTGGACATCATCAGGATGGACGGCCTGGTCAGGAGGAACTGCAACGCGGGCATAGGCGAGCCCGTTGCAATAAGGAAGGCGGATGCGAAGGAAGCAAAATCGGTGACAATAGCGCCTGCCCGCAAGGGCATCATCATACACATGGGCTCGAACCTGATAAAGCAGAACCTGCTCATGAGGCCTGTTCTGTTAGGAGACATAATCATACCCAACCCCGTCGTGCAGGACAGGAGGAACCAGACAACGCTGTTTGAGCAGTTCTTCGGCGTGGATTTCGGCGAGTTCTTCTTCACGCCTTTTGGCGAGGAGAAATTCGTTGTCGTGGCGGCTGACCCCAAGGGAATCATAAGAATCACAAGGGCGACCGACGTTGAGCTGCTGCCGCAGGCGACGAAGCCGCTTGAGGAGGAAAAAATACCCGAGGTGACCTACGAGGATTTGGGCGGGCTTCACGAGGAGGTCATTAAGGTAAGGGAGATGATAGAGCTGCCGCTGAAGCACCCTGAGCTTTTTGAGCGGCTGGGCATCGAGCCGCCCAAGGGCATACTGCTTCACGGGGTGCCGGGCACGGGAAAAACCCTTCTTGCCAAGGCCGTCGCCAACGAGAGCGGCGCGAAGTTTTTTGTCATCAACGGTCCGGAGGTAATGTGTGTTGACGGGGAAACTGAAGTAAAAACCACAGAAGGCGTAAAGACTGCAAAATCTCTTTATGAAGATGTTAAGAAAAGCGGCAAAGTTACTGAAAGGCATGAAAATCTGGAAGTCGTTATACCAGACAAAGATTTCTTTGTTTATGCCCTTAACGAAGAAAACAAAATAGTTGAAGACAGGATACACCATGCCTTCAAGCTCAAATCAAAAATATACAGGGTGAAACTATCAAACGGCGCAGAAGTAAGGGCATCGTACAACCAGCCGTTCTTAATCAAAAGAAACGACGGAAACGAATGGGTTCGTATTACGGAGTTAAGAGAGAAAGAGCAGGCAGCCGTGATAGGCGAAAATGGATTGGAATTTGCTTCTGTCAACTCCATAGAAGAATTGGGCGAAGGAGAAGTTTTTGATTTTGCAATAAATCCTTATTCTAATTTCATCGGAGGTAATCCGGCTGTTGTAGTGCTGCACAATTCAAAATTTTACGGGGAGTCGCTCACGCCTGACGAAAGCATATTCACCGTGGAAAATGGCCTTGCGTCCGTGCAGGAAATAGGGGAAGTTGTTAAGTCGAAATCAGCTGATTCTGTTGCGGAGTTTGACGAAGAAGGCAGGGTGCAGAAAGGGCAGATAAAAAGCTTCATCGAGCATCCGTTCCAGAAGGGCAAGAAGATATACAAGATAAGGACGTCGACCGGCAGGGAAATAAAAGTCACGGATTACCATTCCTTGTTCGCGCTCAAGGACGGAAAAATTTCTGATGTAAAAACAAGCGACATAACAGCCGGCGATACTTACCTTGCCGTGCCTTCAAGGCTGCCCGCGGCGGAAACTTACAAGGAAATAGACATACTAAAGGAACTTTCCGGCAGCGAAGAATTGTCCGTCAGAAGCCCGCAGATAAAGGAATTTGTAAAGAAAACCGGCATTGAAAGGGCTGCTCAAATTCTCGATGTAAAGGAAAAATACGTTTACGACATCTACGGCAAAAACGTGGCTGTGAGTATAAAGGAATTTCTGAAACTTGCCGAAGAAAGCGGCATCCCGGCTGATTACGAGAAAGTTGACATCGTAGCGAAACAGAACGCAGGAAAACTGCCAGCAAAAATGACCATGGACGAGGACTTCGCAACCCTCGTCGGATTGTTCTTGGCGGAGGGTTCGTATACCACAAAAGATGCCATAAGGATAACCAATTCACTGCCGCAATCAAAGGAAGTCGTCAGAAGATTCTGCGAGAAATACGGCATACACATGACAGAATACGAAGACGACATGCTGCTTAATTCCAAGCCGCTGAAAATTGTTTTTGAAAAAATCCTTGGCATCAAAACAGGCGCGGACAACAAGGAAATCACGCCCAAGCTGATGTCCATGCCGCTTAACCTGCTCAAACCAATGCTGCGCGGATATTTCACGGGCGACGGAAGCGTTTATCCGCCGAAAATGGCGCATACCATAGAAGGAAGCACGCACAGCAGGAAGCTTGCGAACTCGCTGATGTACACGCTGCTGTATTTCGGGATAGTCTCCAAGTGCAGCGTAAAGACGGAAAAGAACGGCAAGCTCTGCTACCGGGTTCTTATACAAAGTCCTGAAGGGTTCAAAAAATTCTTGGAAATAGGATTTCTGGACGAAAAAAGAAACGCTAGAATTTCAAACTACCTTAATTCCAAAAAGTTCGACAAGACGCAGAAAATACCTATCTGGCCTGAATTGAGGGAAATGATTAAGTCAAGCCAGCGGCTTAATGCATGGTCTAATTCCAAAACAATAGGAAAGGACATTTTGAAAAAAGAACTGATGAAAACCGACCCGGAAAAGGAAAAGCACGAGGACGCCTGGCGCGTTGTTGACTCGGAACTGGTCTGGGACAAAGTTGTGGAAAAGAAAGAAATCGATTACGACGGCAACGTATACGACGTTTCCGTCAACCCTAATGAAAACTTTGTCGCGGGCTTCGGCGGAATATTTGCGCACAACAGTGAAGAAAACCTTCGCAAGGTCTTCGATCAGGCGGAGAAGAGTTCGCCGGCGATAATTTTCATAGACGAAATAGACGCAATAGCGCCGAAGCGCGAGGAGGTCAAGGGCGAGGTGGAGAAACGCGTGGTCTCGCAGTTGCTCACTTTGATGGATGGCCTGAAATCCCGTGGAAAAGTCATAGTCATAGGCGCTACCAACATACCAAACTCCATTGACCCCGCCCTTCGCAGGCCCGGCCGCTTTGACAGGGAAATAGAAATAGGCGTCCCGACAAAGGAAGGAAGAAAAGAGATATTGCAGATACACACAAGGGGGATGCCCCTGGCGAAAGAAATCGACCTTGACAAAATATCGGAGATAACTTACGGCTACGTGGGAGCGGACCTTGCCGCGCTCTGCAAGGAAGCCGCGATGCACGCGCTGCGCCGGGTGCTGCCTGACTTGTCGGAATTAAGGGAAGACAAGCCGCTGCCGCCAGACATTTTAAAAAAGCTTATTGTAATAAAGGAGGACTTCGACCACGCCCTGAAAATGGTCGCGCCTTCAGCGATGCGGGAAGTGCTGATAGAAATACCAAAGGTGAAATGGGACGACATCGGCGGCCTTGAGGAAGTGAAACAGCAGCTGAGGGAGGTCGTGGAATGGCCACTGGAGCACCCGGAATCTTTCAAAAGGCTTGGCATCAGCCCGCCAAGGGGCATCCTGCTTTACGGACCACCGGGCTGCGGCAAGACCTTGCTGGCTAAGGCCGTGGCCAACGAGAGCGGGGCAAACTTCATCAGCGTCAAAGGGCCCGAGCTGCTGTCAATGTGGGTGGGGGAATCCGAAAAGCATATCAGGGACGTGTTCCGCCGGGCGAAGCAGGTAGCTCCGTCAATAATATTTTTTGATGAAATCGACGCGCTGGTGCCCAGAAGGGGGTACTCAAGCGACAGCAACGTCACAGAAAGGGTTGTTTCCCAGCTGCTTGCAGAAATATCGGGATTAGAGGACCTGCACGATGTTGTCGTGGTTGCCGCAACCAACAGGCCCGACATAATAGACCCCGCCCTCCTGAGGCCGGGAAGACTTGACAGGCAGATTCTTACCACAACCCCGGACGAAAAGGCGCGGCATGAAATACTGAAGGTCCATACGAAAGACATGCCGCTAAAAGACGTTGATTTGAAAAAGCTGGCAAAGGAAACGGAAGGATTCAGCGGAGCGGACATAGAGGCGCTGTGCAGGGAAGCGGCGATGAACGCGATGCGCAAGGACGTCGACAGGGCGGACGAGATAACTAAGCGCGACTTCGACTCGGCGTTCAGGGAAGTCAAGCCCTCGGTCAGCGACGACATGAACGAGTTCTACGCTTCGGTGCTGAAAAAGCGCAAAGCGCAGAAGATAGATGAAGAAGTGTCGTACACGGGATAAGAATCAAAGCGGAAGATAGCAGAGCAGAAATTCAGGCTGAATAAACAGAACTAATGCTTACGGCTTTGAAAGTTACTTTGAAAACAAATCCGTTGTGGTATCATGATTCCGAAAATATCCGAGGACCTGGAGAAAGCAGAGAACCTTGAGGACGTTTTTGACCTGGTGAAGGAAACAGTCAGGAAAACTACGGGCGAATCGCGGGCTGGAATAAACCTAGGGTTCATGGAACTGGGCAACAGCAGCAACGGGATTACAAACGCCTTCTACCCCGTGGGCTCCAACATCATTGTGCTGAACAAGTCAGCAATCAGAAGGATAACGCAGACCGACCCGGATTATCTGAAACCGTACCTTTTCACTATATTGCTCCACGAATACCTGCACTCTTTGGGCTATCTGGATGAAAGAACCACGCGAATTCTCACATACCGGATATGCACTCAGGTTCTCGGAAAGCACCACGTCTCTTCGGAGCTTGCGAAGGATATGAACAAGTTCCTGCCGCTGGTCATGCATCCCGGCGGGCATCCTGCTTACGAAGGGCTGGAACTCATAGAAATATCTGAGGACGACTACATCGGATAGCAGATGAATTCTATTTTCCTTTTTTCTCAAAGAGATTAATCACGGCCAGAGCCAGAAAAGACAAACCGGCGATTAGCTCAACCAGCAGCATCAGCAGAAAGGTATAATCCATTTCAAACGAAAGCCTGAAAATGCTGAAAACAGATAAAACAGATTCGCCGATGAAAAGGCTTCCCAAGCCTGCAAACGCGACTCCTGCCACCAAATGTTCATCAGGAACCAGCTTTCCCTTTGCGGCAGCCAGCAGGAACAAAGAAATGCCGGTGATAAGTCCCGGTATCAAGTGTATGAACCACTCTGCAGGGGGAAAACGCCCATCCTGATAAAAGCTGAAAAGCTGAAGGGCTGACAACAAGAACGGAGTCAAAATAACAAATCCCAGGGCTGCATAGGCAATCACGTGAATCAGCCTGCCTTTTGAGCGAAGCCTGGACAGAATGTTCATCGCTCAAACTTGCCTGATAACTTTCTTAAAACTTGTTTTTGAAAGTAATCGCATGGACAAGGAAGCCGAAGAGAAGTATCTTTTAGCGGGCAAAATCGCTGCTGAGGTCAGGGAAGAAAGCAGGTCATGGCTCAAAGTCGGCAAGCCTTTGCTGGAATTAGCCGAGCAGATTGAAGGAGCAATCCGCAGCAAGGGAGCCGAGCCCGCGTTCCCCGTGAACCTTTCCCTGAATGAAATATCCGCGCACTACACGCCGCCGAAGAACGACGAAACGAAAATTGCCGACAAGGACATGGTAAAAATTGACATCGGCGTCCATGTTGACGGATACATAGCTGATACTGCTTACACCGTATCATTCAACGAAGAAAAGCAGCATATCGTTGAGGCGGTGAAGGAAGCGCTGGACGAAGCCGTAAAGATGTGCAAGCCCGGAGCAATGGTTGCTGATATATCGGCAAGGATTGAGGATACTATAAAGAAACACAACTGCAACCCTGTAAGGAACCTGACAGGCCACGGCCTGGACCGTTACACCGAACATGCTGAGCCGGAAATACCCAACGTAAAAAACAATTCTTCTTATGTTCTGAAGGAAGACCAGGTTCTGGCGATAGAGCCGTTTGCAACCGACGGCGAAGGGGCTGTAAAAGACACGGAGACGGTTTTCATTTTCATGATTCACGAGAGAAAGCCCGTGAGAAGCGTTGACGCAAGGAAGATAATGAATTTCGCGTCGGTGTTCAGCGGGCTGCCTTTTGCGGAGCGGTGGATACCATTACCGCTCTTTAACACAAGAATGGCCCTGCGCGAGCTCAGCCAGCGGGGGGCTGTCTATGAATACCCCGTGCTCAAAGAAAAAAGCGGCGGCAAGGTCGCGCAATACGAGCACACTGTCATCGTCAGGGACGAGCCTTTGATAACGACGAAGTAAAGCAAAAACGGAATTTTGCCAAGAATCCGTTTTTACGGGAATTTATCCGGCTTTTCCTTTCGCCATGATAGTCTTTTAAAACTTTCACGAAAACTTTCCGGAAAATTCCCTGCGACAACTTAATAAACTTTTTCCTTAATTTCATATTAGATATTATGATAGTAATCGTGAACAACGGCAAGGGCGCGGAAGAGATTTCAAGGTCAATAAGGATGAAAAACGCCATTGCCGACCCGAAAAAGCTGCCGGACAATGCATCCGCCTACATCCTCAGCGACGGGACCATGAACAGGGACGCGCAGAAAAATACGCAAAAGCTCGTCGACTCCGGCAGGCCGTTGCTCGGCATCGGCCTTGGCGCGGCTTACCTTGCAGCCGCCTTCGGCGCATCAGTCACAGAAACAAAGCCGGCAAGGCAGGAAAGGGTTTCCCTGAAGAAGCCGTGTCCGCTGCTGCTTGACATGAAAAGAATGTTCGTGGTGATGAAAGATTCCAGATACGCAATAAACGAGGCGCCGGAAAACTTTGCCGTCATGGCGTCTTCAGCGAAGTATCCTTTCGAGGTCATCATGGACCTCCAGCAGCCGTTCTTCGGCGTGGCTTTCAACCCGGAACTGGGCGGCGACGGCAGAACAGTGCTGATAAATTTCGAGCGCTTCGTCGAGGTGTGGGGAAAATACCACAAGTAAGGCTTTTATTCTTGAGCGCGTAATTAAGAGAGGGTTCATCTGGATTACAGAAATCCGATTGTCAGACAATTGTTCGAGGCAGGCATTGACGAGCCTCTAATTTTCAGGCTTTTTCTCAGGACGGCTGCTTACTTCGATGCTTACCTCAAGGCTTATCTCAGCGTGGATGGAGAAGCCAGCAGAAATATAGCGGAAATCGTGCACAACGATGCAACAAGGTTTCTTAACGCGAATCTGGACATCCTGGAAAGGCGGTTTAAAGAATTTGATATAGATGACATGAAAACTGAAGTGAAGGGCCGTGTATTTGTTCCGTTTGGGCCTGCTGCGGGCTTTGACAAGAATGGGGATCTTCTTGAGCCGTTTTCAAGAGTCTTCGGCTTTCTGAAACCCGGAACGGTTGTTGTGCCTTATAGGGAAGGCAATAAGGCGCCGCGCATAGATGTTGATCATGTACTTGAAAATATTGATAATGCGCAGGGATTTCCCAGCGAAGGGCTTGAGTATTTTTTGGCGAAACTCATTCTGTACAGGCAGAATGAACTTCCAAGAGGCGTGAGGAAGCCAGTATATGCCAGCATTTGCGGAATCCCGCCGTCGCCTGACAAAATGAACCAAGCGTACAAAGAAATGGAAATACTTATTGCAAATCTTCTGCCCTATGTTGAC
Source organism: Candidatus Aenigmatarchaeota archaeon (assembly GCA_016187335.1). Taxonomy (GTDB): domain Archaea; phylum Aenigmatarchaeota; class Aenigmatarchaeia; order GW2011-AR5; family GW2011-AR5; genus JACPJW01. The sequence continues at coordinate 273,827 of JACPJW010000001.1, read as the reverse complement.
GGTTTTGAATGGAATCCTTTTTCTCCTAACACCGCATCTTTGCAGATGCTTAGAACCCCCGAACATTTCGAAGCAACTGCAAGATTTATCCACGAGATGGCTGGAGAGGATATACTCAAGCTAGTCAAGATGGGACCTTACAGGACAGAAGAAGAAAGAAAGGAATCTTTCAGGCTTGCAGAAGCATGGATGAAAGGAGGCGGTGACGGCTTCACGGTCGTCAACACACTGAAAGTCCCGAAGAACTGGCCTTATGGTTCTGCAGGCAGGAGCGGGAGAGACTTAACAGGTTATATGATAAAAGCTGTTACCGACCTAAGAAGAGAATTTCCTGAATCGGTGATAAGCGCTACAGGCGGTATATTTGACCCTTACCTTGCTTACACGTTGTTCAGGGACGATGACAAAAAAGTGAACATGGTTGAAGGCTACACTCCTTACACATTTTACGGACTTGGGCTTGCAAAGCTGCTGATGTACGGCGTCTTATTAAGAATGAAAAGAGGCGGTTACCAAAACATGACGGAACTCCAGCGCAGGGTTGCTACTTCGCAAACTTCTTCAGGCCGTTCATGAAATCGGATTCCTTGTAACCCAGGACCTGCAGGACGCGCAGGGCGACCGAAAGAATCTGCTTGTTCACGTAATAATCAACGTCGTAGTCTTTCAGAGAAACCTTTTCTATGCTTTCGGCTTTCTCTGATACGGAGCCTTTCCTTTTTGTGATAACGTAAGAAAGAACCATGCCTTGCCTGACGACATGGCCTTCTTTCTCCAGCTTCTTTGCGACAGCTGTGTGCGGCCCGGTCGCCTTGTATTCCTCAAGCTCCTTTCCAAGCATGGTGCGTATTGCCAGGTCAGAAAGAGATACCTTGCGGGATTTTACTTTTCTTATCACTCCCCTGACCTTGCTGGCAGCTTCCTTTTCCTTTCCTTTCAAGACAAGCCGCAACACTTCGTGCTGCAGGTTCTTCGCGAGGTCGCACCAGTCCCTGCGAACGGCTTCAAAGCCGCGGACTGTGACAACGCCTTTTTTGTCGATGAGGGCATATCTTTTCTTTGCCACGTATGTGCCGAGCTTCTGGGGGACGAAAATGCCTCTTAAATACAATCCTTGCAGCTCCAGTTCCATGATGCCGGGCAGTTCCTTGTTTGTCTTTTCCCGGAATTGCTCAACGTCTTTTTCATTCCTGAAAGAAACCATGAGCGAGTCAGTGTCGCCGTAAAGCAATTCAAAGCTTTTTTTTGCCTTGTCCATGGTCTGCTTTATGTAATGCCTGCCGAAGGCCGAGCTGCTTTCAGCGCATTCGCGGCAGTACCAGCGCGCGCCGGCGAAGCCAAGAATGCCGTAGGATGCGTTGGCCAGAATCTTCACGGCGTATTGCTGTTCATTTAATTGCTTGAATTCCTCGCTGTTCTCCCTGTGCTTTTTCAATTCATTTTTTATTTTCACCCGCTCTTCGATTATTTCCTTGACCACATCAGAAACGAAGCCGTGGTGCTTCCTGCAGAAATGATATTTCATGCCCGGGACTTTGTGGCCGTTTTTCCTGCAGCAGGAGCAGTTCAGCGTCTCAGGCGAGATGTTGAATGTTACGATGATGCTCGGGTAGAGGGACCGGAAGTCAAACACGGCTATGTTATCATGCAAACCCAGCTTTGGTTCCATCACGTAGCCGCCTTTGTAAGGCCGCTGAAGCCGGCGCCGCTGGATTTCGTCCCAGTGCGGCTGGTTGGGCGATATGATTCCTTTTTCTGATGCCCTTCTGACAAAGAACCATTCCACCAGGAGCCCGTAGGTGAGCCGGGAAGTATCAAATGGAAGCTGGCCGGAAACCCTTGAAATTTCCGTAATCTGCGGGAGCATCATCTCCGCAAGCCTGTAAGTGAGCAAGGAGTCTTTCAGGCAATACTCAGCCAGGTAATCTATTTTTCCTTTCTTCCAGGCATCTAGGATTTCTTCAAAGGAAATCTCAAGCTTGCTTTCTCCCAATAGTTCTTCTGATACCTCCGACAACGTTATTGCCTCAAGCTGCATCTGCGGCGCTAAAATGTTTTCGACAAAATTAAACAGGTCAATATGCAGACGGCCGCGCAGCTTCGCGGCGGATATGTGGGCGCGGCGCACTGTGCGCAGCGAGGAGCCGTCGCGGTTTATTTTTGCTTCTATTTTGTGGAAGTCGCAGCGCTCCCTGATCACTTGGAAGTCAAACTCGTCGGAATTGAAGCCGACAACGACGTCCGGATCCTGTTCATTAACAAGCTCAATAAAGCGCTGCAGCATTTCCTTCTCGCTTTTCAGGACTTCGCAATGCGCAGCGCTGCATTTTTTGTACGTCAGTATTTTCCTGTAGCTTCCGGAAACCAAAGAAATCATTATTATTTCCTTGTCAACCACTTCCGTGTCAAAGGCAAGAACGCGCATCTTCGGCAGTGTTTTTTTATCAAGGACGGAAAGTTTATTGGATTTTACGGCATGGCTGTACCCGCTTTTTTCCTTTATTTCCTCTCCGTCGACGTCAATCCAGGAGAAAGGGTAGATTTTCTTGTCTATAAGATAGCGCTTGTAAAAGGGTATGGTATACTCAAAAACGTCAGCGACGGCGGGATTGTGCTTTATCAAATCACGAACCCTCGACAAATTCTGCGGCAGGTCGACAAAAACCTTCAGCAGCAGTTTTTCTTCCAAGCCGATTTTTCTCTTCACTTCTTCTATCTTCAGCACAAGCCTGCTTTTCTTCAACTTTTCTTTTATGGCTGATTTGTTTTTGGCGTCAACGTAAATGTAGGGTCCGTATTCGTCAACGACGAGCACGGACTTTCCATGCTCGTCCACGCCGAACATTTTTATTTCTGTTCCGTCGTAGTCAGCGTCCAAAAGGCAGAAGCGCATAAATATAATTTCCGAAGAAGGAATTAAATAGCTACTTCCAGAACTTCTTTGTCCTTGCGAATTCCTTCTCGGCTTTCAGGATTTCCGCAAACAGCTTCTTTTTTTCGGGCAGCATCGCCAGAATCCTCGCAGCCGTCTGCGGGCCTACGCCGCGCCCGGCCAGGGCGACGACGGCTTTTTTGCCGTAAACCATGACCAGGTCCGCCGACCTCCTTATGCCGAGAAATTCCTTCGTTTCCTCGTCATTCATCTTCTTTTTCTTTATCCTTTTCTTCACAATATCCGGAGCGGAGCGGAAGCTTCTTCTCACTGCTGCGATAAGCCTTGAGCCGCATTTCGGGCACTCCGGCTGGTCGTCCACGGCTTTCACGGGCTTTATGTTCATGTATTCCCCGCAGTTTACGCATACCAGGCGCACGCTTGTATTGAGCAACCTTTTCCTGAAAGCCCGCAATATTTCCTGCTCCGGCATGAGCGGCTTCATGACCTCGGCGAACTGGTGGGTAAGGCCTAAAGATCCCAGATAACTCAGCCCGGGCTGCGTTATTATTTTGATTTTGCCTTCTGAAACTGCTGAAAGAATTTCTCCCGCTTTTTTCACGTCCATCTTTTCCAGGAACACCTCGCGCATCGTTTCTTCGTGGACAGGGGTGTTTTCATACTGCTCCATGATTTTTTTCATGTTTATTCTTTCGTAATCCACTTTTTTTGACACGATGCCGAACCTTTTCGCGTTGTGCAGAAAGCGCCACTTGAACATCGACGAGCGCGAGATGCTTTCCTTCAGAAGCTCTTCTATTTCACCGCCGCTTTTCAGCAGGGCCTCTATTTTTTCCGGCTTGTACATTGTTTGCAGTATGATGCGGTATGGGTCGTTCTTCATGTTGACGGACACGCCGCTTTTTTCTGTAATAACTGCTGCGAGGTAGCGGCCTATGGTGTCGTTGACCTTCGAGCCGCAGCAGCTGTGAATGATGACGAAGTCCCTGTAGCTTTCCATCAGCCACTTTTTGTCATCCGGGACGACGTGGGTTTCTTTCTGCTTTCTTACAACACTGACCATCGTTTCAGCCGTGTTCTCATCGACTTTGTATTCCGCCCGCAGATTCTTTGCAGCGCCCTTTTCCATGCTGTCTGCAATATATTTCCTCAGGCGGCCGACATCCTGCGCAACATCAAAAGGCACCGGAATGAGCTCGCCTTCCCACGCCGGGACTGCCGATTCTATGTCATCAACAGGCTCAACGGTGACTTTCCTGTCTTCCACCTGAATGACCCTCCACGCGCGGCCGCTGCAGATGAATTTCTCGCCGGTATGGCCGTGCTCTGCGACGAAAGCCTCGTCCAAGTTGCCGATGGGCTCGCCTTCTATTATGGAAATGACCCTGTACTGGCGCGTGTCAGGTATCATCGACAGGTTTTCAAAAAAATAGTCAAAGGACCGCTTCTTCCTGCGGATTGTATATGAAGTGACGCCGCGGTTAATCCAGAAAAGGTGAAGCGACTCGAGAAATTTCATGAAATCGTCAAACTCTTTTCTGCTCAGGGACCTGTACGGATACGCCCTTGTGACCAGCGCATAAATTTTTTCCTCGCTCGCGTCGTTGCTGTCCATGGTGATGCCCACAATCTGGTTCGCCAGGACGTCCAGGGCTTTCTCATGGATGCGCGGCTCTTCCAGCTGCTTTTTCATCGCCCTGTTTGCGATGACTGATGATTCAAAAACATCCTCGTCACCGGACAGGATGACGCCTTTGCTTGTCTGGCCGACATTGTGCCCGGAACGGCCCACGCGCTGTATTAGCTTTGTCACCTGCCTCGGGGAAAGGTATTGCACGACAAGGTCTATGGAGCCGATGTCTATGCCAAGCTCCAGGCTGCTGGTAGATATCAGGGATTTCAGCTGCTGCGACTTGAATAATTGCTCACTGCGTATCCTTCTTTCCTTTGACAAAGACCCGTGGTGGACGTCATGCTTCAGGCTGCGGTCCAGGGAACGCAGGCGCGAGGAAAGAACTTCTGCGGTCTCGCGGGTGTTCGTAAAAACAAGAACGCTATTGTGGCTCTGTATCTTTTCATGAAGGCTTCTCAGGCGAGCCGTTGTCTCGGCGCCTATTGCGAGGTCGTCGGCTATTGCCCTGTCCTTCAGCCCCGCCTTCGGGCTCTCAACTTTTATGATGTATTTTTTCGTCATCTCCGCCCGGATGATCTTTACATCGCTGCCGAGAAAGTCAGCGACTGTCTGGGGATTGCCCACGGTTGCGGACAGGCCTATTCTCTGGAAATCTCCCGCAATGTCCCGCAGCCTTTCCAGAATCAGCGAAAGCTGCACGCCGCGCTTGCTTTCTACGAGCTCGTGGATTTCGTCGACAACGACATACTTGACGTTCTTCAGGTGCTCGCGCATTATCTTCCCTGTTAGGATTGCGCCCAAAGTTTCCGGCGTCGTTATCAGTATGTGCGGCGGCGCTTCCCTTTGTATCGTCCGCTCTTTTGCCGACACGTCTCCGTGGCGCACCGCTATGCCCAGGTCCAGCTTGTCAGCCCACCATACAAGGCGGTCCAGCAAATCGCGGGACAGCGAGCGCAGCGGATTCACGTAAAGCATTGTTATGGGCTTTGACTGCTCCCTGTATATCTTGTCAAAAAGGGGCAGGCAAGTCGTTTCTGTTTTCCCCGAACCCGTGGGCGCGATTATCAGGACATTCTTTCCGGAAATAATATCGGGCACGCCCAGCACCTGCGGCAACGTGGGCTCTAAAAAGCCCTTCTGCTTTATCAGGGACTGCAGTTTTTCTGAAAACAGCTTGAATACCATGTAAACACCTTCGCAGCCTACAAGTCATTTAAAAACCCGAGGTCGGTGCTGTCAAGGAGAAATACCTTTGTTCTGTTTCTGTTCATCCTTTTTGCTACCGGTCCTAAAAACGGCTTGTAGCCTTTGCTGCTGGACCTTGCGTCGTTCACGATCATGCTTCCTGATAATTCGTTGAAAGCAGGCATTATAATTACTCTTTGCTTTCCTATCATGCTTTTTATCCATGCAGGCTCCGCATAAGTGTTGCCTATTGCGTCAACAAATTTCACGTTAGGATGGTTATGGCCTATTATTATTTTTTTGTTCGTCTTTACAGAACGGTGACCATGCGTAAGAATGTAATCACCAATGACCATGGACTTCCTTACCCGGACCTTCTCGCGTACCTGTTCCGAAATCAAAGACTCTATTTTTCCGTCGTGATTGCCCTTGACTATTGTTATTTTGTCAAAATCAAGCAGCGACAGGAAAAGCGGGATTTCCCTCAACTCCTGGAAAGTTATGTTTGGTATGTTGTGCTTGACATCGCCCAAAAGCACCAGTTCCTTTGACTTTGTGAGATTCTTTAGCTTGTGTATCCTGTCCAGCATCGGCCTGACCTGGCTCGGCAGCGAAACGCCTGATTTGTATATCTCCAGCGTGATGCCCAGATGAATATCAGCGATTACAAGCTTGTTTCCCAGCACCATTGCCCTTTCATTCGTCACGAACATGATAATGAGAATGTTTCAAATTATTTAAGACATGCGACCAAAAATTCATAATGGGCAAATGGATTGTCCTTCTCCTTCTTGTCGTTTACGCAAACGGATGCACGGGGTATATTGCAAAGGAAAGCGCATCAGCAGAGGATTTTCCAGGCAAGAACGTTTCGAATGATAATCAGGGCACTGCGGCAATCAATTTTACGGACCAAAGCATAACGGAAGGAAACCAAAGCATTAACGAGAGCATTAATGAAACAAAACCGGAAGAAACGAACGAGGCAGATATAAGTCCGGCGACAGAAAACAGAACGTGGGTTGCTGCAGATTTATGCGCAGGCAGGAACTGCGGCGTCACGAGCATAACGTGCCCGGATTCCTACATAGCAAGCTGCAATAACACCTGCATCAACGGAAATTGCGAAGCATGCACACCGTCATGCTCCGGGCATGAACTTAACCACGTTATCTTCTCGGAAATCATGTATGATACAAGCACGAGCGGCGAGAAGGACGAGTGGCTGGAACTGTACAATCCCTCCGGCGCGGACATTTCCCTTGCTGGATGGACTATAAGCGACAACAGCCGGACGTGGAAATTCAGCGACATAACGATCAGCAGAAAATCTTACTTGGTTATAGCGAAGAACGCCACGGCATTCCAGCAGTCTTTCAACTGCGCTCCGCATGTCAGCGGTTTTTCTAGGACGCTCAATAACGACGGAGACCAGCTGACATTAAAAGATGGCAGCGGCAATGAAATTGATTTCGTGGCGTGGGAGAAAGGCGCAAACGATGCTTATCCGGCATGGGACCTAGCAGCAAAGCAGGGGAAATCGCTGGCAAGAAAAGCTCTAAACGACAGCGACATCGCTGCTGACTGGTCAGCAGGAACGCCTCAGCCGGACTGCTAGTTTTATTCTTACTGGAATAATGAAGGAAGAAATAATTCGGTATTAAAGCTTTTGCGATTTATACGTTTAAGAAATTAGAGCAGGAAATACATGAGATGATTTTATGAAAAGACTCTTCACTTCTGAATCGGTCACCGAAGGTCATCCCGACAAAATAGCCGACCAGATAGCGGACACGCTGCTGGATGACCTGATAAGGCAGGACCCAAATTCCCGGGTTGCCGTGGAAGTCCTGACAACGCTGAGCCTTATTGTCGTTGCCGGCGAGGTCACGACCAAAGGCTACGTTGATGTCCAGGGAACCGTAAGAAAGGTAATCAGGGAAATCGGGTACAACAAGCCGGAATACCTTTTCAACGTTGACAACTGCACCGTTCTTGTATCCCTGCATGAGCAATCACCGGACATATCGCAGGGCGTGACAGCTACAGCTGAGCACGAGCAGGGAGCAGGCGACCAGGGAATGATGTTCGGCTTTGCATGCAGCGAGACGCCGGAGATGATGCCGTTCCCGATAACGTACGCACACAAGCTGACGCAGAGGATGGCCGAAGCGCGCAAGGGCGGCGAGATAAAATGGATAAGGCCCGACGGCAAGTCGCAGGTGACCGTGGAATACGAGAACGGCAAGCCAAGAAGGATAGAAACAGTTGTCATCGCAGTCCAGCACGATCCTGAAGTGAGCAGCGAGGACATAAGAAAGGAAATAATCGAGAAAGTGATAAAGCCCGTGTGCGGAGCCTGGATAGACAGCGAAACAAAATTCTTCATAAACGAGACAGGACGCTTCGTTCTCGGAGGCCCTGTTGCGGATTCCGGGCTCACGGGAAGAAAGACGGTTGTTGACACCTACGGCGGCATGGGCGGAAGCGGCGGCGGCGCTTTCAGCGGAAAGGATCCGACAAAGGTTGACCGCTCGGCTTCGTACATGGCAAGGCACATAGCGAAAAACATAGTAGCCGCCGGAATCGCTGAAAAATGCGAGGTGCAGCTTGCTTACGCAATAGGCGTCGCGAAGCCCGTTTCCGTCAACATCAACACTTTCGGGACGGCAAAAATCCCCGAAGAGAAGATCTTAGAGCTGATAGGCAGGCACTTTGACATGAGGCCCGCAAAGATAATAGAGTACCTGAAGCTGCGAAGGCCGGTATACGGGAAAACGTCGTGCTACGGGCACTTCGGACGGAATGACGCTGATTTCACATGGGAAAAGACGGATCTAGCTGATGTTCTGAGGAAGGAAGCAGGGCTGTAAAAGAACCAAAGCGAGAAAGGAAGCCCCGTTTTCTTTCATGCTCAAACAACAAACAAATACCGATAAAAGAAAGAACAGGCTGCTGCTTTAGCAAATTTTCTGGAGTTTGTTTTGCCTTCTACTTGCATATCACGACGTCCTGGTTGCCCGGGGCAGTTACCTTTATCTTGCCGGTTCCGGCTACGCACGAGACGCTTATGGTGCACGTCTCGACTTCGCCCACGGTCAGCGTCGCGCATCCTGATGTAAGTGAAGCCTGAGCGTCGTCAACGAAAAATCCCAGCTCCGAGGAAGCGACATCCTTCGTCCCGATGTTTCGCAGCGTCACCGTATTGCTTTTTGCATTGTCAATCCTTATCTTCTTTTCCTGCTGCGTAAGCTGCTCCGTGAGCTGCGATTCCGTCCTCTCCGAAGATATCTGGGACACGCGCGTGAACCATACAAAAGCGAAGCCTACCATAGATATTGTTATCAGCAGAAGGAGGATTATCGCTATGACGGGAGTTATACCTTTTTGTCGCATAGATTTAATTTATTTCATCGGTATAAATACTTTTTTGCCACGAGTATTTTCTTACGAAGCACTTCTCTGGAAGGTGGATTGTGTTTGCAAAACAGAACGAACAGGCGGTTTGCTTTCTCCAAACGGGTGAAAAAAGAAAATTTTCGCTGTTTTCACAGAAAAATTGCGCAAATTATTTAAATAAGGTCAACAAATAACATATATCAAGAAAATAATTAGGTGATTGAAAATGGCAAAGAAGAAAAGAAGGAAATAAGAAAATCTGAGTAATTTATTTTTTATTTTTTATAATTTTAACCAATTATGCCCTGTTTCTGGTTTTGATTTTATTCTTGGCAAAAATTCCGGCAAGAGGAAAGAATATCCAAGGGCCCGCGCATTTCAGGCAAGTTTTCCCTCGGAAAGCATCCTGTAGTTTTTCTTCACGGCTTCCTGCACTGCTGTCATTTCCTCCTCACTGAAGGAAAACCTTTTCTGCAAAGAAATGTATTTTTCCACAGGCTCCAGCCTCAGAGGCCTTCTTGTCAGCGAAACTTTTTTATTTTCCACTTCAAAAACAGGCCACACGCCGGTTTCTACCGCGAGGCGGGCGACTTCAACGGTTATTGAGGGGTCAAAAGACCAGGAAACAGGGCACGGCGTAAGCACCTCAATGAACTTGAATCCGCTCATTGCTGCCGACTTCGCCAGCTTTGCCGCATAATCGTCAGGGAACGCCATGGAAGCTGTTGCTGCATAAGCGCAGCTTAATGCAACGCTTTTCGTTATGCTTTTTTCCACCCTGCTGGCGTGGTTAACAGAGCCGGACCCCTTGTTGTTGTAGCAGATGTAGATAACATTGTCTCCACGGTCCGCCGCGGCAATGACGTCTCCGAGATGCATTGACGTCGCGGCATCGCCTGCGTAAACGACGACTTTTTCAGGATTTTTCACTTCCGGCCTGTTCTGCGCCCGGGCAATGGCAGAAGCAGCTGCCGCTGCGTTCATGCCGCAGTTCACGAAGGGCACGTTAAAAGAAGTCCTGGGGTATTTTGCCAGCAGCGACACGGAGCCGTTGCTGTTCACTAAAATGCACCTGCCCAAGGCCTGCAAAGCAATCTTAAGGCCGAGCTGCTCGCCGCATCCGGGACAAGAAGTGCCCACACCGAATACGTCGCGGATAAGCTGCGGAGCCACCTTCTGCGCGGCGCTTTTTTCCCCGTCCATGAAGCATCTCTTGGGAAAGAAAATTTATAAAGAGAAGCAGAGCTCTGCCCTTAAAGATATAAGCATTCTTGCCCTAATTAGGAGCGGCAATGAAGAGACTGTCCCAGTTTGACGCGAAAGCGATGATTACCACGGGTAGCTCCTGAGCCGCTTTCATCAAAACAAAACCAAAAATCAAGTGTACATATGAAAAGCATGCGCCGGGGAAAGGAGTTCTACGACAGGAATTACGAAAGGGCCATGCAGCTTCACGAAGAAGGAAAGAGCGTCAGGGAAATAGCTGAAAAACTCAATATTTCTTATTCTGCCGTCTACCACTGGGTCAAAGGGCTCAGGAAGCCTGAAGCCGGCAACGTCACGGATTTTCTCTCCTTTCTGCAGCAAAAAGGGCCGCTGCCGGCTGCTGAACTGAAAAACAGCTTTCCCAAGCACAACGAGCTGTTCCTGATAAGCGGAAAGCGGGGAGAGCCGGTGAAGCGGTATGTTCTTGACAGGAAATTCGGCGAATATTCCACGTGGTACTTCATTTCCGGGCAGGAGGAAGTGCTTCGCAAGAGAATAAGAGGCATGTTCGAGACGATAAGGGGCTTCTCCGAAAAAATGAAGGAAGCTGACTTATGAGGACGTAATTAAATTGTATTCATAAGGTAATGCACCGATTTCAGAGATTTAGCCTTAAAAAGGTTTTGTCAATAGACTTTGTATGGTAAGACTGGAGCAGCGTGAAAAGTTGATAGGAGACGAGTGGCAACTTGACGCAACGCTGAGAGCAGAGGAAACAGCTAAAGTTCTCGATGTGTTGCGAGGTATCGAAGAAATAGAATTGCATTACAGCCGATATTATGTATTTCCAGTCGAAAGGATGAAAGTTTTCGAGCCCTACTTAAGAAGAGCCCTTTCTGATATCCTTGGGATAAGAACTGAATTAATAGCTGGCCATAGTGTTAAAGTTGATGCTGGCGAATTTGTTAATTTAAATGATCCAGCCAGACCTGAAAATCGTTATCCAATAGTAAGATTAAATTTTGACGGGATGACAGGATTGGATATCGTACAGTTCGGTTTCTCGAAGATGCGAGGCTATGATAAAGCATCTGAATATCCGCTCGTTAAGATTGTAAATAGAGGATCTGCAGAATGGGTTTGGCCTGGCAATCACCGCTGGCAATTGTCCGACCAATACGATTTAACTGTTCTTAATCCAACGCAGGATGCCACAACAAACTATTCACCTGAAGTAAAATATAGGACGCTTCCACAAGCCCAACATGTCGCAAAACAGCTAGTACCTGTATTGCCTATTAAGTACAGTTCGAAGTTCCGCTAGAACCAAACCGTCTCGGGCTTTTCCTGCTTCTTCAGTTTTGCCAGGACGTCGGCGAAGTCCTTTTCCGCCAGCGGCTTGTAGCTGACAAATGAAGAAGCAAAGCCGTGCGAAGCGCGCACCTCGTTGTGCATAAAGCCCGTTGAGCCCAGCGACACGCCCCTGTCTATCACAGCTGCTTTCTTCGCGTTCTTCACGGCATCGGCAACATCCTCGGACGGCCAAGGCCTCGCGACGCGAATGCGCAGCAAGCCTACTTTCTCGCCCTGCTGCCTTGCTTTCAGAACAAAGCTTTTTGCTGATGACGAATAGAAGCCTGCTGTGACAAGAATATAATCCGCATCATCAGCGTAGAATTTTTCAACAAGGCCATAATTCCTTTTGAACTTTTCTTTCCACTTTTCGCCTGCGGTCTTTATCATCTTTTTTGCATTCATCATCGCCAGCTGCTGCTGCTCGCGGAATTCCTGGTATTCGTCAAAAACAGGAGGGCCGAAAACGTTGTTGTCCTTCAGCTTTCTCGGGAGGCGCAGCTTAGGGAGCATGTTTTCTATGATTTTCCTGTTCGGGACATTCACAACCTCGCGCATGTTGGCTATGCCGTCCACGTTCACCAAAGCCGGCAGCAGCACCTTGTTGTCCTCGCATACCCTGTAAGCCATTATTATCGTGTCAAGCAGTTCCTGCGGGCTCTCGGCAATGAACAGCAGCCAGCCCGCGTCGCGCAAGGAAAATAAATCCGTCAAATCGCTTCTTGTCGTGAAGGTTCCCAGAGAGCGCGAAAAGTTCGTTGCGACCAGAGGCAGTCTCATGAAAGACGCCTGGTGGGCTTCGTTGAGCGCGTAAATGTTCGAAGAGGCTGTGAAGGAACGCCTTTCAGCTATGGTGGAAGCCATGGCATAAGCGAGCATCGCGCTCTGCGATTCAACGTCAACGTAATCGCACTGGTGTATTTTTCGCATTGCTTTGAAAGCTTCGGCTGCCAGCGGCGCGGGCAATACAGGGACGGTCTCAACAGCAGAAAGCGCGGCGGCATGCGCTGCTGCTTCGTAATAGCTTAGCAACGGGCTCATAATCCATCCTCTTTACAAATTCTTCTCCTCAGAAATCGCAGAAACGGGGCATTCCCTCAGGCATATCAGGCAGCCTGTGCACCTGTCGTAATCTATTTCAGGGAACCCGTCTTTCCTGATGCTGATGGCGTTGTGCGGGCAGAAAACAACGCAGCTGTAATCCTTCGTGCACGTCTTAAGGTCAATTTTGGGCGTGAACTGCCGCCATTCAGCGACACTGGGTTTTTCCATGCCCTCGCCTACCGGCAGCTTCTTCTCGTCGTACTTCATCTCATTTTCACTTTTCATATCAAGCACGCATCCTGTCCATTCCGAGCACGATAGAACTCTGAGAAGTTCTACCGTTTTGATTGAACTTTTCTGAAAAGTTCACTAGTTCCTTTTCAGGTTCCTGTAGCCTTCGTCAAAGGCTTTCAAGTTCTCCTGCTGCATGGGCAGCTGCATCGCGTTTTTCAGGCTCTTCGAGGTTATTTTCGGGTTTATCTTCGCCAGCGCGCCCAGCATGGCGGTGTTGGGCATTATTGCCCTCATGTAGTTGTAGGATATTTCGCTGGCATTCACAAAATAGGTTTTTACCGGCAGCTTTCTCAGCAGCGGATTCTTTACATGGTCCTTTGAGTTGAAAATTACAGCAGCCTTTTCGTTGCACTGCTTCAGCATGTTGTCCAGAGGCAGCGTGGTATCAAAGACAAGAAGAAAATCAGGGCTCGCGACGTCCTTTGAAATTATAGGGACTTTCTCGGATTTCACGTAACCTTCCACAGGGAAGCCGCGCCTCTCCATGCCGGAAAGAACGAAGTCCTGGACATTCATGCCAGAAGAATGCAGGGCATTGCCCAGAATCCGCACAGCCGTTTCAACTCCCTGCCCGCCCCGGCCGTAAAGAAGAAAACTAGTCATCGTGCATATTTTGTTGGTTAACGTATTAAAAGATAGCATGATTTTAGCGCAAAATCCCAGACTGGGGGGAACCTACGCAGATCTGGACGTAACCTGCGATACGCATAGATAAATCAGGTCAAAGAAAAAACTTAAGCCCTTGCCGTTGCTTCTGCTGCTGCAGGCTGCTCTTCTTCCATCATCGGCTGTATGTGCTTTATCAGCACGATGTCGCCGACGCTCCTGACCATCGTGAAAGGAATCACGACGCCTTTCTTGTCGCCTACCAAATTAGCCAGAAACGAGCCGCGCACGGCGTCAACGACCAGGGAGCGCACCCGGAACCTTTCCAGGTCAAGACCAACGTCAACGACCTTGCCGGCGTAAACGCCCTTGTCAGTAAAAACATCTTTGCGGGTCAATTCGGAATAGCTCTTCACGTTTATGGCCATGCCATCACCTTGCATAATATACGCTTAACATGAATATAAAGATGTCTGGCTGTTTTTGCTTAAAAGTCGTGTCACAAAGCCTCTTTAAAAATATTAAGAAGGAAATGAGGTTAGAAGCTGGGATAGCCAAGCCTGGTTACGGCGCAGGATTGCTACAGCCCTTTTTGCTAACGTGAAAAGCGCTGGCGGAAAGGCTTGTAAACATCCTGTGGGCGAAAGCCCGCGAGGGTTCAAAGCGACCCTTTTCTTTTGGAAAGAAAAGCGTCGACGGAAAAGAAAATATTATGGAAAGGGTCGGGAAATTCCCTCTCCCAGCGCTCATGAAAGCAGAACTCGTGAAGTTTTACGCGTCGGACGGTCTTGCATTGTCGGGTTTGCTGTTCAAATCAGGCAGGAAAACGAAGAATGTAATCATAAACGTATTCGGGATGACAGACAGTTTCTTTGCATGGTCAATAACCGAAGACATGGTAAATGAAATAAAGAAAAATAATTTTGACCTTTTTCTACCCAGTAACCGGGGACTGGGAGTAGTTTTTCGTTTTGACAAAAAAGGCAGCAAAAAAAGCCTGTATTTCGGCACGGCAAAGGAAAGGTTTGAAGACTGCATACACGACATAAAGGGCTCGGTCAAGGCTGTGCAAGATCTTGGATATGAAAATATCATCTTAATGGGGCACAGCACGGGATGCCAGAAGATAACTTTCTATCAATACAAAACCAAGGACAAGAATGTGAAGGCACTGGTTCTTCTTGCGCCTGCCGATGATTACAACATAGCAAGAAAGCAGGCAGGAAAGGGTTTCGATAAGATTGTAAAAAAGGCAAAAAAGATGACTGGTAAAGAAGTTCTTTTGAAAGAATTCTGGGGCTTCGCACCCAAGCGGTTCCTGAGTTTTGCAGACCCTGAAAACACGGAAGCACAGCTGTTCAATTACGACTCCGGCCTGAAAATATTTTCCAAAATCAAGATACCGATGCTTGCCGTCTTCGGCTCAAAGGAAGAGTACGCAGTAAAGCCCGTTAAAACTTATATGGAAATACTTGCCGGCAAGACCAGGTCCGGAAAATTTGCATGGGAAATAATCAAAGGCGCCAACCACAGCTTTGAAGGCAGGGAAAAGGAATTAAGCGCAGCGGTGCTAAAATGGCTTGGGAGTGTGGTCTGATATGCACATAAACGAGTTCGCAAGGATTGCTCACGAAAGGGACAGGAAGCACGACAAGAACAAGGCGTTCAACTGGGAATTTTACTCCATAGCAATGGGCGGGGAAGCGGGCGAGGTGCTCAACAATGTCAAAAAGCTGAAGAGAGGGGACCCCATAAGCAAGGAAGAGTTTTTCAAAGACCTTGCGGAAGAAGCAGCCGACGTGATAACCTTCGGCTTTCTGCTGCTTTCCGAGCTGGGCGCTGACCCGGAAAAAATCCTGTTGGAAAAATACGAGAAAGTGAATCGCAGGCTTGATGATGGAGGATTCCATAAAAGACCGGAGTGATGCTATGACAACTGCTACGTTATGCTACGTCATCAAGGCCGGCAAGGTGCTGCTGATACAGAAGAAGCGCGGCTTCGGCGCCGGCAAATGGAACGGCCCCGGCGGCAAGGTAGGGATGAACGAGGATATAGCGGAAGCGGCGTCGCGCGAGGTTTTGGAAGAAACAGGCATAGTCCCGGACAACCCCAGAAAAGCAGGCGAACTGGAGTTTTTCTTCGGGCAGTATGATGTCGTAAACTGGCATGTCCATGTTTTTGTTGCCGATGACTACGACGGCATTGAAAAGGAAACAAAGGAAGCCGCGCCCAAATGGTTTCCAGTAAGCAAAGTGCCGTACAAGGACATGTGGCCGGACGACGCCGTCTGGATGCCGCTGATGCTCAGCGGCAGGAA
This sequence comes from Candidatus Aenigmatarchaeota archaeon, assembly GCA_016187335.1. Taxonomy (GTDB): domain Archaea; phylum Aenigmatarchaeota; class Aenigmatarchaeia; order GW2011-AR5; family GW2011-AR5; genus JACPJW01. The sequence goes on along the minus strand of JACPJW010000001.1, from coordinate 257,896 downwards.
ATTCCACGGGCGCTTTTATTTCGACAAGGACGCGAAAAAGCTGCTAAAACACGAGGTAAGGGAATTATGACAAGAAAAATAAAGATTTACGTCGCAGGAAGCATAACAGAGCCGGAAGAAGGTGCGCATGACTGGCGTGACAGCTTATGCAAAAAGCTCACGGAGAAGACGGGCTTCGAAATAATCAATCTAGACCCTTCGAAATACCACGACGGTTCTTATTTTGACGACAATAACGAGCGGTTCGTTGTGGGCAGGGATGCGTTCATGATAAAATCCGCAGACATAGTAATTGTAAACCTTGCAGACGACATTGGCATCGGAGCCTCGCAGGAAATGCTTATAGCAAAGCATTTCAAGAAGCCTCTGATAGGCATAGCGCCTAAAGGAGGACGCTTCAACAGGCATGAAAAGAAAATCATGGGCAAGGTATTCAGAGACTGGATTCATCCCTTTGTCAAACTAACATGCGACAAGGTCGCCGCGGACGCGGACGAGGCGGCATCTTTCATTGTTGAATTTTTCTCCAGCGGCGCCAAAGCCAAGGACATCTCGATTATAGAGGAAGCACTGAAATACTATGAAAAAGAGCACCATCCGCTTGACAAATACCTTCACGAGGAATAAGCATGGCTGAATTCATCCCAGACGGCGTGTTTCAGAAAATCGTGATATTCAGGAATGACAAGGTACTGCTGCTTCAGGCAGGTAAGAAGTATGGCCATAAATCCGGCACCTAGGACCTGCCGGGCGGGAAAGTACATCTAGGTGAAACGCTTGAACAGGCGATCTTACGTGAAGTCGAAGAAGAAACAAAAATAGTTCCAGATGAAATTTATCCTGTTTATGTCGATATCGCAAAATTTTGGGATAAGAAAATAAGGATAGGTGTCATTTATTTAGCTACTACCGAAATGTCATCTATTAAATTGAGCGACGAGAATGTCAAATTCGAATGGGTTTTGCCGGTTTCATCGGATTCGGATAATACCTATAATAAAAAGTTCTCGTTTGGTAGCATACCTTTATGGATAGAAAAAGCGCAAGAAATAAAATTAGCGATGCGTTTATGACTGGGTCGGTGGTCTAGAGAACTTTTCTTAGAAAGAAAAGTTCTATCAAAAGAAAGTTCAGAAATTGGTTATCTGCAAAGACCGTAGGTCTTTGAGATCTTGGTTCGCAGACTACGAACCACAGATGACGATGCCCTTACAGCCCTTTCAAACTTTTAGAAAAAGTTTGATCAAAAAAGCGCTGGCGGAAAATACTGTCACAAGGGTATGAGAGGCATAAGCCGGCGGTTCGAATCCGCCCCGACCCATTGAAACTTTTTAGAAAAAAGTTTCATCAAAAAAAGCGTGCACGGAAAGAAAAATATTATGAGATAAAGCGCTGGCGGAAAAATATGCAAGAAAAAATAATGGTCGTCCCGAGGAAATTCCTGCTCAAGAAGGATTTCCAGGGGTTTATTCCTTACGAAGGGAACGAAAAATTGCTTGAGGAAATCAAAAGGCATGCTTTCTTCAAAAACAGGGATGAAGTAGAAGAAGACCCTTCACTGAAGCAGATAATACCTTACATTATTTTTATCCACGGAACCAGGGTTTTTATGATGCAGCGCCTGAAAAACAGCGGCGAAGCAAGGCTGCACAATTTGTACAGCATCGGCGTCGGCGGGCATATAAGGGAAGAGGACGGCAAAATTTCTGAAATAATTGGCAAGGCCCTGGAACGGGAATTCTTTGAAGAGGTCCGCTATCGCGGCCGCTTCAGCCCGAAACCCCTTGGCTTTATCAACGACGACAGCAACGACGTGGGCAAGGTTCACTTTGGCGTATGCTATGTTGTCAAAGGCAGCTCCAAGATTGCCGTCAGGGAAAAAGACATCCTGGAAGGAAAACTGGTGCCTCTGGAAGGCCTGAAGAAGCACAACCTTGAGAACTGGTCAAGAATAGCCGCGGCTCACATTACGGAAGCAGTACGGCAGCAAAGCATTTAATCAAGCGCCGCAAGGAATAATCATGGCAACTCTGGAAGAGCATGCACGGAAGCGCGATATACACGGGATGCTTACCAGCGCCATAATCACGGCCCTGGCGTTTGTCGTAGGCTTGTTCTGGAACGATGCCTTGAGAAGCGGGATAGAGACAATAATACCCCCCAGCGAGCGCGTGTCGGCAAAGTTCATGACAGCTTTCATTGTCACTATTCTTGTCATGCTTGCTGCATGGACCCTGATAAAGACGCAGGAACTGGGCGAAATCACGGCCAAGCGGCTGAAGGAAAGGGCCGAACTGATGGAAAAAAGGATCAGAAAGCAGGAGGAACTGATAAAAAAGAAGATGAAAAAGCAAGAGGTGCTCATACAAAAACAGGAGGCGCTTCTTAAGAAGAAAAAGGCCGCCCGCAAGCATATTAAAAACGTTTCTCCATAGTTTATCTTCAGATACGTTGAAAACTACCGTCTTTTCTGCAAAGGACTTCTCATGAAGTCCTATGAGAAATTCAGGAGAGCTTCGCTCTCCATGAATTAGACGGTAGATAAAATACAGCGTATCTGAGATAACATGCACATAAAAATCCACGACTAAAAACGTGGATTCATATTAGAGCATGTTATTTTGACAAAAATGCTCCCGTAGTCTAGACCGGCCAAGGATTCCGGCCTTTCGCGACGGCATGAAAAATCAGCCGATCTTTGAAAGGTTAGAGCAAAGCAGAAACGCTTTGTAATGATATCAAAGAAAGCCGGAGACCCGGGAGATCCTTTAGAGATTGAAAGGATCCGGGCATTCAAATCCCGGCGGGAGCATTTTTCACATCTTCCGAGTGATACCTTTCCTTGAAATTCCCGCTTAAGAAGATTTCTTCCAATTTTATTTCAAGGTGATTCTGGTGGCAAAGAGAAGAAAGGCATCCAAAGCAAGGAAAGCATCAAGAAAGGCAGCGAAGCCGAAGGATATGTACATGTGCGTGCACTGCGGCTACAAATCAAGCAAATCAGGCATGCACTGCGGCACGATGTGCGAGAAGTGCTGAGAAAAATTTGCTCATGATTTCTGTTTTTATTACGTATGTTTTTATCTTCTGCCAGCAGGTTCGTATAATTTTCCAATAACAGGGCATTCAACAGGCAGCACAGGCAATACGTTAACAGTCAGAACAGGTACTAATACATATCTTTCAATTACAGTTTCTTCCCCAGTATGACCTTTATGCATAACTGCGAGAGAGTCAATATCATGCCACCCTCTTATATACAATCTTACCCTTCTGTATCCACCATGTTCACCCAGCACTGTTCCCCCCACAACCGTTACTGTTTTGCCCCCAATCACGGTTTCATACGGGAATTTCGCTTCTATTTTTTTTTCAGGCTCTTTCATCCTATAAGGCGGTTCTAATGTAGCGGTTAAATCGCTCATTAATCATACTTTTGTATTTTGCCATAAAATACTTTTGCATCCAAAGGGAGCTTAAATAATTTTAATGCATTGCGGGGGTACCCAAGCGGCCAAAGGGGCTACCTTGAGGTGAACTTTTCCCAAAAGTTCAATCAAAAGGGAAGGTTCGCAAACGGGTAGTGCGTTAGCACCCTTTTGCTGTGCAAAAGCGTGCACGGAAAAGGTGACGATTCGCTTCGCGAGTTCGAATCTCGTCTCCCGCATAAACTTTCTTAAAAGAAAGTTTAATCAAAGAAGGAAAGTTTGACCAAAAATAACAATTTATTTTTATCCTCAAGAATATTTTCTGGTGTTTTTATGGCAAAGAAGCCGTTCAGATTCTACTGGGAAGAAAAGCCCGAGGAGATAAACATAGCGGCGCCGGGATTCAGCAGGGACGAGATAAAGGTCTCAATAGACAAGGGCTTCATCAATATCTCAGCGGAGAAGAAAGGAAGGAAAGTGGAGAAGAGAAAAGGTTTTTACAAAGAAGAGGCGTTCCAGAAAGAATTCAGGCGAAGCATGTCGCTGCCAGAAAACGTCAAGGCAGATGAGCTTGAAGTTAAGGTTGAAGACGGCTCGGTAAAAATCAAGAGGAAAAAGAGAAAACAGGCTTAGTCTCACTGCAATCGCTGGAAGCAACCCGAGCAGCTCCTCAAATTCTTTCTTCCGTTTTTATGTTTTCGGCTGCAACATTATTCCATGAAGAGATGCTGCATTTATATCAGCGGAAGGGTTCAGGGCGTTTCGTTCCGCTCTTTTACGAAACAGAACGCTGAACTGCTCGGCTTAAACGGCTTTGTGAAAAACCTGGACGACGGCAGGGTGGAAGTGATTGTGGAAGGCCATGAAGATAAAATAGAGCAGCTGGTGGAGAAAATAAGGCAGGGCCCCCCGAGGGCGAAGATAGACGACGTCAGCGTTACATGGGAAGAGGCTCTGGGCAATTTCAAGGGATTTGACGTAAAGCTGTGATTTGATGAAAGTCATTTTATACATGGCGATGACCGCTAACGGCTTAATCGCCAAAGAAGACGATGACGTATGGTTTGTTTCTAAGAATTCCTGGAAAAGCTTTGAAAAACTGATGAAAAAATGCGGCAATATGATTATAGGAAGAAGAACATATGAGATTAGCGTAAAGGACGGCACTTTCCCTTATTCTTGCTTTAACGTTGTTATGACAAAGCAAAAAATAGAAAACAAATGGGGCGATAAAGTCGTTTTTACCAATAAGAAGCCGGAAGAGGTTTTGCGGTTTTTGAAAAAAAAAGGATTCAAAACAGCGTTCATAGGCGGCGGCGGAACGCTCAACGCTTCTTTCATGAAGGAAGGGCTTGTTGACGAAATTTACCTTGATGTGGAGCCTGTTGTCCTCGGCAAGGGAATAAGGCTTTTTGCTGATTCAGATTTTGAGGCAAAGCTGCGTTTCATTGAAATAAAAAAATTATCCAAAAATGAAGTGCAGCTTCATTACAAGGTTGTGAAGCAACTTTTCCGTCACAAACAGAACTAAGTTCTGCTGTGCAACAGAATCTTTCGATTCTGTTTGCAAGGATTTTGTGAACGAAGTGAACAAAAGGGTTGTGATGTCATGGAACTGCAAGTCGGCGTCAAGATACTGCTGAAGAACAGGGAAGGAAAATACCTGATAGTAAAAAGATCTGCTGACAAATACCCCGAAGTCGGCGCAAGGTGGGACATTCCCGGCGGAAGAATCAATCCCGGCCAGACGCTTTTAGAGAACTTAAAGCGCGAGGTAAAGGAAGAGACAGGGCTTGTTCTTGAAGAGGAGCCTAAATTGATTGCTGCGCAGGATATTTTGCGCGTGCCGGGAAGGCATGTTGTCCGGTTAACGTATTTAGGGAAAATTAATGGCGAACCGAAGCTCAACGACGACAACACAGAATTCAGGTGGGTTTCATACAACGAACTGGAAAAACTGGAAAATATGGACATTTACGTAAAGGAACTGCTGGAAAAGAAATTGCTGACGTAAACCAGGAAACGGCTTGCTTACGTTTTAATTTATCTTTGAATTTCAGGCATCAACAACTTCTACGTTCCATTCTTCGTTTACCCAGAGACCGACTACTTTCACAGGAAGCTTCCATGATTTCACAATCACGACGCATTTTCTCAGCTGTTCCCAGTGGTCTTCCATGGAAACGGGATTGCCCGCGCAGTCGTGATGGGCTGCAATTGCAATTACACGGGATTTGTGGGCATTTACGGAAACCATCACTTTGCGCTTTATTGATTCTATATTTTCCGCGGAGCCGCCTGAAAGCACTTTGTCCGGTCCCGGCTCGGTTATTCTGTCGACATAATCAATTCCAAAATGTTCTTTCATCCAGGCAGATACAGGAACCTGGCATCGCCCGTCTATGCAATTGATTGCAGTGGCGAATTTCCCGTGGCTCATAATATCATCCAGAAATCATCAAACGGTTATCTTCTGCTTTATTTTCTTCAGCCTGAAAATGTTCTCACGGTCCAGTTCTTCCAGGCGGAAGGCGATGAAGGCGGCAGCTTCCTTCAGACGGGGAATCACTATGTACTCCAGTGAATTCACCCTCCTCTTCGTTTTTTCTATCTCAATAAGAATATTCCTCAGCTTTGTTTCCGTTTCCGCGGTCTTCACAATAAGCTCCAGAAGCTCTTCATAGGACTTGGCAGTTTCCTCCATCCTTATTGACGACGAGAACAGGCCGTATCCGCGCTCCATCAGGCTCTTCCTTATGGTCCCGTGCTTTATGACAGGTATGCTGACGCCCATCACGTTCCTTACTTCCAATTCCACCGACGGCCTTTCCTTCAGCGCCATTGACAGCGTCTTTATTTCCACGATCCCGTCCAAAGCTATGGAATGCTGCAGCTTTTTGTACGCAATATTGTATTTTTCGTTCAGCTCCTTTCTCACGTCCTTTGCGTCCTTCAATGCGTTAAAAAACTCCAGAATAAGGCCGTCCCTTTTCTTTTTCAGGAGCTTGTACCCTGACTCGGCCAGCTTTATGCTTTTCCTGAGCTTGATAAGCTCGGACCTGGTCGGCTTCACGTTCATTGCTGCCATAATTTTCCCGTACCATTTATTTTTTCGGGTAATACTTCGCCTTGAATTCGGAAGAAATCCTTGTCAGGTCCTCTTCCGGAAGCATTGACAGCAACTGCCATGCCAGCTGCATTGTCTGCTCAATGCTCCTGTCCTCCCTTATTCCCTGGTTGACGAAGCGCAGTTCAAACTGTTCCGCGAACGCAAGAAGCCTCTTGTCCCTTTCCGAAAGCGCTTCCTCGCCCACGATGGATGCAAGGCTCCTGAGGTCGCGGCCCTCGGCGTAAAACGCGTACAGCTGGTCGCTTACCTGCCTGTGGTCCTCCCTGGTCTTCCCTTTGCCGATGCCCTGGTTCATAAGGCGTGATAAAGAAGGCAGCACGTCAATAGGAGGATAAATTCCCCGCCTGTGCAGTTCGCGGGAAAGCACAATCTGCCCTTCAGTGATGTAACCCGTAAGGTCGGGAATCGGATGCGTTATGTCGTCGCCCACCATGGTAACGATAGGCAGCTGCGTTATGCTCCCCTTGTTTCCCTTTATCATGCCCGCACGCTCGTATATCGTCGCGAGGTCCGTGTACATATACCCCGGATATCCGCGCCTTGCGGGTATTTCTTCCCTTGCCGCGCTTATTTCCCTCAGCGCGTCGCAGTAAGTTGTCATGTCAGTAAGTATAACCAGCACGTGCATGCCCTTTTTGTAAGCCAGGAATTCCGCGGCTGTCAGCGCGAGGCGCGGCGTTATCAGCCTTTCTATGGCCGGGTCGTTAGCGAGATTAAGGAACACAACGACGCGCTCGAGCGAGTTTGTTTCCTCAAAGCTTGCTATGAATTTTTTCGCCTCTTCGTTGGTAATGCCCATAGCCGCAAAGACAACGGCGAACTTTTCTTCGTGGCCCAAGACTTTTGCCTGCCTTGCTATCTGCAGCGCTATATCGTTGTGAGGCAGGCCGGAACCGGAGAAAATAGGGAGCTTCTGGCCCCTGACAAGCGTGTTCATGAAATCTATTGTCGATATGCCGGTTTGTATGAACTCCTCCGGCGATGCTCTGGAGTACGGGTTTATCGCGCTGCCTGTTATATCTGACTCTTCCTCGGGAATTATCTCGGGCTTTCCGTCAACCGGCTTTCCTGTCCCGTCAAAGACGCGGCCGAGCATTTCCTCGCCCACCTTGAGCCTTATGACGTCGCCGAGAAACCGCACCTTTGCAGTCCTGTCTATGCCGCTTGTCCCCTCAAAGCTCTGGACAACTACAATATCGCTGGACGTGTCAAGAACCTGCCCTAGTCTTTTTCCGCCGTCAGGCATTGTTATGCTTACAAGCTCGCCGTAGCCGACGGGATGCGTTTTCTCAACGAATATCAAAGGCCCCGCTACGCTTGCAATAGTCCTGTACTCTTTCAGCGATTCAACGTCCACAATCATAACCTCCGCTATTTGTTCTTTATCAGGCTTTCAACCTCTGAGCTGATTTCCTTTTCGGCGCCGCCCAGAATTTTCTCGTAATCCTTGTTGAATTTCGCCTCGCCGATCTTTGACTTCGCCTTTATTGCCAGCAGCTGCTTGACCGGCACGCCCGCCTTGAGCGCGAGCCTTGCCTGCTCGGCGTAATACATTATTGATTTCATGATCCTGTAGCTCTTTTTCAGGTCGCTGTACGAATCCACCTCATGATACGCGCTCTGCTGCAGGAAGAATTCCCTTATCAGGCGCGCGATGTCCAGCGTCAGCTGTTCTCTTTCCGGCAAGGCGTCGCTTCCTATAAGCTGCACGATTTCCTGCAGCTTTTCCTCTTCCGTGAGGATTTTTTTGATTTCTTTCACGTAATCCGGCCAGTCAATTGCAACGTTCTTCTTGTACCATTCGTTTATCATTTCCTCGTACTGGCTGTAGGAATTCAGCCAGTTGATTGAAGGGAAGTGCCTGCGGTTTGCGAGCCTTGCGTCGAGCGCCCAGAAAACTTTTGTGACGCGCAGCGTTGCCTGGGTGACGGGCTCTGACAAGTCGCCGCCAGGCGGCGACACGGCGCCTATGACCGTTACTGAACCATTGTTCCCGTTGAGCAGGACAGCCCTGCCGGCCCTTTCATAAAACTCCGACAGGCGCGCAGACAAGTAAGCCGGATAGCCTTCCTCGCCCGGCATTTCTTCCAGGCGCGATGATATCTCGCGCATCGCTTCGGCCCATCGCGAAGTTGAGTCGGCCATCAGCGCGACATCATAGCCCATATCCCTGAAGTATTCGGCAATAGTGATGCCGGTGTATATGCTCGCTTCCCTTGCGGCAACAGGCATGTTGCTAGTGTTCGCTATCAAAACTGTTCTCTCCATCAGCGGCTTGCCTGATTTAGGATCAACAAGGACAGGGAAATCCTTCAGCACTTCCGTCATCTCGTTGCCGCGCTCCCCGCATCCTATGTAAACGAAAACATCAACATCGCTCCACTTCGCGAGGGAATGACCCATTACCGTTTTTCCCGCGCCGAAAGGACCGGGCATTGAAGCAGTGCCGCCTTTAGCAACAGGAAACAAACCATCTATGATGCGCTGGCCTGTCAGCAAAGGTTCATTAGGCATTAATTTGTCCTTCACTGCTCGCGGGATCCTTATCGGCCACTTCTGGTACATTTTTATTTCCTTGCCATCAACAACGGCGATAGCATCTTCAACAGTGAAATCCCCCTCTTTAATTTCTGCAAGCTTTCCTGAAACACCCGGCGCAAGAACCCTGTGCTCAATGACTTCGCTTTCTTTGACGACGCCTAGAATATCACCGGGCTTTACTTCATCGCCTTTTTTCTTTTTCGGAACGAAGTGCCATTTCTTTTTCCTGTCTAAAGGCGGCACGGACGCACCGCGCAAGATGAAATCACCCATCATTTGCTGCAGCGCCGGGAGCGGCCGCTGTATTCCGTCGTAAATGCTTCTCAGCAATCCCGGTCCGAGTTCAACAGCAAGCGGTTGGCCCGTGTTTTCGACAGGCTCGCCTGGTTTAAGGCCGGATGTGTCTTCATAAACCTGGATGGTCGTCTTGTCGCCTTTTATCTGGATGACCTCGCCGACTAACCTGCCTTCTCCTACTTTCACCACGTCATACATCTTTGCGTCAAGGCCTTCGGCTATCACGACAGGGCCGGAAACGCGGTATATTCTTGCCATAATCACCACTCAATCTTTCCACAGGTCGACGCCAAGGGAGCGCTTTATCATCAGGCGCAGGTTGCTTTCCCCCCCGACGTCGTGCGACAATGTCACGACAGTCGGCTTGACTTTCGTCATTGCCGTTTCTTTGTTCCTTTCGCTCAGCATCTCAAAAGTGCTTTTGTCCATCACAACGATGCCCACCCCTTCGGTATTCATTACAGACTCGAACGTCCTGTTTGCCGTGTCCTTTTCGACGACGAAGCCCTTGCTTACGCCCGCTATATGAAAGCCCAAAATAAAACTCTCGCTTCCGATTACGGCTATCTCCATATCATACCCTCCAAACTTTTTAACAAAAATCATCACGCGGAAATTATCAGGTTTTTATTCACGAAATCCTCCTCAAGCCCGGCATCGCGCGAGTTGAGCATCAGCCTGAGGTTGCGGATTTCTATCTCCTTCGCGAGCAGGTAGCCGAATATAGGCGATATCGACATCTGCTTTGAATGGAGCAGCTTTGACGAATACCGGAGCAGGAAGTTCTCCAGGTTATTTTCAAGGTTCGCAATGTCCTCCTCGATTCCTTTGCTCAGCGCGGAGTACCTGCTTTCCCCGAGAACGCCCCTGATTTTTTCTGCATCAGAAGCGTCAAGAAGCTTTGATACGAGCCTGCTCCTGTCGCCGATAACGAAATCCAGGGCGGTTTTCCTGTCAACACCGGATATCCTGAGCTTGACGACGTTCCTTATATTCATGAGCTCAACAAGATTCTGCAGGAACTCCTTTATGAATTTTGACTTCACGTTCCTTGAAGCAGCGTAAAGCGTTTTGTAGTATTCCCTGTCAAGCGCATTTTCCAGGGACATCAGGTTTCCTTCCTGCAGCAGGCTTTCAGTTTCTGAAGCGTCAATAAACATTATCTTTTCAATCTCCCTTGCCATTGCCCTCGGCTCGGATTCGTAAAGAGCCCTGCAGAACTCATAAGTTGCCGGCTCTATTGGTATTATCCCGTACCTTATGTAACCGCTGTCAAGGGCGTTCATCTTTACGCGCAAGACGGTCTTGAGGTTGCTGACGACCCATTTGTTGGAGTAGAGCCTTATCATCCCCTTGACTTCGTCATGTATGGATATCCTCAGGAGCTTGTTGACGGTCGCCGCAAGGTTCAGGTTCAGCGACAAATTCACCAGCTCAATGCCGCGGAAACTCTTTGAAAGGATTTCTATCTCGCTTTTGTATTCGCCTTCGGCAAGGAACCTTATGATTTCGTTCATGCCCATTTTCTGCATCCTCATGTAATCGTCCTTCCCGAGAAGCGCCGACTTCATGGCAAGAACCCTCACTGCCGTGTAAGGGTATGTCCCGAATCTCAGCTTCGCGCCCTTTTTCTTTCCTCCGGACTTCTTCCCGGGCGGCGCTTTTCTGATCATTTTGCCTTCGCCTTCCTCTCTCCAAAAAGAATTTCATAAACGCCCGGGAACGTCCTGTTCCTGAAAATCTCGTCAATGACTTCCATGCTCAGGTTGACGCTCTCCCTGCCGTCGGCGCTTTCTATGACGATTCCGCCTTTTATCCCGCTTTTCTTCACGTCCGGGAAAATCCTTTTCGCGGCTTCAAAGTCATTTTCGGATACGTACACAGCCCCCGCATTCTTTATGCTTTTGATGCCTATGCTGTGCATCGACTTCAGCGTGCCTTCGACATCCAGCCCGCCGTAGAACTCCCTGTAAATGTCCTCTATTATTTTCATCCTGGTCTTCTGCAGTATTTCCTTTGAGTCCATCCTGGATTTTGTCGCCTCGATCGTTTCAATTTTTTTTACAGCCAGGTCTGCCTCTTTCTGCATCTCATCTTTTTTCATTTCAACCTCCTTTCTCGCCTCGAAGAGGATCCTTTCCCTTTCCCTGCCGCCTTCTTCCAGTATTTCTTCGGCTTTTCTCTTCGCTTCGCTTATGACCTCTTCCACGACCTTCCGGATTTCTATCTCAATCACCTTCTACTGCTGCCAAAAGTGTCCTAAATCTGCAGAAAGCAGATACTCCTGAGATTTCTGAAAACCTCCGGTTTTCAGAATGCGGACAACAAAAAGCTTGTTGCCGCATCAGGCAGCGCTCAATATCTGGAGCGCAACAACAAGGCCGAAAATTACGATAGTTTCAGGTATTACCGTAAGTATCAGCACCTTGCTGAATAGCTCTTCTTTCTCTGCCAGCGCGCCTATGGCCGCTGTGCCTATTTCTTTCTCCGCCCATGCCGCAGCCAGAGCCGTCACGCCTATTGCAACCGCCGCCCCGACCGCCGCTATTGTTTCAACCATTTTTTTCTACCTCCTAAACTTTTTCGAAAAAAGTTTAATCAAAAAACATCAAAAAACATCAAAAATATCATTTCTTTCCAGCCCCGAACGGCTTGTAGGGCTTTCCCTCGCCGTGGTAAAATTTTGTGAACATCTCCACATAATGAAGGCGCAGCGACTGCAGGAACGCGTCAATTATGCCCAGGGCGAGATTTATGGTATGGCCGATCACAAGCACGATGACCCCGACAAAAAATAAAAACCCGCCCGCAGCAAACATGCTTCCCGCCATCTTGTTCACGACAATGGCAAGCGACGCAGAGGCAAGCCCTATTGCGGTGAGCCGCAAATACGACAAAATGTTGGCTATCAGGGACGGTATTTCTATGATGCCGCGGAACCCTTCGCCTTTCAGCAGGCCTATAACAGACACGGCCATGAGAGCCCCGGGGATGTATGCATTGACCTCTATGAACTTCATGGAGTTGAGGGCAAAAATAATCAGCCCCGCTTCAAACACAAGCCAGGACAGCTTTGCAGTCACAGCCTTCACGGCGCCGTGGCTTCTGAGCTCGTTGACAAATCCAAGAATGATGCCGGCATTTACGTGAAAAAAGCCCAGTGCCGCTGAAGCAACGATGAGCCCGTTGACGTTCTCAAGCCTGTGAAGGTAGGGAACAAGGTGATACCCGAAAACCTGCTCCGAACCGAAAAACTCGCCGAAGATGAAGCCGAAAAATATCGTTGACAGCGCAGACAGTATGGTCACGTCCATCAGCGCGCGGATTTTTTTGACTCGGAAGCGCAGGACCGATGCGATGACAAGAAGCACAATCCCGTAGCCTATGTCGCCCAGCATCATGCCGTAGAAAAGCGGGAACGTGAGGAATATAAGGAAGCTCGGGTCGATCTCGTCGTATTTCGGCAGCGAATACAGGTTAAGGAAAAATTCAAACGAATTCACAATCTTGGGGTTCTTCATTTTTGTCGGCGCAGCTTCAGCGCCGTGGTCGCCACGGGGCTCCTCGACCTTGAGGTAAATGTTCGGGCTTATTTCCCTTATCCTTTCAGCGAGCGCTCCCGCGTTCTTTTCGGGAATCCATCCCTGAACTATGAAGACATATTTGCCCGCTGCGAATTTGAGCGGCGATTCCGCGCGCTGTATCATCGAGAGCAGGCTTTCCTCTATGCCATTAAGAAAAGAAGAGTTTTTCTTTCCGATGCTTTCCAGGTCATCCAGAAGCTTCTTTCTTTCCTCCAAAAAACTTCTTCTTTTTTTTCCTGCCGCGTCCAGCGCCGCTTTCACGCCGCCAGCCGGCTTCGACCTGATTTTGTACTCATTGAACCTTGCCTTTTCCAGCGCTTCCGCAACCCCGCTCCTGTTTTCCTTCCGGAAAAACACCACGACGGGCGCATTCTTGCGGTCATTGCCGAGGAAAACAGCGGCCCCGCTGACGGAAAGCTTTTCCGGATTGCCCACATACCCGGAAACCATCTGCAGCGTTTTGTATTCCGTGAGAATCTCGGGGTCGTTTATGCCGCATTTTGAGAGGAACTCCAGGTCTTCCATTTCCCTGTCGTTGGATTTTATTTTTTCATCCAGCTCCCTTAATTTCCGGTTTACGGAATCGGCGCCAGACTTTATTTTTTTCACAAAGGCTGCGAATTTCTTCAGGCTGCCCGGGGTTTTTTTCTTTCCCGCGGCGTAAGGGAAAATCCTTTTCAGCGAGTGTATGTCGACAAGAAGCTCCGATATCTGCTCGGCGTCCTCCAGGGGCGAGCCTATAGGAAGGTCCCCCTCTTTACGCGGCATGTATTCCTCGATATGAAGGGCCCTAAGTTCGTAGAGCGTGTTTATCACGCCGTTTATGTGGGCCTTCGACGCCGCTACGGTGACTTTTGACATCCTTTCCGGGTAAAACATCTTCTCTCCTCAAAACAGGTCCCTGAATTCTTTTTTCAGGTAGTTTTTCGCTTCCTCCGACTTCCTTTTGTCCGGGCCCAGATTTTTCGCGTCTTCCTCCGCTTTTTTTATCATTGCCCTGCTTCTGGCGGAAATTTTTTCCGATTCCCTGGCTATGAGCTCTTCTGACTGCTTTTTTAATTTCTCTATCTCCCGTTCCCTGTACCTTGCCGCTTCAAGCCCGGCTTCCCTTATCATTTCACCCTTTCTTTTCTCGGCTTCCCTCACTATTTCCTCCGCTTTCTCCTCCGCTTTCTTTATCTCAAGCAGCATTTCTTCTTCCATGCCAGAACACCATCAGCCATCACACAGATTTTCTTTGTCCGCCAGGTAAATAACCTTATAAGGCGCCTTACGCCACGAGCAGCTATACAGGAGAACCCTCAGTTCTCCATGTATGTGAAACAAGTTATAATTATATATTCCTATTTATCCGCTTCACTGTTTCAGAACCCGATTTGTTTCTCCGGTTTCATCACCAGGTTTGTGCTTACAAAAAAATTCCTTAACGCAAGAATAAAAACCTAACTATACCAAATGCTTCCGCTGAAAAAGTTAAGTATAAGAGGTTTTGTCCCCAATTTATTGAGAAAAATCCGCGGGATAATGCCGCTGCAAAACTTGTTCTGGCTCGGGCAACCAAAAACCTTTTAATAGTTCCCTTCTTTATTTATTGATGGTGTGGTGCGGTTCTAAGAATCGTGCCTTGAAAGTATTGAGACGGGCATAGTTTGGCAACTATACTTCTAGCTAGCTGGCTTGCTCGTTAAAGCGAAGCAGTTCTTACGAACGCTTTTGACTGGATAATAATTACGCGGCACATTCTGCTGTAAAAAGCGGATGAGTCAAAACTGAAATGATTATTCATGACAGCAAGGCGTCGTTTCGGATTTTAAGGCAACAGCCTTTTTCGTGAAGAAACACTTCCGCTGCATGATAAATATGAGCTGGTAAGCATGCTTACAAGTGAACAAAGGTATGGGTAGGCAAGACTCTATCAAATGGTAGGGACACATAACCACAAGGGTTTGTGTTTTCCCGCACAATTCCGGTTGATCCCGCCGGAGACTACCTTTATCAGGGTTCGGCTAAGCCATGCGAGACGTGAGGTGCAAGACCTCGTCGCACTGCTCAGTAACACGTAGTTAACCTGCCGTTCAGACGGGGATAATCCTGCGAAAGTGGGAATAATACCCGATAGGCGATAATTGCTGGAAGGCATCTTCGCTGAAAGCAGCAATGCACTGAACGATGGGACTGCGGCGGATTAGCTTGTTGTTGAGATAATTGCTCAACAAGGCTGTAATCCGTACGGGTCGTGAGAGCGATAGCCCGGAGATGCGTTCTGAGACATGAACGCAGGCCCTACGGGGCGCAGCAGGCGCGAAACCTTTGCAAGGAACTTTTCAGAAAAGTTCCATCAAAACGGAACTGAAAAGTTCGCAAACTGGGTGAAAGCCTGACAAGGGAACCCTGAGTGGCAGCGCTTAGCGCTGTCTTTTCTCCACTGTAAAAGCCTTTTCTTTCGAAAAGAAAACGCTTGCGAAAGAAACGGAAGAAAGGATTACATAGGTGGAGGAATAAGTGGTGGGCAAGACGGTTGCCAGCCAACCCTTTTACGTCTGAAGACGCAAAAGCGTTGACGGAAAAGGATCTGGATGCCGCGGTAATAACCGCGCCACGAGGGGTAGTCACGTTTATTGGGCCTGAAGCGTCCGTAGCCGGCTCGATGTGTCTTTGGTGAAATCTTGCAGCAAACTGTAAGGCTTGCTGGAGATACTATCGGGCTTGGGACCGGGAGAGGCCAAGGGTACTCTACGGGTAAGGGTAAAATCTTTTAATCCGTAGGGGACCACCTGTGGCGTGAACTTTTCAAAAAATTCAATCAAAACGGAAAAGTTTCCACGTAAGGCGCTTGGCTGGAACGGGTCCGACGGTGAGGGACGAAAGCTAGGGGAGCGAATCGAACTAAGACGAAAATCTTAGTCGAGTTCATTCGGGATTAGATAGACCCTTTTACGCATGCAAGCGCGTAAAAGCGTCTACGGAAATCACGCTACCGCGAATAAAATCGCAAAAGGGTCCTAAAGACCCCGGTAGTCCTAGCTGTAAACGTTGCCCGTTTGGTGTCACGAATCCTTCGTGGATCCGTGGTGCCGAAGCGAAGGCGTTAAACGGGCCGCCTGGGGATTACGGCCGCAAGGCTGAAACTTAAGGGAAAGAAAGTAACCCCGATACCACACTTAAATATCCCTGCTGCCAAAGTTATAGAGTGAAGCCTGTCAGCCCAGAACTTGCGTATCTGTTAGGTGCTATGAGAGACGCATCCATAGATGTCAGGAAAGGAAAAAACTACGAAATTAAAATAGCACAAAGAGAGACATCATGGTTACGCCTTTTGCAAACTCTTTTCCATAAAGAGTTTGAAGCTCGCGGCACCATAACAAAACATGCAAACGGAACGGAAATACTGAGGATTAACGGAAGAAGCTATGTTGAAAAAATTCTCGATATATCCGATTTCGAAACACCGCAGGAATTCTGGGATACTCCAAAATGCATAAAGGAACAGAAAGTGAAAATTCAAATTCACTATTTGAAAGGATTCTTTGATGCAGAAGGAGGACTTCCAAAGAAACCAGATACAGCGAAACAGAAATACATCTCGTTCAGCCAGAAAAACAGGGAATCTTTGGAATTCATTAGACAGGTTTTGATTGATCAAAGTTGCCAGCCAACAAACATTACCTTTTGCGGTAATGTCTGGGAATTCAGGCTGACAAGGAAGAACAATCTTCTATACTTCTGCAAAAACATCGGAAGTTGGCACAAGGATAAGCAGCTCAGATTGAAGCTGCTAAATGATGGGATTACTTTCCCCTAATTGGCGGGGGAGCACTACCAGGGGTGGAGGCTGCGGTTTACCGAGTTCAGTGAAACGTATATCATTGGCTTGGGCCGAAAATTGGATTCAACGCCAGGAAAGAGGAATACTCGAGTACGGAAACCAATAAATCATCCAAAGTATACAGTACTATGGATGATAAGTGTTTACGAGCGAGCAAAGAAAGGCAAAAACTTACAGCTTCTATACTCCTTCCACTAATCGAGTTTGAATTCAGCTTTATAGCTGAAGAGTCGCCTGTGCTTGTTCAGTCAAGCAGAAACAGAAATCAGCTTAACACTATTTTTGAGGTCTGCAAAGCGCATGGCTGGGCAAGCAAAAAGTTCGTCAAAAGAGAAAACATCGGCTTCAAGCTGCATAGGAATGCTTTCAGGGAGATTTATTCCATTGCAGGGGAATTTGCGGAACCGATTAAGAATCAATGGGCGAAGCTTCTCTTGGAAAGAGAAGGGATGAAAGGCGGCTTCATGCGCAACAAAGCTTCAACGAAAGAGAAGATAGTTGCGTTGATCAGAAAAAATGATAAGTGGTGGAGCATAGGAGAATTGTGCCTTGGATTAAGATTGATGCCAAGCACAATAAGGGAAACATTGCGCGACCTTGAATCCGCGCGTAGTGTGGCAAGAAAGAATGAAGGCAAACGCATTCTTTGGAAATATGAGGATTCCTCTCTGGAGACCTCACCCGGGAAGACAGTAGAATGAGGGTCACTCTAAAGGGGTTACCTAACAAACTGAGAAGTGCTGCATGGCCGTCGTCAGCTCGTGCTGTGAAGTGTCGTGTTAAGTCACGAAACGAGTGAGACCCGTGCCGCTAGTTGCGAATGTCCTGTACGCAGGGCATGCACTTTAGCGGGACCGCTGGCGCTAAGCCAGAGGAAGGAGCGGTCTACGGCAGGTCAGTATGGCCTAAATTTCCGGGGCTACACGCGGCCTACAATGCGTCGGACAATGGGATGCAACACCGTGAGGTGAAGCCAATCTCTCAAACCGGCGCCTAGTTCAGATCGTGGGCTGCAATTCGCCCACGTGAAGCCGGAATCCCTAGTAAGCGAAGGTCATCATGGATGTGAGATCCAAATGATTTTTTGGCGCTACAAAATCAAAGACAGAAGAAGTGCTTGACTATGAAGACCCTTTCTTAAAAAGAAAGCGTCTACGGAAAGAAATCCGTAGCGGTCTGGTGATTAAAAGTATGGGCGGATGTCTTTGGTCGAGTAGAAGCAGCACTATGATGATCTCATAATCGTGGAATCTTTCGCTGAATGCGTCCCTGCTCCTTGCACACACCGCCCGTCAAGCCATCCGAGTGGACTTTTGGTGAGGCTTATGCTGAATAAGTCGAATCAATTGTCTGCAAGGAGGGCTAAGTCGTAACAAGGTAGCCGTACGGGAACGTGCGGCTGGATCACCTCCTAAAAACTTTTCTTTCAAGAAAAGTTTTATCAAAAGAATCCGAAAGGGTTCTGCGACAGTCAGTGTGCTTTCCTCTGAAACTTTTCAAAAAAGTTTCATCAAAAGAGGGCCATGAGATAGAATGCCAATTCATCGGAGCTGCGGCTCCGTGAGTTCCGGGACGTAACCCGGAACTACCTGTACCTTTGCGCGCTATTTTTTCCAAAACGCAAAGAAAGCTGGATTTTTTTATCGATACGATTTAGCCGAAGCTATCTACAGGTTTTAACAGAAATAGTAGATATTTTCACTTCACCCAGAACAGGCGGAAGGGCATTTCTTTCTTTTTGAAGCTCTGTTCCAGTTTCTTCTTTTCCTTTTCAAAATCAGCGGCATGCACTTTCTGCGTTTCTTCAGGCATGCGCTTCAGAACCTGCTTTTTCATGCAACTTTCTTGAAAAACAGGATTAAAACCCTTTTCGGTAGCGGAGGATATACAAGATGCAGCCCTCAAGGCTCGTCGCCCGGGTCGGCATAATAGTGGTAGCCCTCGTCCAAGCCGTCCAGCAAAGCCATGTCCTCCCTGCTGATTGAAAAGTCAAAAATCGCTGCGTTCTCTTCTATCCGTTCCCTGCTTTTTGATTTCGGTATCGGCACGATGCCGTGCTGGATGTGCCAGCGCAGCACTATCTGAGCAGGCGTCTTGCTGTATTTCTTCGCCAGAGCAGCAATCACGGCATGCTTCAGCTTCCTGCCATGCGTGAGCGGGCTTGACGCCACGAGCCGTATTTTACTTTCGTTGCAGAACTGCAGGATGTCTTTCTGGTAAAGGAACGGGGAAAATTCTATCTGGTTTACGGCGGGGACAACGTTTCTTTTATTCAATAATTCCTTAAGATGCCGCACCGTGAAATTGCTCACGCCTACGGACCTGCAGCGTTTGTCTTTAAGAAAGCCCTCAAACGCGCGCCACGTTTCGTTCCTTTCTGGAACAGGCCAGTGTATCAGGTACAAATCAACGTAATCCGTTCCAAGCCGCTTCAGCGACGCCTCCAGGGCCGCTTCGGGGTCGTCATGCTCATCGTTCCATATCTTGCTGGTAATGAACAAATCCTTTCTCGGCACGCCGCTTTTTTTCACTGCTAAACCCACTTCCTTTTCATTGCCGTAGAGCGAGGCGGTGTCTACGTGGCGGTAACCCGCGTCCAGCGCATCCCTCACGGCACGAACGCATTCAGAGCCGCGGAGGTCCCATGTTCCCAAGCCGAGCTGCGGCATCTTTGCGCCGCTGTTCAGAACAACAGAAGGAATGTTCATTTTCAATCACCGCCGCGGAATTTTGCCATGCAATCACGTAAAAATTATGGAAGCAAAAATACAAATATAGAATTTTCAAAACTTAATGCCCTGCCGCGGCAGGATGTCCTTTTCCCTCGACCGTGATTTCAGTTTCCCATTTCCGCAGTTCAGAATCAAAGAAAAGAAGGGCGGCAATAGCTGTTATCATCAATAATCCGTTGAGCCGCAGCGCTGCCTGGATGCCCAGAATGGCTGCGGAATATCCCAGCAGGTACGAAGCCACAGGCTGCATGCCGAGGCCTATCAGCATGAGGATGCTTATCATCCTCGCCTTCATATGAGGCGGCGCCATGAGCTGCAGCAGCGCGTTGGCTGTCGTGAATATTACAGGTATCAGCAGGCTGCTAAAGAACAATGCTATCATGGATACCTGGAGAATATTGCTGAAAGAGAACACGGTCAGCCACAGCCCGGCCCATACAGAAGCCGCGGCCAGCATCAGGCCGGTTCTTCTTATCTTCTGCGCGAGCGGCGCTATGAACAACGATCCGACGAGCGCTCCCGCGCCGGAAGAAGCCATTAAAAGGCCCAAAGTGGAAGCGTCGCCCCCGAGCACATTAGTCGCTACAGCGGGCAGGATGAACATTGTCGGGAAGACGAAGAAAGTCGTTATGGTCACTATCCATACAAGGCCCGTCAGCACCGGGCTGCTTCGCAGGAAGCGCAGCCCTTCCTTGAAATCGTCCAATGCCTTTCCCTTGCTTTCGACGCGCACCTGCTGGTGGGCCTTTATCGCGAGCAGGCTTGCTATGACCGCCAGGAACGTCACGCCGTTGAACCAGAAAGCCGCAGCCGCTCCGGCCGCCGCGATGACAATGCCGGCCAGCGCAGGGCCCAGCATCCTGCTCAGCTGGAACAGCATGTTGTTTATGATAACGGCCTTCCTGACCTCGCTGCCGGCCAGGTCACTGACAAAAGCCTGGTTGGCGATGCTGTCAAAGGAGTTCACAATACCAAGCAGCAGCGCGAGGACGTATATGTGCCAGAGCTGGGCGGCATCGGTATGGACAAGCCAGGCAAGGACGAAGGCGAGCGTCATCGCCACCAGTTGCGTCAGTATCAGCAGCTTCCTCCTGTCGACCCTGTCGGCGATGGAACCAGTGAAGGGCGCGAGGAGCAAGAAAGGCAGCAGGCCCAGCATCGCGACCGCGCCCAGGTCCACGGTGCTTCCAGTGAGCGTCCAGACGACCCACGACTGCGCGGTCGCCTGCATCCATATCCCGATGAGCGATATGACCTGCCCCAGCCAGTAAAGCCGCAGGTCGCGCAGCCGCAGCGGGGAAAACACGTCCTTGAAATGAACAATGAGGCGTTTTACCATGGTATCACTTTGAATACAGATTCTTTGGTTAAATTCTCTAATTCTCTTTTAAGAAAGTTTATAGGATGTCCTATGTATTGGGTGAATATTTAAAGGATATGATGCTGTTTCAGGCAATTTTAAACCAATTTATTTAAGCCCTAGGATATTATGCTTTAGCCACGGGCTGGTAGATCAACAGACCCTTTCTTAAAAAGAAAGCGTCTACGGAAAGAAGTTTTTCCGTGAACGATTTTTGCGAAGCAAAAAGGGTTCGGAGAAGGAAGATCGCCTGCTTTGCAACGAACTTTGCTACTCCAAAGTTCGATCAAAAGAGGCAAACAAGATAGCAGGAGGCTCTGGGTTCAAACGAACTTTTCACAAAAGTTTGATCATCTGTGGAGAACGATAGTTCTCCGAGATCCCGAAGAACTGATGTTCTTCGAGGAAAACGGTGAAAAGTTCTGAAAATCCCAGCCAGTCCATTGAAACACTCACATTCCACCGTTTTTAAACGGTGGTAATACAGGTGGAATGTGGCGTGTAAAAGAACTT
The DNA here is from genome assembly GCA_016187335.1 of Candidatus Aenigmatarchaeota archaeon. Classification (GTDB taxonomy): domain Archaea; phylum Aenigmatarchaeota; class Aenigmatarchaeia; order GW2011-AR5; family GW2011-AR5; genus JACPJW01. The sequence goes on along the minus strand of JACPJW010000001.1, from coordinate 236,485 downwards.
TGGTAATAATGAAGCCACCACATTTATGTGGTGGAGACAAAGTTCTTTTCACATGCTCGCCGGGAGTACGATAGCTTTAAATATTATTGTCATCACAATAATTGTCATGACAATAAAGTTTATAAACAGGGCGGACGAGCTGGGGTTTCTTGCCAAAGAGCACAAGAACGATGGCTTCAGGTTCATATCAGTAATAGGCAGGAGGCGTGTCGGCAAGACAGCCCTTATCGAAAAGTTCATATCAGGAAAGAAAGCGCTCTACTTCTTTGTGCCTGACATAGATGACAAGGAGCTCAGGCTGATTTTTGCAAGAAACCTTAACGAAAAATTCGGACTGAGTTTTATTGGAGAGCCGGCATGGGACGAGATTTTCGACCGCATGCTTGGAATGCAGGAAAGGACTGTTATCGTGATTGATGAGTTCCAGCGATTCCTGACTATAAACAAATCTGTACCCTCGATTCTTCAGAAGCAGATAGACAGCCACCACAAGAAATCAGGAGTTTTCCTTGCTGTCATGGGCTCTTCGATAGGAATGATGCACAAGCTTTTCGAGTATTCGGCACCGCTCTACGGCAGGCGCACAGGCCAGATAGACCTGGAGCCGCTCAAATTCAGGCATTTGTTCGAATGGTTCCCTTCTGTTCCGGCAGAAAAATTAGTGGAAATCTATGCAGTATTCGGAGGGACGCCAAAATATCTCCTGGAAGCGGATGCGAAGGTGGATGTGATAAAAAGCATAGAGGCGAGCATACTTTCAAAAAGAGGCGCGCTTTACAACGAGCCTGATATGCTCATAAGAACAGAGCTTCCGAATCCTGCGACATACTTCAATATAATGAAGCTAATAGCACAAGGAAGGACAAAGACAAATGAGATAGCCGACATGATAAGCATAAAGCAGACCTCGCTCAGTTACTTCCTGAACGTGCTTGAAAAAGGCATGGGGCTCATAAAGAAGGAAAATCCTGTCACAGAGATGAAGCCGAAAAGCAAGAAGACCCTTTATTTCATAAATGACAATTTCTTCAATTTCTGGTTCCGTTTTGTGTACCCTAACATGTCTTATCTGGAAATAGAGAATTCCGGGCCTGTAACGGAAAGCGTAAGGAGTAATTTCACGGCATTTGTGGGAAAGGCATTCGAAGGCGTATGCAGGGAGTTTCTGATAGAAGCCAATGCAAAGGGCAGGCTCCCTTTCAGCGCCACAAATATAGGCAGATGGTGGAGCAGGCAGGAAGAAATGGACATGGTAGCCTTCAACAAAAAAACAAAAGAAATGCTGTTCTGCGAATGCAAATGGAAAGACAATGCTGATCCTAACGCTGTAATAAGCGGCTTAAAGAAAAAATCAGAGCAGGTTGAGCTTTTCAAAAAAGACAGAAAAGACTACTATGCCGTCTTTGCCAGGAGTTTCAGCAAAAGAATCAGGGAAAACAATGTACTGCTTTTTGACATCGGCGATATCAAGCAGGGCTTTGTGAAATAGATGCGACATTATAGCCAGGAGGCTTCGGGTTCAAAGCAAACTTTGCTGCTCCAAAGTTTGATCAAAAGAGGAAGCAAAGTTGGTGAAAGTCCCGACCAGTCCATTATTTTTTCTTGGTTTCTTTAATCAGACAGGAAACATCAGCAGTAAAATCCTCAAACCTGCTGAAAGGCACTAACTTGTCAAGATAGCACATTCCCCAGACGATCTTGCCTTTCTTGTTTACCTGCAAGACATGAATATGGTTTCTGCCGCGAGGGTCCACGTTAGTGCTGTCATCCATAACTTCTCTTTTACCTTTCGGGCAAAGAGCGCATATCATAATATCACCACACCGCCAACATGAGCATCTTTCTTTTCGGCCCGTGCTTTGCGCCCCATAATATTTTGGCTTCAGGGCTGCATGAAATCACCTAATCATGCACGATGAATGAATGGCCTTTCGGGCATTTCGCTTCAATATCGTCGAACCACCAGCCGCCCTCCCCGAAATTTATCCTTATTTTGCATTTGCCTTCGGGATAATACTTTCTGCATTCAGAGCAGTATATCCTGTGATTGTGCCACATGAGCCGCTTCTTTTCCGCCTGCAGACTGCTTATCCTGTTTTCCGATGTCCGCACTGCCATTGCCGAAGCCATCAAACCCCCACGTAGTTAATGTATACCGAAATATTTAAAGATATATCAAAATAGTATACAATATCATGGAAAATTATACTGTAAACGATATAAGCGTTCAGGAAAAAGACGAGGATATGGCAAGGGTGCTGGTCAGTACTGTGCACACATCCGACTCCATTTTTCTTCTTGCGAACAAGCTGTCTGCCGACAGGATATACCTTATCAAGGACAGAAAGCCCGAGGATGATTTGCAGGAAAAGTCCGTGGCTGAGATAAAGAGAACGCTCGGCAAGGTCATCGAGATCAAGGAAAAATCCGTTGACCACCTGGACGCCGTATCATCTGCAACAGAGGTCGTGGAGCTTATTGATGCCATCCCGAACAAGGATGAGATTTACATAAACATCACCTCAGGCAAGAAGCCGAAAGCCCTCGGCGTCCTACTCGCGGCTTACAAGCGCTGGGACCGCATAAAGAAGATATTTTATGTTCCATGGGAGAGCAAAAACCCTGTTATATTGCCCATACTGCCCTTCAAAGTCACAAAAAGCCAGCTCCGAATTTTAGAAGAAATAGAGGACAACCAGAACGTTGCAGAGCTCGCAGACAAATTAGGAATCACGCGCGCCATGGCATACCGCAGCATCAAGGCGCTGAAGGACATGGGCCTCATAGAAGTCGCAGAAGGCAAGGGCTACCAGCTTACTGATGCGGGCAGGGTGGCGAGGTTATAGAATCGTAATATGATTGAGCGAAGATTGTGAAATCGGTTGCAGAGTATGAAAAACAAAATGTCCATTGCTGGTAAAAAAGCTTGGAAGAATAATCCAAATATAGGTAGCGAAGCAATTCATTCTGGAGATTTTGGAGAAAGTTTTATAACTTATTTGTTATCTAAAAAAGGCGTTAATGTAGTAAGAGCACGTAACATCGGTTTTGATTTATTTGCTATTGATTCTAGAGGAAAAATTTTTCAGAAAAATAAAATTATTGGTATTTCAGTGAAGGCAAGAATCTCAAAAACATATAAAAAATTTGTACCCACGATTCCTATAGGATCAAAACAAATAAAAAATTCCATGAAAGCATGGAAAACTGATGCTTGGATAGGAATAGTTGTTGGAAATAAAGATGGATCATTACGTGCATTCGTATTTCCATTTAAAAATCTAAAATATTTAAGCAATGGTAAAGATGCCGTTGCTGTTTCAAAATTAGATAATCCGGCGCGTCAGCGACGTGCAAGCGGCTCAGTAATTAAATTATTTCCGATAAAATAGAGTCTTCATCTCGAAAGACTCCAATTTTTCGAGAGGTCAGTAAAAGGTGGTGAGACTATGAAATTGTAATAATGATTGAGGAAGAGGTTGTAGAGGTGAAAAAATGGTATTTTCTTATGTTGAAGATATTACTGAAGCATGGTGTAGAAATAATGGATATCTAACGCAGCGTAATTTCCCTTTAAGGATTAAACGTGAAAGTAAAAAACAATTTGGTTGGTCAGACATAGATGTCTTAGCTTCTAATAAAAAAGAAACTCTAATAATTAATTGTAAAAATTGGATACATCAGAATGGCGTTAGAAAACTAATTTCAGATATGAATATAATTGGAAAAAAATTTTCCGGTACCTTTGCTGATGAGTTAAACATGCCTAAAACAATAAAAAAAATTTTTGTTGTAGACATATGGAATCATAAAGACAAGTTTGATAGAGAATTTGACAATTCCGGAATCGAGAAAAAGGAATTAAAAGAGTTGCTAGAAGAACTTTCGATATCACTTGCAAAAGATTTTATAAAACGAGACCATTACTCTGGGAAGGAAACCAATGCAGTTTCTAGAATTTTGCTTACAATGTGGTATAATAAACTCATGAGCGATGAGTTGAAAGCAAAAGTGTACGACGAATATATTGAAAAACTGAAAGATTTTCTAAGAAAAAAACCAAAATCTAGTAAAAGAAGTATAAACTCGTTTCTCAATAGTCTTTGCATCAATAAAGGCAAAGAAATAGAAAGGCATAACAAGGAAAAATATAACTTACGGTTAGAAGAAAAAAAATTCATAATTAATAGAGCTAGGTGAGCTTAATAGCTAAGAAAGATGTGATTTAATGGGAGATACGGGACAAAATACAAACTTAGCATCAGAATACTATGTCCTTTCCATATTATATAGAATGAATGTAAATGCATATCTTACATTAGGTAATAAAAAATCTATAGATATCGTTATTGATAAAAACGGTGAAACATTAACAGCAGATGTAAAAGGTCTTAGAGGTACGAGTAATTTCCCAATAGATAATTGGAATAGAAAACACAAAAATCATTTTCTGATTTTTATTTCATTCTTGAATAAAATAAATGACCTAAAATGTTTACCAGAAGTATATATAGTTCCATCCACCGAGTTAGAAAATGAACATAAAGAACTTGGCGAAAAATCTATAATTTACAGAAATCCAAAAGGGAATAGAACAGTTGTAGAATTAAGCAGATTAAGGAAATTAAAAAATAAATATAGAGATAAATGGGATTACTTTTTTGATAAGAAAGAAAGTTAAAAATGTTAAGTGATGAAAATGATCAAACTCTCCCCCACCTCCCTGAACTTCTTCCTCAACTGCCCGCTCTGCTTCTGGCTGTCCATGAACAAGGTCATAGACACTCCCGGCACACCGATGGCAACCATCATGAACGGCCTTGACCGCGTGATAAAAGAATACATGAACCGCTACAGGCCGCACGGAAAAATACCGCCGTTCTTGGAAGGCAAGGTTCCCGGCAAACTGATAGAATTCTTACCAAAATCACTCAAAGCAGAAATAGGCGGCAATGTTTTGAGTGGCAGATTGGATGAATGCTTGGTTCTTGATGACGGCGACCACGCGCCGCTGGATCACAAGACAAAAGGATTTGCCCTAAAGTCCGGGAACGAAATGAACGATGCCTACCAACTTCAGATGGACTGCTACTCGCTGCTGCTGAACGAGAACGGGCACCAGACCAACGGCGTCGGCTACATAGTTTATTACTATCCTGATTTTGGCGAACTCCACGAAGGAATACCGTTTAGGGTGCATGCTGTGAAGGTGAAAACCGACCCGAAGAAAGCGTTAAAAGTTTTCAAGGATGCTGTTAAGTGTTTGGAAGGGGAGGAGCCTAAGCCTAATAAAGAATGCGGGCTTTGTGAGTATGTGAGGGAGAGAAAGGTGCATAGATGAAAGGAAAAATGTTCTATAAAATACGGATTAAAGACATGCCTGAATTTGAAAGACCAAGGGAACGTCTTATTAGATTTGGGCCCCAATCGCTCAATAACAGTGAGTTATTAGCAATACTCCTTAGGACTGGTACAAAACAAGACAATGTGTTGGAATTATCCAATAAGCTTCTCGCTAAATACGATTTAAGTAAACTCTCAGAAATAGGCGTGACTGAATTAAAAAATATTTACGGTATTGGAGACGCTAAAGCGTGTCAAATAGTTTCAGTTTTCGAACTCATGAAAAGGTTTGATACGTATTCAAACAAGAAAATACAAAAAATCAAAACCTCCTCTGATGCAGCGAAATTATTGATGAAAAGGCTCCGGAGCTCAAAAAAGGAGCATTTCTATGTATTGTTTTTAGATGTTAGACATAACTTATTGAAATGTAAGAGTATCTTCACAGGAACCATTAGCTCTAATGCCGTTTATCCAAGAGAGATTTTTAAAGAGGCTCTGGTTGAATCGGCTGCCGCCGTAATATTTATTCATAATCACCCCTCTGGAGACCCAACCCCAAGCGATGAAGACATACAATTAACAAATCAAATGAGAAAACTAGGAACTGTGATGAGTGTAGAAGTTTTGGACCATATAATAATTGGAAATAAAGGCTATACAAGCATGAAAGAAACAGGCGTTATATAGCGAGGAGATAAAATGACTAACGGCGAAACAGAAAAAAGGCTTTGGGATATTGCAGATAATTTAAGAGCCAACTCCAAATTGAGTTCTGCCGAATATTCTACCCCAGTCCTTGGCCTAGTTTTCCTCCGTCATGCCGATTTCAAGTTCACCAAGAAACAAAAAGAGTTAGAAGGCAAAAGACAAGGTTCACGGAGACAGGTTGGTAAACTCGATTATCAGGCAGAAGGTGTCCTCTATCTACCAGAGAAAGCCAGATATTCATATCTCTTGGGTTTATCAGAAGGCAGCGATATAGGTCAAGCTATTGACAGTGCTATGGATTCCATCGAAGAAGCCAATCCTGATTTAAAAGGAACACTTCCGAGAGGATATTCCAAATTCACAAATGATTTACTCGTCACACTCCTCAAAGCCTTTTCTCCTGATAAGCTTGCAGTAACAGAAGGCGATGCTTTCGGTAAAATCTACGAGTATTTCCTTGGCAAATTTGCTATGAAAGAAGGCCAGAAAGGTGGTGAGTTTTTCACACCAACATCACTGGTCAAACTAATTGTTGAAGTTATTGAGCCATTCCACGGAAAGCTTCTTGACCCAGCATGTGGTTCAGGAGGTATGTTTGTGCAGAGTGCTCACTTCGTTGAAGAGAGAAAGAAGAATCCCTCAGAAGAATTATCCATCTACGGTCAAGAGCGGGTAACTGGAACAGTCAAATTGTGCAAGATGAACCTTGCAGTACATGGATTGTCTGGAGACATCAGAGAAGCCAATACCTACTATGAAGATGTTCATAAAGTCGTCGGTAAGTTCGATTTTGTCATGGCTAATCCGCCGTTCAACGTAGATAGGGTTGATTATGAAAAAGTCAAAGGAGACGCGCGTTGGCCTTTTGGCTTGCCATCGACAGACAATGCAAACTATCTTTGGATTCAGCTTTTTTATTCTGCATTGAACGAGAAAGGCCGTGCAGGATTTGTCATGGCCAACTCCGCAGCCGATGCCCGCGGTGCAGAAGCAGAAATCAGAAAGAAACTAATTCAGCAGAACGCAATAGATGTGATGATTGCGATTTCAGGAAACTTCTTCTATACGGTGACTTTGCCGTGCACATTATGGTTCTTGGACAAAAACAAAGCAAAAACAGACAGGAAAGGAAAGATTCTTTTCATTGACGCCAGAAACATTTTCAAGCAGATTGACAGGGCACACAGGGAATTCACGCCAGAACAAATAGACCAAATTGCAGGCATCGTAAGAAGCTATCGCAAAGAAAATGGAGCAAAGAAATACAAAGATGTTCAAGGTCTTTGCAAAATTACATCTTTTGCAGAGATCGAAGAGCAAGGCTGGTCTTTGAATCCTGGACGATACGTTGGCGTGACCGAACAGAAAGAAGATGACTATGATTTTAAAGAAAAACTCGAAGAGATGAATGAAGAGCTCGAAGAGCTGAATGAGGAAGCGCACAAGCTTGAAGAACAAATATCGGAGAATGTGAATAAATTATTGGAGAATGAAAATGTTTGAAGAGTCTGCTTTAGAGGAAGTTTGTGAACGAATTACTGACGGTTCACATTTTAGTCCAAAAAGTGTTGAAACAGGATTTCCAATGGCCTCAGTAAAAGACCTAAATAGTTTTGGAGTTAGTATCCCATCTTGTAGGTTAATATCTGAGGATGATTTCAAAAAGTTAATTAGACAAGGTTGCCAACCGGAAAAAGGAGATATATTAATCTCTAAGGATGGCGCTACTGCAATAGACACAGTTTGCTTTCTTAAAACAAAGCCACACTTTGTTCTTCTATCCTCAGTTGCTATAATAAGACCAGATCCTAAAAAAATAAGTCCAAAATATCTATATTTCTATTTAGATTGTTATACAACAAAATCATACATGAAAAACACGTTTACAACCGGAGCTGCTATTCCCAGAGTTGTTCTTAAAGATTTTAGAAGGATTAAAATTAGATTTCCTAATAGGGCGTCCCAAGAAAAGATTGCAAATATTGCTTCAAGTTACTACGAGTTACTTGAAAACAATTCTCGTCGCATCCAACTTCTTGAATCCATGGCAAAGCTCATTTATGATGAGTGGTTTGTGAAGTTCAAGTTCCCTGGGCATGAGAAAGTGAAGATGGTTAAGTCTGATCTCGGAGATATACCAGAAGGATGGGAAGTGAAGAGGGTCTACGATATTGTTGATATTCAAAAGGGTTTGAGTTATAAAAGTGAAAATCTTGTTGATGATGGGAAAATCGCTTTTGTCAATTTGAAATGTTTTGAGAGAGGTGGTGGATTCCGGTATGACGGCGTGAAGAGATTTGAAGGTGACTTCAAGGAGAAGCATATTGTGAAGTGCGGGGATATTGTTCTTGCTGTCACAGACATGACCCAGAATAGAGAAATTGTTGCAAGAGCTGCAAGAATCCCAAAATTGAAAGAGAACACAATTATAATTTCTATGGATGTAGTCAAGATGAACCCAAAGAACGGGCTCGACAAATCTTGGCTTTTTGGTTTGTTGAATTATTCTTCGTTTGGTATCACCATAAAAGAATTTGCAAATGGCGTCAATGTATTGCATTTAAAATCTGAACCAATTGGTGAATATAAGTTTGTGATGCCAGATCAGAAAACGATTGAGGTGTATTCTCAAATAGTTTCAAGCATGTATCAGGATATAGATAATCTTCAACTGAAGAATCAAAATCTTGCTACCACTCGTGACCTTCTTCTTCCTAAATTAATTTCCGGCGATTTGGACGTTTCTGAGCTTGATATCAAGGTGTCCGAGGTGGGAGCATGACCGAGTACTCAGAGGACGCTTTGGTTGAGCAGTCCGCTATTGACGTTTTTGTGAAGGATTTGGGTATTGAGCATTTAAATTGCTATGAGGAAAAGTTCCCGCAGACCTTGGGGAGGGATACAAAGTCTGATGTTGTGCTTGTCAAGAAATTGTCAGAGGCTATTGAAAAATTGAATGATGGCTTGTCTGATGATGCGAAGAAGGATGTTCTTGCTCAATTGTTACAGGACAGAAGCAGGCTGTCTTTGGTGAAAGCGAATCATGAAGTGCACAAGCTTTTGAAAGATGGTGTGAAAATCAAGACAAAGAACAAGAAGGGCGGGTATGAATACAGAACAGTTAAAGTTATTGATTTCAACAATCCAGAGAAGAACGATTTCTTCCTTGCCTCACAATTCTGGGTCACCGGCGAAGTCTATACGAGAAGGCCTGACCTTATCTTATTCGTGAATGGCCTACCTCTTGTTGTGATAGAGCTCAAAGCCCGTGGTGCGGATGTCAAGAGGGCATTTGATGATAATATCACTGATTACAAGGATACTATCCCGCAGATCTTCTGGTACAATGCTTTCATCATCATCAGCAACGGCAGAGAGGCAAAGATAGGAAGCATCACTAGTGGCTACGAGCACTTCTCTGAATGGAAGAAAGTTGATACAGAGAAGGAAATAGGTATAGTTTCTTTGGATAGAATCATCAATGGAACTTGCGAGAAGAACAGGCTCATTGACCTTTTGGAGAACTTCATTCTCTTCTCAACAATCGAAAGCAAACAAGTCAAGATAATTGCTAAGAACCACCAATTCTTAGGTGTCAACAATGCTATTGAAGCATTCAAAAACAGGAAGAAGAACAAGGGAAGGCTTGGTGTCTTCTGGCATACGCAAGGCTCTGGAAAGAGCTATTCCATGATATTCTTCACTCAAAAAGTCTTGAGAAAATTTGAAGGCAACTTCACTTTTGTCATTGTTACAGACCGTCAAGAGCTTGATACACAGATTTACAGAAACTTCCAAAATTCAGGGGTTGTCACAGAAGAAAAAGTACAGGCGGAGAGTGGAGAGAATCTGAAGAGGCTTTTGAAAGAAGACCACAGACTTGTTTTCACGCTCATTCACAAGTTCGGAACTGAAAAAGGAGAGACCTATCCGAAGCTCTCGGATAGAGACGACATTGTTATCATTACAGATGAAGCTCACAGAACACAATACGACATTCTTGCTCTAAATATGCGAAATGCATTACCAAATGCCGCATTCTTGGGATTCACTGGAACGCCACTTGACCCTTATGGTAAAGAAGAAAGAACAAAAGAAGTTTTTGGCGATTACGTCAGTATCTACAATTTCAGAGCCAGTGTTGAAGACAAAGCAACAGTCCCGCTATACTATGAAAATAGAGTTCCAGAAATGCATCTCATCAATCCAGAACTTAATGACGACATCTATAACACCATCGAAAATGCAGAGCTGGATGAACAGCAAGAAGAGAAACTTGAAAAGGAATTTGCCAGAGAATATCATATCATCACAAGAGAAAACCGTCTCAATGCAATCGCAGAAGACATTGTCAACCATTTCATCAACAGAGGTTACGAAGGAAAGGCCATGATAGTGTCAATTGACAAGTCCACTACAGTAAAGATGTATGACAAAGTTCAATATTATTGGAAAAAATACGTTGGCAAGCTCAAAAAGAAAGCAGAAAAGGCAAAATACGAAGATGTCAAACCACTCAGAGAGAAAATTGCTGCTCTCGAGAAGGTTGACATGGCCGTTGTCATCAGCCAAGAGCAGAACGAAGTTAAGAAATTCAAAGAAAAAGGCCTTGAAATCTCTAAACACCGAAAACGAATGGTTAATGAAGACCTTGCAACCATCTTCAAAGATGCAGACAGTGAGTTGAAAATAGTCTTTGTCTGCAATATGTGGATGACAGGATTTGACGTGCTATCACTATCAACAATCTACCTTGACAAACCAATGAAGAACCACACGCTCATGCAAGCAATCGCACGAGCAAACCGAGTCTTCAAAGAGAAACAAGCAGGATTCATCGTCGATTACATCAACGTATTTAGGAACTTGAAGAAAGCACTCGCAATCTATGCTGCACCAACAGTAGGCGGCCAAATAGACCTTCCAATCCAATCAAAAGACAAGCTCGTAGCAGCTTTGAAAGACTACATCAAGGAACTCAACAATTTCTTGATAGACCAAGGAGTCAAACACGACAAAATCATAGAAGCCAAAGGTCTTGCAAAGAACGCACTCCTTGATGAAGCACTATCAGTTCTCGTCATAAATGATAACATAAAGAAGAACTTCTTGCAAAAAGCAGACATCGCCATTAAAACATTCAGCGCAATTCTTCCACATAAAGACGCATCAGAATTTAGCACAGACATTGCACTATATCAAGACTTGATTAAAGAAATATGCTCACTCGACCCAGAAGTAAACATCACAGCGGTAATGCACGACATCCAACTAGTTCTTGACAAATCAATCGCATCCAAAGGTTATGTCATCAAAGAATCAGCCAAGACAAAAACCATCGACTTGAGCAAAATAGACTTTGAAGCCTTGAAAAAACAATTTGAAAAGAAAAAGAATAACGCAGATATTGAAAGACTCAAAAACATCCTAACATTTAAACTCAAAGAAATGATACGTCTCAACAGCATGAGAATCGACTATCAAGAAAGATTCCAACAACTCATAGACGAATACAATTCAGGCTCACTCAACCAAGAAAGATTCTTTGAAGAACTCGTCAAATTCAGCAACAACCTAGAAGAAGAAGACAGAAGAGCCGTAGTCGAAGGTCTCACACAGGAAGAACTTGCGCTATTTGACAAACTCAAAAAGCCAAAGCTCACAGAAAAAGACAAGAATCAAGTAAAGAATGTAGCTAAAGAACTTTTATATAAGTTAAAACATGACGGACTGGCTGCAATCGACTGGAGAAAAAAACAACAAACACGTGCCAAAGTCAAAAGAGAGATTGAGATAGAGCTTGATAAAGGACTTCCAGAATCTTCATATAACCAAAAAGATTATCAAAATAAATGTGAAATAGCTTTTCAACACGTATTTGATAATTATTATGGCGAAGGAGAAAGTATTTTCAATTTTAGTAAATAGGTGTTATTATGGGTGGAAAAAGCATAGCATCAAGAGCTGCTAATAGGAAACAAAGACAAAAAATGCATATGAGCAAATACTCATTTAGTAAACTTATGGTTAGACCAGAAAATATGATGGAAGAAAGGGATATAGAAATCGCACCACCTTCCAGAGAAGAAATGAAATGCCTCTCCTGCGGCTTCAAGGCACGTTATAAATTCTTTAGATGTCCTGAATGTAATGAAATTCAAAGATAGTTTTTAAGCTTTAGAAATAACTTATATGGCATGAATAAAGAATTCAATAATTGGTTAGTTATCGGAGTAATTAAGAACTGGGAAACTGCACTTTCACATCCTGTACCTTTATGGGGATTGAAGCCGAGGTATCAATCAGACTTTTCTTCTTTGAATGTTGGAGATTTTATATGGTTTTACGCAACAAGCCCGGTAAAGGGCATTATAGGCATCGGAAGGGTAAAAGACAAGTATATAGATAATGTAAACCCTGTTTGGGAAGAAGAGAAAAAGAATAAAGAAGTTATATGGCCTCTGAGATTCAGGATCCAAATTTTAAAAACTTTATCAAGAGACAAATGGAAAACTGATAAAATAGATATTTCAGACTTTCGACTTAATTGGCAAGTTGGCTTTCAATTACTCGATATCAAAAAGTCAATACGTCTTTTCGAGCTAGCAGAGAGCACTTTTGGCACAAAGACCACAGATCTGTTTCGAGGCTCAACTATTATTCAACCTGTAGTTTCCCAACCAATGACTGTAATGGAAAGCTCACCAAAATACATTGCTGTAGAACATATTACATCTAAAGGAACTCTATCACATAGAGATTTGCAAAACACTATAGCTGAAATCGGTAAGCTTCAGTTTTATCATACCGAATTAGAGTATCCTATAAATCTCTCACATGAAGACAAAAATATTGATGTTGTATGGAAAAGAGAGATTAGTGGAGTACCTACGTACGTATTTGAAGTTGAACTTTCCGGAATGATAGAAAGAGCAGTAATGAGGTTGAAATTCGCTTTTAATAGATGGAATTCTTTGCCAAGGATTGTAGTACCTAAAGAAGCGATAAAAAAGATATTAAATATTGCTTCCGCAGAAGATAAACATTTTTCTGATAAGCTAAAAATTTACGAACCTATACATATTATGAATTTGATAGAAAAGAAGAGGGAACTAAAAGGAATGGAAGAAAATCTAGGGCTATACTAGTTCATTATTCATGTAAAGATTTCTGCGGCCGCTGCCATGTTTTTCAAGCAAGCGATGTCAAAGGCATCAAGGCCATGAAAGAAGTCAGGATGTTGCCGGAGGATCTTGGAATTCTACAGGAAGATGATGGGGAAGTGAATGAAACAAGGATATCTGTATGATAAATATCATGAGATTGTAAAGAGCCGTCCTAAATCTGACATACTTCGGCTTTCTAACAAAAAATATTGGATAGCGTTAATTTTACAATTATTTTTTTCCTTTATCGGCGCGGGCTATTTATATTTAGGCGAGTACAGAAGAGCAGCATATGCCTTTGGCTCTTTTTTTATTATGTATCTTATTACAAAATCAAACGAAATGATTTACACTGCTAGTTTTATGATATTTATTTTTATTACTTTAGCTGACATAACGATGCTTATACATCATTCAAAAAAACATAAGAAAAAGTTTGAAAGAATTGAAGATAAGAAAATGGAAAGATTTATTGATTTTAAGGAATTGAAAAAATCCTTAATTGAAAATTATATCTGTTTAAACTGTAAAATACGAAATAAAGAAGGCAGTAAATTCTGCAAGAAATGTGGTAACAAGTTATAATCTAGCACCACATTCCGTACAATATAAGGCGTCTTTTTCGTTTCCATAAAGACAATTCCTACAAATTGTCAGTCTTTTAGTTTTTTCCTTTTTAGATTTTTTGGATTTTAGAATTTTTTTGGCTGGCCTTAGTTTTCTTCGTTTCTTTGGTTTCACTTTTCTTTTTTTCTTTTCCTCGACCTTTATTACCAACCTTTCGAACTGCCTGAGTTTCCTTTCGATCTCAGATTTTTCTTCTTCTGTCAGTCTTTCATTTATATGTTGTATTTTTATCTTTCGGCTTACGTTGTCCGAGGAAAACTTAACAAAGCCGGATCCCACATCGGTTAAGTTTTTCACATCTATGAAGTCGAGGTTCATTTGCCGCGCCACGAACTTGGCATCCTTTTCCAGACTGCATTGAAGGCTTATTATACCACCGCTATTTGCCAGAATGGTTTCGCTGAAATCGCTAGGTCTCTGAGATGACAGGATTATGCCGGTGCCATATTTTCTAGATTCTCTCAGCAACCTGTCAAGCGGGGACCCTTCATATGTAAGCCTATGAGCCTCATCTATGACGCAATGAAGACGCATTGAATCCGATTTCCCAGCCTTGTAGAGATAGTAGATGAGCTTGTTTAGGAAAAATTCGGCTATGACAGACTTTATATCCTCGGTTGGGAAATCCTTAAGCTCTATAGATGTGGTTTTCCTTATGATAGTATCAAAAGGTATTATAGTATTTTCCTTAAAGAATATGTCAACCTCAAATAGAGCTTCTATTCTATTAGTTAGAGAAAACAGGGTGTTTCTTGAAATAGAATCGCTTTCATCATAGATTTCGTTTATCTTGTCCTTTATGTCCATAAAAGGAGGCGCCTTCATGTTCGAATAAACTGGGTTTAGTATGTTTATTCTATTGTCTTCGTAGCATCTTCTGATTGCCTGTCTGAGAAGGGCTTCCTGCTGGTCCCCCAGGCTGAATATCTTTTTCATTATGTTTGCGACTTCATAAACAACATCTTGAGGTCTCCTTCCAAGCTCAATTTCAAGTGGATTTATTGTAAGGTCCCGCAAGTTTATTACCTGATCGGCAACATCCCTAAATTCAGCATGGAAATCGATAATAATGGACGGGACGTTCTGGCGTTTCAGTTCAAGGATTATAGAACGCAAGGTTTCGGTTTTCCCAGAACCGCTAGTGCCGACAACAACAAGGTGCGGGTTTTTCTCCCTTTTGGGCTCCCAATATATTTTCTTTCCCTCTCGAACAGATTTACCCAAAAGCACCTTGATACCTTCTTGCATTTATAAGAAATAAATCGGGTCTTTTTAAGGATTACAGAAAACTGCAACTTCAAAGCCCGCTACCAGTTCGTAAGATGCCCTGAATGTAATGAGGTGCAGAGATAATGAAACAAATCAAAAAAGTTTTGGAAGGGATTGAAAAAGTGGAAGGAGAAGTAGGCACTATAGGTCCTATTCCAAAGGGTAACTTAAAAGTTACATGGAAAAAACCAGTGAAAGTCAAAAAACATAAGAAGCTTGGAAGAATAGTGCGAAGACATCTAAGAAGAAAACCCAGAAGACGACGTTTAAGAATTTGAAAGCCGCTCTTGAGCAGAAAATGGCTCCTGCCGTCTGCTGCCGCTGCCCTGTTTTTCAAGCAAGCGATGTCAAAGGCATCAAGGCCATGAAAGAAGGGCCGAGGATGTGAAGACGAAGAGTTCTACAGGAAGATGATGGGGAAATAATAACTATAAATTTTATAGTTGTAATTCTATAAGGATAAGCAATGACAAATCAAGAGCGGATAGTAATTTTTATTGACGGCAGCAACTTCTATCATAGTGTGAAAGATACCTTTTCTCTTCACGACAACGAAATAGATTTTTCAAAGCTAATAGAAATATTACGGAAAGAACGTCTGCTAATAGGCACTTACTACTACAATGCACCCTTGGATCGCGGTTATAATGAGGATGTTTACTGGAAGCAGCAACGATTCTTCTCCGAATTAAGGAAAATACCGGATTTTCATGTTATATTGGCTAATATGAGAAAAACACACAGACCCGACGGGACTATTGAATTTTCGGTCAAAGGAGATGACATATACATAGCTACCGACATGCTATCTTTCGCTTACGAAAATAAATATGATACTGCTATTCTTGTAAGCGGTGACGGTGATTTTGTCCCTGCTATTAGAAAAGTGCAAAAATTAGGCAAGAAAGTGGAAAACGCGTATTTTTTGGTCAGCAGATCCAACTTTCTCAGAAAGGTATGCAGTTCTTCAGTTCTTATGGATGAAGTCGTAATGAAATGCATAAAGGAAAGAAAATAAGCCCAGTGTCGCCCCTCCGAAGAGGGTGCAAGACTGGGGGTCATATCTAGTATTCTTTTCTGGGGCAATCTTTTAAAGGTTTTATACTACAACCAAAAAGTGAATTTTACTGGTCTGGAAATCATGGGGAAGTAAAAACCTGCAGTATTGTGCCATTTATTGGCTCTTTAAAGAACTAATGACTTCTTTCCCTTCCTTGCATACGGAAAGGAAATTGCACCCGATGCATCTTTTCGGTTCTGGAGATGCAGGGAAGTCCTCTTCGCTTCTTACCGACAGCATTTCCGCCGAGTCTTTCTTGATAAACTCCTCGATTTTCTTAATGTCGGCATCGGTTTTTTCCGCTATCTCAGTGTCGCACGACTTCAGGTACACGACTTCGCCCTTTATCATGCCGGCGGAAATTCCATTTGTTTTATTCAGCCAGGTAAAATAAGTGCCTATCTGGATATTTTCATCTACGTCGTCAAAGCCGGAACTCCCGGTTTTCCAGTCCGTAATGACATGCATCCCGTCCTTTTCCGTGAGAAGGTCATATTTTATTCTTACTTTTATGCCGTCAAGAAAAAATTCCTCGTTCTTTTCGTGGCCAAGGCACCTGACGCCTTTGTAATTATTCCATATTATGTTGCAGAAATTTTCTATCTGTTTTATTCCGTCCTTTCTTATATCGTTTATTTCTTTTTCGCCCGGAGGAAAGCCGTTTGCGGCTTCTGTTATAACAAGGTTCATGTCTTTTACAGTGCTGTCAAACTGCGACAGGAAAAAATTTTTCGCGATATCTGCATCCACGCCGCGCCCTGCGTTGTGGTTGGAAATCTGGTGCTTTACGGCTTCGTGAATCAGGCGGCCTTTCAAAAAAGGCATTTTCTGCAGTTCTGAAAGCCGCCACAGCAGTTCCCGGCCGGGATCATTCGGTAGACCATCGTACTTCTTGATATTATTAAAGTAATACTGTTTTTTGCATTCTGCCCACTGGTTATGGCGCGAATTTGACCATGCGAACTTGCTGCGCCAGAAAGAATTCATAGACATACAGAAATTTTCCCTCAATTCTATTTAAAGAATTTATCCGAAATACAGATAATGGATGATAGCGTAGAAAAGCTGCTTAACTGCCAGTCATGCGGAAGGCCCATTCGACATAAAGGCTTCTGCCTCCCGTGCAATATGACTAGGAAAGCAGGGGAAGAACAAGCTGTAAAAGAACTGCAAGTTGAACCGAATATTCCATCAGAGCACAAGTTAATGTCATTTCCTTATTTGTCTGTAAGGCCCTCGCAGCAAGAAATGATTAGTGACGTAAAAATGGCATTGCAAGAAAGAAGGCACCTTATCGCTGACGCTCCCACAGGGCTGGGAAAAACCATAGCTTCCCTGTTTCCCGCAGTTGAATATGCCCAAGAAAACGGCAAAACTGTTTTTTTTCTTACATCAAGGCTCAGCCAGCACAAGATGGCAATAGAGACCATGCAGCAGCTTGGCATTCCAGCCGTCGATATAATCGGCAAGAAATGGCTTTGCTCTCATGATGTCCAGGATTTTGACAGCACGATGTTCTCCAATTTCTGCCATGGCATGGTAAGCAATAGGCAGTGCAAGTATTACAATAATTTCAGGGTCAAGGAGGTAACTTACGGCGCCCAGCAGATGATAATTCAGATCGGAAATAAACCGCTGCATTCCGAGGACGCCAAGAAACTTGCGGGGCACACTTATTGCACTTACGAACTTCTGATGGAGGCGGCAAAAAAGAGTGTCGTAATAGTGGCGGATTATTTTCATATATTCTCATCAAATGAAAGGAAATTTTTCAAAAGACTTAACAAGTCACTGGAAAATTCCATAATAATCGTTGATGAGGCTCATAATCTGCCAGACCGGATAAGAAAAAATCTGTCGTCAAAGATATCAACGCGGACAATAGAACTTGCGAAGAGGGAGAGCGATAGATTTGGGCTACATGTCAAGGACTACCTCGATTGCATAGAAGACGTTGTAAAATCCCTGGCAAAGCAAAAACTTCTTGCAGCGAATGAATCCTTTATCCAGAAAAGCGATATCGTAGAAAGGATAGAGAAACTGTGCGGTTATAAAGCCGCAGTGGTTTCGCTCTCAAGAGCATGCCAAAAAGTTCTGGAAGACAAAAGGAAGTCATTCATTGAAAAGATAGTCACATTTCTTGAGAACTGGCTGGGTGATGACTACGGATACGCTAGAATAGTCTCCAGAGAAAGAATATTCGGTAAGGATCATATATCCGTTTTCTATAACTGCATGGATCCTTCTGTTGCTTCGAAAAACATAATATCGCAATCTTATTCAACAATACTTATGTCCGGAACTTTGTCCCCTATGGAAATGTACAGGGATCTTCTTGGCATGGAAGAAGAAAGGACCGACTTAAAAAGTTACCCGTCACCCTTTCCAAAAGAAAATAGGATGAACATTATTACAACTGAAATTACGACCAAGTACACTGAACGAACCCCTGAAAATTATGCACGCATAGCCAGAACTGTGGTATTATGCACGGCAGCGATAAAAGGCAATGTTGCAGTATTTTTTCCGAGCTATAAGATTATGAAAGAGATATACGCAATATCCAAGGAAAATATACAGAAGCCTATGTTTGTTGAAGTGCAAGGCGCAACAAAGGAAGAGAGAAAGAAGCTTCAAGAAGAATTTGCCGCGCAATATGAAAAAGGTGCTGTTTTGTTCGGAGTTTTAGCAGGCTCTTTTAGTGAAGGTATAGACCTTCCTGGTGACAAGCTCAATGGTGTCATAACAATAGGGATACCATTGGAAAAACCGAGTTTAGCTTCGCAGGCGCTTATTGATTATTATGAGCAGCGCTTCAAAAAAGGCATGGATTATGGATACTTTTATCCTGCAATGAGGAAGGTTGTGCAGGCAGCTGGAAGATGCATAAGGACAGAAAGAGATATAGGCATATGCGTCTTCGGCGACAAAAGACTCAATTCGAGAAGATTTAGGAATATGTTTCCACGAAACTGGGATTTTGTCGTCACAGAAAGACCTGAATTGGAGATAAGAAAATTCTTTGCCACGCGCTAACCTTTATACCCCACCCCTTCCATATTTTTCATATGCCCTCCCGTGCGCCCAGGAAGCGCAGAAACGGTGAAGGAAGCCGGCATCTTCCCGCCGGAGGAACGGCAAGCGTTTTCTGTCCTGAAAGGAGATTCGCGCCTGAAGGGAGCCGCGGCCTATTCTGTTGATTAACCTTACAAAAATAGATAAGCTTAAATATTTGTAAGGTTAAGACACCTTATGGTCAGGGTTTCATGGAAGAGGATAGGCGGAAGAAAATACGCGTACCTGGCGCACTCCATACGGCTTCCCGACGGCACCGTGACGACCATAACAAAGCGCCTGGAGGAAGGTGACGAGAGGAAGGGTTCCGGTGCGCTGGCAAGGAAATACAGCGCCTTCCTTTCCGAAAAGGAAAAGGATATGGCAGGAAAGTGGGCAACGAAGCATTACAATGGCAGCTATATTTTTTCCAGCGAAGAGATGAGGAAGATAGAAGCCGCCGGGGTTGGCTACGCAAGGCTGCTCAAAAAACTGGACAAGGCACGCAAAAAGGATATTCTTGACCGGTTCACGGCCAACTTCACTTACGATTCCAATGCAATAGAGGGCAATTCGCTGACGCTGAAAGACGTCGCCATAGTGATGTTCGAAAAGGAGACAGTGCCCGGGAAGCCGCTGCGCGAGATATACGAAACAAGAAATTCCAGAGCCGTCGTCGAGCTTATAATGAGGCGGAAATTAGGGATAACCCAGAAGGACATCATAAGGATGCATAGAATCCTTATGAGAGACATAGACACAAGGACCGGCTACAAGAGGATACCGAATGTTATTTTCCGGGCAGAAAGGGAAGTCCCCACAACCCCGCCGGAAGACGTGGAAAAGGAAATGGGAAAACTGATTGAATGGTACAACAATTCAGGGCTTCATCCTCTGGAGAAAGCCGCGATTTTTCACGGACGTTTCGAGAAAATACATCCCTTTGAGGACGGCAACGGCCGGGTCGGGAGATTCCTGATAAACGTGATTCTTGTAAACAGCGGCTATCCGCCGCTTATTATCAGAAAAACATCGCGGCGCGCTTATATGTCGGCTCTTACGGCATTTGACAACGGGCATGAGGACAAATTGAAGCGGCTCATGCTGCGGCATTTCAAGGATACTTTCAGGAAGTTCTTCGAAATATATATCCGCTACGCGGAGCCGGCAAAATAATCAACTTTATATCCCGCTTTTCCCAATTTTTCTTATGGCACGGAAAAAACGCAGCAAGGACGCCGGCACCCTCGAACTCGGCCTTGGGAATGCCATCTCCCTGAAATGCAAAAACTGCTTCAACTGGGCCAAGAAAAAAAAGCAGAAATATCCCGTGGCTGCCGCGGGCGTTGTGGCTGCCGTAATTGGAGGAATGCTTAAAGCAACGGCGCTGACGCAGACGTTCCCGAAGCCGTGGGATTTGTACGGCAACGTGATTTTGTTTCTCGGGCTGCTGCTGATTGTGTTCGATATTATGAGAGGAGGATTGTATGACTAGCAGATTAGCGAAATTCGGATTGTTATTATCATCTCTGCTCTTGATGGCAGGTCCTGTTTCTGCCGATCATGCTAAGACACCGCCTTACAAGGAATCCAATCCTGTGATAGCTAGAACGTTTGACAGACGATGTCCTCCGAAGTCTATAAGCGATGGGGAGAGGTACCTAGAGGTGGAGGGTTACGATCTCTACTACCCGATAGTTGGAAGACCTGATACCTTTCTTTATTATCTTAATCACATTCAATACGGAACAATTGCAGGAAGAAGATATGAGTTTCATGCTAAGGAAATTCATCCATTCCTGATTTATGTTCCGTCCCTGAACAGAACTTGGGAGGATCCAAGACGCAAAGGTGTTATGTTGAGTTCAACCACAAGGATTGACGACAAGTCTGTTTTGACGAATCCGTGCGATTTGTTAAGACACCTTGAATTCGGCTACGCCCCGTACTATGAAAGACGAGTACAAGTGAGATAATTCATCCTTCCTTCTTCTCGCTTCCTGAAGAAATTCTTAATGGATTTTGAGACTGAATTGTCAGCAATATCTAACATTATCTTCTCATCCAAGTGCCGCCAACAATGCCTGCGACGGTGAGCAGAGCCGCGGCAAGAATCGCGAAGTTGCTGTCAGGGCTGTATCCCAGCAACGCTGAGCCGAATTTTACTATCCACAGGTTTATGACAAAATAAACAAGCCCGAGAAGAATAAGGAAGAAAGAGACTCCCAATATAATCAGCAGGGTGAGCAGGAACGCGTTGATAGTGCCGAAGCCTTCGCCGATGCGGGGCATGAATTTATTTCGGCGAAGGGATATTTATAATCACGGGCGAACAATGCGAAAGTATATAAATATGTAATTACTTATAAGTAACTATGTCTTTACAACGTTTTGCAGGCAGTGCTGCTAGAGGCGCTGCCAAAGGGATACTCACAGGGCTTATCGTAATAAATTTAGGCGCGGCGGCGCTCGTTTATCCTTTAGCAAGCAAAGGAGCAGACAGAACTCTCATAGAAGATACGTTAAGAACATACAGTCATGATACTTTCGGGCCGGCAGGGGGCGAAATATTTCATGTTACAACAAGTCCGGGAAGATATTTAGCGTACATAATTTCCGGCAAATGATTCTTCTTCTGTAGTTTAATTTAACCCACGAATCTACGAAAAAATCTTTTAATATTTGATATTGTATAATGTAGGTTACCGTGTCAGGGTCAGGAATCCTGCGCTATTTGTAGAACTTCAAAAGGGAAAAGTTCAAAATTTACATTCATGTTGATTGGTTAACCGAAGCTGTTCAGAGTGGCTTTGTGCGCCGTGACAGGGCGTGCGGGTTGCAGTGTAGGTGGCGCAGAATTATCTCGTTTTGTGCCGTGACGCTATGCTGTTCTTTCTCTGAACAACTTTTCAAAAAAGTTGTACCAAAACGGTTTGCCAAAGCAGAAAGGAAATCAGAGGTTTGCATGCCAATCCAGGAAAACGTGCGAACTTGGCTTTCCATTTGATAAAAACGGCGGATTTTGTTTCAAAGCAGAGTCTGCCTTTCATTTCATGAGCCGGTCAGCGTGCTGATTGGTGAAATGCAGAGCGAAATAATTATACTGATTATTCACGCATATGATGCAGTCACAGGTCGAGGCTGGAGCAATAGTTAGCCGTTTGCAAAGCTATGCCTAAAGTGTAGCTTTGTTAGCGGCGAACGCCTTAGGAAAGAAGATAGCTAGCTCCCAAGCTGTCAGGAGGATGGCCTGGCTTGACATGCGACGAAGGTTGTGGCAAGCTGCGATAAGCTCCGGGTAGGCGCATGCAGCCTTTGAACCGGAGATTGCCCAATGCCGATAGGCATCAACTTCAGAGATAAATCCCGCATCTGAAAGATGCGGAAGTCTGTTCTGAAGGGCGAACGCCCAAAATTAAAACATTTTAGTAAGGGCAGGAAAAGAAAGAAATTCGATTCCCCCAGTAACGGCGAGTGAAAAGGGAACAGGACAAACCGAAGCCCTGCGCGACGAGTGCGGGGCAATGTGGTGTTTGGACCCGTGCCTGCTCTTGCCTGCTGACCCGAAGACCCCTGGAAAGGGGCGCGACACAGCGTGATAGCCGCGTAAGGGAAGGCAGGAAGTGCAACGGCGGGTATCCAGAGTACGATTCCTCGGATTTGGAGTCGGAACGCGGGTCGCATTCAGACCCAATCCTAAATATTCGTCAAGTCCGATAGCGCATTAGTACGGCGACGGAAAGCTGAAAAGCAACCGTAATAGGTGCTGAAAAGAACCTGAAACCTGGCAGCTACAGTTAGCCGCCTAACGTTCTCGCAAGAGAAACAAAAGCGGTGTCCGTTTTGAAAAACGGGCCAGGGAGTTTATTCTAGTGGCAAGGTTAACTAAGGGAACCGCAGCGAAAGCGAGCGCGCGCAGGCAGCGAGGCGCCCCGTGTGAAAGCGCGGAAGTCACTGGAATAAGACCCGAAAGTCGGGGAGTGAGTTAGAGGTTTGTTATCTGGCTCAGCGGGACATATTCTTTCTTTCGGTCTTCGACACGAAAGCAAGATAAGCCCGCTTCGCCTTAATAACAAGCATGAAATTAAATTTCATTAATCAAAATTTCGGCAAAACCGAAATTAATGAGATTGATGAAAGACAAGGCAAGATGGCTCAACTAATAGGGCTTCTGATTACAGACGGCAGCCTTTGGTGCAACAAGAAATCGGGATTATGGAGTATTTCTTTCACTTCTAACTCCAATGAACTTGTTGCGGAATTTGAAAGGCTCATCTTCGAGATTTTCCATCTTAAACTTCGAAAAAGAATCTACAAAGGTTCATGGGAAGTCAAGAGTGGAATAAGCAGAAAGGCTGCCGCAGAGCTCATTAGTTATTCGCCGTCTTACAGAACGCTCGCCTACAACAAAGCAGAAAACAAATATCCGGGAACAATAATTCCGGAGTTCATCTTAAGCAACTCTGAACTCGGAAAGCAATTTCTAAGATACGCATTCACCGGAGATGGAACTGTAATCTTCAATATCGGAAAGGCAAGATACGGTTTCCGTTTCGACAGATGCGTAAAACTTTATTCAGAACATCCAAATCTTAGGAAACAATACTTCGGGTTGCTTGAAAAACTTGGGTACAAGCCAACAATGCTGAAAGATGCAGTGTTGCTTAGAAAACCTGAGAACATAAAGAAATTTGAAAGGGAAATCGGCTTTGTTGAAGGCGTGAAAATTAGCGGAAATGGATTATGGAAGGGAATTCCAAAATCACAACTTCTGAAATTCGCTGCCAATTCATATGGCTTAAAGCCAAGCGAATTGGGCAAAACAAAATCTGATATTCATACAAACCTCATAAAACTCATTCTCTGACCGGGCGACCAGATGATCTAGCCCTGGGCAAGGCGAAGCCTGCCGAAAGGCGGGTGGAGGCCTGTTACCGGTTGTGGTCCAAACCCTTCGGGTGACCTGGGGTTAGGGGTGAAATTCGAGAATAGCTAAAGCTATTCTGAATTTGCTGTTCGCAGATTCAGTATGCTATTCGCGAACACCAAAAGCCAATCGAATCTGGTGATAGCTGGTTCCTCCTGAAATGTCTCTCAGGACAGCCTCGCTCTTAGCAGATAACGGGGTAGAGCACTGATTAGACAGCCAAGGGGAGAGATCCCCACCTGCCTTGTCAAACTCCGAATCCGTTATCGCGTGAGCGGGAGTGAGGGTGCCGGAGTAATTCTGGTATCCGAGAGGGAACGAACCCGGACTGCAGTTAAGGTCCCAAAGTGTTTTCTAAGTGTCACTGAATCTGGTCCTGATTCTCAGACAATGGGGATGTTGGCTTAGAAGCAGCCACCATTTAAACAACGCGTAAGAAAGCCTTTTCTTTCTGAAGAAAGAAAACCCTTGGGAAAAGAAAGACACAAGGCTCGCTAATGCTCGCTATATTATTAAAAATAATATCCGAGCGAAGCGAGTTAAAGTTCTTTTTGAACCCAAGGGACTTTTTCTTACAAGAAAAAGGGGCTTTCCGCGAAATAGCGGACCCATCGAGAGTCAAGGCGGAGAAAATGGACGGGGCTAAGGAAACCACCGATACTGCGGACTTGTGAGCAATCGCAAGTGGTAAGGAGGCGTGCTGCGAGGGCAGAAGCGTTTCCGTGAGGAAGTGTGGACCTTGCAGCAAAGAGGATCCTGGTGGGAGTAGCATTAGTAGGGCGAGAAATGCGGGAAGAAGCTCCAAAAAGCGAATGATAGGCTTTAAATTCTCATCTATTAGTAGTGACATATGGAATTTCAAAAACCTCCAGACAGAATTGAAAGAATTTCACAGGAAATGAATCCATACGTTACTGCTATAGGAATTCCAGTCGGTAGCGTAAGTCTTTTAGCAGACGGAGCTACCGATATTATGGCTTATCGAGCAACCGGTAACCCTTCTTTTATTTGGACCGGTGCAGCGAAGCTTGTATCCGGATTAACATTAGGTATTTATTTCATTAAAGCACTTCGTGAAAGTCGCTAATTCACCTTCTTCTTGCACTCAATTCCCTACCACCTGAGGGGCAAGGGTTCCCCAGTAAAGTTTATCTTCTGGGGGTCAGTCGATCCTAACCGTGCTCTTAGGAAGACGCGCGGGAAAGGAAATCCGGTTAATATTCCGGAACCAGCCGATACTTATCCTGCCGCTAACGCTTCGGGATATCCTGAGCATGGCCGTCGCCATGCTTAAGCATTGAACTCGGGGGAGTGTCATCATGGCGAGAACCTGAGGAAGATGCGAACGGCTTCCCTTTAGGGAAGTTCGGGCGATTCCCGGAGCTCTTAAAAAAGCAGGCAGGTTACGGTGTGGGCTGCTCGTACCAATAACCGACACAGGTGCCCCTCGCCGAGAAGGCGAAGGTGTTCGAGATAATCCAGCCCAGGGAATTCGGCAAATTAGTGCGGTATCTTCGGTAGAACGCATGCCTGCTTGGGGACAAGCAGGTCGCAGTGACAAGGGCCACCCGACTGTTTAACAAAAACGTAACTGACCGACAAGTCGAAAGGCTTTCTATGGTCAGTGAGTCGTGGCCACTAGTGGTGTGTCAAACCTGGTTTCAACCGGGCTAAGCCCCGCTGTAGGCCGGCCCTAACTCTAGACTGAAGCACGTCTGATCAGATGACAGTGCTTCGTCGGTGATGAGGGTCTTAAGGTAGCGTAAAACCCCTTTTGCACTGCAAAGGGCGCTTGCGTGAGACTCAACGTTCTGTCATGGCGACAGAGGGTTCGCTAAATCCCTTGCCAATTAAATAAGCCCTTTCTTGAAGCCCTTTTCTTGGAAGAAAAGCGCTTGCGGAAATCTGCAAAGAGCAAAGCTCTTTGAGATGCCAGAAAGCTTACGCTTTCTGCGCAAGAACATATCAGGAAGGGGCTGTAAACGTTGGCCTGCATGATAGATTAACGAGGTGGTCGCTGTCCCGGGCTGGAACTCGGCGAAACTATTGTCCTGGTGATTAGGCCAGGGACCTCCAGTGGGAAGAGTAGACCCCGTGGAGCTTTACTGCAGTCTGTTGTTGTGGTAAAGTCGGGATTGTATAGAGTAGTCGGGAGACGTCGAAGCGCTGCTGTAAGGTGGCGTGGAGTCGAAAGTGTAACACCGACCTTTTTCGACTTTACTGCTTACCATAGCATAGCTATGGGACAGTAACAGATGGGCAGTTTGGCTGGGGCGGTACGCGTCTGAAAAGATATCCTGCAGGGC
Organism: Candidatus Aenigmatarchaeota archaeon; assembly: GCA_016187335.1. Taxonomy (GTDB): domain Archaea; phylum Aenigmatarchaeota; class Aenigmatarchaeia; order GW2011-AR5; family GW2011-AR5; genus JACPJW01. The sequence continues at coordinate 210,022 of JACPJW010000001.1, read as the reverse complement.
TAGCAATGAAGAACGCTCTGCTAGACTTAATATCAGACGCCCTCTAAGTGCAGCTCACCTCGGTCAGAAAGAAACTTTTCAGAAAAGTTTCATCAAAACGGAAAGTTTCCTGATTATCGAGGGTAGAGTGCAAGCGCAAAAGCTGCATTGATTGGACTCCTAACAGAATGGTGTCCAACCGTGAAAGCGTGAGCTAGCGATACGCAGCTTGGCCTGGATGGCTGGCTGTGACATGAGAAAACGCGAAGTGTTCACCCCAGTTCAGCAATCCTTATATTCTACTCTGACCAAAAAGCCTCAATGAAATTTAAGTTACTCCAGGGAATTCTGGAAACCGGCACTACGGTAAGAGCAGAGATCCTGGAACCAAGATTGATGGAAATTCGCATAGAAAGCAGCAAGATAAGGAAGTGGAAAAGACTGAATTCCTTCCCGCTTTCCTTTCTGGCGGAGAAATATCCTGAAATTATTGGTTCTGTAACGCACCTCAAATCAGGAACCGGTTCAGCATATACACGAGTTAAAGTGCCAGAAGAACTAACACTGCAATTGGCATATCTTCTAGGCGCAATGCGGGACGGTTCCTTGATTCGCTCGAAAGGAAAGCACTGGGTGCGGATTTATGATTCTGCAAACTCAACTTGGGTCGAAAGTCTGCGCGATATATTCCAGCGGATTTTCGAAGTGACCCCGCACGTAAGGTACCAGAAGCATATAGGTGAAAAGTACCTTGACATCTCGTCCAAGCCGTTATACTACATGATCAGTATGATGGTTGACGGGAAACTTCACAAGTCGGTTCCGGAGATAATCAGGGCTTCGGATATAGAAATCCAGAAGTCCTATATTGCCGGATTCTTCGACGCGGAAGGCCATGTTCCTTCCGCAAACGTCAAGAACAAGCGGGCGAGGATAACTTTCACCCAGAAAGACGAGAGTTCATTGAGGTTCATAATTTCGGTTCTTGAAGGGCTTGAAATAAAATGCTCTTCAATATCGAATTACTCCTTCGCTATTTACGGCGAGGAGATGGTCAGAAAATTTCATGCTAATTTTGGGTTGCTGAACGCAATGAAGCTCGAAAGGCTTCAGATTATGAGCACTTCGGTCTCAAAAAGCTACCCCGGGGATATGAAGTAAGCCGGGAAGCTAAGTCGCAGTCTGGGTCTGCTAACAAATTAGATTTAGTTAGATTTAGATAGCAACTAGCTATAGGTTTACTTTACCCTATAATGGTGTCGTGGCGGGTGAGAGTTCTTATCCGGATCTGCGACATTGTCTACATATTCTCAGCTGGAATAGCCTGAGGTAGTCAAACTTAGATCGCAGAATCCAGAGAACAAATCGACCCCGCGCGTTGCGGCGTCGCTGTCGGCTCGTCCTCTCCTGGCGGTGCAGCAGCCGCCAAGGGTGCTGGAGTTCACAGATTAAAAGGGCACGTTAGCTGGGTTCAGAACGGTGTGAGCCAGTTTGGTCTATATCTGCTGGAGGTGCTTTTGCCTGAGAGAAAGGAAGGATAAGTACGAAAGGAACATCCTTCCGTGGCCTCTGGTGTACCGGTTGTCTGACAAGGCATTGCCGGGTAGCTACGCCATACGCGGATAAGGGCTGAAAGCATCTAAGCCCCAAGCCGCTCTCGAAAATAGGCAGTCGGCACTGGCAAGACGACCAGGTATGGAAGCGGGGTGTAAGTAGCAAGCTTCGGCGAGCTATTCAGCCCACGCTCTCCTACGCCAATGCTAGCCTTTAATTTTCCTAAGGCACAAAATCGCGAAAACATGCGCTAACCCTCAACTGCAAGACAACGGCGATGTGCAAAGAACGGGAGTTCTTTGACACGCCAGAAACGTTCCGTTTCTGAGCGAGCCGTCGGATGAAATGCAGCGTTAGTTGGCGTATAATTGCGATGTTATATTGCTCCTCCTCGGCCTGTGACGTTTTTTTCTTCAATTTATAACACCGTCATAGAAGTTACTACGGAAAGGTCGTAGGTTAAGAACCGAAATCTATATAAATCAGGAAAGATAATATATAGGACACTGGGTGTGGCGTTTCTGGGGGTTACTCAGCAATTTGGTGGTCATTCATGACTACCTTCCGTCACATCAGAATATCTTCGAAGAAACAAAGTTTCTTCGGGATTCCGAAGAGCTTTGCTCTTCGTGAATATTCATTTATTTCGGGGTGTTGGAATGAAGAAAAAGTTGCATAATTGCGGAGACGGCTTCAAGGGACATATAGTCAAAGCCAGGGGAGTCTCTTTCTGCGGCTTTTGCGGCAAAGAATTCAGAAAGTAGGCCTTAACCTACTTACTTTTACTTCTTTTTGATTGAATTTTCTAAAGCAATTTAAGGTTATTAAACTACCTTTTCGCATGGGTTATTTTGAACATTCATTAACGGTGAAAAAGGAGATAGAATCCGGTCCGGAAATGCTGAATACTGCTAGGAAGGCGTTTACCAGACAGTCAGAACAGTTTTCTTTCGGTGGCACTGTTAACCTGTATAGAATAGGGAGAACACCGTCCGGATTATACGTAGCCCTCAGGGCGTTACGGCCCGACACCGTTTACGGAAATTTTGACAGAGAGCAACAGTCTAGGCTTATGGAAATTTACTGCCAGAACGCCGAGAGACTGCACGATGAAGGGAAGGACGTCCCGGCTTTTTGCATCGGCACAGTCTGCGGTGATTCTGTTGGAGTTATTACAGAAGACCTTACGCAAGGCGGTCAGGTGGAATTGGAACATGGCGAACGGGACATCTACGGGTTTGTCTTTAAAGGAGACGAAAGAAGGAAAGTATTTGTGGACATTGACTGGTACTACAACCACATACCGCTTTCTGAAATAATATTAAGATACTTCTCGGAAGAGCATGTGATGGTCCTTTAAACCCACACAGCCAGCAGGGCACCCATAAGCAGGAGATTTACCAGCTGGAAGCCGATGTTAATCAGGTACAGCTTAACGGGCTTCCTGTCTCACAAGACTATGCCAGCATGATAGTGGCGACAAAGCCGAGCCATAACAGAAATCGGCTGGCAAAAACTTGGAGATAAAACGTACAAAGTAGGTTAATAATGTATCCGCTGTGAATTACAAACACAGGTAAAATCCTTAAATACGTAACTGATAAGTAGTAAATATAATCAAATTTGGTGCGAGTTAATGGCATTACTTTGGATTCCGAAACCTGGGAATATGGATTTGAATAGTCCTGGTTTTTACAAGCAGTTTTTGGATCTTCGCGAAGGGCAATACAAGACAGCAAGCACTTTGCTCATTCACAATCATGGTCATTTACTTGTGGGCGACCGTACAAAGAAAGATATTTTATACAAAAGGACATTAACGCCCATAGGTAGGGCGCAGAAAGACGATGCCGGATTATTTCTGCGGTATTATCTGGAAAACGGGCCAGACGGTGTAAGAAGATTAGAACCAGACGAGCAGAGTTTTCTTGAAAAAGTAAATGAAAGAATAGGAAGAGGGGAAGAATTGCCGGCACTGTGGGTTGCACTCCTTGAGGCAAGGCAGGAAGTTTACCGCAATTTCATGAGAAGGATAAGTGATGTGGAGTATATAGGTCTTTGCACGGATACGACATTCGGAATATATGAAAAAGGCATTTTCGTGCCAGACCCATTCGTGGTGCACGCATTTTCTATAGAATACAAAGGCGAACCGGAGAAAACCCCGCTGCTGAAATCAGAAAGACCAGAACTTGATAACATAGGGTGGATGCCTGCGGAAGAATTGGCAAGAAGCGATGGAAGCACGCCTTTGATAAGGGCTATTGCGAGCGGGTATCTGGAAACTCCTCATAACCCCGGAAAATTATTCAAGGCTGTTGTGTAAGCGCAACGCTTATTAACACTTCTATGTATATTATGACGGTGACCTGCCAGCAACCACCGGTCGGGACTTGTGTTGGGGAATCGTCTTTTTTTCGGAAAAGGCGCGGAACTTGCAGGTTCTGATTGAGGAAGCTCTGTCCACCCACCCTTTGTTCGCTGCGCTCACAAAGCGCGGCCGGAAAAGGAAAGCGCGAGGCAGCAATGCCCTATCCTTGAAGGTAACAGCGGGAACAGAAACGATACCGGTCGCACAATGATTTATGATTTGTGCTTTATCTCTGTCAAAGGAGAAACCGGATGAAACGGCCCGCTGCGCGCGGGTGCAAGTTATAACGACGCAAAGACAAATGTTGCACGGCCTTTTCTTTTTCAAAAAAGAAAACGTCGGCGAAAAGAAAAACTTTCGCCGGTGAATGAAGGCCGACAAAAGACAGGCTATCGGCAGGTCACCTCTAATTTTTATTGCATGAAATGCAGTCAATACAGCATGGAACTGAAGGTTCCATGTGTACACAAAGACCTTAGGTCCTTGTTGTACTGCGGCTTTTAAGCCGTTTATAACGCTTCTGCATTCGCTCAAAAAGCGAAGCTTTTTGGGGTGTCAGAAAGCTCAGCTTTCTGAACATCTGCAACTCGAAGAAAGCGAAGCTTTCTTGAGTCTTCGGAAAGCTATGCTTTCCTGAAGAAAATACTACGGGCGTTAGCCCGCAGATATTTATTCATATTCACTATTCAAGGCTTATCCAAATGCCTAATGATATTTTCTATATTTCTGTAGTCTACGATTTGGAATGTCGTTCCCATTAAGGATATGATGATTAATGTTGCGTATTCAGGGTTCTTGTACATTAATTTCTTCAGAGGCTTGTCAAAAACCAAGCCTACAAGTATCCCCACAATAGTGCCTGTTAGTATCGCAATCAGTATCTTGAAAGACGCACCGATTATAAGGTAGTCCCTGTTAGTCTTGATTGTACCGTTTCTGACACCCCCGAAATATTTCTTGAACTGCCTCCATGTTTTTATTGCTGCATTTTTAATGCCGAAATGCCGAAAAAACAGAAGTATAGTATTCCTGAAATACCAGTAAAGGAAATTTTCCAAACTGATGACATCCCTTGTTCCGCCATATTTTGCAGTATTATGATATGTTACGACAGACGGCTCAAAGATGATCTTGCCAATCTTTGAAACCCTCATGCACATATCGGTTTCTTCCCTGTAATAATTGCCTTTGTATTGTGCATTAAAGCCGTGGAGTTTCAGGAGAACACCCCTTCTGAATGACATGTTACCGCCCATGAGAAATTTTACAGCCCCGGAACGGAGATTTTTGATGTCTTTGAATCTCTTCACCCTGTAGTTGTGCTTTATGTCGCCATGGCTCGTTATATAAGAAAGTCTTTTGAAATGCGGCTTTGTTTCGACATCTCTGCCAACCTCTATGACAGGGCCTCCGACGCCTACTACACCTTTAGCTTGATAGCACTTCAAAAGGTCCTTTATCCAGTCCTTATGAGCGTAACCATCGTCATCGATGAATGCGACTACATCGCTTCTCGCTGCTGCGATGCCAATATTCCTGCTTCTGACTACGCCCTGTCTGCGCTTATTTCTTATGTACTTTATCTCAATATTTCCTGATGGCAGGTTAGAGACTTTATTCCGCACAGAGAAAAAGATGGCATTTAGCATCTGGATGGAGTCAATTCTTTCATCAGAAGCGTCGTCTACAACAATTATTTCTTTTGGCTTGACGGATTGCTTTAGAATTGAAGCGATACATTTTTTTAGGTAGTCTGGTCTATTGCGCGTGCATATTATTACAGATACCTCATTACGCATCACGATTCGCCTCTTGTAGCATAGGCAGCATACGATTCCGCGAATACAATAAGGGGTTGAAATCTGCGCAGTACAAACCCTGGTGCCAGTAAATATTTTGCTACTGAATTGGGTATCATGGGTATTTCCCTATTTCCCCCGCGGAATATAGGGAATCTAATGATAGCCGGCAGCATCTTTACATCAACAAATCCCACAGAATGGAGCAATTTTCTCATTTTTGTATAAGAAATTTTGTTCTGTCTGAATCCACTCCTTTTCCACCTTTCATGATAAACGAACTCCCATGCGCAAGGCTTAGACTTTGTTATGATTACGAATCTTCCACTTGGCTTCAACATACCCCAAACCTTTCTTAGTCCAGCTTTCGTATCATCAAGGTATTCGAAAGAGCGCACTGCAAATATTTTATTAAATCTTTCCTTTGTCCCGAAAGATAGGAAATCCGAAACAACAAACTTTACATTCTTCAGGCTTACATTCTTCTTGGCTTTTCGTATCATTTCTTTGGAGACGTCCACAGCTGTTATAGCCCGACACTTACTACCAACAAGCTCTGTCCACGTCCCAAGGCCACACCCAATTTCCAGTATCTTATCATTCATAGAGGGCTCAAGAAAACGAAAAAGCATGTCCTTTGTGCAGGCATAATCAAATTCAGACACGGGAGAACCCTTCCACTGCCTATCGTAAAAACCCGATTCTCTTTCCCAATAATCTGATGTCATCGGCTAATTATACTGTTTCTGGAAATAAAATAATTTCTGGCGTGAAGAAGACTGTGATACAGTTATTTCCTATAAAACGAATTAAAGCCCGCCGTCAGCCACCTTCCTTCTCCGTATCTTTGACGGCAGGTCACCTTTTATTTTTATTATGGCTTATTACTTAACGGAGATTGGCATGAAACCAAAAATTGCTATCATCGGCAAAGGAAATGTCGGCAGCGCGCTCAAGAAGGGGCTTGAACGCGCCGGCTATGACGTCCGCGCTGTCGGGAAGGAACCGAAGGCAGCCAGGGAAACTGCTTCGTGGGGCGATGTAATTATTCTTGCCGTGCCTTTCAGCGAGGTTGACAATGCACTCCGCGAAATGGGCGATGCAGTCAATGGGAAGACGTTCGTAGACGTCACTAATGTGCTCACTCCTGATTTTAAACTTGCTCTAGGCTTCAATACAAGCGGGGCAGAGGAGCTGCAGAAAAAAGCGCCAAAAGCGAAGATCGTCAAAGCGTTCAACACTGTTTTTGCCGGCAACATGTCCACCGGCAAAGTCAAGGGCGAAAAACTGACGCTGTTCGTTGCCGGCGATGACCATGCTGCGAAGCAGCACGTGCTTGAGCTTGGACAGGACATCGGCTTTGACGCTGTGGACGCCGGACCGCTGCAAAACGCCCGCTGGCTGGAAACTCTGGGATACCTGAACATACAGCTGGGCTACACGCTAAAGATGGGAACCGATATCGGGTTCAGGCTGGTGCACTAGGATTCCAACTGCAATACACGACAATTAAAGCCTCTTCGGTATTTCAAAAGACTATAGCGTTATTTCTTCTTCAGGCCGTGAAGCTTCAGGGAAGTATACATCATCAGCAAGAAGAGCCCTGCTAAAGTAGCTCTTTGCATCAGTCCTGCTGTGAGGGATTTCTCATAGCTGTCGACCGTGAGCCAGGTGTAACCGAAATACGCAATTATCAATCCAAGTGCGCCGGCAACCGCAAAATAATATCTCATCGTTTTCTCGTTTCTTGTGTCAATGACCAGCAGGATAAATGCGGGGAACATGAAAAGGAATGTGCTGTAAGTTGCGATGTTGTGCATCTCTGCCGCGGAAGTCGGGGCAGGGCAGAATCTCGGCCCTTCCCTGCAGGGCGCATCGCTCGGAAATACGCCTATCAGGAACATTGAAATGCCGCCCAGCAGAAAAAAAACTGATATTGTCTTTCCGAGGAGGCTTTTTCCCCTTAATTTGTAAACGCCAGCAGCGAAGACCACAATGGAAATCCCGTACAGCATGAACCCGAAGATGTTCATGAAATCCCTGACAGGGCTTCCTGCCGCGCCGAGGTCGCTGATGACGTTGCTTACGTGGCTGTATCCGGGGTACAGCATGCCAGAAACAAAGATGACAAGAATGAACACAACGGGGCCGAAGATGCCGGACAGCAGCAGGAATTTGTCAGCCTTGGATGCCATAAAAATTATTTGAATTACCCAGTATTAATAGCAAAATTCTCAAACTTTAGCCTGCAGATTAATTTTATATACCGCTTATCCCAATAATTTTATTATGAATACACCCTTGACAGCGTGGGGCGTTGTTCTGCTTCTGTTATTTGCCGGTGCGCATTACCTGGCAGCGGGCGGCTACAACGTTTCATGGCTGTGGATAGGAATCGCCGTGGTAATAAATATCCTGAACATGTGGGTAGGAAAGCAGATGAAGGGCTCGCCGAAAGGAATGATGGCGGTATGGATGTCCGCGGGCTTGTTCGGATTTTTGGCAACCTTGGCAATCGCCTTTGAGGTTATCCCTCTCAGCGCCGCTGTGCTGATGTCGCTGTGGCTCCTGCTTCTCGGTGCCGCGATGTTCGCAGGCGGCCATGCAGCGCACAACCCGCTTTCCGACTATGCAGGCCTTGTCCTCGTGGTTTCATCCCTTTTCGTCCCGGCGTTCGGCTCCCAGTGGCAGTTCATGGCAGGCGCCCTGCTCCTCGGCGTTTTCGGGATCGTCAACGGCTATCTGGCAAAGTAGGCATGCAAACGCGGAGAAGCCGGCGAAGTTTTAGCCAAATGATTATCTAAATTTTACCTTTTTGTTATTTTCTTCTTTCTGGAATAAAAAACACACTTTAATTTTCATTTACAGCAACATCACAAAGAAATTACAGTGTTCCAATGTTTTAACTTTATAAGAGTTTCCAAGATAAAGTTAAAGGAAAAGTTGAATTTTAATGGTAACTTTAACCAAATTCCTTAGAAACAGAAAAGTGGACAGATCGGATGTAAGGACTGTCAGGTTTTTATTACAACAACTGTCCGATGCAGGTATTCAATTCGGGGACGCAAGAAAAGAGGAATATTTTGATGTCGCGGCTGATTCCGTACCGACTGAAGATGGTTTTTCTGCAAAGTACATTGCTGATCTGAAAGATTCAAGGGATCTCACGAAACCAAAGGGAAAAATTATTGATAGATCTTTAGTGTCGTCACAAGTTCGTATATCAAGAGACGGCCAGCCGTTTCTTACATTAGAACACTATGAAAAAGGTCAGTTCTTTTCATTATTTTTTAACAGGCCTGATTTGGCTTTGGCAGATCCTGATGTGTATAAATTCCATCTTCATGACGGAGCTCCTGATGTTGTTATAAACAGTATTTTGGCAGAAAAAAGATATTTTGAGCGGGGTACGGACGATCCTGTGCATGATGATCCTGATTCAACGTTTATTTTAAGCCCAGAAATAGGAAAGGAAAAAGCGTTACAACTATTTCCTTTTGGCATTCTTTTAAAATCATCTACGGAATCTGAGTTAACTTATTACAGACTAGTCTGGACCAGAAAGGGATATGCGCTGGAAGAAGTAGTAGTCAGAAAAAAACCTTATGAGTCCGTAGCAAGAGAAGAACCGTACAGCACAAAAACCTTGGGAGAATTGAGCGGAAGATACAAGGGCGTAACCGTAGCCAGAATGAAGGATGAAGCAACTGAAGCTGCAATGGCCACTTTATGGAGTGCAGGTTTGCGCGCTGCGCAGAGCAGAGCCAGGGCGGCAGTTGCATACGGTGAACTTGGAAGGGTGCTTAGGAATTACAATTCTGTTGCGCAGCAAATTACCATGCCTGCAGGACCTTAAAATTATTTCTTCTTCCTGAAACCAAGCGCCAGCGAGTTTATGCAATAACGCAAACCAGTCGCACGAACCGACGTGCCATTGGCACGTCTGATTGTTGTTGGTCCGTCGTCGAATAAATGCCCCAGATGCCCGCCGCATTTTTTGCATAAAACTTCTGTCCGCACCATGCTGTGGCTTCGGTCTTCTTTCGTTTCTATATTTTTTGACACAGCACTGAAAAATGACGGCCATCCTGTGCCTGATTCAAACTTTGTATCGCTGCTAAAAAGCTCAGAGCCGCACCCTGCGCATACATACACTCCCTTTTCCTTGTTGTGCAGAAATTTTCCTATGAATGCCGGTTCTGTTCCTTTCTCCCTGAGAATGTGATAACAAGCCGGCGGAAGTTTCCTTTTCCACTCGTCATCGGAAACCGTCATTTTCATTTCCCGGCGCGCCGGCTTCTTTTTCATAATCATCATCGTCAAGATTCCATCTTTTCATGCTCAATCATCATGCACTTGTCCATTATCACAGCCAGCCCAGCCGCCCTTGCTTTCTCGGCGGCTTTTTCGTTGATAATTCCCGACTGCATCCACACAACTTTCACATCTTTTTTTATCGCGTCGTCGACTACCGGTCCAACATCCTGGGACGGCCTGAATATGTCAACGACATCTATTTCATCCGGCACGTCAAGCAGCGACGGATAGCATTTCTCGCCCAAAATCTCTTCAGCGCCCGGGTTCACCGGGATAATTTTGTAGCCGCGTTCTTTGAGATAAGCCGGCACGCGGTGCGAAGGCTTTTCTGCATTCCGAGAGCAGCCGACTACGGCGATGACGCGGAATTTTTTCAGTATTTCTTCTGGCTCCATCAGGATAATCTGCACCAAAGAGATAAAAAAGAATAGTGATAATTTCTGCCTTGCTTCAGCTGAAAGCCTTTTCCAGCTTTTCCTTTATGTCAGGTATGCCCAGCAGCTTGTCCGTGGTGCGCATGGATTCTTCCCTGCTCATGGCGCTGTTCTGCGCGATTATCGCGTCAATATTCTCAGGCACTACTATGGATTCCTGCGGAACGGCAAAGGAAAGGAAAACGGAATTTCCGTTAGCCATGTATGTGTTCACAAGGAGGCACGGCATGAAGATGTCGTAGCGCTTCAGCCCCAGGTCGCGCGCGGCTTCAACTATCTGCGAGCTGGTTGCCGCAGTATTGAGCAGGGCCACCCTCTCGTTCCTGAACAGCTCGTAAATGTCGTCCTTGCCCGGCTTTTCGCCGTCAAACTCTATGAACATTGAATTGATGTGCGAGTGGGTGTGCGGAACCTTGAAGGCGATGCTGCTCATGGGCACGTCGATCACGCTTTGAACGTCCGACGCGTGATGGCTTTTCGCCTTCCACTCAACGCTGTTAAGCTGCGAGCCCTTCGCGTCGTTCAGGTCAGCGCCTCTCCTTATCAGCGACGCGAAAACATGCTTTATTTTGTATCTTTCCGTCAGCGGCTTCAGGATCCTGCAGTATCCCGTCGTGTTGCAGCTGACAACGCGGATAAAGTTCTGGTTCAGCGCTTTTTCGAAATTGGAGCGCGCGTTGAAGCTGAGCCCTATACCCGCTTCCTCGCCGCCCTGGAAAACCGCCTTCTTTCCTTTTTCTTCGTAAACCACCCTGTTTTTCCTGCCCACCCCGTCAGGGGACGCGTCGACTATAGAATCCGCCTTATCGAGCAATTCTTCAACAGTGCCGCTCACTTCCACTCCCTTTGATTCAAAAGCGCCCGCGGATTCCTTGGGCACGAAAACATCTATGCCCTGCATCCTTGCTATACTGGCATCAGCGTCTGCGGAATATTTGCTGACGCCCACCAGCCTTATCTTGCTATGGGCTTTCGCCGCATCGGCCACCCTTTTCCCGATTGTCCCGTAGCCGTTGACGCAAACGTTTATCATGCAACCACTTTGTTCCAGAATTTTCTGAACTGTCCTCTGGTCAGCCATGCAACGCATTCATAGCTTCCTGCTTCTTTCACATTTTCAGGAGCCAGCCTGATTCCGCTTTCTCCCATCCAATTTATCACCTGGTATTTTGGAAGGGCAAAATAGAACGGCTTGGCGTTCTTTTGTAAATTATCCGGGATGCGTGCTGCATAACTGTGCCTGTTTTGCCTCGGATTCGTATTTGAATAACCGCCGCACCGCATTTTTTACACGCTTCCGCTCAACTACACCGTTTTTGCAATCTCAATCTGGCACGGCTCAAGCCCCGGAAGAGAGCCTTTCACGACGCATTCCAAGAATGCTTTTCCGCCGTTGCTCATCACGTCGGGCCTTAATTTCAGCAGCTTCATCATGGCGTTGAAGTCGCCGCCGCCGCCGATGATGAAGTTTTTATTTTCATTCCTGAAAACTTCTGCATAGACTTCTATAGTGCCCTTCCTGTTCTCTTCCTTTTCGTATTCCCCCAGCGGACCGTTGCCCAGAATAACGGAATTAGGGTTCTCCCTGATTATGTTCGTATAGAGCTCAACTGTTTTCGGCCCGATGTCGTAGATTACTCCCTCTATAGCCTTGGACGATACGATAGTCCTGCCGTGATGGTTGGACACGTAGTAATCAACAGGGGTTAAAATCCTTCCCTTGAATTTCCTTACCAGAGGAACAGCTTCTATCAGAAGCTCCGGGATGATTTCAAAGAATTTCTCGTTCTCGCCTATTTCCCTGCCCATCGCCTTGTGTATCAGCAGCGACAGCGGACCGGATGTGAGCACAATGGAGTTAGGGTATTTCTCCAAAAATGGACGGAAAATGTTAAGGTAATCCTCAAACTTTTTCCCGCCCCATATGCACACTACGTTGCCGTCCCTCAGCTTTTCCATGGTCACCCTGGAATTTTCCGTCTCCTCCCTCAGCAGCGGGCCGGCTATTACGTGGTAGCCTTCCTTCTTCAGCTGCATAGGCAGCCCGTAAGTGCACAAGTCCTTCCTGTGGGAAGTCGCAAAATCATCCTTTACAAAAATGACCTTTCTTTCCGTCTTTTCTTCCACGGCTTTCAAAGTCCTGTAGATGTTCGTTTCCGTGACAACCGAGTAATCCTTTTCCTCGTCGTCGCTGCGCAGGTTTTCGAGAACAATTATTGTCCCCCTCTCAGAGTCGGCGATTGCCTTCACGGCTTCCTCGCCGTGCCTTTTGGTGAAAACCACTTTCTGGAAATATTTCCTTAAGGCATCGCAGTGCTTTCTTGTGGATTCATCTTTTTTTCTTCCCTGGTGGGAAAGTACGACAACAGCGTGGGCGCCGTTGAGGAAACACCACGATATTGACTTTGCCGCGTCGTCAATCTTCTGCGTGTCCGTTATATTGCCCAAATTGTCCGTAGGCACGTTTATGTCAACCTTGTCAAAAACTATCGAGCCGCTGAGCATGGCATCACCTTGTCGTGAATCTCCTGTCAAGCTCTTTCAGCTTCTCCGCAAGTATCGTGTATTCTATCTCTTCCATCGGGAGCATTGACGGCATCACGAACCCGTTGTCGCGCATCATGAAAGATTTTGTGACAGCAAGCCTGCGCACCTCGTCAAACACGGGGTCCGCGAACGCGTCGCCCGTTGCGGTGAACTTTCCGTTGTGCATCGAGAAATACATCCCGCTGACTATGGGGTTGCAGTAATAAACCGAAGAAGGCGTGTTGAGCGGCACGGGCATGAGCGCGAGGTTGTGGCTGCCGCGCGTATCGCCGGCGACGTAGTGGGCATAGCGGAACATCGCGCCGACTTCTTCCGTTGCAAGGAAAGGACGCTGAACGCGCACCAAAGCTATAGGGTCGTCCTTTCCGGAATATTTCCCGCTGATGTTGTGGAGCCTTGACGTGCTGACGGCAGCTATATCCTGGCCGTTGCTCCTTGAGCGGATTTTTTCAATGACATACCTGTGCGGATTGAAGAGCAGCGAAGCGATTTCTATGTATTCTTCCGGGGTTTTTAATTCAATCACTTTGTCCGCTTCTGTGTGCGAGACGTCCATTATCGTGAATACCGCGCCTTTTCTCATGTCGTCGCTCAGAATCAGGCCCGGCGAGCGCGATACTTCCACAAAAGCATAATACAGGGGCAGGTTGAACGCGCCGGGTTCCGTTTTGTCGGCAGGTATCAGCAGGACAGCCTCGTTAGGCCTTTCCTCAAATTCCAGCTCAGCCGAGCCGGGGCCAAGCCCGCGGACGTTGCCGGAAAAAGCCGTCTTGAGCAGGTCCTGGCCCGCGCCGTACAGTCCCTGGTCCTTTGCGACGGCCGTCCCTTCCATGAAAGCGTCAAAGGCCAGTTTATGAACATCAGGATTGTTCGGCCCGCGGACATGGCTCATGAGAATGTGTATGTCGTCGCCCGTGTAGCCTATGTAGCTGTCAATGAGGATTTCCTTTTTTTCAGCAACGACTTTCTTCACGGCATTGAGCACTTCCATGCTCGGCTTCGTGTGCCCGCCCACCGCGCCTATGTCAGCTTTTATCGCGCTTAATGTTATTTTCATGCCGATCCACCAATCCAGGAAAGCCAGAAAATCAAGAGCATATCATACTATTTCATATATGATAACCAAAAGATTTAATTATCATACTTTTTCATACTTTTATGCGCAAGTTTAAATAGCTATTTTTCCGGAAAGCCGTGTTACCGGCTTTTAATAACAACAAAATGTAAAAAAATCTTATGGCAGAAAAACTAAACCCGAAAAGAACGGCTGTTGCCTTGGGAACGGCAGCTTCATTAGCGCACCTTGTATGGGCCGCGCTTGTTGCTGCAGGGCTTGGCCAGTGGCTTGTCGACTTCAAGCTTGGCCTTCATTTCATGAGGGTTCCTGCAACGGTGGCTGCATTTGACCCTGTTACGGCAGCTGAGCTCGTCGTCCTTTCCTTTGCCGGCGGCGCAGCGGTTGGCTGGGTCTTCGCCTGGATATGGAACTGGTCAGGCAAGTGGAAGTAATTTTTTTCTTTTATTTCCTTTTTCCCGGAAAATGATTATTTGTTACGCCACGGAAATCTTTAAATAGTTACTAAAAGGTAGTAATAAGATAAGGATGTGGTTTGAATGGCTAAACGAGGTATTAGATTTACACATGATTTAGGAAGAGTTGGCTCTGCTTTAGGAATATTAGGCGGCGGGGGATATTGGTTTGCAAACCAGCAGGCTCCTGTAAGAAACGGTTTTGCGAATTCTGTAGCCGAACCTTTTGGCTTGTACGGTGCTTTTGAAGGATGGGGAGTTTATAACGATTTCAAGAGAAACAGACATGAAGGAGAAAATTTTCCAAGATACCTTTGGAGACTTGCCAGAGAAGACAGATGGAAATTAGTTGACTATGCCGGAAAAGTGGCTCCTCTTGCATCGCCGTTTATTGGAGCTACAACTAACAATGATTTTACATCAACAATACTGGTTCCATTCGCCGCTCACTTAGTCGGCTATGGCGTTGATTACCTCAGAAAAGCGAAAAAAACGCCTGCAAATCTAGGAAATCCAAAATAGAACCAAACGAAATAGCTTGATTTTTATCTTAAAAACCTTTCCTGCTTTATTCTTTTCATGAGAATGTCCAGAATTTCTTCAAAATTCCGCCTGTACCATATTAATTTTATCATCTTCTTTGCGCTGGCACTGGTTCTTTTTGCATCCGCAGCAAGCGCATCCCATGACAGCTTTAAACTTGCATTTTCCATAGGGCGCACAGAGCCGCGATTTGACGACGGCATTTTCAGCGGCGGCGTTTCCGGGAGCATCTTTCTTAAAAGGCTTGAGCCTGTTTTTGAACAACGCCCCCGCCGGGACGTTTCTCTGGAAGCATCCGTGAGAAGACTTGAACCGCAATTTGAATCAAGGAGAGGCGAGGTTTCCCTTGGAATTTCCGTGAACAGGATCGAGCCGAGCTTTGCTGAAGGGGAAAGAAAGCCTTTCTCCGCAGGCGTTTCTTTGAACAGGATCGAGCCGAAATTTGGCGACAAAAGTGCTATTTCCGGGGGCATTTCTGTGAACAGGTTCCAGCCTGGCTTGGGCTCTAATTTCCTGAGGGGCACATCATTCTCCCAGAGATTTGCCGCGCCGTCCGGCGGCGCAGTTTCGCTCAGATTCACGCCTGTATTCGGCGACCCATAATTTCCTAAAAAATTTAATCAAAGAATCAAGATCTGATATGTGGCCCGAACTTGTGAAAGCTAAGAAGAATTTGCAGGAAGCAATCAGCGAGCTTGACAACCTGCTGAAAAAGCAGAACTCGCTGACGAAAAAGGAAATAGCTTACCACAAAGAAAACCTTCTGGATGAGTTTGACGAGGCGTCTTCGGTTATTGAGGAAAAGCTGCGCGAATTCAGAAAAAATCTTGACGACCACAGGAAGCAGCTGCGCTCACGCGCCGATTTCCTGAAAAGGCACAACTACAGCGTGAGGAATAAAAAGCACTAACGGAATGCCCTCAGATTAATTATTAAAACATTACCCGGCAATATTCTCCTGATAACCATGTCCGAGAAAGAAAAGCAGACGATGCCGCAGAGCACTGCGGGCCTGATAAGGTATTACGACGTTGAGGAAGCAGGGATAAAGCTGAAGCCCGTGCATGTAGTGGCCATATCCGCTGTTTTCGCGGCGCTTGTTTTCATCCTGAAGTTCCTTGGGTAAAAAGAAAGGAACATCAGATTTTACTGGGATTGATAATACGGACGGCGAGAGCGAGGGTTGCCGTAACCTAAGCCTATTATTTCCCCGCCGTAAGCCTTCATTGCATTTTCTGTTGCTTGCCCAGGAAGCATAAGGGAAAAATGCATTATTTCTAGGGGTCTTCCTTCTCTTCTAAAATCTCTCTGGATACGGCCGAGATATTCTGCCATAATAATAACATCGGCGCAGAGCTTTTAAGCCTTCTTTTCCTGATTACTAAAATGACAATCAAGGCTGTCATCTTTGACCTGGACGGCACGCTGGTTCATACGAAGCCTGAATATCTGGAACAGCTGATCAGAAGATGCTGCGCCGACCTGGGGATAAAGCCCACGAAGGAAAGCATAGAGAAGATATGGTTCGGCAATCTCTCGGAAAAAGAAAAAATCATGACAGACGGCGGGATAAACCCGGAGCATTTCTGGAGAAAATTCGTTGAATACGACACCATAGAGGAAAGGACAAAGCATCTTGAGCCCTACGGCGACTGCTGGGTTTTGAGAAAGCTTGCGGAAAAGGGCATAAAGCTCGGCATCGTCACCAATGCCGTCTTCCACATGGCCGAGCACGAAGTCGACATACTGCGTTCTCACGGGATAGAATTTGACGCAATTGTCGTGGCCTTTAACAGGGATCTGAGCGTCAAAGTAAAGCCGAAGCCGCATCCCGAGGGCATAAACGAATGCCTGAGAATGCTCGGCGCCAAAAGCAATGAAGCCGTTTTTGTCGGCAACGGGCCGGACGACACGGAAGCGGCAAAAGCTGCGGGAGTCCTTGACGTGAACATAGAAAGGGGAGAACATTTAATAGATGTCGGGGCAACAGTAAGCATAAAATCGCTTGAGGAAATTCTGGGGATGATTGAATGAAAGTTCTAGTGACAGGCGGCTCCGGATTCATCGGGACGCACCTTGTCAATAAACTGGTAGAAAACGGAAATGAAGTTATTGTTATGGACAATGCACAGCCAAAACTCGAGGAAAGCAAAGATTCTCCAAAGACTTTCCTGAGTCTTCAGAAACCTTTGGTTTCTGCAAGAAATCCGAAGGCAAAGTTCATTGCCGGCGACATCAGGAGCGAGGAAGACGTCAGAATTGCAATGCAGGGATGCAAGGCTGTTTTCCACCTGGCGGCAATAGCGCAGGCGCGCAATGTTGACGAAGACCTAATGTATAAAGTGAATTATCTGGGTTCAAAAACTATTTTTGACGCCGCGGAAAAGCGGGGAGCAAAGATTGTTTTCACGTCAACAGCGGCAGTATACGGCAACGCGCCGCCGCCGCTGAAAGAGACAGCAAACTGCAAACCAATATCATACTACGGCACAACGAAGCTCAAGGCTGAGCAGCTGCTGAAAGGCACGGACGCTTTCGTCACAAGGCTTTTCAACGTCTACGGGCCTTTCAACAACACAGGCGTCATAAACGTATTCTGCAGGAAGATGATGAATTACGAGGAGATGCCGCTCATCGGCACGGGGCGCCAGACAAGGGATTTCGTGTATGTTGACGATGTCGTTGACGCGCTGCTCCTCGGCATGGAGCACACGGGAATATACAACGTAGGAACGGGCAAAGAAACTTCTGTCCTGCAGCTGATAGAAACCATAGAAAAGACAACAAGGTACAAGCCGAACATAAAAAGAATGCCGCCTTCCTCGTTTGACCCGGAGCGCAGCATTGCCGACATAACGAAGATAAGCAGACTGGGATGGAAACCTAATGTCAGCTTGGAAAAAGGAATAAGGCTCGTCCTTGAAAGCCTCGGCGAGAAGTTCGAGCACATTTGATAGGGTCTTATGATAGCTTCAGGATAAGGTTAAGAATTTTAAGGAAATATATGAACTGATAATTATGCCGGAATTCGTGAAACTTCTTCCATACCTGGCAGGTGCAGCTGCGGCTGTCTTTCCCTACGCTTATGCACATGCAAGGAGCCTTACTGAAGCTTACCAGGGAATGGAACCTGTTTTCCAAAAAATAATGTTGGCTGATTTGATAGCTATGAGTGCTGTTGGAGCTTTTGGTTTTTACAAAGCAGCTGAAGCTCTTATCAGATAAATCCAGCCTTCCTTTTCAGCAGGTAAATAAAATTCCTCACGCCGTCCCAGACGCCGACGCCTTTCACGTAAACGGGCGATTTTACAGGCACGGACGCTGTCTTCAGTTTGTTTCTGCCTACCTCGTAGACAATGTCCACAGCAATTTCATATCTTTTCGCCTTGAAAGACATTTTTCTAAGCGCGCCTGTTCTGATTGCGCGAAAGCCCGATTCCGTATCCTTCAAAGAAGTGCCGGCGACAAAATTTGTTGCCGCGTTCAGGAAGAAGTTGCCGAATTTCTTTACAAACGGATATTTCTTCAGGTTCCTCTGGCCGATCACGAAATCGCAGCCCTCTGAAATTTTTTCCAGCATTTCCGGTATGTCATCGGGGTCATGCTGGCCGTCCGCGTCCAGAGTTATGACAACATCGCTCTGCATTTCCAGGGCTTTCCTGAAGCCCGTGCGCAGGGATGCGCCGAGGCCGCCGTTTATTTTGTGCTTCAGGACAGAGGCTCCGGCTTTCTTAGCTTGCTCCGCCGTGCGGTCCTTTGATGCATCGTCAATGACAACGACAGAGCCGTATTTTTTGGCCCTGTTGACGACAGAAGCAACGCTCTTTTCTTCGTTATAGGCGGGGATAACGACAGTGATTGCTTTTTCAGTCATAGAAACCCTTATTTTTGATTAAACTTTTTCTTAAAAAGTTTACCTGAAAACGAATTTTTTCTTCACGCGCTCGTTCAGAACGCCCAGTGATTTCAGGTATTCCATCAATGCAATTCTGGAGACCTCTGATTCCTTCATGCCCAGACGCGAAGAAACCTTTTTCAGCAGCTTGTGCGTCTCTTCCGGCAGCTTGTACCTCACGTAAGCCATAGTCCCACCTATGCATAATAATGCCTATACATATTTAAGCGCAGGATGGAAGAATGGATTATGCCAGCAAAATTCATCGCCGTTTACATCACTACAAAGGACTGGAAGGAAGCTGATAAAATATCCGAAATACTGCTGAGAAAGCGCCTCATAGCGTGCGCGAACATCATGCCGATAAGAAGCGCCTACTGGTGGAAAGGCAGGATAGAGAAACACGGCGAGGCGCTGCTTATAGCAAAGACGAAGAAAGCCCTCTACAAAAAAATTCTTGATGAAGTCAAGAAGCACCATTCTTACAGCGTGCCATGCGTCAATGCATTCCCGATCACAGAAGGCAATCCCGATTATTTAAAATGGATTGAAAACGAAACAGCCAAATAAACTTTTTATACATCTAAGCGCTAAACATAGCGGTAAGCATGGCAGGCAAAATGATTGTGTTCGAGGGGCTTGACGGAGCGGGCACGACAACACAGGCAACCCTGCTGAGGAACTACTTCTTGAGCAAAGGAAAGGAAGCATTTCTGACAAAGGAGCCGACGGAAGGCATAATAGGCGGGACCATAAAAGCAGCCCTGCGCAAGGAATGGAAAACGTCGCCGTTCACGCTGCAGGTTCTTTTCTCCGCGGACCGCTCGCACCACCTGACAACTGAAATAGAGCCTCTGCTGAAGAAAGGCAAGATCGTGATATGCGATCGCTACATACTCAGCTCGTATGCTTACGGCTCGCTGGACGTGTCACTGCAGATACTGAAGCAGCTGAACGCTTATTTCCGGAAGCCGAACATGACTTTTTTCATTGACACCCAGCCGAGCATATGCGTCGAGAGGATGAAGAAATCGCGGCCGCACCTTGAGCTGTTCGAAGAGGTGCACAAACTGGAGCAGATAAGGAGGAATTACCTCAACATGAAGAACCTGTTTCCGGAAACATACGTCATAGACGGCAACAGGCCGCCCGAGGAAATTTTAAGCGAGATAATCAGGATTGCCGTCAAGAGCTGATTTCTGGAGCGAAAGCTTTATATAACAGCTACTGTAAAGTAGTGATTAAAGGTAAGAAGATGACATCAGGCATAAGAAGATATTTGCGTGCGGGCGCAGCCGCCGTAATGGCATCTGCTTTGATGGGAACGGCGGCGCCTAGTTTCGGCTCTTCACAGGGACAGGCTGCACAAGCCCAGCAATCGGAATTCGTGAGGTATTCCAACCCAAAAATAGGCATAGCATTCACATACCCCAGAGGAATGGAAGTTTATGATTACGGGCTATATAATGAAGTAAATGCAAGTTACGAATCCGGAATGATAATCGGAGTGGAAGCATTTCATGCTGCGGGGGACCTTCCCGTAGGAGATGAATCAACAGTTCTTTTCTGGTACACTCCGCGCACCAATTCTACAATGGAAAGGAGACTTCAATTAGGTTTGGATATGCTGAAAAATTATCAGAAAGGGATTGAATCTGTAGATGCTTTCGGGTCTGTTGTAGAAATAAAGGATTCTGAAATAACGAGAGATAAGGGAAAGATTCTATTCCAAAGATTTTTTATAAACAGGAATATTCCAGGGATAGAAGCTGTTTGGCAGTCGCCGACAGAAAGGTTTTTTCATTTTTACCTGATTTCAAATGAAAAAGACATCAGCAAAAGAATGGAAAAATACCTGAGAACCATTGAAGAATTTATATGAAGTTTTTTTCAGGCTTGATTTCATTCTTTGTTTTGCTCTTCAACGCCCTCTGCCATGCGCTTTATTTCTTCTTTCTTGGCGCCGAAATATTCCTCAAACTGCGGCGTGGTGCTTAACATTTTCGTTCTGGATTTCTTCTCGCTTTTGACAAGCCCGCGCTCCTCCAGTTCCTTGACATACTCGTATGTCCTGTTGCCTATAATCTTGACAATGTCCGACTGAGGCACAGGCTCGTGGTAGGCAATTATAGAAAGGACGCGGAGCAGGCCTCTGGACAAATCAGCGTGCGGCGTCAAATGGGATACCCTTTCAACGAACTGCTCCTTGACCATCAGGCGGTAGCCGCCGATTGTTGACAGCTTCACGCCGTGCTCTGCACCTGAATACTTCTGCTCAATATCCTTCAGCAGGATTTCTATTTCCCCTGACGTTATCTTCGTTGCCTTCTGCAATTCATCGACAGACAAGGGCTCGGTTGTCGTGAACAGCGCAGCTTCCAGCAGCGCAATTTTCTGCTCCTTGTTCCTTATTGCCATAGACAAGACAACCCCATCAGGTTGAAGTTCCTGCGGAA
Source organism: Candidatus Aenigmatarchaeota archaeon (assembly GCA_016187335.1). Taxonomy (GTDB): domain Archaea; phylum Aenigmatarchaeota; class Aenigmatarchaeia; order GW2011-AR5; family GW2011-AR5; genus JACPJW01. The sequence goes on along the minus strand of JACPJW010000001.1, from coordinate 188,597 downwards.
CTTCGGTTTCTTTTGGTTTTCTTTTCACAATAACTTTCCCTTATTATTCCTGGGCCATTTGAGGCTCTTTAGGCTGCTCCGATTCTTCCACAATCCTTATCGTTATCTCCTTGAAAAATTCCTCCTGCTCGCAAACCACGCGACCGCGCTGCTCCAAGTGGAGCAGGGGCATGAATATTTTCACAATCTCTTTTCTTTTCCAGGGGTGCACAAGATCAGAGAACTTTATTACGCTGTGCTTCGTTATCCTGTCGTATATCCTGCTTATCCGCAGCTCTATGTCCTCCTCGGGTTCAATAAGGTTTTCAACAGCACGCCGCATTCTCAGCTGTTTTCCTTCCTTCCGCTCTTTGAACTCGAAAGCCTTGTCCAGCGCCCTTATCAGCTCGTCAAGAGTCACCTTCCTTGTCGGCTTCCTCATGAGCGGCGCTGTCAGTTCAGGTATGTTCTCCAGGCTGATGTTCGGGAGAGCTGCAGATTCAATGCGCGCCTTCTCTTCTTCCTCCTCCAGAAGCAGCTCGCATTTCATCCTGAGCAGTATTGCAGCGATAAGGATGAACCTTGCGGGAATTCGGAAGTCAAACACCTTCAGGCGCTGCATATATTCCGTGAACGAGTCGGCCAGATTTATTATGTCTATATGCTGGGGGTCTAAACCCTCTTCAACGACAATGTTTTCCAAAACTTCCTGCCAGTCGCTGCCAAGAACAATCGTGCGGATAAGCTTGGATTCATCTATGGCTTTTTCTGTCATAGCGGAATCGTTTCCATGTTTTGCTTCAGGCTTTTTTGCGATGTCTTCTGCCATTAGTATTCGTCCCTTTCCATGTTTCATGCTGGCTGCTCTTGCGGCATCTCTATGCCGAAGACTTTTGATACTCCGCCCTCGATGCTGACGCCGAAGACCTTGTCGGCTTCGGATATAGTAAGGTCATTGTGCGTTATTACTATAAACTGCACCTTGCCGGAATATTTCTTGATGAGGTCCGCTATTTTCTTAGTGTTGGACTTGTCCAAAGCAGCATCAACCTCGTCCAGCACGTAAAACGGCGAGGAATAATGCTGCATGATTGCAAAAAGAAACGCCAGCGACGTCAACGTGCGCTCGCCGCCTGACATGCTGTCCAGGTTTAGAACCCTTTTTCCCGGGGGCGATGCCTCTATAATCAGGCCGCTGTCAATGTTGTTCTCCTCTTCTAGGCGCAGCCCTGCCGCTCCTCCGGCAAGGTCATGGTAGATCTGCGTCAGGTTTTTGTTTATCTCGCCGAACGTTTCCATGAATTTTTCATACCTCCTCTTTGAAACTTCTTCCACCACTTTCATCACGGCTTCCTTTTCATTTATGAGCTTGTCCAGTTTTTTCTTTAATTCCTCAAACTCCGTTATGATCACATCATACTCTTCCAGGGCCCTGAGGTTTACAGGCCCCAGCTTGTTTATTTCCAGCGTCAGCGAGCGAACGCGCTCCTGCAGCTCGTCAACGGACCTGCTGTAGTATTCCTTTATTTCAGAGAACTCCTCAGCTTCCACTTTCAAATTATCGTAAGAAGCCTCAAGCCTTGCCCTTTCTATCTTGCCCTTTGAGACGCCGCCCTGCAACGCTATTTTTTCTTCCAGGGCATCCTTCCACTTTTTCCTGAGGTCTTCAACGGCTTTCTCAACATTATTTTTCCTTTCCTGCAGCTTCATCACTTCCTTTGATTCCGACTGCTCCTGCGACTTCAAAACTGCCAGTTCTTTTTCTATCTTTGTTATTTCATTTTCCAGCCCAAGGTTTTCTTCTTCCAGCTTCTTTATCTCGTGAAAGCCGACATCTTTCATCTTTCTTTTGTAATAGCCGCCTATCATCTCGCCGCTCGGCTCGACAAGGTCGCCTTCCAAAGTCACTACCTTGAAGCCGCTTATTCTTTTTGCAGTATCAATATTGTCGGCAACAAGGACAGATTCCAGGACATGCTTGACAGCAGAAGAAAATCTCCCGTCGTACTTCACGAAATCGATCAGGTACCCAATGACTTTTTCCCTTCCCCTGTATTCCCTCCTTTCGCGTTTCTGCAGTTTCCTCAGCGGCAGGAAGCGCGCCCGCCCGATTTTCCTTTTCTTCAGGTGATTTATGCAGCCAGACGCTATGTCCTCGTCGTCAACAACAATATCCTTGTCGTGCCTGCCAACCGCCACCTCCAGAGCTGTCTCGTATTTTCTGTCGGTGCTTACCAGCGAAGAGAAAGTCCCGTGAACGCCGCTGAAATTGCCGGACAAAATATCCTTGACGGCCTCGTTTCTTTCCGTTGAGCGCAGCATAGATGCCTGCCGCTCGTTAAGGTCAATCTTGTCTTTTTTTCTGATAATCTCTGTCTGCAGGGCATCTATTTTCCTCATTATTTCTATGTTGCGGGATTTTTTCAGAATATCCTCGTTCATTTTCTTCAGCAGGTCCTCATTTTCACGCAGGTCCTTTTCCGCCTTCTTAAGGTCCTTGTCTATGGCGGCCAGCCTTTCGTCGCTTTCCCTGTCTTCTTTTTCCGTGACAGAAAGCTTCTCTTCTATATCCTTCATTTTCCTGTTAAGCATGGATGCCCTGCTTTTTCTCAGCTCGTCGCCCAGCTTTTTGTATTTCTCTGCGCTTTCTCTTTCCTGCTTCATGCGCGCAACAAGTTTCTGCTTTTCCGCAACGACAATCATGTTCTCGCGCACGCGCATTTCAACCCTTTCCATCTCGCGCTGCGCCTTTTCCTTCTTGTCGTCAAATTCCGCTATGCCCGACACTTCGTCAATGATGCCTCTTCTTTCTTTCGGGTTCATCTCTATTATTTTCGTCACGTCGCCCTGCATTATTATGTTGTAGCCTTCCGGGGAAAGGTTGGCGTTGGCAAGCAAATCCAGTATTTTTGAACGCGTGACCGTCCTCCCGTTGAGCTTGTAGAAAGTCACGCCGCTCCTGTTCACGCGGCGGCTCACCTTTATTTCGCTTTCGTAACCTGCTATGGAGCCGTCGTTTTCCAGGTACAACGTCACTTCGCAGAAATCAGCGGGCTTTTTGTCGCGCGCGCCGTTAAATAAAAGATTTTGCAGGCGCTGGGCCCTTATGGCACGGGCTGAGGATGTTCCAAGAACAAATGTGAGGGCGTCTATTATATTCGACTTTCCGGATCCATTCGGGCCACAGATACAGTTGAATCCTTTGGGAAACGGTATTGTTATCTTTCCTGCGAAGGACTTGAATCCCTGCATGGTTATCCTGTCCAGGCGTATCATTTTTTCACCTTTTTCTTTGAATTGTTCAATTCGTTAAAATCAATCCCTTCTTTTTCAATATAATCAAGAAGACGCCCGAGAATGTCGTCATAAGTGTCGGCTTTCCTGCCTAAATCATTGAGTCTTTTCCTGTTGTCCCTGCTTATGCGGATAGTTGTAGACGGCATTATAACTGTGTATAACAGCGTATACAGGACTATATAAGCATTGCGATACGGAGGAGAATCTTACCAGAAGCCGGTCAGGCGCTTTTTCAGGACCTCTAACCTGAAGAGCACAAACTCCGCAACGTTGTATAACGGGAACGACGAAGGGATAACGTCCTGGAAATCTATCCTGTCGCCGCTCCTGTACTTTCTCATGAACATCTCCGGCAGGGCGTCGCCGAATATGGACACCGGGAAGCGCCGCGCGAAATCCTTCCTCATCCTTGGCATTATCTCCCTTTTCCACATGGCGTCGTAGTCATAACCGTTCACAATTGCGTCGGCGGCCATCTTTGCCGATTTCAGCGCATACGTGATGCCGAAGCCCATGAAAGGGTCCTGGAATCCGGCGGCCTCGCCGACGTAATACCTGTTGTTTATGAAGGCCGTCTTAGGGACGCTCACATTCCCGACGCCCCCGAACGTTGCCACCTTTTTTTTCCCGTCAAGGAAGCCGCGGACTATTTTCCTTTCCTGCAGCGCCTTTTCCGTCAGTTTTCTCAAGAGCGGCACGTGAGGCTGGGACACGCAGTTCACGAATTCTACACGGTCGTCCGATATCGGCACAATATAGCTGTACCAGCCTTTTGGCGAATACCTGTCGTCAAAAATTATAAGGAACGCATCCCTGGGGAAGTCCGTGTCCTCAAAAACCATGCCAAGCGCGGCTGCGTCGCATGTTCCGCCATGGCCCGCCGCCACGATGTCAACGCCGTCTTTCGTTATCCTGGAATTGAATTCGAATTCCACTCCCAGGTCAAGCGCTTCCCGGTAAAGCCCGTACTCTAAGGATTCCTTTCCGCCGCGCACGACGAAGGGCATTGACTTCCCGATGTCAAGCTCTATGTCCCTTTTCCTTGTGCCGAAAAATGCCCTGGAGAAATACCTGAATCCCGTCTTCGGGTTTATGTTCAGCTCTTTCATGTAGTCTTCGGGGTTGCCAACGTCTTTCAGCCCCTGAAGGTTCGGGTGAAAGCGCATGCCGACGTCGCTGCGCATCTCAAATATCTTCACTTCCCTGCCGGCCTTTGCAATGTTTATTGCAGCGCAAAGGCCCGCAGGGCCCGCGCCCATGATTTTCGTCATATGTACCCACTGAATTCATCATCTTGAAGGCCAAGAAATAGAATCAGAGAAGATGCCGCGCAAGCGTTATCAGGCCCGGCTTTCTCAGGAGAATCTGGGCCACCTTTTCCAGCTTCTTCCCCCTCGTGAAGTCCACTATATCGTCGCCCGTGACGCTTTCAACAAGCATATCAAGGTCCTCGTCGGAAAGCTTCGCGATAACATTCCTGGCCTTCTCTATGTTCCTCAGCCTCTTTCCCTGCTGCTCCCACCAGATCTTGTTGTATTCCGACAGGGCGCTCTGGGACACGTCGTTTTTTTCAATGCATCCAGCTATAACATCGCCCGCTATCATGCCCCCCAGCGTCGCTTCCTTTATCCCGCCGCCGTGAAGCGGGTTCACCTGGTGCGCGGCATCGCCCACGGCAACGAGGCCGTTCAGGACCATGTTATCCATGAAGCCTCCGGCAGGAATCGCCCCTGTGTTCACTTCCACGATGCTGCCTTTCCTCAGGCCCTCGTCGGATTTTATGAAATCTTCCAGATAGCCCCTGGCCGTCTTTTCGTAGCCAAGGCCGCCTATGCCTATGCCGACGTTCGCCACGTCCTCGCCCTTCGGGAATATCCACACGTAGCCTCTGGGGGATATCTTGTTCCCGACGTAAACTATTATCTTGTCCGGGTCTTCCATTTCTATGCCGACCATCTCAAACTGGTACGCGGAAAAAATATTGACGAGATTGTTTGTCGTTTTCAGGCCCGCCATCCTTGAGATGACGCTTTCAACGCCGTCCGCCGCGACAACGACCCTGCTGCTTAAAGCGGACTTCTCGCCCTCAAATTCAATCTCAACGCCTTTCACAAAGCCGTCTTTTTTTATGACGCCGGTCGCCGCCGTCTTTGTCTGGACGTAAACGCCCGCCCTTGCGGCTTCCGCAGCCAGCCACTTGTCGTACAGCTTTCTTTCCAGTATGTAGCCGGCTTCCCTGTGAAGGTCTATGACGGCTTTTTTGCCTGGGGAATAAACAATCGCGCCGTTTATTTTTCTTGCTATGCACTCCGGCGGTATTTTCTGGCCGATGAGCTTCACCGAATCATTGGAAAGCCCCTCGCCGCATCTCTTGACGGCGAACGGGACGGGAAGTTTTTCTACCATAGCCACTTCAAGGCCTTTCTCGGCGCATGTCTTCGCCGTGGCAGAGCCCGCAGGTCCCGCGCCCACGACAACGACATCATAATCGTATTTTCCGTTGAGCATCATAAGAACACCTTTCAGTACAGCACAGCCGCCTTCTTCCTTGGCAGCTCGCCTTTGTAGCGCTTCCTGCCTTCCTCGTCAAGCTCCAGCGCCGCAACAGGGCAGAATCTGACGCACAGGTTGCAGTCAATGCAACTGTCGTTGTCCACGATTATGTCTGTGCCTTTCTTCATGTCCAGCGCAAGCACCGGGCATACAGCGACGCATCCTCCGCACGAAATACACTTGCCGTCGTCAACTATTACAGTCATAAAAACGCCTTAGGATGAAATTTTGCGTAAATCCTTATAAAGGTTTAACATAAAAAGCCGTTCATGATAATCGCGCGCGGCGCCGAAGCAGTGCTGCGCAAGGAAGACGGCACGCTGACAAAGGAACGGATAAAAAAAGGCTACCGAATCGAAAAAATAGATATTTCTTTGCGCCGCGGCAGAACAAGAAGAGAAGCGGGCCTGATAAGGGAGGCGCGCCGCTCCGGCGCGCCGGCTCCAAGAATAATTGAAGAAAAGGATTTTTCAATAAAAATGGAATTCATCGACGGGAAAAGGGCAAAGGATATTTTAAGCGGGAAGAACTTCAGGGAAATATGCGCGAAGATTGCAGAAGCCGCGGCAAAGATGCACAGCAACGGCATAATTCACGGCGATCTCACTACCAGCAACATGATTTTTCATGATGGAGACATTTATTTCATCGATTTCGGCCTGGGATTCCGCAGCAGGCGCACGGAAGACAAGGCATCGGATCTTTTTTTGCTGCATGAAGCCCTGGAGTCAACGCACTTTTCATTGCTGGAAAAAGCCTGGAACACCATTTTAAAAGTTTACGGAAAGAATTACAGCGGGGCGCAGGACGTTTTTGCAGCCCTCCGGAAAATAGAAAAGCGGAGAAGGTACACGAAGAAGGAAAATTAAAGCGGAAAAAGAAAGTTCATGCTGCCTTCAGCACATTCCTTCCTGCTTTCCTCGAAGAACAAAGGTTCTTCGGGATGCCAAAAACCTAACGGTTTTTGGGCATGATGAAGGTGTCAAAAAAATGGCAAAGATGCATTCAAGAAAGCACGGCAGAAGCGGCTCCAAGAAGCCCGTGAAAAGGATACGGCAGGAGTGGCTCGCCTACGACAAGGACGAAGTAGAGAAACTCATAACCAAGCTCGCCAAAGAAGGAAAAACATCCAGCGAGATAGGCATCATTCTGCGCGACCAGTACGGCGTGCCTGACGTAAGGGCTTTCAGCCTCCGCGTCATGAAAGTGACGGCAAAGGAAGCGAAGAAAGAAATACCCGAGGACATGTACAACCTGATGAAAAAAGCCGTGAACCTTCACAAGCACCTTTCAGAAAACAAGAAAGACGCGTCAGCAATCCACGGCCTTGAGCTGATGGAAAGCAAGGTCCGCAGGCTCGGAAAATATTACTCCCGCACAGGGAAGCTGCCGAAGAACTGGAAATACAGCGTCGAGCAGGCGAAGCTACTGGTGAAGTAAGGATTTGTATTTATTTTCTAAAAGCCTTTTGAGCTGCGCCATACCGTCTTCTTCATTGTCGTACCTTATCACGTCGACCATGCCGAGATGCGCCGGGCCCATGACCATGCTCGTGATGTTCGCAGTTTTATGAGCCATGCAGATCACGGGCTTGTTCAGCTTCAGGGCAAGACCGATTTCTATCCCCGTTCCTGTCGAGGGCTGGGTTATTTCCGCTATGACAAGCTTTGCGTTTTCTATGACCTTCCACTGCTTTCTATAGATTTCAGCCCTAAGATTACCGTCCATATCCAGATTATCTATATCCAAAGCCTTTGCTCCCACTTCGTTCGGAGTATGTATATGAGGGACGTAAGCGCTCATCCCGATTGTTTCGATGATTTTCGCTATTCTCTCGTAGATGGCCCACCACTCGCGCGGCGTGTGCCTCAGGGAGCCGGCGACGTAAACGTCTGCCATTCGCTAAATTTCCTTGATAACCTTTTATTTGTTCGTCCGGAACTTATTCTCATGAACCGCCAGCAGATTCTGGAATATTACGCGCGCGAGGACATTTCCAAGGCGCTCATAGAGCATTCAAAGGAAAGGGAAGCCGTCGGGACTTTTTTCGACGGGACATACGAGAAAAGGCCGAACATAATACAATACCCAAATGACATCGTGCAGATGGTCAGGAAAGGTGTTGTTTCGTTCCACTTTTCCGTTGAAAGATGGAAGAACGCCATGAGCGTGAACAGCCAGAACTACAGCGAGATGCGAAGCGGATGGGACTTTGTCCTGGACATAGACAGCAAGCTCGGAATTGAAGAATCAAAAACAGCAGCAATGCTGATATGCCGCACGCTGGAAAAATACGGTGTGCGCAATTACGGCATAAAGTTTTCCGGAAGAAGGGGCTTTCACATTTCCGTCGGCTGGGAGGCATTTCCCAAAGAGGTTGATTACAAACCGCTGGCAAGGATGTATCCGGAAGCGCCGCGCATACTTGCCAGGTTCATAAGAAAGAAAATATCAAAAGTGCTGATGAGAAAGCTGGTAAAAAGGAGGAGCGCGAAGGAGCTTATAGAAGCGCTGGGCGAAGCCCCGTCAAGACTGAGCCCGTTTTATTTCGTTGAGGTAGAAAAGGACTGGGGCGCCAGGCATTTATTCAGGGCGCCTTATTCGCTCAACGAAAAAACGTGGCTGGCATCGCTGCCGATAGCAAGGCAGCATCTTAAAAGATTCGAGCCGGAAATTGCCCAACCAAAAAAGGTTAACGTTAAAGAAAAATTTTTCGTCAGCGAAGAGAACGAGGCGGAGGATCTGCTTTTAGAAGCCCTTGACTGGCACGCGATGCACACCAAGCAGGAAAAAAAGCAGGAGCCGAAAAGGCTCGTTGTTTATGATAAGAAAATACCGGAGGAATTCTTCCCTCCGTGCGTAAAAACAATTTTAGCCGGGATGAGCGAGGGCAGGAAGAGAAGCATTTTCACCCTTGTTACCTTCCTCAAAATGATGAACTGGCAGCCTGAAGAGATTGAGCAATCAGTGCTGGAGTGGAACGAAAGGAACAAGCCGCCGCTGCCGCGGAGCATCCTGCTTTCGCAGATGCGCTGGAACCTCTTAAACGACAGAAAGCCGCCCAACTGCACCAACGAAACGTTCTGCAGGAGCATAGGGTTGTACGACATCTGCTCCAAGACCGTTGACCACGAGAAAATGAAGATAAAGAACCCCATTGCATACCCTTACAAGATAATGAAAGAGCGCCGAAAACTCAGGCAGGACCTGAAAGCCGTGAAGCGCGGCTTTTCTTGCGGCGTGTGCAACAAAGAGTTCCCCACGATGCGCTCGCTTGCGCAGCACAAGGGAAGGGTTCATTAGAACTTTTCAAAACAGCCCTTTAAAAGATTCCAGTCTTAACCTTTCCTGATAAGAATGCTGACGTTTGAAAAAATACGCGACATCGAAAGGGCGGAGCACGAGTCAAAGAAGCTGCAGAAGCTGCCGGAGAATTTTTTTGAAGACCTGAAGGAGTACCTCCGGAGGAAAGAAAGAATAACCGAGAAAACTTCCTCCGACATAATTGAGCTGGAGAACGCAAGAAGCATCATAAGGCGCCTGTTCGAGTCAAGGGAAAAAAAGCTCATGGAGATGGCCCTTTACACCGCGCGGACGGGAATACCCTCGGAAAACCTGGCAAGAAACGAAGAAAAAACTTTTTTCTTCCTTGTTGACGAGCTGCGGCGCCTGAGGGAAACGTTCTTTGAGGAGCTGCAGAAGGAACCGGCAAGGACGGAAGGAAAAGACGAAATCCCCGAAAATCAAAGAGCAGAGGACCCGCCCCAAATTTCCGACTTAATCCAGAAAAGAACAGTTTACCGCGTCAGGAAAAGCATGCCCGCTTTTGTGGGACCGGACATGCAAACGTACGAGCTGAAAGAAGGAGAAACGGTTCAATTGCCAGAAGCTTTAAATGAATTTTTGCTCAAGGAAGGAGTTATTGAAAGAATTGAGGAATAGAACGAGAACTGCCGAATTATTGTTTGCCTATGATGCCGAAGATGTGATTTCCAATGATGATACCGAAAGTCCAAAAGCGCTATTGCCCTTACTGCAGGAAGCACACGGAGCATGTTGTAGAAGAATCAAAGAGAAGGCCGAGAAGGCAGGACACGAAGTCGCAGCGGCGCTTTTTGCGGAAGCTGGCAGGCTACGGTTCCTTCCCGAAGGAGAACCCCAAGGGCAGGGAAAAGCCGACGCGCCGCCTGGATTTACGGTACAAATGCGGCGTCTGCGGCAAGAAGCACGACGTCGGCACCGGCTTCAGGATAAAGAAAGTGGAGTACGTCAAGGCGTGATTAAAGTGAAAAGGAAAGGCGAAGTTCAATTTTCCAAAGCGATGTTCATGATAAATTTCCTGACACGAATCGAACATTTGCTTTCGGCTTAATAGAGTGATAATCATGGCATATTTTTCCCCGATAATTGACGTCTTTATTTTCTCCTTCTTCGTCATCATGGTCATAAACATATTCTACAAACTGCTCTTGGACCAGCACCAGGTGAAGCAGTCGCGGGAAAGGATGAAGGAGATGAACGAAAAGATAAAGGAAGAGCAGAAAAAGGGCAACACGGAGAAGGTGAACAAGCTCCTCGGGGAGCTGATGAGCGAGAACGGCAAGATAATGAGGATGTCCCTAAAGCCCATGGTTGTTTCCTTCATCATAGTAATACTCGCTTTGCCGTGGATCGCGGGAATTTACGGCGACAGGGAAGTGAAGCTCAACGACGGCAAAGGAGAGCTGAATATAGACGGGAGCGTTTACCAGGTCCAGAAAACAGAGGGCGGCGTGGAGATAAGCGGTTACGGCAACATCGAAACCCCGAAGAACGGCGTTGCTTTGAACGGTTACAAATGGAACATTGCAATGAACGGCAACGAAGTGAAATTCTCAAGAATCATCGCCTACCTGCCTTTCGCACTGCCTTTCGTGGGCAGCGATCTGGGATGGCTGGGATGGTATTTCCTGAGCGCGCTCCTGTTCATGGTCGTGACGAGAAAGCTGCTGAAGGTTTACGTATAAACTTTTCAAAAAAGTTTAACCAAAACGGCCATTTTAATTCTTGCTCGGATAATTCTCTTCATGGAATGGCTCATCAGAAGCGACGAGGAGCCGGCAGAAGGCTTTGGTAAAAAACCAGAAGAACGTTCAGTAGAAGAACTTCTTAAAAACGGCTTCGTCGTTCTGGACAAATGGCAGGGCCCGACTTCTCATGATGTTGTTGCGACGGTGAAAAAAGTTTTAGGGCTGAACAAGACAGGCCACGCCGGCACGCTTGACCCCATGGTGAGCGGTGTTTTGTTAGTCACGCTGGAAAACGCCTGCAAGGTTATTCCGGCATTGCAGGGATTGGACAAGGAATACGCCGGCGTGATGCATCTGCATAAAGAAACGGATGCAAAAAAACTCTCGGCAACTGTGAAAAAATTTCTCGGCGACATCAGGCAAAGACCCCCGGTTCGTTCTGCTGTTGCAAGAAAAGAAAGAACCCGCAGGGTCCATTCCTTTGACATCCTGGAGATAAGCGGCAAGGATGTATTGTTCAAAACATCCGTGGAAGCAGGAACATACATCCGCGTTCTCTGCCATGACATCGGCAAGCATCTGGGCGGCGCGCACATGAGCGAGCTCAGGCGCACCAAAGCAGGACCTTTCGGAGAAGAGCAGTCTGTAAAAATGCACGACATCGCTGACGCTTTTGTTTTCTGGAAAGAAAACGGCGATGATAAGATTCGCGACTACGTTCTTCCTGTTGAAAAAGCCGTTGACCACCTGAAGAAAATTGTCGTCAAGGACTCGGCTGTTTTTTCCGTTGCAGGTGGAACGCCTTTGTACACGCAGGGCATATGCAAAATCCGGAAAGGAATCGAGAAGGATGATTTGATTGCCTTAATTACGCTGAAAGGCGAGCTGGTCGCACTGGCAATGGCGGCGATGAGCAGCGACGAGATGATGCACAGGAAGGGACTTGCCGCGAAGACTGACAGGGTTATAATGGAGAAAGGCGTTTATCCGAAAATGCGCCAGCATTACGGATAAATTACGTTTTCTTCAGGCGTACGACCACCTAAGAACCAAAGTGCGTGAAATACCCATCTCTTCTGCACAGCATTCGCATCGTCAGATTAAATGGCAGTGCAGGGGAATATAATCTTAAAAGCCTGATTCTTCAAAAGTAATTCATGCTCAAAAAAGAGCTTCTGGACATACTTGCATGCCCGAAATGCAAGGGCGACCTGGACTACGACAGGAAGAAGAACAGGCTTTCCTGCAAGAAATGCAGGCTGCGGTTTTCTGTTATAGATGAAGACATACCGGACATGCTCCTGGAGGACGCGGAGAAGTTCTGATAAACTTTTCCAAAAAGTTTAATCAAAAGGGTAGGGCTTCTCAGAGCCCTAATAAACTAATTCTTTAATATTTTGTAATAAGGGAAATGAGATTAGAATCCTCAGAAAGCAAGAGCTTTCTGGGATTGCCAGAAACCTTTGGTTTCTGCGCAAAGAGAGAAACCGCAGGTTTCTTCTCTTCTGCCGAGATGGCGGAGCTTGGTCCAACGCGCAAGCCTGGAAGCAACTTTTCCCAAAAGTTGCATCAAAAGGGAAGGTTGTAAGAAAGCTTGTGAGCCTCGTGCTCGCGGGAGTTCAAATCTCCCTCTCGGCGCTCTTAGACCTTTCTTTAAAAAGAAAGCTCTGGCGGAAAGAAAGAATTATTTTATATTTGGAAGAAGTCGTAATGAAATCATGACCGTTGAAATCCTGTTCAGCGTCGCCATATTGCTCATATTCGCGAAAATCTTCGGCGAGATTGCGGAGCGTTTGAAGGTCCCTTCGCTTGTCGGGGAAATGACCGGCGGCTTTATTGCGGGGCCCCTTCTTAATTTTGTCTCCCCCAGCCCGCTCCTCGGCGAGATGGCGAATCTCGGAATGCTTTTTGCAATATTCCTGATAGGGCTTAACATAGACGTAGAAAAAACAAAAGGGAACACGAAGCAGGGAATATCGCTCGGGATAGCGGGGGCTGTTGTTCCTTTCATTCTTGGGTTCGCGGCCGGCTATTATTTTTACGATTTCAAGGCCGCCGTGGTGATCGGGATCGCCTTCATGTCCACGAGCAGCGGCATATCTTCCAGGGCAATGTCATCCCTCGGCGAGCTGAATTCAAAAGCCGGAAAGCTCATAACGTCCGCGGTCCTGTACGGCGACATGATATCAATAATCGGCCTTTCAACTTTCATAGGCTATTTTTCGTTCAGCGAGGCATGGAAAAGCGCCACCGTATTCTTCATCCTGTCGCTGTCCATAATTGTAATAGCCGCCGCCCTGTCAAAACGGATAGGCCAGTTTTTCGGATTTCTGGAAGAGATGAACGACGACCAGTTTATAGTGGCTGCAGCCCTCGTCGCCGTTTTCCTGCTTTCATACGCAACGCAGCAGGCAGGAATTGCGGCAGTTTCAGGGGCGTTTGTCGCGGGCCTTCTGCTGGGCAAATCACCGCTTACAGAATCGGTAATAGAGCCTAAAATAAGGACGGTTTCCAACGGCTTTTTCGTCCCGCTGTTTTTTGCATACGTCGCGCTTTCCGCCGGAACGGGGGTTCAGGCGCAGCATTTCGTCCCGCTGTTTTTGCTCATGACAGCCGCCAAGTTCATAGGCTCCGGGATTCTCACCAGGCATTACGGCTTCGGCGGCCGCGACCAGCTGACCGTCGGCATAGCAATGATGCCGCGCGGCGAGATATCCATTATAGCGGCTTATGTAGCAATGACAGCATCGCTCATAGGCCCGGCTGTATTCACGCTTGTCGTTTTGCTGTCAATTGCAAGCATTGTCCTGACATCACTGCTTTTCCAGGTTTTCGTGAAACGATGGTAGCTTTTTAAATCTTGTCTGGGAAGAAAGCAATGCAAAGCGGAAATCAAAAACAAAGTTGACAAAATCCTTTCCCTTTCCGTTTCAGCAGAAATCACGAAGCGATTTTTATGGGATTAAGACCCGGAAGATGCTACCGCAACCTGCAGCGGCCTTATACCAGGCAGAGCATTCGCGTTCCCAAGAAAGGCTATGTAAAAGGCGTGCCAAAGCCGAAAATAGCGGAATTCCAGATGGGGACGGTAGGGGATTACGACGCCAAGCTGTTTCTTGTTTCCGAAAGGGATGTCCAGATAAGGCATAATGCGCTGGAATCAGCGCGCATTATGGTCGTGCAGACGCTGGACAAAAAGCTGGGCAAAGGCAGCACATACTTTGTCCGCGTGCGCGTCTACCCGCATCAGGTCCTCAGGGAAAACGCCATGGCAACAGGAGCAGGAGCGGACAGGTTCCAGTCGGGAATGCGCGACAACTTCGGCAAGCCCGTAGGGACAGCGGCGCGCGTCATGAGCGGGCAGAAAATAATGGAGATACAGGTAAACAAAAACGGAATTGACACGGCAAAAATCGCGCTGAAGAAAGCAGGATACAAGCTGCCGACGCCGACGAAAATTCTTGTCGAGAAAAAAACCGGAGACTAATTTTCTTTTCCAGGCTTTCTATTCCTCGTACCCGAAGTCCTCGGGCTTTGCTTCCAGTTTTTCGCCTCTTTTTTCCAGCAGCAGCTTTGCAAGGAGCCAGTATATGACAGCCAGTGATTTCTTTCCCTTGTTGTTGCAAGGAATGACAAAGTCCAGGTATCCCAGCTCGTTGAAGGTGTCAACCATTCCGATGATGGGTATGCGCATGCTGTAGGCCTCCTTTATCGCCTGCTTGTCCGCCAAAGGATCTGTAACAACGAGTATGTCAGGCTCAAAAAAATCCTGGGAGGAAGGGTTTGTCAAGGAGCCGGGCATGAACCTTCCCGTAATCGCCCTACTTCCGGTAACTTCTGCGAATTTCCTCACGGACTGCTGGCCGTTTTCTTTCTTTGACACGACAAGAATATTTTTCCTTTCCGCCAGCATGTTCGCCGCGTGGCCGATTCTCTTGTCGATCATGCCGACGTTTAGAACTGCCAAGCCGTTGGGGCGGATCTTGTATATGAAGCGCTTCATGCCCGCCGTCTTTGTCGTGAGGCCTATATGGACTCCTGCGCTCAGGTATTTTTCCCTCGGTATGAGCAGCCTTTCCTTTTTTACTTTTGTCTCCATTTTTGTCGCTGACATAAAAATCAATTTTTCAAGGTGGAAGCATGAGTTCATTCTTTATATTTTTGAACAGCCAAGGCAGCCTCCGTTTTTGAAATTATTCGGCTGTTTTTCCCGGCATCCTTCTCTTCGCGGTTATCGGGAGGATCCCTTTCTCAAATTCAAGCTTTGATATCTCCTTCGGGCTTTCCAGATCCGTCTTGAAAAGGACTGGCGCACCCATTGAAATCTGCAGGGCGCGCGCGGCTATTATGCGGGTTTTTTCAAACCTTGTCAGTCCCGGGTATTCAAACATAAGCTTCTCATCTCTTGCCTAGAACACAGCTTTTATCTTTAACTGATACTCTTTTAAGCGTTACAGAAGAATGCAGTTCATCCGTTAGCCAATATACCTCACGTCCTCGCCCTTGCTCTGTTTCGGTATCTGCTCCAAAATCCTTTTGTGTATTTTTTCCGTCTGCTTCATCTTTCCTTCCATTTCCTTGATTATTTTCTCTAATTTTGACAAATCCACCTTGATGCCCAGTATTTTTGTAATCACGTGAATCACGCGGTCAGCCGCTTTGGGGTCTGTCATGACGGGCAGTCCATAGGTCTCGCCCATCAGGCACGCGCCGTCAATGCCGCGGAGCCTGCCCAGGCCCAGGAGCAATCCTGATGCGCCTACAATTGTCCCTACCGGATGGTCCTTTCCGAAATCAATGCCGTATTTCTCGTATTTCTTTATCAGCGACTTGTCGTTCACGGCGCCTATGACCCTTGGCTCGTCTATCTGCCGCCCTTCCGCAAAGCCGCCAAGCGTTATTATTTCTTTCACGCCGAGCTTTTCCGAGAACTCAAGAATTTTCTCGCAGATCTCGTAGTGCCCTTCCGGCGAAATGCTCTGCGTGTCGCCTGTCAGGATAATGATGTCGCGGCTCTTCGAGCGGTAGTAATAAAATTCGCATTTCAGGAGCTGCGCCACGGAAGCGTCGTGAAGTATGACAAGGGGCAGAAAGTGATTTGAGTACAGCTCCGCGAACTTCTTCATTTTCAGCTCGCTTACAAGATAGCCGGCGGCCACGCGCCCTACATTGCCTATTCCCGGGAGCCCCTCTATGAGCACGGGATTTTTCAGCTTCACTTTCTCAAGGATTTTTATTTCGGTTTGCAATGAAAACACCTTATCAAGCAAAAAGACGTTATTTCTTTGTCATCAGACCTTCTTTTCCCTGCCTGCCATCCGCCTGTATTTTCCGTATTTGTCCTCCGCGGAGAACTTCATCGGGTGCGCGCTTTTAGTCCTGCTGCCGCACCGCGGGCATTTTTCCTGCATCGTATAGGCGCAGCATTTTTTTATCAATGGCAAGGGCATTACCTCAGCAATAGCCGGGGCAGGAATTTCTGTTCTTCTTTTTGCTGCTTCCTGCCTTCTTGACGATTTCTATCTCTCGTTCTTAGCTTTTTTCAGCTCAGCAGCTCAAACTTCACTTCCGCGTCCTTGTTCTTTCTCAGCTCTTCCAGCTTCTCTTCAATATAACGCTGTCCTTTCTTGGCGTTTTTTGTTTTGTACCTGACAAGATATTCAGGCGCGGCGATGTACCTGACGTCCAGGCCGGCTGCCGCCGCTTTCTTCAGTATGTCCTTTATTATAATTACACCATTCGGTTTATATGTATTTATCAGCAACCTTGCCTTGAACTCAAACTCTTTCTGCTCTATGCTTTTTTCGGCAACCTCCCTGATAACTTCAACCCATTTGTCAGGAATGCCGCGCTTCTTCAGGTTGTCCGGGGCATTCAGGGCAGTTTTGAAGCCCTCGTAAATGGAGCCGAATTTTTCCTGCAGCAGAAAACCAACTTCCTCGTAAGCCTGGTCCAAATTTTTCTCAAGCTTTTTTGCCGCTATTTCCAGCAGCCTTTCAGCCTTGTTTTCCAGGTTGTACTCCTTTGTTTTCTGGTTCCTCTGGTTGTCGTCGACGCGCTTTATTGACAGAG
This sequence comes from Candidatus Aenigmatarchaeota archaeon, assembly GCA_016187335.1. Lineage (GTDB taxonomy): Archaea > Aenigmatarchaeota > Aenigmatarchaeia > GW2011-AR5 > GW2011-AR5 > JACPJW01. Next base: position 171,687 of record JACPJW010000001.1, on the reverse strand, counting down.
AAATCGTTTTGTCGTCGATGCGCATGACCTTTGCGACGCCCGTCTGGCCCGTCTTCAGGTGCTGCCTTATATCGCGGACCCATCCCGGGGCGATTTCCGAGATGTGTATCATCCCTTCCTTGCCGTATTCCTCCATAAAAGCGAAAGCCGAATTGGGATTTATTTTGGTAATGGTGCAGATAACCAACTCGCCTTCGGAAGGAAGTCCCCGTTTTTTTACCATGTTACCAACACCAACCCATGTTATTGCATGAAAGAAATTAAACCTTTAAGGCACTGGTGCAGCTAAAGCAGTCATTCACAGCCTTTCCAGAACCTGCACCGCGTCCATGTTCACGTCCGCTTTCCCGCCTTTAGGCTGCAAGAACACGGCACCGCACACAAGGCATTTCACCTGCATAGCGGCCTTGCTGAACACTATCTGCTCGTTCTTGCATTTCTTGCATTTGACCTTAAGAAACGCCGATTTTTCCTGCATGATTAACACCGCTTTTCTTCCTTGATTCCGCAACCTTAAAAACGTTTGTCTTAAATACTTTGTTAGGAATTTACCAGCCGCTATTGAGGTGAATCGATGAAGGACAACGAGATTCTTGAAACAATTGAAATAGCCAGGGAAACGGGCAAGATAAGGAAGGGGGTCAACGAGGCCACGAAGGCCGCGGAGCGGGGAATAGCAAAGCTGGTTGTGATTGCTGACGACGTGGACCCCCCGGAAATAGTCATGCATCTGCCCGCCCTCTGCGGCGAGAAGAAAATACCGCTGGTCAAGGTAGCGAGCAAGAACGAGCTCGGCAGGGCCGCGGGCATTGACGTCGGAACTTCCGCCGTCGCTGTTGTTGACGGCGGCGAGGCAAGAAAGAAAATAGAAGAACTGTCAAAGTAATCAAAGCTGAAGCTGCCGGAATTCAGGAACAACTTAAGACTACATTTCCATTTTAGCAATTTATTGGTGCTTAATCATGCCCGAAGACTCAACGCCCGCTGAAATTATCGGCGTACTTGACAGGATGGGCGCGAAGGGAGTGACGCGGGTGCGGTGCAGGGTCGTTGACGGCCGCGACAAGGGGAAGATACTGACGCGAAACGTCATAGGGCCCGTCAAGATAGGCGACGTCCTGATGCTCAAGGAGACCGAGATGGAGTCCTCGGGAAGCTACGGGCGAAGATAATAAGAAAAATCCGATACCTACGGAGGTATCTAAACCGACTAGCAACTTTTTACAAAAAAGTTGGCATCAAAAAATAAATGATGGGTTCTGATATGGCAAAATGCTTTTTTTGTTCTGCAAACGTTGAATCAGGAACAGGCAAGATGATTATCCAGAGCACCGGGAAAATAAGCTGGTTCTGCTCGCGGCGCTGCGAGAAAAACTCAGTGAAGCTCGGCCGCGACCCGAGGAAATTCAAGTGGTCGCGCGGCAAGAAAGCCTGACATAATTTGGAAGCGAACCTCCAGCAGCATCTAAGCTGTCAGATCAATAATAAGTTCGGCTATGTCCTGGTTTACATCCTGCGCTACTTCTCCTTTTGATGAGTAGTCAATCCTGCACCCGCAAGCGTTGACGCACTGGGCTGCTGAAACATCACCGTAAACCGCCCTGCAGTATTTGTAGAGGTCGGGATGGGTTGCCTGAAGGCTTTGCGCCTCGCTGACGGTGCATTTCAGCCTGGTGCACTCCTGGCCGAACCTGCTTCTGGCGTCAATCTCGCTGAACTGCTTTCCCGAGCCTGAAAGAAAAAACGACGACACAACTACAAGCACAAGCACGGCAGCGGCTACGACAACAACCGTTGATACAGGAAGCTCCATGCCTTTTCTCATAGAAATCAATTCTATCAAAGCGTAATGTAATGTGTATTCTTCTGGTCCATTTTCAATGCCATGTTCACTTCCGCCTTGATTATTGCAGCGTTTTCAGCATGTCAGCAATGTCCTTTTTCAGGCCATCCGCCTCTGCCTGGTTTTGCTGTATTCCTTCCTCCGTCGGGCTTGCAAGGACGGCGTCGATGGATTTTATCCTGGCGTCAATCATGTCCGATATTTTTTTCAGCGTGTCCGAGTATTTCTGGAACGCCGCTGTCGTGTCGTTGTCAGGCGCGTTTTTGACGATGAGGTCAACCTTTGCCGCGATGCCGCTTATCTTTCCCTGCAGCTGCAGCAGGTTCTCCCTTGTTTTTGCAAGCGATTCCGTGCTCACTGCCGGGCATTCGTAGTCATAGCCGCCTTCAGCAGGATCCTTTTCATCGACGGAATCAAAGAGCCCGCGGAAGCCGTCTACAGTGACGTAGTATTTTCCTTTCGTGTTGAAGCATCTCACTTCGCAGATGTTCTTCAAAAAAGACTCGCATATGCACGGCTTGTCGATGCCGCACGCAGGCGCTTCCCTGCATTCCTTTTCGCTGGCGCTGCCGGCGCACACAGCCATGGTGAGCACGTTCACATCGCCGCTGATCCGGAAACTCAGGCCCGTTTTTGTCTGGGTGTCGCAGTCGCCGCAAAGACCACCTTTTGGCTGCGCTATAGGTTGCTGCTCAGCATCTTTTGGAGTCTCAGCGGTTTTCTCGGGAGTTTTCTGCTTCTCCTCCGCTTTGGGCTGCTGCTCGGCTGAAGAGATATTCTCCGGCGCAGGGAAATCAAGGTTCGTTTTCGTGGCGGTTTCCGGCGCTGCCGGACCCGTGTATTTCTTCACGACAAAACTTTTCGTTCCGGATTTCACAACGCCGGGCGTGCCACCCGTTTCTGCCGGCCTGTTGTCAACACCTTCCTGTCCGCGGTAATCAGGACCGGCATGCGCGTCTAAAGATGTCCCTTCCATGTTTGCTGAGAAAGCAGCGTAGCTCATCAGGAATATGACAACAACAGCAAAAACCAAAATTTCCTTTTTCATTATACAACCTCATTTCTTATCTGTCCGGTCCGCCTCCACCTCTTTCCCTTTCCTCTTCCGCCTGCTTTGCCTGCTCCTCAGCGGTTTTTGGCGGTGTTATGTACGTTATTGCGGAGTAAGTGACATTCGTGCCCGCGTTGAATTTCTGCAGGTAGCTGCACAACGCAACAACCCTCTTGTCGGGCTTGTAAGAAACGCAACTGTCAAAATCAGCAGATCCCTTCTTGCAGTAGCGGAACATTGCATTCACGTCAAAGCCGCATCCCTTCCGCTCCTCGCCATTAATGAATATCTTTATTCCACGCGGGCGCCAGTTAGGCGTGCGCTCTATCCAGTTGCCTGTTTCGGTGCAGCCGCCGAAGAACAGGCTCAGGATGCCGGTGCTAGGGATGCACTCCTTCTCGAGGCTGACGGATGCAATGACTTGCGCCGTTATGTTAATGGTATCAGCATCCGTAGGATCCGCAGGAATATGGAAAATTTCAAGGCTTGGCGGCGGGCGGTCGTATTCCTCCTCTCCGACGCGGGAGCCCTCGCCCTGGGCGCCTTTTTCCGGCTCGGGAGCGGCCCCGCCGAAATCCTGGTTTCCGATTGCCACAGCGCCAAATGACAAAACAGCATAGCCCATCAGAAACAGCAGTATGACCGCAAAAACCGCCCAGCGCCTCATGCATTAATTATGCGTCGCGGCTGTATATAAAATTCGTTTATCAATAACACCACTATAGAGCTTTCAGCCGATTCTGAACGGCGCAGTGGTCGAATCTCCAGGCGACAACTGGCCGTCCGTGCACCTCCCGTTGCTGCTCGTTTCATAGGGAAAACTTGCTCCTTTTATGCAAATGACATGAGAACATCTACCAGCGCCAGAACATGCGATGTACACCGAATGATTGCCGGGTGACAGGCTGACATTCCGGTTTGATATTGAGGGACTGCACACAACTCCTCCTTGTGTCCCTGTAACCATGGCACTGAGATTGCCGCTTATCTGGCAGGAGAATGTGACATTTCTTGGCTGGTTGTTTGTTTCATTGATCAGTGACTGGTTGTTTGTTTCATTGACCCCGGGTTTGATATTGTTTGTTTCATTGACCCCGGGCTGGCTACTGTTTGTTTCATTGCCTGAAGGCGGAGGAGATGGCTGAATTGGCTGCGGAGGAGGGACTGGCTGAGGCGGTTCCGCAGGAATTGGTTCAGGCGCGGGTTCCGCAGGAATTGGTTGATTTCTACCAAGCTCGATGAGTGTAAAACAATAAGCAGTATCAGCATTCCCGGGTGCTGTTACTTTAACCACAGTGCCTTTACACGAAGAAGGCATCGTACATACGATTATACTCCCTGATTCTACAGAATTAGATGTCCATGAACATGTTTGCAATTTCCCGTCTAGGAACACAGCCAGATCCGAACTATCTATGCTAACCGAGCCGATGTTTCTTACGGCTATCTGATTGTCAGACGCGCCGTCTATGCGTATGATCTTTGATGACAAATCTACCTTTGGTGGAATTTCTGTCTGGTTTGTCACTATGCCCGGTTTTATTATGCATACAGGATTTCTTGTTTCTGAATCGACCCATACTGTAAGGTTTACATTTTTCTTCGTTATCAGAACTTTCCAATAGTCCTTTATATCCATCTGGCCGCACTCCGCTTCTACGCTACTAATTGTCTGGTTCATTGTCTTGGATGGTACCAAAAATGCCCTAATATCCGCATCTGGATTCTGGGCAAGAAACTGCTGGACTTCTGGCAAGGCTTTTATAACAGGTGTTATATCTGACTGTCCGATACACCCTGAAACAAACAATGCTAACCCCAAGAGCACTATAGCATTATTTTTCATACAAAATAGTTTAAGAGATACTTTTTTAAATCCGAATTCCGCCGCTCTTCAGGTAGCGGATAGTAATACGTTTTTATGCTCTTGGGCTGTATATTAAAATTCCGCCTACTTCTCCAGAAAGCGCATTACGTCCTTGCGCGAGATTATGCCGACGAGCCTGCCCTTGCTGACGACGGGCAGCCGCTCGATATCGCGCTGGTTCATCATTGAGACGGCGTTGGCGATGTCGTCCTCAGGCGCAACGACAACCACATCCCGGACCATGTGTTTCCTGACAGGGCTTTTCAGTATTTTTTTCAGCGCCGTTTTCGCGTCGCCTTTCAGAAAGCCTAAAACGACGGAAAGCAGATCCTCGTTTTCTTTCAGTATCCTGCCCTGCGCGTCAATAACACGCAGCACGTCGGTGTTCGCTATGATGCCTACAACATGCTTCCTGCTGTCAACAACAGGGCACCCTGATATCCTGTGCTTTGCAAACACCCTTACAGTTTTCTCCAGCGTATCCCGGGAATGCAGCGTGACAGGCTTTCTGGACATTATTTCCTTTACAAGCATGATAATAATTGATATGGAAAAATAAAAATACATTAAATCGGAAAATACGGAGAGCCCAGATTCGGCATCCTTTCCGCCTTGATACGCTTTAATATTTATTGGACGAACTTAATCTTTGCAATAATTATGGCAGCTCCGGCAACTGAAACAAGGAAGATTGTCAGGATAATGGCGACTGACATAGACGGCTCCACGCAGCTGATGCGGGGCCTGCGCAGGATAAAGGGCGTAAGCTTTATGTTCGCCAGCGCCGTGTGCACGTCAGCAGGGATAGACAAAAGGAAGAAACTGGCCGAACTGAGCAGCGAAGAGCTGAAAAAAATAGAATCGACAATCAGGGCGCCCGGATTCGCTTCGTGGCTGCTCAACCGCCGGAAGGATATGGACACGGGAAAGGACATGCATTCAGTTGCTTCGGAGCTTGATTTGAAAAAACGCGAGGACATAAACTTCCTCAAAAAGATGAGAGCCTACAGGGGCGTAAGGCATGAGTTTGGCCTGCCTGTCAGGGGCCAGAGGACAAGGTCTTCATTCAGGACGCAGAAAACCGTGGGCGTCGCGAAAAAGAAGATAGTTGCCGCGGCAAAGCCCGCAGCAGCAGCGCCAGCAAAGCCCGCACCGGCAGCGGCAAAGCCGGCGGAGAAGAAATAACCAAACTTTTCAAAAAAGTTTGATCAAAAAGGGAACGAGATTGTTCGATTAAAATAAGCTAATGAGAAAATTGAACGAAGAATTATCCATCCATCTTGACAAGTGATAAAAATGGGCCACCCGAAAAAGCAAAGGAAGAAATACGAGACGCCGAAGAGGCCTTACGACAAGCGCCGCATTGAACGGGAAAGGAAGATTCTGCAGGAATACGGGCTGCGCAGGAAAAAGGAGATATGGCGCACCGAGAGCGTGCTGAGAAATTTCCGCAGAAGAGCGAGGGAACTTCAGGCGGAGCGCAACGAAAAGATGGAAAAGGAGCTTCTGGGAAAGCTGAACAAATTAGGCATCAGGGTCGGCAGCGTTGACGACGTCCTCGGCATAAACCTTGACCACATCCTGTCAAGAAGGCTGCAGACAATAGTTTACAAAAAAGGCGTGGCAAATTCGCCGCGACACTCAAGGCAGCTCATAGTGCACGGCCATGTTTACATTGACGACAGGAAGATTTTATGGCCCGGGTACATCGTTCCCAGCGAAGAGGAAGGCAAGATAAAAATAAGCCCGAAGATAAGGACGGACATGGTTGCCGAATCCGCAAAACAGACGAAAAGGGAAAAGGCAGGAGCAATCCGGAAAACCTGATGCAAAACCCGACTTTCGTTTCCGTCTTGATAAATTTTGACAAAGTGATTGAGAATGAGCAGAGAAAAATGGGGAATAGCGCATGTATACTCGTCATTAAACAACACTATCATACACGTAACTGACGTTACAGGAGCCGAGACGATTGCTTTTGCCAGCGGCGGCATGGTCTCGGACAAGGACATGAACAAGGGCAAGCCGTTCACCGCCATGAGGGCGGCAAGGAAGGCTGCTGACAAGGCGCTGGCTTTCGGCATCACGGGTTTGCATATAAAAATACGAGCGCCCGGGGGCATCAAGTCAAAGATACCCGGCCAGGGGGCGCAGCCTGCTATCCGCTCGCTTGCAAGGGCAGGCTTCCGCATCGGCTCAATAGAGGACGTCACGCCCATTTCCCACGACAGCTGCAGGAAAAAAGGTGGGCGGCGCGGAAGGCGCGTGTGAGAATTTATTCTTTCAACGATTCTTCTTCTACGCGAGAAAGGAAACCGAACACCAAGGTAAGCAAACCAAGGAAAATCAGGGTGTAATTCAGGGAAATATCCGTCAACATTCCTATGGGCACGTAAAGAACCATGGTAAGCAATCTTTGCAGCATGTTTATCGAAGATAGCACCGTGGCGCGGTCATTGGATTTTATGTAGTAATTCATGTAATGGCTGAACAACGGCTCTCTCAACCCTCTGAGAGACGTTATTAGAAGTATCCCGAGAATAGTGATGAAAAACATTTTCGTGAAACCCAGAATTATGTAAAGTATGCCCGGCACGAAGGCGGTTATGTAAAGAACATTTCTGGTGCCGAAGATTTTCTCCCACAAGGCGGTCTTGCTTATGAGCAGAACAGCGAGGATATTGTAAGCTGCCGCGACGAATCCGTAGTATGTTATGTCAACGCCCGCTGAGCCGAGCAAAGGCTGGTAAAACCAGTACATGAAGAAAAGCGTCGTTGATATGAGCACGAAGTTCAGGGCGAGCGGACGCAGGTGCTTATGCTTTGCAAGATACTTCAGGCCGTTCTTTGCCGTTTCAAAATAAGTTTCCGATGGTCTGGTTCTTTTAGGCTCTTCCAGCAAAAATGAAATAATGGCGTATGTAAATAGAGGGAATGCGGTAAGCAACATGACAAAGGCAAGGTTGTCGGGATAAGGTATGTTAACAGTTCCTGCAATCAATGAGCCGGCGGGAAAGGCTATGATAATGCCCAAAGTGCCTGCTATCTGGTAATTTGCGAAAATCTTCTTTGATTCCCCTGATTTTTTCTTTTGCTTCAGCGTGTCGTAAATCAGTGCGCTGTCAGCGCCGGAGATAAGGGTAAACCCTATTGCTATGAGAAATTCTGCCAGAAGAAAAAAGCGGAAATCGCGTATGCTACCATAGATCAGAAATCCTAGAGATGTCAGTATGCCTGAAAGGATAATCGAAGTCTTCCTGCCCAACTTGTCGGCAACAAGGCCTGTAGGGATTTCAAAGAAAAACATCCAGAACATGAACCATGCCTGCAGCAGGAATATCTGGGTATAGTTCAGTCCTCCCCATCCGAGGAAAAAAGGAATGCTGATAGCGCCGAAGAAAGTGAGGTTTTTCAGGAAATTTATGATATACATTAAACGGATGTTCCGCTCTAAGGACATAGAAAACCTTAATAAATTTGCTATTTAAAAACCATAAAGATATGGTTTGAAAGACAGAATTTTCCTTTAAGGGGAAATTCTAGTATTTAAAACTTCTGATGAATTTCTTTGTTGCATTAATGGTGTATTTGTCATGAAACTCCGAATTTTGGAAAAATCTGAAAAGAAATTATCCTTCGCTCTGGAAGACAGCGACGCGGGCTTTGCGAATGCATTGCGGCGCGTCATGGTCAACGAAGTGCCGACCATGGCTGTTGAGAACGTTGATTTTGAGGAAAACGGCTCGGGTCTTTTTGACGAGATAATTGCGCACCGCGTGGGTCTGATACCGCTCACCTACAGCAGGAAGATATACAGGACAAAGGACGAATGCAAGTGCGGCGGCAAAGGCTGCTCTTCCTGTGAAGTTACGCTTGTACTGGAAAAGACAGGGCCGTGCATGGTGAAGGCTTCCGACATCAAGAGCAGCGACGACAGCGTGCAGCCGGCTGACCCGGAAATACCTATAGTGGAACTCTATGAGAACCAAAGGCTGAAATTCGAAGCCATAGCGCAGCTGGGCTTCGGCAAGGAGCACGCCAAATGGCAGGCAGCTGTTGTGGGATACAAGAACCCCGTTGCCGGCAGGCCCGAGGACCCGCAGGGAGACGACGTGAAGTTCCGCGAAGAGGAGTTTGTTTTTGAAGTCGAGAGCGTATCCGGCCTGAAGGCTGCGGAAATTGTCGAGATAGCATTGAATGAACTTGAAAGGCGCGCCGAGGAATTTTCTTCTGAGCTGAAGAAAGCGGTGAAGTAAGCAACGGTTATTTACAAAGGCCGTAAGAACATATTAATTTCTTCCAAAAAGAACGTAATCGAGGAGACGTCTTGCACCGTCACTATCCGATAAAAGAATTTCTCTTAACTTATCTCTTACTCTGGTAGCTGCATCCCTTTCGGAATTATCACGATTCAAAATTACTTTAAAGACCTCATTAACCACTTCACCAGTCAGCAGGCCTTGTGCCTTCAAGCGCAGGCTGCTACCGAGTAAGGACGTTTCTTTCTCGCTTGTTTCTTGAAATGTTGGATTATCGTTTATCCATACCAACTGATCTCTTTCTCCTACGCTTCCCCTATGTCTTTTCTCGGCTATTCTGTGCGCTTCCATCACTACTTGGGCGCATCTTACAAGCCCGAGATAAGGCTGCCTTGGGTTCACGGTTTCCAGGAACTCATTGATAAATCTGTCAGCTGTGTCGGATGCGGAGCCTATTGAAGCTGTATACGTGTGATAAACTAGCTCTCCGCTTTTGTCATAAGTTACTATGCTAAAATCCCTGGGCGGAGGTCTGGGAGATATAAAACTGGTTTCATGAGTAACAAAATTTGGAGGGTCTTCATCAAGACCTGCAATAATAAGATCCACATCAAAATTCTTAGGAACTTTCCCGGAACGAACCTCATCATACGCCTTTGTCACCATACCCCGCACTTCCTTGAAGGTGACAGGTCCGTCCCGCAAACGAGACTCCACAGCACGTTTTGCCGAATGAACTATTTTCCGGGCGTATCCTACGTCAATTCCGGTTGCGTATCCAACACAATGCTCACTGCCTAGCATTATGACTTTTCTTTCCTTTGCCTGATAAGTTTCCGAAGGCCTAGCACGCGAGGTGTACAATAGCTGGCGATCAGAGTGTCCCACACCAACTCCAGGTCCTGCTCTTAAGAATGAAATTAGAGTCATACATTCACTACTTTAAAGTAAGGATGCATTATAGAAATTTAAAGCTTTCTACAAGGCAGAAAAATGCGGGGGAAGAGATTTTCGGCACCCGTTTCTTTCCGTGCACGCTTTCTTTCCAAGAAAGGGCGCATTCGAACTCTCGAAGGCACTAAGCCACAGGATTTCTTTCATAGCTAAGCTGTCTTAGCTCGAAACTTAAGCCATGCCTTAAGTGAAGCCCGGCACCATTTTCACGGCAACCGTCCTGCCCCTTTGGCCATTCCCTAACCCTCCTTAGTTTTTCCGCAAGCGCTTTTTTCTAAAAAGGGCTTCTCGGGAACCCCCGCAGAACTTTTTCAAAAAAAGTTCTATCAAAAACATGTGCTTTTAAGTTTTAATGCTCAAGCAAATAAAAGTCATTAAGCGAAAGAACGCAGAGCCGTCTTTTCCGCTTTAACAATTTGTGTGATTATCATGCCAAAACCGACAGGCCCGACGAATCCTGAGCTAGCGAAGCTGATAGCGGAACTGCGCGCGAAGAAAACGCCTTTCCATTCGCAGCTGGCAAAACATCTGGCAAAGCCGCGCCGGCAGAAAAAAGGCGTCACGTTGTTCAAGATAAACAAGGCAGCTTCAGATAATGACAGTGTTTTCGTGCCCGGCAAGGTTCTTTCATCGGGCAGCGCGACAAAAAAAATAAATGTCTACGCGCTCGGTTATTCTTCTTCAGCAAAGGAAAAGATAGAAAAAGCCGGCGGAAAAGCCCTGATGCTGAAAGAGGCTTTGGGTAAAGAAACAAAAGGAAGGATTGTAGTTTGAGTGGTTGCCATGTACCATCCCGGCAGAGTATTGAAGATATTTTCGGCAAAGGACAGGGAAGTGAAGGGCGACGCGACGACGCAGGCCCTTGTAGAGATGTGGGACGAAAATCTTTTCACGTTTGCGGTTGATGCCAAGATAGCCGCTGATGTCAAGGAAGGCGACATCGTGCTTGTTGACTACACTTCCGTGTCGCAAAGCAGCCACATGCCAAGGCACGTGATAGTGAAAATACTCAGGGGAAAGACTGCTGATGCGATATGGAAGGAATACAAGAAATACGACGACAAGAAAAAAAGGGCTTTGGCAAAGCAGGCTGCGCAGGCTGCGTCGCAGATAACCCAGCAGCCTGAGTATTTCGGGTGACTGAATGGAAGGGTTGTATTATGACAGACGATACGAAAGAAAATGAAAATATAAAAAAGGCACTTGAACTTTTGAAGAAAGGTCATAACAGTGAAGGTTTAATCTACAAATATAGAGATGAGCTTTATGATAGATGGGATAATACTCATTAGTTCATGTATTCTTGCTTTGGTGTCACCATGATAATCATTGACGCGCGCAATGCTGTGCTCGGGAGGATGGCGTCTGAAATAGCCAAAATGCTGAAGAAGGGCGAGGACGTTGTTATTGTCAATTCCGAGCAGGCGATAATAACAGGCAGCCCCAAGCAGATTGTAGGGAAGTATTTGAAGCGCCGCAGGATTGGCAGCCCTCAGCACGGGCCTTTCTTTCCCAAGAAGCCTGACATGATCGTGCGCAGGACTGTCAGGGGCATGATGGAGTACAAGAAGCCGTCGGGCAGAGCCTCTTTTAAAAGGCTGCGCGTTCATATCGGATTGCCTGCCGAGCTTGCCGGTAAGGAAACAAAAAGCATAGCCGTGAAAGAGATCAAGACGGACTATATTAAAGTCGGAAATCTGGCAAAGGCGCTCGGATGGCACGAGAAGATCTAAAACCTAAAAGGTGACAAAATGTTCTTTCAATTAACAATGCGATTCAGAAAGCCACCGGAAGCAAATATCGCTGTAGATGCAAACGGCATATTTATCGTTGAAGGCAAATCCCCTCCTGATTACCACGAAATGATGACTTTCTCTTATGGAAGAGAAAATCCGGATGGAATTGTAGATTTAAGAGGTCCTTATTTAGCAAGAGAAGTGACAAGAAGAATGGGTATAATGGGCTATGAATTTTTAGGAATAGTGGATGTTACAACTCCGGATCCGCGGGCGATAAGAGACCTTAATCTTGAAATAAGCTCCAGAAGTCGTCAGACTCATTCGTGATAATCATGCAAGAACTTCAACTAGAACCTAAGCCGCTGGCAGCACAGGAAAAGAAAGAGGCAGCTGAAGCCGCAGCGCCTGCGCGCAAGAAAAAGGCGAAGATAATCATAACCGTGGGCAAGAGAAAGAAAGCGATTGCAAGAGCTGTTGTCAGGGAGGGCAGGGGCGTTATCAGGATAAACGGCGTGCCCCTGGATCTGGTACAGCCCAGATACAGGCAGATGAGGATAAAGGAGCCGCTGATAATTGCAAAGGATTCGTGGCGCAGCCTGGACATTTCCGTCAGCGTGAAGGGCGGCGGGATGTGGGGCCAGGCGGACGCCGCGAGAACAGCAATAGCCAACGGCCTGGTGGCGTGGAGCAAGGACGAGAAGCTGAAGCGCATGTACGTTGATTATGACAGGTCGCTGCTCGTGTCGGATCCCCGCAGGACGGAGCCGCACAAGCCTTCGCGCAGCAAGGACGGGCCGAGGGCTACAAAGCAGCAGAGCAAGCGTTAAACGAAGAGGACATCATAGAAGAAAAAAAACAAGGTGATAATTACCTTAATACCAGTCAGGTGTATGAGTTGCGGCCGCCCTGTAGGCGGGATGTTCGAGAAGTTCAGGCAAAGGGTTGCCAGCGGCGAGCCTGCGGGGAAAGTCCTGGACGATTTAGGGATGAAAAGCTACTGCTGCAGGGCGCTCTTCATGACGCACATAGATACCCTGGAAAAGATAGCGAAGTTCAGGATTTAGAGACGCAGATCGTAAAGAAAACTAGCTTCGTACAGCAAGCCTAGTTCTCACCTTTTTGAGCCTTTTACTTTTTCTTGGTACATAAAATTTGTAAGTTGGTATTTTAGTTGTTCTATCATCTTTATCTCTTAAGAGCCTGACTACCGGTATTATTCCGCCTTTTGGATCAGTAAGTTCATTTACTTCTCTGCTCAAATTATCGACTTCCCGTCTTCCTACGCAGACATAAGACAATATCGGACCCACTTCAAGGTAAGATGTTGAAAGGTCTGTCGGGTACAAGACACTAATGTAATAAACACTCCTATGTCTCACAAGCCTGATTTCACTTGCTTTCGGTTCCCACCGGGCAATAAGCTCCACCAACGTACCGTTTGCAGCCGGTCCTACGTACCAAACCATCTGAACCGCCAAATCTTTGTTTCAAGTTAAAAACTTTATAACAATACTACTCCCATGGATATCGCACGCGTCCTGAAAGAACACAAAATAGAACCTCTTCGCAGCAAGGACCAGTTTTTTCTGGCTGATAACAGCACTCTTGATTTTGAGGTGGAACTGGCCGGACTGTCGCCTTCTGATGCTGTTCTGGAAATCGGCGCGGGGCCCGGGAACCTGACGCGGAAGATAGCGGGGAAATGCGGGGTTGTTGCGATAGAAGAAGACAAGCGGTTCCTTCCATTGCTGAGAAAGGTGGAAAATACAGAAGTAATCATCGGCGACGCCTTGCAGGCGCTGGAAGAAAAGCGGAGCGGCAAGCAGTATTTTACATTCAACAAAATCATCTCCAACATACCCTACTCGCTGTCGCAGAAGCTGCTGATAGAGCTTCTGCAGCATGAGTGGAGCATTGCGGTTTTGTGCGTGCAGAAGGAGTTTGCCGAGAAGCTGTGGAAGAAGGAGGCGGTTGCTGCTGCTGTAGCTGACTGCTGCGATTCGGATATTGTCAGGATTGTGCCTGCTACGGCTTTCTACCCGCCTGCCGTTGATTCCGCTATAATTATACTACGGCAGAAATCATTGCTCAACACTGATTTCTGGTCATTCCTTAAAATAACCTACGCGAAGCGCAACAGAGACGCAGGCAAGGTGTTCAGGGACGCGCGTGCAGAGATGGCGAAGAAGAAGGTGCACCAGCTGAGCCTGTCCGAGCTGAAGGAATTGTGGAAAATGAAAAAGTAGTCCTATGCACTGGTGTCCGGGTCATCCTTTATTTGCGCGCTGTAGACTTCCAAAAGTTTCCGGGTTATTTCGGGTTCTTTGGAAGTGTCGCCGAGCCTGAAAGTCACGTCAAAGAAATCGCCATCGGGCTGCGGGGACAGGAAAACAATCCCGCCGACTATCCTGCGCTGCTCAAGGGATTCCAGATAATTTCTGACCTGATCAGCCTGCGAGTATCCCCACCGCGGGTTTATCTTGCGTATTCTGTAAGTGAAATCCATAACTTATCACTGTGCGCAGGAATCATGGAGACGGCAGCTTGTCATAGATGACACGGTAGCCCTTCACGGTCAGGGCGAACTCGCTCTTCAGCAAGTCAACGCGCAGGGTGCCTTCGTTCCTCATGGCCTGCGCTGTTTTCAGTATGTCCGGCGACGCGTAAAGAAGCAGAAAGTCGCCGCTGCTTATGCGGAAGCGTATGTCCGGATTCTTTGCCGGCGCTTCCACGGTCACGGGATAGCCGTTTATTATCGTCGTGGTGAAGCGCCTGCCCTGGTCCGTAATCACTGTTTCTATTTCAGGCCTTTCGCCGAAAAAATACCAGTCGGGGTGCAGCTTGTAGCCGCCCGCCTCGTTTATCAGCCAGTTAATGTGCTCGCTGTCAATGTCAGAAGCGGCGGCCAGGGGGAACCTGTCCACAGATGGCTTCGCGACAAATGCAGGATACATAACAAAGAAATAAAGGAAAATTATGACCAGTATCAAAGCAAGCCCTGCTATGAAAACGCGCCTTCCACTGCTTGCCCGCTTTTCTTCCGTTTCGTACTGCGATGACAGCCGCTGCCTTTGCCTTGCCAATGCCAGGCGGCGCTTCTGCCTTTCCAGGGCAAGGCGCTGCCTTTGCACGGCTGCTCTTTGCCTAGCTGCTGAGGGGAGCCTTCGCTTTGCCATAATAAAAAAGAGCCGGGAATAGCTTTAAAAAGGGAAAAGCTTAAATCGCTGGGCGGCAAGGAATAGATGTGATTTGGATGAGAGGAAGCATTTCGGACTACAGGGGCGGGACAAGCGTGCAGGAATTAGTGGACGAACTTACGCTCATGATGCCCGGATTCAGATTAAGAGGAATGCTGCGCGGACTCCTTATGCCTTCTCTGGATACAAGCGGTTTGCCTTATGATGTTAGATCAAGCGTAGAAAGGTCTTTCAGGAAGATAAACCAAGAAGATGACCTTGGCGTGGGTGATAAACCTGAAAACAGTAGAGTACCCGTTGTAGTATATGAAAACGGTCCGCCAGGCGTCACAGGCTTCCAGTACGACCCAATTAGAGATGCTGTGAAAGTTCCTGTGATGGGTTTCAATAGACGTTTACCTTCTCACTTACGCCCTCAAAGAGTCACGGACCACGAAACTAGGCATGTCAGGTCCAGAAGACTTTTGAAAAGCGCTGATGTTCCGCAACCACTAGCAACGCTTTTCATGGAGACATACGCAGAATACGGCGGCTGGCTTAATGAAGATGGTAATGGAAGAAGAGAAATAGAGACGACAACGCCTTATCGGGAGGCGCTTGCATTCGGCGATCTTGTAAACAGATATTATGTCAGCCCTCATGACGGCAAAGAAGGATTCAAGCCTTTCATAAGGGATACAGTAAGATACAGGTCAATGAGCAGAACGCTTGAAGCATTGGAGTTACGTCTTCCCAGAGAAGAGATACCTAAATTAGAAAAAATATACATGACTGCATTATTCAAATACGGCGGTCACTAAGCAATTTGCTTCTCCAAAGTTGCACCAAAAGAGACTTGTGGCCAGTAAATCCAAAGTTTAATCAAAGCAACTTTTAGGAAAAGTTGCACCAAAAGAATTAGCTTATAATAACCCTGTTCTTGTAAACTTTCTTAGAAAGAAAGTTTAATCAAAGAATTAACTTATTATAACCTTATTTTTCCCCTTGAAAATCCCGCCGAACTTCGTTTCCACGGGCTTGTGGCCTTCCTGCAGCAGCCTCAGTTCCTGCATGTCGTCCAGATGCACGTGGCTGTGCCTCTTCAGCGCGAGCATGCTCTTGAATGAAAGCTCGCAGCGCCCGCATTTCATGGCGTTTTTTATTTCTATTTTCTTTGCCTGCCTGCGCATGTTGAATAAATCGCGATGAAATCTTAAATAATGATTGCGGAATAAACGGAAAGAAAAAACCGGTAAAATATTCCTATCGTTTCTGCAATTGCCTTGCCGTTTCACATTCTCTTTACTGTTTTATTTCCTCTTGTCCGTCACGCTCAACCTGCTCGCGAGCTTTTCCCGCATTCTTCGCTGTTCCATGCCGAAGACGTCGAAGCCATGTTCGTAAGCGCGAATCTTCACAGAGTTTTGCAACGCAGCACGTTCCTGCTCGTCCATTTGCCTCGGGTCCTTTCCATCAAGCTCTCTTATTACAGCTTCCCTGTAATCACGCAGGCGCGAGCAGAAATGGTAATCCCGAACTTGGCCTATCGCTGCGGATTTGAGACGCTGAAGCCTGTTGATTTCACTATCTATTTCGCGCAGACGCCTTTGTGCCCCGTTTAATCCAGCTGCCGCTTCTTCGTACGACGAGATACCTAACCTGCCAGCTGTTTCCCTGACGCTTTTGGACTGTGAGAAATATTCTGTCATGACTATAACCCGTACCCGCAATGGTCTCTACTTTTGTACCCGGGATTCTTTGGTTGGACTTCTGATTGGAACAATACCTTGTAAAATCTTTCTCCGTTTTCTTTTTCGAAGACAAGATAACTTTCAATTTCCGATGGTTCATGACCCTGTTCCAGACCCCGCCTGAGCCCAATCAATGCCCCTCTGACCAACGACTCTGCTAATCGGCCTTTGAATAATGGTTCTTGCGGTTGCCCGTTAATTCCAACTGCATAACCAAGGAAGAACATCACTTTAATCCCTCACCGTGGTACCCGCAGGTTACTGTCCTGAAGACAGCCCCGCTTCCGTTCAGGCTGAAATCAAAAACGTCAACGCAGCCCGAACAATCCTCATTCTTTTTCCTGAAAACAGCAGGAGGATTAAGCCTGCTCTGCCTGACCTCTTTCAGGGGAGCGCTTTCCATGAAACCAAATATCATTATTATCACCACTATATAGTAGTATGTGAAAGTATTAAGCCTTTTAACGAAAAATGTCTTAAAAAATAGGAATTTCTTTAAATATTTATCTTAATTTATAAGATAAATATGGTCAAAAATGAAGAGGAATCGGAGAAAATAAGGCACCTGGACGAGAAAGACAGGCGCATCCTGAACATTTTAGGCGAAAATGCACGCTCAAAACTGACAAAAATCGCCGGTGACATAGGTCTTTCCGTTGATTCCACGAAGAAGCGCATAGCAAAGCTTGAGCGCATCGGGGTGATAAGGCGATATACGATAGAGCCGGATCCGGGCAAAATAGGCATCGGCTTCGCCGTGCATGTCTACATCAAGCTGAAGGACATAGACAAGGAGAAGTACGAGGCGCTGATCGACGCGATGAAAAAGAATCCGAGGGTCATCGACCTCATGGCCATGCTCGGCGATTATGATTTGTACATAGTTTTTCTTGCCAAAGATGCGCGCGAGTTCGAAACCATGAAGCTGGAGTTCCGCGAGAAATTCGGCGGCCTGATAGGCGACTGGAAGGAAGTCATCGTATCAAAGATATACAAGTTGGAGGAATACAGGTTCTGAATTTAAATCCTTCAGAGATTTCAGATTGCTATGGAACTTACGAGAGAGCTTATAGAGCAGGCAGCGCGAAGGGAGGGGGCGTACGGACAGCACCCGGTGATTTCTGTTATTGACGCTCATCTGCCGATAATCCAGCAGCTCAATGATAAGTCTTTGAAAATTAAGCATAACAACGAATTATATTCTTTTGTCAGAAGAAGTTACGGGTTCCTTGCTGATGCGATTGAGGACATAGGAGATTTCAGCTTGGGTCCGCTGGATATAGCGGCGATATGGGGGAGAGCAACCGAAGTTTTTTATTCCAGCTGGCATCTTTACCAGAGATATGAACTGGCTGGAATGGCTTGCTCCTCTTATTCAATAAGAAGACTTGGAAATCCAGCATGGAGACGCTTCCCCCGCCATTGGCTTGAAAACAGAAGATTGCCCGAGACGATTTTAACTGACAGAGCCGGGCTTGTTCACGTCAGGCTAAGGCTCGGCGAAATCGAAGAAAGTCTCGAAGCATATGACGTTTACATTTGTGGCGCTGAATATACAGGTGATTTTGCAGAAGATTTAATAAGAAGGGAGATGGCTGGCGACAAGGAGGCGACAAGGCATCTAGATGAAATCATTGCACGCCAAGAGGAAAGACGAACACCCTTCATCGATGAAATGACAGAAAATCTTTCACATGGAATTTTCCCCCTTCGTGATGAACTGGCAGATGCAATCGAGAAAACAGCGTAGATGCAGTTGCAGTGTACCTTCTTTTTATAAATTCTTCCCAAAGGAAAAGCATGCTCCTCCGGAAATACGAGCCCATGTCGCTCAAGGATTTTGCTGGCAACAGGCAGCAGGCCGCCGGAATATTGCGATGGGTGAAAAACTGGAAGAAAGGAAAGGGGCTTCTTCTTTACGGTCCGCCGGGCGTCGGCAAATCCTTGTCCGTAAAGCTCATAGCAAAGGAGCTTGGCTGCGAGCTCGTGGAGAGCTACGCTTCCGACATCAGGAGCGCTTCTGCCATAAAGGAAACCCTGCTCAAGGCGGCGAAGCAGAGGAGCATTTTTTACAAGAAAAAGCTGTTTGTCATAGACGACGCGGAAGCGCTGGATTCCGCCGCCGCCATAAAGGGCCTCGTACAGGAAAGCGAATTCCCTGTGATTGTCATCGCCACCGACGCTTACGAGCAAAAATTGAGGGCGCTGCGCGAATGCTGCGTTCTTGTCAAATACGAGAGGATCGCCGCTGACGACGTTGAATACTTCCTGAGGAAGGTAGCTGTTTTGGAAAAAATGGATATGGAGATGAAGGCGATAAGGAGGATAGCGGTTAACTGCAACGGCGACCTGCGCGCGGCCATTATTGATTTGTTTTCAGGCGAAAGCCGGCGCGATTTCGAGGAAAATATTTTTGCTGTTATGAGAACAATTTTCAAGACAAAGAGCATTTCCGCGGTTTCCGAAGCAATGCGCAGCGCGGGAGAGAGCGTGATACCGTGGCTGCAGGAGAACATAGCTAACGAATACAGGAGCGAAGATGAAATCGCCGCTGCTTATGACTACCTTTCAAAGTCGGATTTGTTCTCAGCAAGGATAATAAAAAGGCAGTCGTGGAGCCTGCAGAAGTTTGCATACGACCTCGCGGCTTTTGGCGTTTCATTGAGCAAGAAAAAAGCTTACGCCGGCTTTACCAGATACCAGCCGCCGCGGAGGTTCTATGCGGGCAAAGGCAATGATGCACTGGAAAAAATCGCCTCGGCGCTCGGCACATCAAGAAAAAAGGCAAGGAGCTATATTCCGCTTGTTTCCGCGCTGCTCCGCAAGAATGCCGCCCTGGCGGAGAAGTTTTCTCTGGAAGAAGGCGAGGCGGAAGAAATAATCAGTTTCAGCAAAAAGCATTAAAGCCGCGCAGCCAATTAGTTTTCCATGAAAGGCCAGTGGTTCATAATTTCCGCCGTCGTCATAACGTCGTTTTTTGTCGTTCTTTCCGGCCTGCTCAGGGACTATTCTGCAATAGATTTTCTGCCGACAGGAACGTCTTCGGAGGCATTCTATTTCGAGAACGTGAAGACGGTGCTGGAAAACTCTGTGAGCAGCTCGCCGCCGGACTGCGCGGGCATCGAAAAAAACCTCAGTGAAGCCATTTATTACACAAAAAGGAAGATGGCGTCCTTGGGATACATAGAAGACGTTTCCTTTTCTGCCGCGGACTGCGCCCAGAAAAAATACACCATAACGCTGGGCATTTCCTCGAACAGGGCGAAGAAGACCGAGACGTTCACGACGTGATTTATTTGTGATATCTTTGTAATTGATTCCATCTATTATTTCACGAATTTAAGCTAAGAGGTATTAGTATTAAGGAAGTTTTATGAGCGCCATAGACTACGTTCATCTTATAAAGAATCTTGCATGCCTTCATTGCGGAAAAGATGGAACCACGCAAACTTCTTGGGGTCCTGCGGGGTTTGGGCGATTCCAAACAAAAAGCACGGTTGAACCTTTTGGAAGACGTTATACTTTTCCTGGTGTCATTCCAGCAGAACAACTCGAATCGTATGGAGGGATTCATGTAAGTGACTTGTGTCTTGGATGCAAGACCGGAGAATATCGAGGCGTAGTATTTTTTGACGAAGATGCTTCGGACAAAATGAGTATTATGATGCTTTCTCATATTGTTTTATTGCCGCACGAGTCCCATGTCCTTGAACCTAAAGGAAATGAATTTTATCAATTAGCAAGAGAAGATTCATGTTTGCGAATTGATTACAATCTTGAACCTTGCCTTAATCATCACGTCAGGGACAATGCAAGATGTTTCAGAGCCGCAACTATGTATAGAAGGCTTCTGCAAGAAATCGCTGATGGTCATCCACAGACCCCTGCAGGAAGAATAATTGAACTGGCTGAAAGGTTTACGCCGCAGTTGAAAGATGTCGGAAAGCCCGTTGTTAATCCCGAGCGCAGTAAAGACGGACTAAGGCAAGTAGCAGCTCAGATAGAGCCTATTGGGACAGCTGGGTTGCATTATGAAAGCGCAGTAACGACTTTGATTTTTCTATCGGAGGGTGAAAATCCCGAGCTTGCAAGAAGAATCTTGCTAAAATCAGGAATATCCGAACATAGATACAACTGGGAAAAAACTCACCACATGAAATGGTACAAAGGCGAAGTAGATCCTAAAGATCCTGTAACCGCCTTTAGTCGTGTTGCGGGAATACTGGGCGGCCCGAATATGTATCTGAATGAATTATATGAAGAATCCAAGGCTCCGGAAATTCAAGTTGAATAATTTACTCACTTCACCACAACTATCTGGGCATGCGGTATTTTCTGCACCTTGATGACCTTGTCGCCGTCCACAAAGCCTTTCTTCAGCAGCAGCGATACGATATCCTTGCCGACTGCATTGACGATAGTGGCTGAATTCACGATTTTCACAGCTTTCCTTTCATCGCATTTCATGCCGCCGTAAAAATCCCTTTTCACTTCCAGTTCCAGGCCGCCCTCGGAAAATTTTTTCCCTACTATAGAAGAATCGGCTATTGCAACCAGGACATCGCTGCCGGCCCTGAATACCTTATAGTCAAACATCGGAACCATCTTCCGCCAAAATTCATGTTCTTCAGATATGGCGCGCAGGCCTGCGAGCGCCGCACGCCTCGCATTTTATCTGCTCAATCCTGTCTGTTTTCACAACCACCGTGTCGGGCTTGCCGCACTCGTGGCAGTAGACGAACTCCTCAGCGTAGTTCTCTATCTTGCCGTTGATCACGGACGAGGAAAACTTTCCCTGCAGCACGAGCTCGCCGCCCTTGATGTCCCCCGGAACTGCCAGCTCCTTGAATAAATATTTTGATACATGCTTCGCATCACGCCTCAAAATCTTGGCCAAGTCCGAAAAATTCTTCACGGTAGTCAGGCGGCCCGTTATAAGCACGCTGGCGCGCGGCATCTCAAACCTGGCGTCGCCCTTTTTCACGGGCAGGTTCGCGCGGGCTTTTTTCAGAAGTTCTTTGTAGTCCATATCCAAAATCACCCTATGATTCACTCCAAACATTCCTTGTTTCCAAAAACCAATAAAGCTACCTTCTATTTTCCAATAAAGAAAACCTTTTATACAGAAGAACCTAAGTTCCCCCGGAAGCTGAAATTTTTCTCCTACTTCTCCGCTTCTTTAGAAAGATACTTGTTTCTGGCAGCCTTTATCGTGCCTGTCACTCCGACGACCCGTACAACGCACCGGGATTCGCCGATTATCTGCATCAGGGACAGGACAGTCCTTATATGCTCCACGCGGTCGTGCGCACACCTTATGACGCCCTTCTGCTGGGACTCGTCGTACAGGTTTTTTATGTTCCATATCTTTGCTTCGCTCGCCGCGGCTTCACCCAGGAATCCCAACATGTTCGCCCATACAGCCGTGACGATGTCAGGATAAGCGACTTTGTGCTCGCTGATGATTTCAAATACAACATAGCGCTTCTGCGAGCGCATGCTCGGCGGCAGCATCTTGGGTTCTGACATGACTATTCACCACGGTCAATTCGAATTTCGCATTTTCATCTTCACTTCTTTCCTTCGCTTTTCCTATCGTACCTTTTCGTTATTCTTCTCTTTACTTTTTCGAAAGCTTTCTCGGCATCAATTCCAAGCTGGTTTGAAAGGCGCATGACAACAAAAAGCAAATCACCTATGCCGTCCTCAAAAACTTCTTTTCTTTCCTTGATGATTTTTTTGCGCTCTTCCAGTTCCTTGTAACGCAAATGCCTTGACATTTCTATTAGCTCCTCGTGAACATGGTCGAACTTGTCTATGTTCGGGTCATCTTTCCATTTGTTGCGCTTTGCAAATTCCTTCACGATTTTCTGTGCTTTGCTTATTTTCACTATTCCCCACCTTCCTCTACAATGCTGACTCCTTCCCACCTTTTGCCTTCCAATTTCTCCCTGTTCGCTCTTACCATTTCTTCGGGTATTGTTGTGACAGTGTCTATCGCTTTTCCCAGCTCAAGGCCCAACAAATGGCTCAGTGCGGCCAGGTCGCGGCCGGGGCGCATGTTCCATTTTGAGATAGCGCCGGAAGCCGTGATTATCTTCGCCTCGTATTTCTCGCACAGCTTCACGTTTTTCCTCATGCTTGACAAAATATGCACCCGCTGCCTCTTGTAGGATTCCAGAACCTCGCGGAAATTAATTTCAACAGCAACGTCATTTTCAGCAGCCGCCTTTGCTACAATATGGTCAATGCCGCTGTCGTTCCTGCCAAGCTCCGGGTGGCATAAAACATCAATGAGCGGGTTCTCGCACGCGGCGCGGTTCACGTCGTAGTTGCCGCCGTGGACCATCAGGATTTCTGATCTTGCTCTAACTTTCTCAGCCAGCCTGTTCAGCTCTTCAGGGCTGGCAGGCTTGAGCATAACCGCATCAACGATATCAATGTCGCTTCTTTTTGCCAGTTGCTCGATTTTCCCGCCGCTGTAATACCTGACAATGCCAAGGCCGTTCAGGCCGAGCTTTTTCGCGAAATCCGCTATGTCACCCAGCGTATTTTCGCCTATAGAAAGAGTAGTGTGAACATGCATGTCGTAGAAGGGCATAACTACCACCAAAGAGCTTCATCAACATCGCAAGCGCCGAAGTTCGCCGCTGCTTTCTTCATGCCATCCTGCGTTCTGCCCTTGCAATAATTTAGGACGGGAATCTTTTAAAACGGAAGAATCAGAGCGCCCTTGATTTCTTTGCCGCTGATGTCAGGCCCCTGTATGCGCGCCGCCGCTGGCGGGCAATCCACGAAATCCTTTTGTCGTTTCTTATTGCCGGATGATTGGAGTCGACAAGGATGACCTCGTAATAATTGTATTTCCCGTCCTCGCCGATGTAGTATGAATTCAGAACCTCCATGTTGGGAAACCTTCCGGCAACGCGGGTTTCCGCTATTGACTGCTTGCTTCTCTCAGGCGTGTAGTGGCGAAGCCCGACCTTCGTCGGCTTTCTGCCTTTTCTTATTGTGTGGCGCCTTCTGCCGCCTTTCTTGATCCGCACCCTTGCAATTACAAAGCCCTGCTTCGCCTTGTAACCCAGAGAGCGGGCGCGGTCAATCCTGGTCGGTTTGTCAATACGAACAACAACTCCCTGCTTTCTCCACTTTGTCACTTTATCCTTTACAAGAGAACCGATAGACGCAAAGTTGCTTGACGAATTTCGTTCGTCGGTCTGTTTTTGTTCGCCGGTCTGTCTGGGCTTTTTCCACGCTTCCCGCAAATATTGATGAACCATTTTTGGCACCTTCAAAAAAAAAATCCGACAATTGCTTTTATAATGAGAACGTACGTTCTCATTGTACAGAACATACCACTAATAAAATATCTAGCGGTATGTTCTTGTAGCAATAGCGTTTAAAAAGCTTTGCGACAAACATAATCACGTAAACCAGAGGTGGATAAAAAATGAATTCAGCAGTTAAAATGATCATAGGGCTGCTAATTTTATTCGCAGGCATTTATTGGTACGCCGTTTCAACCCCCTGGTTCGGGAACGGGAGCGTGTTCGGCGTTAATACATGGAGCGCACTGAAGACGGTGTTCTTCGGGACTTTCGGGGCGTTCCTTGCGTTCCTGGGCTTTCTCATCGCCTGGATTGAGTACGAAGACATGAAATGGGAAGCGCGCGAACGCGCCGAGAAGAAGAAGTGATTTTTTCTTTCAAGCAACCTTTTTATAAAAAAGTTTAACCAAAAACCAGAAAGTCCGGTCATAACCGAAAGGAACCAAAACGGAAGAAACCTAAACGAAAACAAAGTTTGAAAACAAAAACAGACGCAAGACAACCCGAAGCAATTCATGATTCACGCGATTTTGCGTCAAGCGACAACGAGGTGGCAACATGGTAACATTTGAAACAATCAAAAGCGAGGAGATAAAGTTCGGCTCTTCCAATTTCCTGGAAATAGCCAGAAAGAAAGCGGTCACGGAAGAAGGGGAAAACGAATTCATTTCAATTTCCCGCGGCTTCATGACAAGGACGGGCGAAAGGCGCTACAAGAAAAGCATCGCAGTGCCCGTGGAAAAAGAAATCATCGATTTTCTTTCCGACGCAATAAAGAAGGTCTGATTTCTTCTTATATTTTTTATTTCTATTTTAACTGGTCATTGAGTTTTTTGCAACAATTACGCAGTCCCTTTCCCTCTTACCGGTTTCAAATTCCAGCAGAATTTCAAAGCCGCCAAGCTTTTCCTTCAGCATTTCAGCGCGCTCCCCGTAATTTGTGCCGTTGAAGAAAACGCTCATCAGCAGAATACCGTTTTTGCGCAGAACGCGGCGGAAATCGCTGCCGCCTAAGAGGTGGGCAGTGTCCACGCAGACTACAATATCAAAAGAACCGTCCCTGAAAGGCAGCGAATCGCCGTCCGCAATGACAAACGGGGAAACCTTTTTTGTAAATTCAACGTCAACGCTGATTATCCCGGCGTTCACGCCCCTGCTGCGCAGGAACGACTCAAAATACCCGGAGCCGCACCCCAGGTCAAGAACGCGCCTTTTTTCAAACGCCGCGAAGAAATCCCTCCCGAGGATGCTCCACAAGCCCTCGTATTTCTCTTCCTGTATTTTCCTCCACGAACCGTAGATTTCTGAGAAGAACATAATGAAAAATAGCAGGGAAAAGGATTAAAAAACTTTATTTTCCGCTTCACTACGCAATGATAGTTTTTGCCTACATCTTCTCCAATGCCTTGATGCCTACCAAGAATTTCTTTGAAATTCTTTCTAGACCATATTACATTTTCTCTAATGCTTTTATCCCTAGTATTTCCATGCCGTTTTTAAGAACATGCGCCGTTGCGGCAACCAGCGCTAGGCGAGTCTCTTCTTCCTTAGTGCCGACAACACGGGTTTCATGATAGAATTTGTTGAACAGCGTCGCCAGGTCATAAAGATAATTTGCAACATAGTTCGGCTTCAAATCCCTTGCTGACTTTTCAATGATTTCAGGAAACATGGCAAGCTTCTTTGCAAGGTCGAACTCTAGTTCAGTAAAAAGCGGAGCGGCTTTGGGCTTCCTTTTGCTCTTGCGTAAAATGGATAAGGCGCGGGCGTAAGTGTACTGCAAATAAGGCCCGGTGTCGCCCTCGAAATTAAGCACTTCGGACCAGTCAAAAGTTATGGTCCTATCAGTGTCCCTTTTCAGCATGGCATACTTTACCGCTGCGAGGGCAATGTCCTTCGCGGCTTTTTCTTCCGAGATGCCTCGTTCCTTTATTTCTTCCACCGCTTTTTCAGTCCCTTCCTCGATCAGGTGCTCGTAAGTCACGACGCTGCCCGCCCTTGAAGATATCTTGCCCGTCTGCAGCATGACAAGCTCATAGGAAAGATGGTAGTTCTTACTTTCCCAGTCAGGGTTGATGAAGCCGAATATCTTGAACATCTGCTGGAAGTACAGCCGCTGCTCCGAGCCCACGACATGGATTATTTTATCGGGCTTGTACTCACTGAACTGCTTTTTCACCAGGCCAAGATCCTTCGTCGAGTAAAGCGGATCATCATCGCTTTTCAATATCACACACACCCCGAGCCCCTGCTTTTTCAAATCGGCAATTATGGCGCCTTCGCTCATCTCCGCGACACCCTTCTCGAGCAGCTCGCGAGCCATCCTTATTCCTTCCTCGAAGACCTCGCTCTCGAAATAAAGGTGGTCAAACTTCGCGCCAAAATCCTTGTATATCGAGCCGAAGTAGTCAAGCGACCACTTCCTTGTCTTTTTCCATAACTGGAGCAGTTTTTTGTCGCTCCTCCTGTAAAGGGCGCTACTAATCTTCTGGATCTCCGATTCCAGCTGGGGGTTCCCCTCCATCCTCGCGTTTGCCGCGGCGTAAACGTCACCGAGAAAAAGGCCCTTGTTCTTTTCCTGCGACATGCCCAGGTTCTGCAGGCCCCATAAGCATTTCGCGACGTGAGGCCCGATATCTCCTTGGTAATTTGCGCGGATCACTTTATAACCGCTTTTTTCGAGCAGCCTGCACAGGGCCTCGCCGATGCAGATGTTCCGCACGTGGCCGACGTGGAAGGCCTTGTGCGTGTTTGGATGGGCGTACTCAATCATTATCTTTTCTTTCATGCGCGGCTGCGAGCCGTATTTTTCTTTTTCATTTAAAACCTGCTGAATAACAATATGAGAAAATTTCTTGTTGTCGATGAAAAAATTAATATATGGACCTGACGCTTCCACATCCTTTACAAGCGAGTCCTTCTTTATCCTGCTTTGCAGGTCTTTTTCCAGTTGCTTCGCTATCTCAACAGGGTTCCTGCCCAGGCGGAAGCAAGGCAGGGCGAGGTCTGCGTGCTCCTTGGGCTCTTCCAGAAACCGCGCGTTTTCGCCGCACAACTCTTCGCATTCCTTGCGGAACTGCGCAAACGGATGCATAGACAAGCTTTCTTTCAGCTCTTTAAATGTTTTTTACAAAGAGTCTTTGAATGGACAATCTGGAAAAGGCGAGAAAGAATATTCTGAAGAAAAGCAAGCCGGCGAAAGGGACAGCCGTCAGAGGATATGATTTCTCAAAAACGTTCAGCATTGAAGAATTTCTGGAAAAATACGGCACCACAGGATTCCAGGCAACGAACCTGAAAACAGCCGTGGACATCATAAAGCAGATGAGGCAGGAGAAGGCGACGATATTCCTCGGATACACTTCCAACATGGTTTCCTCGGGCCTGCGCGAAGTTATTGCTTATCTTGTTAAGAACAGGTACGTTGACGTCCTTGTCACAACAGCCGGCGGCGTTGAGGAGGACGTGATAAAAACGCTGCGTCCTTTTGTTCTAGGCTCTTTCAGGATGGACGACAGGAAGCTGCGCGAAGCGGGCATAAACAGGATAGGAAACATACTGGTGCCGACGGAATGCTACATTGAGTTTGAGAAACTGATGATGCCGTTCTTTTCGGAATTGCACAAAGAGCAGAAGAAGACGGGAAAAATCATCAGTGCCAGCGAATTTTCCAGAAGGTTGGGAATGCTCGCCAAGGATGAAAACTCGGTTTTGTATTGGGCGGCGCGCAACAGCATACCGGTCTTCTGCCCTGCGCTCACAGACGGCAGCATAGGCGACATGATGTATTTCTTCATGCACGAGCACCCGGACTTCAAAGTGGATATTGCTGCTGACCTGAAACTTCTCACGGACATCGCAATGGACTCGAAGAAAACCGGAGCCATAATTTTAGGCGGCTCCCTGCCGAAGCACCACATAATGAACGCCAATCTTGCAAGGGGCGGGACCGATTACACCGTTTACATAACCACAGGAACGGAAGGCGACGGTTCTGTTTCCGGTGCGCGAACGGAAGAAGCCGTGTCATGGGGCAAGCAGGCTTTCGCCGCTTCCTCCGTCAATGTCGAGGGCGATGCGACGATAATTTTCCCGCTGATTGTAGCCGGCGCTTTCGGGAAGAAATAATCAAGACAAAAGGAAAGTACGAATTGAAAATTATTCTGATAAGCATCTGACGTGAACTTTTCCTTCCGCTTTGACAATCATTTCCCGCTCTTTATTGAAAGCACGTCGTTGTTCTGCAAAACATAATTCGCTGATACGTTCCTGCCTGTCCTTGCGTCCACTGCGGCAATGAACTTGTGGCCGAAGTCCTGGTGTATGGCGAAGGCGAGGTCAAGCGCTGTGGAACCTTTCTTCATCAGATAGGCATCAGGCAGTACGTTGCCGTGCTTGTCAGTGAATTTGTGCACATCCGCTACGGGATAAACAACTATCATGTCGAGCAGTTCAAAGACCAAAGTGTTCAGGCACTGCTGAACGCCCGTGCTGCCATGCTCTTTCAGAAATTCGGACATAAAGCTGACGGCGAATTTCTGCTTCTGGTTCATTTTATCTTCGCTGATTATTTTTATGCTGCTGTTGCCTGGCGTGTATTCTATCATTTCTTCTTTTGACGCCTCTTTCAGCGCCAGCTCAATTTCCGCTGACGTCGGTATTGCCGGATATTCAGAGAATTCCGAGCGCATTTTTTCTAAGTTACTCCGTGCGCCGCGCACGTCGCACTTGTTCGCAGCGATCACCGCAGGCTTTGCCTGCTTGCGCAGCGCGCTCAGGAAATCAAGGAGCAGCAGGTCTTCGCTGCCCTTGCCGGCGCCCAGTTTTTCCGCAGTTCTTTTCACAACTCCTTCGCTGAAGCCGAGGCCCGAGAGGCGCGCCGCTATGGTTTTGGAAAAATCAGCGTCCTGCTGGATGGCGCGCCAGTCTTTTTTGATGAGCGATAACAGCCAGTAGTCCAGTTCCTTTTCCAGCATACCAACGGTTTTTGAAGGGTCAAATTCCTGCGATGGGTTTCCCTCACTGTCCGTTCTGCCGGAAGCGTCCACGATCTGGATAAACCCCGAAGCCTTCATCACGTCCGTGAGAAACTCGTTTCCCCTTCCTTTTCCAAGGTGCGCCTCAGGGACAAGACCTGCGACGTCCCATAATTTCACTGGAACGAAGCGCACATTGTCGATGCAATGAATGCATTTCGTGCCTAGTTCCGCACAGACGCATTTTGCCGTGACATAGGCCAAGCCCTCGTTGGGCTCCAGCGTTGTGAAAGGATAAGGAGCAATCTTCACGTCTTTCAATGTTGCTGCCTTGAAGAACGTGGATTTCCCGCTGTTCGGCGCGCCTACCAAAGCTAACTCAAGCATGATAAAAGTAGGAGAAGAATATTTTAATAATCAAGCCGAAAAAGAATCAGCCTAGCTGCATCAGCAGGTCTTTTATCGGCTGAACGTGGTCAAGCCTGCTGAGGGCATCATGGCTTAAGTTATAAACCCACAAATTGCCTTCTTTTCTGATAAATTCTTGCTGAGCTTCGCGGGTCGGTGTCCAGTAAATATGAGACCTTTCCTCATCTGTCAGATCTTCATCAGAAGCCATTATGTCAGCCACGTGATTGGGGTCAAAAAGGACAGCATAAAGAAACCTGGTGCTTGTGCTGCCCGCTATGCCTCTCAGCATTGAGCCAAGCCTGCCTGTTTTTGTCCTGATATCCAATGCGTATACAGATTTATCGGCAGAGTAAGCGTCCTGCAATATTCTTCTGAATTTAGCCTCGTCCATTTCACCAAGCCTTGACGTTGCCTGGATTGTATTGCCCAGCTGGTCTTCCGGATTTAATCCTTTTCTCATCCAGCGAAAACGTGATAAATGATAAGCAACTGCCCCGTCCAGAGCAACAGGCATAACATACTGACCCGGTTCCATTATGTCTGCCAGGGTTATTATTGCGGAAGCAACTCTTCTGTGGACGTAGTCCATAACAACAGCCTTCAGAATTATGTCCCTTCACTCCACGATTCCAGATATTTTTTCTGCGCTGGAGTTAACGAATCAATTTCGACGCCCAAAGCTTCCAGCTGGATTTTGGCGACCATGCTGTCTATGTCGTCCGGCAGCCTGTAGATTTTCGGCTCAAGGTTCCGGTGATTCTTTGCAATGTATTCAGCAGCAAGGGCCTGGTTCATGAAAGACATGCTCATTATTTCCGAAGGGTGCCCTTCTGCAGCCGCAAGGTTGACCAGGCGGCCTTCGCCCAAAACGTAAAGCCTTTTTCCATTGAGGGTGTACTCATCCATGAAAGGCCTTATGTTTCTTTTCTTCGCTGTTTTTTCCAGAGAATCCAGGTCTATCTCTATGTTGAAATGGCCGGCGTTAGCGAGGACAGCGCCGTCCTTCATCTTCTTTGCATCATCAAGGGATATGACGTGCTTTGAGCCGGTCACCGTTACAAATATGTCGCCGGTTTCCGCTGCCTTGCCCATCGGCATGACGCGATAACCGTCCATCAATGCCTGTACAGCCCTGAAGGGGTCCACCTCTGTTACAATAACGTTCGCGCCCATGCCCTTCGCGCGCATTGCAACGCCCTTGCCGCAGCTCCCGTAGCCGCAGACGACAAAATTTTTTCCGGCCAGAAGAATGTTTGTCGCGCGAAGAATGCCGTCAATCGTGCTCTGCCCGGTGCCGATATAATTGTCCATCAGGTGCTTTGTCTTCGAGTCATTCACAGCTATGATAGGGTATTTCAGCGCGCCGTCTTTTTCCATTGCCCTGAGCCTGATGACGCCTGTCGTCGTTTCCTCGGCGCCTCCGATGATGTTTTTGAGAAGCTCTTTTCTTTTTGTATGGACCTCGGTCACAAGGTCGCAGCCGTCGTCTATGGTGATGTTCGGCTTTGTTTCAAGGACCCTGTTGAGGTTGTCGTAATATTCCCTGTTCGTTTCGCCCTTCCATCCGAAAACAGCGAAACCCTCTTCTGCCAGGGCCGCGGCAACGTCGTCCTGCGTGCTGAGCGGGTTGCAGCCTGTTATTGCCACAGAAGCGCCGCCTGCGTGCAGCGTCCTAACGAGCACAGCGGTTTCCTTCGTGATGTGCAGGGCCATGCCTATGCGCAGGCCTGAAAGGGGCTTTTCCTCGGCAAAGCGCCGCCTTATTTTCAGCAGCCCTTTCATCCGGGCTTCCGCCAGCTCTATCTGCTTTTTTCCCTGCTCCGCCAAAGAAATATCCTTGACATCGTACGGCATATCCAAAACCTGTTAGGGTAACTATAAACAAAACAAACTTAAAGGGATTCAGAAAAGCGGGAAATTATGGAAATTATTTTGTTGCTAAAACCTTATCATGGCTTCAAATTCCCTGTAGCGCCTTTCTATGTCGCTCATCGTTATTCTTTCCAGATTGCTCGTGCCGAAATCTTCCACGCTGAACGATGCTACAGCCGAGCCGTAAACAACTGCTTTTCTAAGGGACTGCTCACTCAATCCGTTCTTTAACAGGCAGCCGGAAAGCGCGCCGCCGAAGCTGTCGCCGGCTCCAGTCGGGTCAACAACGTTTTCCAAAGGATAACCCGGAAGCATGAATACGCTGCTGTCCGTGAACAAAAGGACGCCGTGCTCGCCTTTCTTTATTACAGCCGCTTTTGCACCTAGAGAGAGGATTTTTTTCCCTGCTGCTGCAAGGCTGGTCGTGCTGAAAAGCTGCCTCGCCTCGCCGTCGTTGAGAAGGAATATAGTGCTTTTTTTAATGACGTCAAAAAGCGCATCACGCCTGTTTTCTATCCAGTAGTTCATCGTGTCAGCAACGACAAGCTCCGGCCTCATCTGCTTAAGCACGGAAAGCTGCAGCCCAGGGTCTATGTTGCCGAGAAAGACGCTTTTCGCTTTTTTATAACTTTCCGGAAGAGCAGGGCTGAATCCTTCAAAAACATTCATCTGCGTCTCAACGGTGCGGGCCTCGTTCATGTCGTATTCGTAATATCCCGACCAGCGGAATGTCATGCCTTTCACGATTTTTATTCCGTCTGTTGAGATATTCCTTGAAAGGAACTTATCCATGCCGCTGAAATCCTCGCCGACAACGGCGACCACGCCCGGCTTAGCAAAAAAGGAAGCAGCAATTGATGCGTAAGTTGCAGCGCCGCCTAAAACGTTATCCGCTGAGCCAAAAGGCGTCTTTATGCTGTCGTATCCGACGGAGCCTAAAACTACCAGGTCAACCATAGGATTATGGGCACAGGAGAATTTTTAAATGATAACATGCTTCAATAATCGTTATGCAAGTCATATGCAATGTATGCCTGCAGAGCGACATTCTTTGCAAAGGATGCGGCAACAGGCTGAAGGCTAGGGAAATAACTGGAACAGAAATCAGCGCAGCGCGCGCCGTCCACAAGCTCGGAATAGGAGCGAAGTTCAGCCACGTCATTGATACGGAGAAAGACATCTTTGTCATCGCCTCGGCTGCCGACGTCCCGAAATTCATAGGGACTTCCGGAAAGAACGTGAAAAAACTGTCATCCGCCCTGGGCAAGAACGTGCGCGTCGTTGAAAAATCAGAAGAGCGCACAATGATTGAGAAAATCCTGGGCGTGCATGTCATCGGCGTCAATGTTGCTTATCCCGGCGAAATAAGAAAAATCCGGATACACAAAAAGCGTATCAATGCTGAAGAAGCATCGCGGCTGCTGGAGAAGATTTTTAACAGGCGGTACGAGGTTGTGATGGAGTGAGAAAATGTGGAAAGGAGTGATGATCGAGGAAAGCCTGAGAAATAAAGATTTGCTGGGTATTGTAAAAATCATGGGGACAAAAAAGAAAACACTGGAAGGAGAAAAGCTAAAATGCCATTCCACAACATCGTGGTCGATGTCAGCAGAAAAAATGAGTTCGTAAGAAAAGCAAAGAATTCCCTGAAGAAAAGATGGTATATTCACATATGCAGGAACAAGGAAATCGTTGTCATATTCCGGAACAAGTCATTCCAGTTTTCGAAAGGCGATGAAAATCTGGAACAAGCAAGAAAATACGGCATATCTCAAGGAATTCCGGAAGAGCAACTGGGCTTTGAAGAACTTATCAAGAAGCCGTTTGATTAATATCTCCTCGCCAACCGCGCTTCCATGTTCTTCAGCCGCTCGTTTATCGTTTCCGTCTGCGAGCGGATTGCCGAAAGCTGCGCCTCTATCAGGTTTAATTTGTCAGCAATGTCGTATTCTTTGCCGAAATCTCGCGAAGGCGGTTCCAGTTCACGTTCCAGCGTCAGCGGTTTTTCCATCTCGGGAAAACCAGTCTCGCGGGGGAATTCTTCCTGCTGGAGCGGCGGGCCGAACCTTTCGTCGTATTGCTGCGCAGGCGCCGGCGGAGGAGGGAACGGCTCGTCAAGGACGTGGCTCTTTATGTCCCCGTAATCGTCGCTGCCGCGCCCAAGCCTTTTCTTTATTGCCGAAAATATGCCCATATAATCTGCCCCTTTTATCAAGGTGGAAAAGAAAGTCAAGATTCTCAGCAGGTTTTTAGAAAACTATATCTTAACATTTCCCTTCCAGCATGGTAATTATTTCATTTCCACTATTAATAAAAGTTTTAGAACTTCCGCAGATGGAAAGAATCGCCAGGGTTTTTGTTAACTCTGACATTCCTTTCCGATTTTGCTTTTGCTATACTTGCCTTATGCTTCCGCTTTGGCAAAGTTTAACGTGAAACTTCCTCCTCGTTGACGCCGAAGGTGCGGAGCATTATTTCCCTCATCTGTAAAATCTCGTCCTTTGTCTTGAAAAGGTAATTTCTTCTCTGCTGATAGTAAAAGAAGCGGTTGTAGAACCACCAGAAAGTGCGCTGTATGAAATTGTGGTAGGGATATCTTGTTGCAATGACGCCCCTGACCCTCACGTGCGCCGTTCCCGTCCCGTCGGCGGCTGACTGCTCGCCCTGTATTGTTATTTTCAGCGTCGTTCTCGTCCACTGGTCCTCGGTCCTGTGGCCTTCCCAGTAGCCGTAGAACGTCCTCGGGTCCCCTGTGAGGTCCCATCTTATGTCCAGCTCAAAAATGTTCTTTGTCTGGACCTTCATTACCCTTCTGAGGATGTCCGGTGCCATCTCCGCGAGCTGGTACGGCCTCTTGCCCCTTAGCCTTATGACCCATTCAGCGGGGGCGTGAACATCGTCAAGCCATACAACTTCTGCCATAACCATCGCTCAACAAAATCTTCAATCCTTTCCGGCAAATCAGGGCGGAAAGAAAATTTTATCCCTGGCTTGCCTCTTCCCTGCTTTCCGGCTCGCCGTTCATGGTTTCGCCGAAGCGCTTTACGCTGCTCTCAAACGTCGTCACGAGCTCCTTCCCTAAATTCAGGTACTCCATCCTTTTCCTGTGGTAAAAAAGCCTGTGCCACGTCCTTCTCAGTATTTCGTAAAGAAGGTTCTGCTGGAATATCGTGTCCTGCGGATATTCCGTTATCAGCCTCGGCTTCAGCCTTACCGTGGCCTTGCCCTCGCCGGCGGCTGAGAACCCCCTTAAATCTATTTCAACGACGATGTAGCTGAAGACGTCAAGGATTTTCGTGATTTCCCACGCGACCTCGAATTTCTCGCCGTCCTTGTTCTTTTCCCACAGGTAGTTCTTTTCCTGCACGTAGGCGTCGGGGATGTTGAAAATCGTGCGTATGTACTCGTTGATTTTCTTGTAGAACTTCTCGGGCGTTTTCCCGGTGTAGCTTATTCTCACGTCCACAACGGGCTCGAATATGTAGTCCCATATCATCAGCTTTGTCCGCGCCCATACCATAGCAAAACCTAATTATTATTGTTCAGGGTTTATAAAAGAGCCTTTTTCTTTTGCAAAGAAAAACCCTCGGGAAAACTCGAAGAAGCGTAAGCTTCTTGAGTTGCCAGAAAGCTTTCGCTTTCTGAGCAAAGAAACATATTATTTATTCCAGAAACCTTTATAGAACGGGACGACAAATAAAGAAGAGTGATAGCAGATGGTCCTTGACATCATAGCCGCAGCCGTTCTCATATCCTTCGGCGTGTTTGCGATAATATTTTCCGTTGACAGCGGCGCCGACGACCCGAAGCTGCTGTTCATACTTTTCATAGGCGCCGTGTTTATTTTTGCGGGCGGATGGATTATCATCTCAAAGATAACATGGGAATTCATCATCCGGAAAATAGCCGGGCTGCTTCTGGGGGCGCTGGGAATTTTCCTCGTGGTAGGGTTCCCGGACGTCGCGCCGGATTACCAGCGGGCTGCGATGTCCAAGACCGGCGTATTTTTCGGCCTGATTTTCCTGATAATAGGAATATATCTGCTGCTTTTTTGAAAACGGAAAGAATATTCTTGTTTCTCGCATAAACAAAATCATTCGGATGCCCGTTTATGCTGATAATTATCTTCGCCGCCAGCGAAAAACTTATTATATTGAACAAAGCTATAATGTGGAATATGGGAAGATTCGCTTTATCAAATCTCGCGAGGACTTACACGAACCAGGTACCGGCGGTTGTCGAGGGGATGCCCCTTGACGACTGGGCACACAAAAACATAGGCAACCTGGTCTTTGCTCTGCCTTATGAAGGGCACACGAGAATCAATCCTACGGGGCCTCCCGGGTTCATATCAGGCATTTATTTCTCGCTGGTTTTCCAGCTGAGAAAATGGGAGTTCTTCGTGCAGAAGGCAGACGAATGGATAGAAGTCTCGCCGGTCCACCAGCAATACTACCAGCTCACGGTAAAGCAGAAGCAGGAGGTGGAGCAGCAGATAAAGGCAGGACTTGCCTCGGCCGCGCAGTCCGTAGCGGATCTGGAGCTGCTGAAGCACGACGAGCGCAAGTACAGGGAATTCCTGGACTACTTCGGCTATGAATACGACGAATCAGCAAACGGCTTCAAGGAAAAGAAGGAAAAGGACGAGCATGCGCTCAGGAGCGTTTTCATAGACCAGGTGGACGTGCACACGGGCGAGGGCATAGCGATAAGGACCATAGTGAGCAGGTGGCCGACGCTGATTGTTGACTTCATGAAGCTGAACGACAGCGACACGGACCCGGACAAGGTAAAAGAAAAGATGGACGTGTCAAAGGCTGAAGCCGTTGTCTTAGTGACAAAGAACAAGCTCTACATGGAATGGAAAAAGCTTTTCGGAGGAGAAATCCAGGACAGGTTCAGGAGAATAAGGGAGCTCGTGCGGAGCAGGGAATCGTCCGTTGACCAGTACAGGGAGTGGCTGAAGCCTTACGTTGCAAGGCACCAGATACTTCAGGAAGGGCTGGGTATTGGGCCCGGAGCAAGGAGCACGCTAAGCTCGCTCTTTGCGATGCCGGCAGGGCATGCCACTTCTTTCAACCAGATAGAGCTGTGGACATGGAGGGAGTTCGGCGCAACCCCTCCGGAGCTTTACAAGGGCGGGACAGAGCTTCTCGGGCAGGAAAGGGCTGAAGGTGCTGTCAGGCCTTATGACAGCTGGACCAAGAAAAACCTCATATTTCACAAAGATCACGGCCTCGTGGCTGACTTCCCGTGGATAACCGACGAATGGGTGAAGGAACAGGAAAAATTCATGACGACCCGCGAGAGCCAGGGAGCCGGCATAAGGCCGTGGATAGACCCTGTCAAGATGTATTACAGCTTCTTTATAATAACCCTGGAAAAGCTGAACATCAGGATGCCGACGGGCTCGGAGATGGAGGACGGCACTTTTGATGTCAACTACATCTACATGAGCGAGAACGCGCTCTTTGCAAAGCTCCTCGAGATGAAGGCGAAGCAGGTGGAGATGAACCACTATATTGACAACCTGATCGGCGTGAGGGACCCCGGATGCCCCATATGCACGCCGAAAGGGCAAAAACCCAAGGATGAAAGGGACTGGCTGCAGCCGGCGAAGAAATTCTTTGACTACTTCGGCTTTGAGTTCATGTTCGCCAAGAAAGGCCCGTACGAGCATGACTTTTTTGAAAGGATATCAAAGGGCCATGTGCGCTCCGCGGCGTACGCGCGTTACGCCACGATCACCAACTTCATCAAGCAGAAGAGCGGCTACGGGCAGTAAAGCAAGACGGAAGGAACCGGAGGGTTCCTGAACTTTGCAACAGAAGGAAATCACTTCCGCATTGATGAGTGAAGGAGATAAAACAATGGCATACAAAGTCGGGATTTCAACGGGCTTCTGGAACATAGGAAAAGACCCTTCGCTGCTGGGGCTTGCGCAGAAAGCCGGCGGCCTGGGCGCGACGGGCGGCATAAGGTTCACGCAGCTTGACCTGGAAACAATTTCTGAATTCTTAGAGCCGCGGCTCAAGGAAAACATGAAGCGCATGCAGAAGGACCTGGGCCTGGAAATCGGCCTGCACGGCGAGATAAGCCAGATGGGCGCGTTCGAGAGCGCGGAGCGGAAAACATGGGAGCAGGTCCACAGCAGGATGGTCGAGACCGTGAAGCGCTCCGCGGAGCTGGGTTTCAAGTACATCAATTACCATTATTCTGCTTCCATCATCCTGCAGCAGGAGGAAGCGAGGATAAGGCCTTTCGGGTTTTCCTACCACGTTGTCACGCCCACGGGCGAACCGTTCCCGGTGCTTTGCGATAAATCAAAAGCAGCGAAGGAATACGTTATGAGGATGATGGAAATAAACGCCCTCGGGCGCCACATAATGAGCGAGAAGCCGTATCAGGAACTGGCCGAGAAAAAATGGGAAGAAATAAGGCGGAAATACGCGGAAAGGATCAAAAAGGCGATTGAAGCGCTAAGGCGAAATCCTGAGTACCAGCGGCTGCACCCTGAACTCCAGAGACAGCAAGAGGAAAAAATCAACCAGGAATTCAGCGCCGCAGCCCAGAACGAACAAGAAAGGGAAACCCGGGGGAGCCGCGATTTCTTTTACGAAGCGTGGAAAAAGTCCCCTTATACCCGGTACGTCCTGGAAGGCGGCGAGATAGACGCTTACATGGTTGTGGCGCATTCAATGAAAGAGGCGGGCGACCCTTTGTGGACAAGCATTGTCGGCAACCTAACGCCGGAAGAAGCCTACAACGACAAGCCTTTGCAGTTCAATGCCGCCGTCGCTGCGAAGTACATAGAGGGGCATTTTGCCGCCGTGAAGAACAAGGACCTGGACGGCAAGACGGTCAAGGATTTCGTCGGCGATAAGGAATTGTACATACTTTTTGAAAATCCCGAGGCGGGCGCGGGGCAGGAAGGGCTTTACAGGTTCTTCAATCCCCTGGAGTTCTACCACCTGATAAAAAAAATAAGCTCGCCATACTTTAAAATGACTATTGACTTTGAGCACATGCTTACGCAGAGGATTGACCCGGACAAGCTCGTCAAGGACGCGCCCGAGGATTTCGGGAAGCAGATAAAGATGTTACATCTGGGAGAGCCGAAGCCTTACCACCCTGCGCATATACCAATACCCTTAGGCTCGCAGGCGCAGGAGGTTCTGTACAAGTGGATTTTTGCCTTCCGCAAGAAAGGATTCAGCGACGGCTACCTTATTTTTGAAAGGGGCGCCGGCCGCCGCCCGGGAGACCAGAGCGCGTTCAACGTCTTTGAGCACAGCATATGGGTCCTCCGGCAGATATCCAAATTCCTTGACAACGACACCGAACCTGACCAGTTGCCGCCGGAATTCTTCGGCATGTCTTTTGACAACAAGGACATATGGGCAAGGCAGCTGGTTACAATCAGGGAGCACGCGTGGGACCCGCTCCACGACGTTCTGGCAATCCCGGAGGAGAAGCACACCTTCCTTGGCGGCGAAGCCGTGAGGAAAGGCAAGGCGCAGGAATGGGAAAAGAGGAAGTTCCGGTGAGCCTTTTCGAGCCGAACGACGCACAAAGTGCGTCAAGCTGTTTCGAAAAACCCTCGGGAAAACTCGAAGAAGCGTAAGCTTCTTGAGTTGCCAGAAAGCTTTCGCTTTCTGAGCAAAGAAACATATTATTTGTATTTTAAAAAGCGTTAACGGAAATTAAGCCAACGCAAACTTTTTGAATGAAAGTACTTCCTATTTCTATTTAAATCCATACATTAACAATTTCTGTTATAGTGAACCCAGTAAATAATCAGGATATGTTATACTGGGTTCACATATAGTTCACAAGGAAATAATATCCAGAATCTTTCCTTGTAGAACTATAAAGGCGATGAAGATGGCCAGAAAAGCAAAGAAGAAGCAGCGCAAGCCGGCAAAGGAAGCGAAAAAAGCCTACAAGATGAAGCATCAAGAAAGCATGACGGAAGCATTCATGCCCCAGCAGGTTATTCCGCAGCAGCCCCACAAAAAGGTTGACGAAGCGCGGGAAAAGCTGCGCAAGAAGCAGATGGCGCTCGCGAACAAATACAAGGACGAGGTTCTGAAGCGCTACAAGAACATAATCAAGAGCGTTGTCCTGTTCGGCTCGCTGGTGCGCGGCGACTTCCATGAAAAAAGCGACATAGACATACTTGTTGTTTACGATGATACGTTCGCCCGCTTTACGCCGGAGATGAAGGACAGGTTTGACGACGAATTGTATGATTTGTCCAAAAAGATTTCAGAATACATCACAGTGCAGCCCGCGTGGTCGCTCACCGAATTCTGGGACATGGCCCGCATAGGGCATCCTTTGCTGTTCACCATAGTCAGGGACGGGTGGGCTCTCTACGACACGGGATTTTTCATCCCCGTGAGAAAGCTGCTTGAGCTGGGAAAGATACCCACAACGCTTGAGGCAGTGGAAAAGTTCATGGAAGCCGCGCCGCAGAAAATAAACCGCGTGGAAACAGCAAAATTGTACATGGTCGCTGAAGACCTCTACTACGCCATGCTCAACAGCGCGCAGGCAGTTTTAATGTATTTAGGGCAGAACCCGCCGTCGCCGAAGCACACGCCCGTTGCCGTCAAGGAGCACCTTGTTGACCAGAAGCTGCTGGAGGAAAATTATTTGCAGGACCTTGAGAAAATCATTGACTTCAGGAAGCGCATAGAGCACAAGGAAGTAAAGGACATATCAGGAGCCGAAGTGGACGAGTTCATAACAAAGTCAAAGCAGTTCGTTTCAAGGATGGAGCAGCTGCTGATGCAATTGCAGAAAAAGAAGAAGGAAAACATTGTCGAGAAAAACTATGAAGTGATGATCAAGGCGGCTGTTGCTGCTTTGAAGAAGATGGAGCACCTTCCGGAGGATCCCAAGGACCTGCCGCACGCTGTAAAAAACTATCTGATAGACCAGGGGCATGTTGACCCGTACTTCTCCGAGGTTTTCCGGCAGGTCGTCACGATGCGGAAGCTGCTGGACGAGGACAAGGTCGGAGAAATCCCCCAGCGCGACATTGAGCTGACAAGAGAATACGTCCGCAGGTTTGTGCGCGATTTAGAGCCGATTCTGGAAGGAAGGCTGAAGATAAGCAAGGGCAAGAAGAAGTAATCAAGACCGCTTCGCCTTTTCCATCATTTCTTCTATCGTACCGATACCAGTCGAATTCTTGTTAATGTGGTAATAGGCTACGACCAGGTCAGTATCAGGACCATATGCAGCAAGAGCT
Source organism: Candidatus Aenigmatarchaeota archaeon (assembly GCA_016187335.1). GTDB lineage: Archaea > Aenigmatarchaeota > Aenigmatarchaeia > GW2011-AR5 > GW2011-AR5 > JACPJW01. Next base: position 131,201 of record JACPJW010000001.1, on the reverse strand, counting down.
CGTGCAGGCTCGCGGAAGTTTAATACGTCGCAGCCGCCTTGCTCGAGAACAAACCTTATTACGATCAATTCCCTCAAGTAGCTTTCTGGATTAGACCCATCAACGATAATCGCGCGCTTGTACACGCTGTCGCGCCACGGGAAGAGGCTGAATATGGAGGATCCAAAGAGAGGGTGTTGCCTCCAATAAGTCTTGATGCCGCGTCTGTTCAGGCGTTCCCGGCTTTCTAGTTCTATTCCGTCATGAACGAGAACGAATTCCGTCATAACAGCTATGTAAAAAAATAACCTTTTAAACCTTTCACTTGTTAGTAATTACAAGTGGTTTAATGCGTTTACTGCAAAAGGCTGCTGCGTTAGTCGCAATCACCGCTATAGGAGCCACGGCTGCAGTCCGGATGGGAGATTATCTCTCACGTGCTGATTTCGACATTGAGGGAGCAGTCAGCGAAATGAGACTAGAAATAGAGGAGCGCCAAAGGACAGCAGAAATGTACAGGGCTCTCGGAATCACGCCAGCAATGTATCAAAGGTGAAACAATGCATTATCAAAGAAATCCGGTATCCGCGAGAGGATCTCATCCACACCTGAGGCTCGTCAGGCCTCTGCCTGATGGCACGCAACCGAGAGGAAAACCGAGAACAGGAGCGGGACATTACACGGCAGACGGGATTGTTTGCGCGGCAGCGGCTACCTTATTGTACCGCGTGGCTAGGGAACTCGTAGACAAAGCGAAAGACTATCTGCATCATGATTCGACGGGCGAGCGCCGGCGCTCTCTCGCAACAGGTACAGCCGCGGGCGCGGCGCTGGGCTTCGTGCTGACTCGTGGTACATTAGGACGCATTGATGACATTGATCAAGAACTTCTAAAGATGCCTTAAAATGAATGGTAGATAATCATGCCCCGCTTTGATTTTTACGTTCACGGCCTGTGGATTCTGGGGGCAGTGTTCTTTTTCATAGGCGCTATCATAGCCGGGAACCTGCGATGGGTAGAGGGCACCACGGAGGCGTCGTTCACGCTGGCAATACTGCTTTCCTTCTCGCTTTTTGCCATAGCCGGCCTGATGTGGATTTCCGCGGGCACGAACGCTGCCATTGACAGGACGGAAGAGCCGTGGGGAAGCCACGGGGAGGAAGACGTCAAGGAAATAAAGGAGGAAGTCAAGGAAATCAAGGATGCCATGAAAGAGGAAGAAGCAGCAACGCCCCCCAAGGAAAACGGCGAAAAAAGGCTGATAAAGAAAATAGAGAAGGATATAGAAGAAATAAAGGAAGTCATGAAGGAAGAGGAAAGGTGAATAAATGCAAGAACTTGGAAGCATTTTCGTTCCCGTCGGGTATGAAGGTTTTCCAAACCTAAAGCGGGGAGCCCGATTATTTTACAGGGGGATGGAGGATGAAAGAAAGGCTCATGCAATGGTAAGCGTTGAATGGGGGCCCACAGAAACATGGGTTGTTGTAAGACTGCAAGAAGATTATGAAATTTCTGGCAGGGCAATTCCAGCCGGAAATCTTGTCCTGGCGAGACCGGGAGAAATATACGAGATGATAAGGCAGTAAGAAATTTTCACAAGAAGCCGAAAGAAAGCTTAAGATAATTAAAGATTTTCTATACAGAATTTGATTGGCATGATGGTTTATCCCGTTTCTAATGGTCTTCACAGGCAACGCGGAAATACGACGTTAAGAAACGATGTTCTGGTAAGAGCAAGAAAGGACTTGGGGCTGCTCCAAAAAGATGTCGCACGAGGAGCAGGCATCAGTGTATGTTATTTCAGTCAGATTGAAACCATAAGAACATATCCTCCCCGTCACATTCAGGAGAACATATGCAAATTCTACTCAGGAAGGGGCGTACCACTTGAACCGGAAAATACTTTTCCTCTATATCTAAAGGAATTTGTTTCCCGGCCTGACAAAACAGTCCAAGAAGTGCCTTTCCGCGATGTTATGGGAACACATTCAGAATTTGTATGGTATGAAGAGGAACTTGTGGATCACGTTGCAAGGGAAGATCTTGTCACTGTTATGCACGAAGCTCTTTCTATCGTTACACCCAAGCAGAGACAGATTATTAAATTAATTTACGGGTTCGGCGGGGATACACCAAGGAGTCTCAGCCAAGTAGGAAAATTACTGGGGGTATCGCCGCAATATGTCCGCCAAGAACGCGAAAAGGCGCTTGAAAAATTCAGAAATCTGAAAACAGCAAAGAAGCTAGTGGGTTATTACGGTCACATCGATCGGGAACATTTCGATCCTTCAGTTATTTCTTTTCTCTGCAATTTTGTTTAGTTTACCCCATAACTTCCGTTTTGCGGATTTCCACATTGGCTACGGGATAAACCTTTGAGCATTCCCTGCGGAGCCTGTGCTGGATGTCGCCCTTGATCACCGACTGCATCAGGTCGTCGAAATTCATTGCCGTGGCGGTTTTTTCAATAAAGTCAAAAGCAACCTTTCTTGCGGCTGTTTTCAGGGCGCTGTTGACGCGCCTTGCAAGCGTGAACACCGTCTTGACGCGGACTTTCACGCCGTCCTTTGTGACAACATCCTGTATAACGTCAACCCTGCGCACGTAGCGCTGGACCATCCTGTAGATGCGCTCGCTCATCACGTCGTGGCCCACAAGCTTTGTGGCGGCTCTCGTGCCGCTGACGTCCGTGATTTTAAAGTTCAGTTTTACAAAAAAGCGGGAAAAATCCTTGCTCACTTCCACTATGCTTACCTGTACTTTCCTGCCCACAAGCTGCTTGGGGTCAACGGCTAAAGTTTCCCCGACAACCCGCTCGCCGAACATCTTCGGGGCGGTTATTTCGTACCACTGCTTTTTCAAGGCCATAATATCAGCATCAATAATTGAGAAGAACTTTTAAAAGGCTTTAATTAAGACGGAAAATGCTTTCCGGTTTCATTAAGAAAATCTGACACCCCCTTCATTTTGATACAAGAACATACCACCTATCTTTAGATGGTGGTATTAAAGTGGTATGTTCTGTATAACATAATCCACTAATAAGATATGTGGTATTTCTCCGAAATACCACCGACTTTAGTCGGTGGATTATGTTTATCCGAGAATACGTTGAAAACTGCTGTCTTCAGACAGCAGATGAAACACAACGTATTCTGGATAACATCTTCAAAAACCAGAGGTTTTTGAGATCTCAAAGAGCTTTGCTCTTTGAAGATGCACATAAAACCCACGACTAAAGTCGTGGGTTCATATTAGAGCATGTTATAACAATTTTAACCTTCCCCTGCAATTTAATTCATGCGCTACGCGAAGCTTGTGGAATGCTATGAAAAGCTGGAAAAAACTACAAAGAAGCTGGAGAAAAGGGATATTCTTGCCGGGCTTTACAGGGACTGCGAAGAGGATGACCTTTACAGGGTAACGCTGCTTTCAATGGGCGCTGTGTTTTCCGCAGGGGGACTTGAACTAGGCATTGCCGAGGAGACGATAAAGCGCGTTATTGCAAAGGTAACCGGCGCGGGCGAAGCCGATGTCACGAAAAAATTCAAGGAAACCGGCGACCTGGGTCTTGCTGCTGAACAGCTGCTGAAAAACAAAAAGCAGGAAACGCTCGGCAGAAAAGACCTGACCGTGGAGAAGGTTTTCGAGAACCTGCGCAAATTGCCTGAAATATCCGGAACGGGTTCGCAGGATAAAAAAATATTGCTGATTGCCGAGCTGCTCTCATCAGCCAGCCCGAAAGAAGCGCGCTATATAATGAGGACGGTTCTGGGCGAGATGCGCGTGGGCGTTGCCGCAGGTTTGGTGAGGGACGCATTAGCAAAGGCATTTGAGCAAAATTCAGAGGACATAGAAAAATGCTTTGACGTCATCGGCGACTACGGGCGTGTCGCGCAGCTCGCTGCCGAGGGCAAGCTGCACGCCGAAATAACCGTAGGAATGCCTGTCCGCGTGATGCTTGCTGACAGGTCGCCGGGATTAAAAGAAGCTTTAGACGAGTTTGAGAAAGCCGCAGCCGAATGGAAATACGACGGCTTCCGGATTCAGGGGCATAAATCAGGAAATAAAATAAAAATATTCTCGCGCCGCATGGAAGATGTTACGAACCAGTTCCCGGACATTGCTAAGTGGGCAAGGGAAAATATCAAAGCAAAGGAATGCATCATTGAAGGAGAAGCTTTGGCTGTTGACAAAAACCTGAAGCCGCTGCCGTTCCAGGTTTTGTCCAGGAGAATACAAAGAAAGTACGACATAGAAAAAACGGTCAAGGAAATACCTGTCCAGATAAATCTTTTTGAACTCCTATACCTTAACGGCGTTTCTTACATGAACAAGCCGCTGAGCGATAGATGGAACGCGCTGAAGAAAATAATAAAAGAAACGGACCATTTCCGCCTTGCCGACCACATCGAGCCGAAAAGCTACGAGGAAGCGGAGAAATTCTACAAACGCTCGCTGGCGATGCAACAGGAAGGCGTTATCGTGAAGAACCTTGACGCGCACTACCAGCCGGGCAAGCGGGTCGGGTTCTGGCTAAAGGTCAAAGAAATCCTGGAGCCTCTGGATCTGGTTGTTGTCGGGGGCGAGTGGGGCGAGGGCAAGAGGGCAAGGTGGATCGGCTCGCTGATTCTGGCAGCGCGGCACGGCAATGAATTTGTTGAAACGGGCAGGATGGCTTCGGGCCTGACGGAACAGCAGATGGAAGACCTGACCAAGAAACTGAAGCCGCTCATCACGGAAGAGCACGGAAAGATAGTAAAAGTGAAACCGGAAATTGTGGTCGAGGTCGGCTATGAGGAAATCCAGCGCTCGCCGAAATATCCGTCAGGATATGCGCTGCGGTTTCCGAGGCTTCTGAGGATAAGGGAAAAGGAAGACAAGGGACCGAAGGATGCCAATACAGTCGCGGACATAGAGAAATTTTTCAGGATGCAGGGACGGAAGAAATAATTACTTGACTGTGACCGACTTCGCTAGGTTTCGTGGCTTGTCAATCGGCAGGTCCTTTTCTTTGGCAATATAATAAGTCAGTAGTTGCCCTGCAATTATCGCTGCTATTGCAAAGGCCGCGTCATTGTCCGCATCAATTTCTATCAGATCCTTGGCTACGGAAAGGTTTTTTTGGTTTGTTACTGCAATAATCCTTCCGCCGCGCGCCTTAACTTCCATTGCGTTAGAAATTATATGCGGATTACCATTAATCAGAGCAATAACAGGCGTTCCTTCCTCAATCAATGCCAGCGTGCCGTGCTTCAGCTCGCCGCCCATCATGCCCTCGGCGTGTACGTAGGAGATTTCCTTGAGCTTTAATGCAATCTCCCTTGATACAGGATAGGACAGTCCCCGGCCGATGATATAGAGATCCTTGCTGGCTGAAAGCGATCTTGCTATAGATTTTATTTTTTCCTCTTTGCCAAAGACTGAACGCATGACTTCAGATATTTTTTCAGGATTGACATCGTAGCCGAACTCCCTAGCAAGAGATAAGAGAAGAATTACCTGATTCATGAATGATTTCGTGGCCGCGACGCATATCTCCTGGCCGGCTTCTATCTGCAGGGACAAATCGCTAAGACGCTGCACCGTGGAGTAGGGAACATTGACCAAAGAAGCTATCTTTGCGCCTTTCCGCTTCGCGTGCTTTACCGCATCTATGAGATCCATGGTCTCGCCGCTCTGGGTTATTGCTATTACAAGAGTGTTTTCATCAACGTTGGCGTAATCCTTGAATTCAGAAGCAATGATTGTCTGCGCCTCAACGCCCGCTTTGTGCAGGAAGTAAACGCCGAGAAGCGAAGCGTGGTAAGATGTTCCTACAGCAATGAAAATAATGCGCCTCGAATTTTTTATCAGAGAGACAAGATTTTCCAGTTTGTCTGCCTGAACCGTCCGCAGCGAATTTATGAGCCTTTCAGCGACAGCAGGCTGCTCATAAATTTCCTTGAGCATGTAGTGGTCAAATTTCATTTCAGATTCTTCTTCTTTCCACTCGAATTCATAAATTTTTTTGTCAAGCATGTTCCCGGATTTGTTGTAAAACGCATAGCTGCTGTCGCTTACTTCTGCAAACTCGTCGTCTTCGAAAAACACGGCCTTGTTTGTTTTGTCGCTGAATGCATAAATGTCGCTGGCAAAAATATTGGCATCCCCCGCCAATCCAAGGACAAGCGGCGAATCGCGCTTGAAGGCGTATAATTGCTGCCCACTTTTTTGCAAAACAACAACTGCGAAGGTGCCTTCAGCTTCATTAATGAAGTCAATAATCGCTTCACGCATCGGCTTTGTTTTCAATTTCTCTTCCAGATAATGTGCTATGACTTCTGAATCAGTTTCGCTCCTGAAAACGTGGCCGCGAAGCTTTTCCTTCAATTCGAGGTAATTCTCGATTATGCCGTTGTGGACTATGAATATTTCATTTTTGCAGTCAGCATGCGGGTGGGCATTTAATTTTGTAACGCCTCCATGGGTGGCCCAGCGCGTATGCCCAATTGCTGTCGTGCATTCATTGGAAGAAAGGAGCCGAATTTCACCGATGTCTTTCTCAAGTATTCCGGAATTTGTCGCATAGCCGAAAGAATCATAACCGCGGTACTCCAATCGCTTCAAGGCGCGCAATAAATCTTCTGATGAAAATAGATTCTTTGAAACAATTCCTATTATCCCGCACATCTAAAAATCAACTCCGTTGATTTTGGATGTTGAAAAACTCCGTTTTTCACACATACTTTCATTCCTCTTGATTGATTTTCAGTTCCGGCTGCTTTTCAATATCCTCTTTCACGGCCATCAGAGGAGGCACGATGATACCGGGCCATATCTTCTTGCCGGGCATTATGGTCACGTTTGCCCCTATCTTCACGCTGTCACCTATGATGGCTCCAAGCTTCCGGCGACCGCTATCGATTTTTTCGCCCTTGATCCTGACCAAAACGTTTTTCTCGTCCAGGCGCAGGTCAGCGACAACAACGCCGCCGCCGAAGTTGCAGCCGCGCCCTACCACAGATTCCCCGATGTAGCCGAAATGCTTTGACTTTGTCCCGCTCATAATTATGCTGTTTTTCACTTCAGTGCTGCCAACCCAGCAGTTGCTGCCTATTGACACGTGCTTCCTGATAACGCAGTTGGGACCGACAATTGAGCCGGCACCAATAGCCACGGGCTCTTCTATGTACGCTCCGGAGCGGATTTCTGCATTATCGGCAATCTGCGTTCCATGCTCTTTGAGCAACAAGGCGTTGGCGTCCAGCAGATGCCACGAATATGTAAGCGGCTGCCAGAATTTTTTAACAATTTCAGCACGCACTTCGCCATTATCAGCAAGATGCGTGACATAATCTATAATCTCGTATTCGCCGCGGGAAGATTTTTTTAACTGGAAATCAAACACAGAATCATCAAGAACGTACAAACCCGTGTTCGCAAGCCCGGCGTCCTGGTCGGGCTTTTCTTTTATCGACAGCAATTTGCCGCCTTCTTCGTTTATCACACCAAAGGCGCGGGCGTTATTGACTTCCTTTCCCAAAACAGCAAACTTGCGCTTCGCGCACGCCTCTATGTCATCCTTGTGGTAAAGGTCGTCGCCGTTCAGGACAATAAAGCGGCCGTCCAGAAACTGCTTGGCGCTTTCCAGGGCATGGCCCGTCCCTAAAGGCTCTTTCTGCTCAGCGTATTCGATTCTTATTCCGTTATATTCATCGCCTATTCTTTCCTTTATTTTTTCTCCCAAGTATCCGACAACTATGACTACTTCATTTGCAACGCCTTTCAGCTGCTGCAGATTCCATTCAAGGACAGGCTTGTTGGCGACTTCCAGAAGCGGCTTGGGCGTCGTGAGCGTCAGAGGCTCGAAGCGTGTGCCTCTGCCTGCGGCAAGAATAACGGCTTTCATCCTAAGACTACGGGCACGAATGTTTTAAATAGATTTGCTAAAAAATTTATAAATGTATTATAAGAAAATTTATAATGTAAAGTATTACGAAGTGTGATGAACTTTGCTGCTCCAAAGTTCAATCAAAAGAGACTTGTGGTTATAATGGCATTTGTAGTTGAAGAAAAAGACGGCAGGGTGCTGGCGCTGCCCTCGGCGGAGCTTGGCAAGGCCGATTTTTCTGAGACGGCGATGAAGATCCTGCATTCCCTCGCGAAAAAACCTTCGTACCCCAAGGAAATGGCTGCGCAACTGCGCATGCACGAGCAGAAGGTTTACTACCATGTACATAACCTAGAGAAGCAAGGAATCATAAGGGTCCTGAGGAAAGAGGAAAGAGGAGGAACATTGGCAAAAATTTATGTTTTGACAAAGCCTTCTTTCTTCCTGAAATTCCGCGACTTTGAGAAGACGGAGAAAATTCCTAAAACAGCCAACAAATTCCTTGAACCCTTCATTGCTGAAGGCGTTTTCAATGCGAAGATCGTCGTGGGCTCGCCTGACCCTCACGGCCCTGAGCGCGCCCGCTCACGCGATGCTTCCTATGCCATAGACCTTGCGCTGTTTCTGGGAACGTTCCTTAACAAAAGCGAGCCTTCTGTTGTTCTTGACACGGAATTGCATGAGGTAAAAGAAAACCTGATAATAATCGGCGGGCCCGTCATAAACAGGATAACCAGGGCGGTCAATGACAAGCTGCCCGTCCGGTTCGACGCAAAAAAGAACATCTACTCATCGCTCACGAAAAAAACTTATAGGAGCGACGAGTGCGGCATCATCGTCAAGGCGGACAACCCTTTCAACCGGAAAAGCAAGCTGCTGCTCATAGCCGGGAAAAGGTTTTCAGGAACGCGCGCGGCCGTGCTTGCTCTTCTCAAGCGCTTCGATGAAATACAGAAAAAGAACGCGCACGTTGTCCTTGGCTTGGACAGCGATTACGACGGCGTCGTGGATGACGTCAGGATTTTGGAATAGTTGCCGCTATGAAAAGGAATAAAAGTGTGCACGTACATGAAGTGCAAGTGATTCCGATGGGTGAACGTGAAAAGCGTCCTGCAGAGAAGAATTCTACAAGCTCTTTCTTCTAGACCTATGAATATCCGCCAGTTGCGCGAATCAATCAGAGTTCCAGAGAGAACTCTAAGGTACAATATTTCCGTGCTCAGAAGGCGGAAAGCAATTGCGGAATCATTCTCGTTTTCTGACAGAAGAAGAAAACTGCTTTACGCTGTAGTTAATAGCCGAGTTGATAACAATGCAGGGTGAATATCAAAGCGCCAGTTCAATAGGTAGAATAGGAGAGCCTGTTTTTGACAGGCATAACGACAGGGTGAAAGGATTCTGCACAACTGTTCTTGAACATTCTGATGGAGCTATGCCGTTCATAGAACAAGCAAGAATCGTAAGAGATTGGAGATATGCATCCAGAATAACGCTCAGATTCGTAACAAGATATCCATTAGCAGAACGAACATGCTTGGCATCGTCTGGAATAAGAAAACCAAATTGCTTTTCTCCGCTGGGAAATTTTTACAGCCGGGGATTTGAGACGGAATACATTCCTTTAAGCGGAGAATGGCAAGGATACGGGGTTCAATATTTCGGAGAAAACTCCGCCCGAAGAATCGAACAGGGAAATGCGGTATTGAAAGAGGATGAAATAGTTTTTGAATCGCTAAGAACAGCTACTTCAAGAGACCCGTTTTCAAAGGCTTCCGAAAGAGGCTACGTAACAGAGCTTGGAATAAGAAGTGACGGGGACATAAGGCAACTTTTCAGGCTTTACCAGGCAGTTTACAGAGACTACGTTTTTCCTCTCACTGAAGAAAATGTAGCAGAATTGGTCGAAACACCCACTTCTATAGTAGCTTTAGCAAGACATGGTTCCGGGAGCATTGTTTCCGTTGCAATAGCAGAAATAGCAGAGATCGAAACAAGCAGAGGGTTGCTGAGAATAAGCGAGCTCAGCGACGAGGCTACGGATCCTAGTCACAGGAGCAACGGACTGAACCAGGCATGCGTTGCCACGCTTGTAAACGAGCTTCTTGGAAGATACGGCAATGACATTCACCTTATTTTCGAAGAGGACAGGGCTTGTTCGCGCGGCGTCAACCAGCAGTCAGCGAACCTTGGCTTTCGATACGCAGGAAGGCTGAACAGGCACTGCAGGATAGACGCTGACAGGGACGTAGAAGTGGAAGGGCCTTACGAAGACCTTAACGTCTGGTTTCTACCGAGGTGAGAAAATGCTGGAAGAAATTCTGAGAAGAAATAAAGACAGAATAGGCAGAGTAATTTCTTTTGACCTAAACAAAGAGAAAATATTTGTTTTCGATTTCACTGAAGACAATGAGGAGCTGCGGAAAATAGACATAAGATCTGCCGAAGAATTTGACAGATGCGTGAAAGAAACCTTGCGGCTAAACAATGCGGCAGTTGGCATTGGCAGATACAACGAGGACAGGACAATTTACAGGCACAGCAGCCTTTTTGCCGAAAGGACAATTCATCTTGGAATCGACGTGATCCTGCCTGCCGGAACAAAAATATTCTCGCCGCTTGACGCTGCTGTTCACAGCTTCCACAATAACAGAGGACACGGCGATTACGGTCCTACAATAATCCTGCAGCATGAGCTTGGCGGCACGGTATTTTACACGCTTTACGGACATCTAAGCGAGGAGTCTCTGGAAGGCAGAAAAGAAGGGCAGGAAATCCAAATGGGCGAAGCTATCGGGGAGATAGGCAATTTTAGTGTTAACGGCCAGTGGTTCGAGCACCTTCATTTCCAGGTAATCGCGGACATGCATGGAATGAAGGGAGATTTCCCCGGCGTTGCCAGCATAGAGCAAAGAGAAAAATACCTGAAATTGTGCCCTGACCCGAATCTGATTTTGAGAATAGAGAAATTGCAGATGTAAAAATCACGGCGTCGTGGATGACGTCAGGATTTTGGAGTGAATTTATTTTTTTCAACTTCTTTCATTGCATCGGTGCATGGCTGACAAAACCCTAAGTACAATTCTTCGAGGTCTCTACCTACTCCCTGACCTACTTCCTGTACGGTATTCATTACACATCTTTTGCTACCAATAAAATTTTTACAATGAATAGATTCAAAATCCCAAGTTACGGGATAACCTAAAACTGCATGAGCTATTTCATGGCTAGCAACCTTAACATTACCATTACTCGGAGAATTGTCTCCGCCAACGATGAGAATTCTACTTTCATTATCACATAATCCAGCATAGCTAATTTCGTGGGCGTTCCCAATCCATTCAAATCGATCGGAGATATCTTTCCTCCTGTAAGAAAATGGTGAATGCGTTAGAATTAACAGGTATTCGTCTAAATTTGGAGGCACGAATTTAATACCTATATGATGTAAATTGCACATCCATACATTACCTTTAGAATATCTTTCACCGATTACCGAAAAATCTAAATGAACAGGAACGACTCTTCTTACACCTTCAGCTAAGTATTCAATAGTCTCTGCTTTTGTTATTTCTTCGGCTAGCAATCTTAGTTTCATAAATTTCCATCTTATAAGAAAAGGGCTTCAAACCTCGGCCTTCTCCTCTTCCTTGGCTTTGCGCTCTACCTCTTCCTCAATGTCCAGCGCCTCGGCCATCTCCTTGTAGCGGTTGCGTATGGTGACCTCTGTCACACCGACTACGTCAGCGACGTCGCGCTGGGTCTTGCGCTCACCTTCAAGCACGCTGGCTATGTAAATAGCAGCGGCAGCGCAACCCGTAGGGCCCTTGCCGCTTATCACGTCCTTTTCCTTGGCGATTTTCAGTATCTTTATTGCGCGCATCTGGACGCGGTCGGAAAGCTTCAGCATCGAGGAAAAGCGCGGTATGTATGTTTCCGCTCTCGCCGGGAGAATTCTGATGCTCAATTTGCGCGAGATGTAACGATAAGTCCTGCCAAGCTCGCGCTTGCCTATACCTGATGCCTGTGAAATCTCGGTCAGCGTCCTTGGCGTCTCGTATTCGCGCGCGAGCGCATAAACTAAAGCGGCAATAATGCTTTCAATGCTTCTTCCGCGAACAAGGCCCTTCTGCAGGGCTTTCTCGTAGAGGTTCGCGACTTCCTCGTGAAGCGTCTTCGGCAGGCCCAGGAAGGAAACAAGCCTCTGGAGCTCCGACAGGGCAAAGGACATGTTCCTGTCCTTGCTTGTAAGCAAACGCTTCTGCCATTTTCTTATTCTGAAGAACTGGGAGCGCTTTTTAGCCGGGACCTTGAAAAGCTCGGTTGCTCCCTTGCCTATCTCTGTAGTCAAACCCTTGTCATGACGCTTGTGCGTAAGCGGAGCGCCTGTTCTTGCGCGCTTGACTTTCTGGTCGTGGTCGAAGGCGCGCCAGTCCTGGCCCGTGTCGACCATGCTGTGCTCAATAACAAGACCGCACTTCGCGCAGACCTTCTCCGCTTTTTCAGGATCTTCGTAAAAGTATTTTGAACCGCATTCAGGACATTTTGCTGCCATTGATTATCACCTTTTATTATATTGATCTCGAGCTTCCAATAATGAACCTATTGCGTCTGTAGCGCCACCCGCATAAGCAATCCTCAAATGCGCAGGGTCTGCACCTTGGTTTAGAACAAACTCTAATAAAGCACCGGCAATAGCATCGCTAGGTTCGCGATGTGAACCCTCCGCCAGATATCTCTTCATTTCTTCCAGGCTTCGTATTACCGGCACTCCTGACAAATCTCCGCTTTCTAATCCCATTTTTCACACCTTTGCTTCAATAAGTAGGTTAGTAACTGCAAGCCACAACCCACTTTATTCCCATTCACTCCTAAAAAGTGAAAATTTACGGGAATATTACAAAAGGTAACATTATGGCGTAAAGTATTTAAAGGTTTCGGTATTTTTAGGGTTTAAATATAAAAAACCATGCTATTATGGCTTTGTTGCAGGAAGTGTTGATTTTTTGCTGTTTTTCACCCCTGTTGCACGTTTGTTGATGCCTCAATTTGTGGCTGGTTTGACATTTTTATGAGGCTCAGCCACTTGTTCTGTTCAAGCGGTAGGTTAAGACCGCTTGCCTGTGCTGGTGTCAGCCCGTCTAAGCCCGTGTGCGGACGGATGTAGTTGTAATAAACCCGAAAGCCGTTAGACCATGCCTGAGCGGTCTTGTCTGACATTTAGTTCCTGACCTGCGCTACTAGCGCTATACCAGCCCTACCACCACTACCAGTAGCACCTACAAATATGCACGATGACGATTCGGACACTTGACCCTATCAGCTTGATATTAAATAATTTTAGGTGCTAATTAACAGCAAGTATTCAATCTTTTCTTACTTTGTGGTCAGAATTACACGGCAATTACACTGGGACACAAATCTTTATTACCCTTGGCGACAAGCATTTATATATAATTAAAGTGAGGTGAGTGATATGGGATTAGTTGGCTATGAAGTATATAAGATTCAAGAATTACCAGACGAGATTAGGGCTCAGTTTAAAAACCACAAAGGCTTTGCCGTAAAAAAAATTTTCAATCCCGTATTCCGCGTGGAATGGGAAGAATTAGAGGGCATGCCGTCTGAGTGGCTCATGAAAGCGTTGCCTGAGGATGAACGTGATGAGTAATGGCAACGGTGAGAGAATTTTTCCCCCATTCTTCTGTACTTGCACAACTCAAAAGACGAGAAATTAGTTGTCGTGAAAGACTAATCCTACTCAAGTTCTTAGATCATTTGAGTAATAACGGAATGAAAGCCCGAGTTACGACACAAACAGAAAAGGCTTTCAAAGAAAAATTTAATAGTCCAGAAAAAGCCAAAGAATTTTTTCTCAGGTTAGATGCTTATATTGACCGCATGGAAGATGATTCAGAAAGAGATGAAATGAACTCAATGGTCTTCCACGCATTGAAATTAAGAGATGCACAATATGTTTATCTTGTTGTGCTAAACGATGAACAAAAAGAAATGATAACGACACTATTCCAACCAGATGCTTATCCGAAGATTCTTGTAAAGACAATTCTTGAAATAGAAAGTTATTTAGATAGCAATGAATAAAACAACAATTACGCAACAGGCACATTACAGCACGCTTCCTGCAACACTATCGCTATTATGGTTTGTTAACCTACAATATCGTTTAAAACGCTGCTTTCAATTATCCAAGCATGCTCGAAGCTGCCCTGCTCGTTCTTGGCATAGCCATGATTATTTTCATAGCTGAATTCTTTGGATTGCAGCAGATTCTGGCGGCCCTGGCGGGTGCAAATTTCGGGATTGTTGCCATAGCAGTGTCCATCCAGGCGCTGCTTCTTGCGTTCACGGCCCTGCGGCTCATGGTAATATCCAGGAAATACGCCCGCCTGGGGTTTTTGGAGGCATTCAACACCTCGCTGGTCGGCATGTTCGTGGGCTTTTTGTCGCCCTTAGCCCGCCTTGGCGGCGAGCCTGTCAAAATCTACATGATGAAGGATAAAATCACCCCTGAAAAGGGCTCTGCCGTGATTGCTGTGGACGTGCTTGCCGAAGTCATCTCCCTATATATAGTGGTGATAGCTTCTGTGTTCTTCCTTTACAAGGACATACCTGGCGAGCTGTCACCGGCAGTGCTTGTCTTTCTGGCAGTCTCCGCATTCCTTACCCTGGTCTTCATCAAGGTGTGCACGAACAGGGAGTGGCTTGACAGCGTTGTCGGGGCGGTCTCAAAGATACCGAAGTTCGGCGTGCTGAAAGAGAGGGATTATGCCGCCCGCTTCTACGGCTCGTTCCATGAGCTGAGCAGCGACAAGAAGACCATGTTTTCAGTGCTTGGTATTTCCATATCCATGAAGTTCCTGGAGTTTGCGCGGATGTGGCTTGTCCTGCTTGCGCTGGGGCAGGTGGTCTCATTCAAGGTCGTCGTGCTCATCTGGGTAGTATTTCTTGTCCTGTCCGCTGTGCCGTGGCTGCCCGGGGGCCTGGGCCTGGTGGAGGGCGGCATGATCCTGGCCCTGATACAGCTGGGGCTGACGCAGCACATAGCCGGTTCCGCCATAATCCTTGACCGCTTCATCTCCTACTGGCTCGTTGTGGTCGCAGGTTTCGCCGCGGTCTGGTTCAACCCGAAGATAACGTACCGTTTCCTCCGCAGGCTGAAATAAAAACTTTGCTGCGTCATGAGGATTATGGCAGAGTTCAGGGGAAGATTAGAACACCTAAAGGAAATATCGTCCTCGCGTTGGAAAGATGTAAAAAGAAAACCATTTATTTATGCAGGCTCTTTTGCTTTCTACTCGACTGCTACCGTATTAGCAGGGAAAGCTGTCTTCAGATACCTGTCAGGAAACGCCGACACAGTGCCTTCTGATTTGGCATACGCAGCAGTTTTTTCTGCAATCGGATTAATGATAAACGCGACTGCTTGGCTTGATGACTGATGCCGATCACGAATTTATACCTGCGTTGCCATTAATTTAGAGTGTTGTCATGACACTTCCTCTTTATCCCTTTGAGCGCATCGCCAAAAAAGCGGGCGCGCGGCGCATTTCCAAGGAAGCCGTTGAGGAATTGAGGGATGCCGTGGAAGAATTCGGCCTGGAAATAGCGGAGAAAGCCGTCAAAATCTCAAAGCACGCCAATCGCCGCACTGTGATGAAAAACGACGTGCTGTTTGTTGTCAGGAAGCTGGAGTAATTGAAATGCCGTATATAATCCTTAATTCTGGAATAAAACTGAAGATGACTTTTTCTCCTTAATATGTGATTGATATGGAAAAGCGCTCTACAGAGATAAAGGACCTGAAGGAAGGCGGATTCATCCTCATCGACGAAGCGCCGTGCAGGGTCGAGGACGTGCAGATAAGCAAGGCAGGCAAGCACGGCTCGGCGAAAGCAAGATTGACGGCGGTAGGCATATTCGACGGCATCAAGCGCATCATTGTCAAGCCTGGCAGCGCGAAGGTCGACGTTCCCATCGTCGAGAAGAAGTCCATGCAGGTCGTGGCCATAACCGGGAACAACGTTCAGCTGATGGATCTGGAAACCTACGATATGAGCGAGGTGCCCATACCCGACGAATTAAAAGGCAAGCTCATTGAGGGCGGAGAGATTCTGGTGTGGAAGTTCGGGGCGAACGTGCTGATTAAGGGGGCGAAGTGACCGAAGAAGAAAGATAAGGAGAAGGTTTTCAAGCGGATGCAGGATTCGAAATGTGATACAAACCGTCACCATCACTTGCGACATCGAACGTATATCGTGTTCTCTCGACGCGAGCGGGTCTGACTATCTGAACTTTCACTCCAGAATCTCCAGAGATGACAGGGCCCTTTATATTTCCCCTTGCATTTATTCCTTGGAATAACGATTTGTAGCGCCCAAGCCATGAGATTATCTCATTGGGGTCGGTTCCCGCTGGCAGCATATAGAGACCCAACCGACCTGCAATAACAGTGCCTGAATCCTCAGTTGTTGCCCTTCCGCTCTCGAGCATCCTCTTAATAAATCCTGCAGGATCTCTAGTATAACCCCGCGCTATTTGGCGCATTTCCAGCTTCTGAAGGCTTCCCATACTGATCAGCAGTACTAAACAGCTTAATTTTTTAAAGCCATTCAGGACAATTTAATTCAGTGATCCCCATCCGGAAGCTCATCGTCGGCATAGACCCCGGCACGACCACGGCTGTCGCGCTGCTTGACATAGATTCATCGCTTGCTGATGTTGCCAGCAGAAAGGACTTTTCGTTCTCTGCGGTCTGCGACTATATTGTGAGCAAAGGCGACCCGCTCATCATCGCCACGGACAAGAAAAGCGCGCCGGACTTCGTGAAGAAAATAGCCGCGACATTTGGCGCAAGAATTCATGTGCCGAAAGAAAACATGGCTGTTGAACAAAAAGAAACGCTGACCAGAAAATTTTCCTTTGCAAACGACCACGAGCAGGACGCTCTGGCTGCGGCTCTGGAAGCGAAAAAACATTTCTCTTCATTTCTGGAAAAAATAGACACTATCCTTGAAAGGAAAGGCTTCGCGGAACTGAAAGGCGACGTCAAAGAATTGCTGTTAAAGGGCGAGGCAAGCAACATAGAGCAGGCGCTGAAAATGCTGGCGCCGGAAGAGAGGAAAGATACAAGGATTGTCTCAAGGCTTGTTGATTCCAAGTCAATTCTAGAGCTGAGAAAACAGGTAGAACGCTATGAAAAGGAGAATGCCCAGCTTAGGAAGAAAATAGCAGAACTGGAGCAGAAAATGAAGCAGCTCGGCTACGAACTGAAGCGCGAAGAGGAACTGAGAAAGAAAATATCCGGCATTATAGCAAAAAGCAGGCCTGTCATGAAGAAGGAAACTCTGCCCGCCGGATTGGAAAAGGATTATTACATCCTCGTTGAATACGAGCCCGGCGCGGACGTGAGGGATAAGATTGTAATCGTTGATAAAAGGGCTGATGTTGCTGCTGTTGCAAAAAAAATGCCGAAAGCAATCATTGCCGAAAAAACGGAAGATGCTGACGTTCCTGTCCTGGAAAAAGATTCTGTTGCGGTAAAAAAGGTTGGTGACTTCCTGGTCGCGGAAAAAGCCGCAGTGGACGGCGCGATAAAGAAAAACTTTATCTCGTGGCTGGGCGATTATAAGCAAAGATATGAAACAAACTTTTCCAAAAAGTTTGATCAAAAGGATCGTTAATGAAAATCGAAGCCGCCGATTTAGGCGAAATAAGGCGGAAGGAAAAGGCGGCTTCTTTGGAAACAAGAAAAGTAAAGTCAGTATTGCATCTCGAATTAAGGGCAGAACTTTCCGTTCCGTCTTTAACGAATTCCGGAAGAATAAATACTACCCGCTATTCCGCTTTATTGCCAAGTTCAATATTTTTGCTATACCGCTTTACTTTCTGCTTCTGACAGGGTGGCAATCAGGATTGCTCATAGATACAACGTACAATATTGTCTTTTCACTGCTTGCGGCAACAGGCTTCAGTCCCGCTGCCTACGGGAACGTGATTTCCGTTGCCGTCAAGAACGGCAGCTGGGGCGCGCTGATAAACTGGGACTGCGTCGGATGGAAATCTGTTCTTGCTTTGTTCGCGCTCATTTTTGCCACGGAGCTGCCGCTGCGCACGAAAATAAAGGGCTTTTTGCTGCTTGCGCCGGTTATTTATCTTGTAAATATCGGCCGCATATGGTTCATTTTCTGGTACGTCGTCACTTTTGATATCGCTAATTTTGCTCTGGTTCACGCCGTGGTGTGGAGCTGGGGGCTGATAACCGCTGTTATTATTTTCTGGCTGGCGTGGCTCAGGATAAGCATGAAGCGAAGCAATCTCCCAAACTTAAAATACCCCCTTTGATAAATAAATAGTATGCCCGACCTCAACGAAATGGAAAAGCGCATCAGAAGGCTTGAGGACGCGCTCAGGAACATTTACTCCGCCACGGAAAAACGCCTTACTTCTATAGAAACAAAACTGCAGGCCCAGCCGCCCAAACCGGCACAGCCGCAGCAGAAACATTCCGGGGCAAAACAAACAGAGCAGAAAGGCGATGAAGAGCCGGTTATTATTGAAGGAAAAGACCGCATGGAAACTCTCGGGGACATGAAGGAGCGCATACAGGAGCTTGAGGACCTGCTGCTGCTGATAGAACTGGAAAACACAAAGATGAGGGAAGGAATATCAGGAACAGAGGAAGCGGCAATACATGCTGTTGTTTCTCCCGACATCAACGAGCGCCTCAGCCGCATAGAGGAACAGCTTTCGCTGTCGCAGGATACGGAAACAAGCAGGATTGAAGAGAGGGTGCGCATCCTGGAAGCAAAAACGGAATCTCATGGCGTCGAAGAAAAAACAGAAGCCCCTGAAACAGCCGACGGCAGGGAAGAAAAAATAAGCGAGCTGAAAGAGCACTACGAAAAGGAAATATCCAAGCTGCACGAAAGGATTGAAAGGCTTGAGAAAGCGCCGAAAGTACTGACGCGGGTTGAAAGAACAAAGCCGCGCGACGAAGAAAAAAGCATCCTGGAAGAAGTCCAGATGATATTGAAAAATAAGTAACCAAGAACGAAGGGAATTTAAGCAAAATGGTACATAAACTCCCGACTTAGAAAAGAAAAAAATCAAGCCAAGCATTCCATCCTGATAAAGAAACCGAACTATCGTTTCAACTTTGATAAAGGAGAAAAAACATGTCAAACCAGCGGGAAATCGAGCAGGCAATAAAGGCGATAGCCCTGCACGTCAAGAGCGAGATGAACAGGCTTGAAAGCGAGGTAAAATCGTCGGAGATGCCCGAGCACGTCAAGGAAAGGATGAATGAAATCGCAACTGATGTCGAGGAGATGAAGGACGAGCTGCGTGAAATCAAATCGCATGTCGAATCAGTTCCGGACTACTCGCCGCATATAAGCGAGCTGAAAGAGCACAAGGCCAAAATTGCCGGAGACGTCAGCGAACTGAAGAAGCACGTGGAATACATGAAGGCTTCTTCAAGCCCGGAAAGGCTCGGCAAGCTTGAAAGGCACGTGAAGGAGGAGCTGGGAAAATTCGAGGAAAGGCTGCAGGCCGCGGCAAGCCAGGACTTTTCCAGGATACAGCAGACGGCCGACGAGCTGAGGAAGAAACTGGACCGCGTAGAGCTGGAGATTTCCAGCAAAACCGGCGAATTTGACAAAAACAGGACCGAGAAGCTCACGGATTTTGACAACAAGGCAACAGAAAGGATGCACCAGTTTGACAAGGACCTTGAGGAGCGCCTGAGGAAGGTGGAAGCCACGGATGTCGCGGCGGTGCACAAGAGGCTGGACAAGATAGAAGAAGAAATCAGCGGCAGAAACCTTATTGATATTGAAAGAAGGATGGAAACCCTGGAAGACGAGACAAAGAAGCTGGAAGAAATCAGAAAGCTCCTGGAGGACGAGAGCGCCTACAGGTCTTCGCTTGAGAAGAAAGTGAAGGATGCTGAAATGAAAATGAGCGGCCTGTACAAGGAAAGGCCGGCGGTGATTGAATCAGAAATAACCCCGATAATTGCGCGGCGGCTGGAAGAATTCGCCAGGGCGCTCGACAGGAAGGTCCCGGAGCTTGTCACAAAAGATGAATTCGAGCAGTTCTCCGCGAACATCAGCAACAAGATTCGCTACATACAGGTCCCTGATACAACGCCCATAGAAAGAAGGATGGATTCTGTTGAGCGGAAGCTGGACCAGCTGACAAGCGTGCTGAAGGAAATGCTGGACAGGATGCCTGTGGTTGTTGAATAAATAATATGTTCTTCCGCAGGCGCTGCCTCCGTCTTGGCAACAAACAGTCTTTTTAAACCGGATTCTCTTTTTATTGATTGCGTTTTTATTCTTGGTATGCGCATTCTGGTAGTGGGCGGAACAGGGTTTCTAGGAAAGCACCTGCTTGTAAGGCTGCTCAGAGAAAGGCATGAAATAACTGTTTTCTCGCGCAAGATGGAAGACGAGCTCATAGACAAGGTGCTTTTTGTCACGGGCGACGTGCGCGACAAAAAAGCCCTGGAAAAGGCGTTCCCCTGCGATGTCGTATACCACCTTGCCGCCGAGCTGGACGAGTCAAACCCGGAGATGTACGAAATAAACGTTGAGGGCACGCGCAATGTCGTTGATCTTTGCATAAAGCACAGGACGAAGCATCTGGTATTCATGGGATCGTGCGGCGCCCTCGGCGACGCCGTAATTGCTGAAGAAGACGGCGGGTACAATCCGAAAACGCTATACGAAAAATCCAAGGCAGAAGCGGAAAAACTTGTAACAGGTTCCGGCGTCCCTTGCACAATTGTCAGGGCGCCTGTGATAATAGGGCCAAATTACATATGGTACAAGATATTCCAGGCGGCAAAAAACAGATACCCTATAATAGGCTCGGGTGAGAACAAATTTCACCTCGCGTACATCAAGGACGCCGCCGACATGCTTAATTCCGTGAAAGGAAACAGCAGGGCGGCGGGCAGGATATTTCACGTTGCAACAAAGGACGTTCCTGCGTACAAGGAGGTCTACACAATGATGTGCGAGGAAATGAAAACAAAAATGACGGGAAAGCACGTGCCGGTTATTGCGATGAAATTTGCTGCTTCTGTTTACGAAGGCTGGTGCAGGGTCAGGGGCAAAAGGCCGAGCTTGACGATGATGAGGTCGAGCATTGAGCGCCTGACGAGAAACAGAAGGATTTCAATGAACAACGCAAAGCTTATCGGATTTGAACCGAAATACGACACAAGGACGGCTTTGAAAGAAACGATTAAATACCTTCAAATGGCTAAACAAGGTTATTCGGATTTTGAGATAGCAGAGAAAGGACTGATGGACGGTGACGATTTTGGCGGGAAAAGTTGAGAAATACATTCTTGAGAAGATAGAAAAGGACGGGGGGATAATATCCATAATCATCGACCCGGTGGATTATCCCAATCCCTCGAGGGCTGTAGATACAGCAATGGCTGCGCACGAGGCTGGCGTTGACATAATCGCCGTGGGCGGGAGCATAGGCGCGCAGGGAAAACTGCTTGACACCGTGACGAAGTCGATAAAGGAAAAGGTAAGCGTGCCAGTTGTCCTTTTTCCCGGAAATATCGGCACCATAACGCCGTTCGCGGACGCCATTTATTTCATGTCACTGCTCAACTCAAGGAACCCCTACTGGATTTCGCATGCGCAAACGCTGGCAGCGCCCCTGATAAAACAGCTGCAGATAGAGCCGCTGCCAATCGGTTACATAGTTGTCGAGCCCGGAGGCACGGTAGGATGGGTCGGAGACGCGAACCTCGTTCCGCGCAGCAAGCCGAACATTGCTGCGGCGCTTGCGCTGGCAGCGCAGTTCAGCGGGCACAGGATAATATTCACCGATGCCGGCTCCGCCGCTTACGAACCTGTGCCAACGGAAATGGTTTCAGCAGTGAAAAG
This sequence comes from Candidatus Aenigmatarchaeota archaeon, assembly GCA_016187335.1. Classification (GTDB taxonomy): domain Archaea; phylum Aenigmatarchaeota; class Aenigmatarchaeia; order GW2011-AR5; family GW2011-AR5; genus JACPJW01. Next base: position 109,414 of record JACPJW010000001.1, on the reverse strand, counting down.
AGCAATAGATATTCCTTACCTGGTCGCAGGGGGCATAAGAACGCCAAGGCAGGCTGCTGAGATTGTCAAAGCAGGCGCTGACTGGGTCCAGATCGGAACAGCTGCAGAAAGAACAAAGAACCCCCTCCAGCTTCTTGAAGAATTCGTGCAGGCGGTGAAAAAGGAAGGAAGAAGAAAGCTGGGGAAATAAGAGAATTAAAATTGTCTTTATTCTAAATTTATTTTAAAGAAGCACGAAAACAGCATAGCTGACGATAAACGAAACGATGCTTCCTGTAAGCATCTGGTAAATTCCATGGGATCTAAGACTCATTTTCAGCCAGTAAACAAAGGGCGTTAGTGCGAAGAAAATCAGTGCAGGAATGACGAAATTATTCAGAAACAGAATCATCGAGGCTGCGCCTATACCTGCGGCGTGCAGGCTTATTCTCCACCTGAAATTTATGACAAATAAAATGAGGAATATCAGAAAATACGACAGCACCACCTTTGCCAGCAAAGTGTTGCTGAAATAATTGAATACAAGAAAAGCAGCTAGATAACAGGCAATTACAGTCAGATAAAACTTGTACCTTTCTTCGGTTTTCACTTTGCTCAGTTCGATGCTCCTATAAAAATAGTAAACAGCAATGTTGGGAATTATGAACATAAGGACAGACCCTGTCAGCAGGCTTTCAAGCAAGCCCATCCCGCCGAGGTTGCCAAAAAACGAGAATATGAGAATCACATAGAAAGCCATAGAAACCTCGGCAAGCAATGCGGAAATAAAAATAAGATGTTTTTCTTCCATCAGATTATCCCGACCTTCTGCAAAATATTCTCAGCCTGCTTCCTCGTGATATCATACTTGTCCAGAACCGTGTAGCGGTCGCGGATTTTCGGCGCGAGCATCAGCGCTTCTATGACCATGTCTCTTTCCATGCCTGCATCCTTCGCCGTTGCCGGCAGGCCCAGTTTTTCCATCACTGCCTTGATTTTCAGCCAGTCGCCTTTCTGCAGGAATACGGATACTAATGCGCCCAAAGCAGCCTGCTCGCCGTGCAGCGCCCTGCTGCCTAGCTGCTCCAATGCATGCGCAAAATAATGCTCGCTGCCTGATGTCGGCCGCGACGAACCGTGCATGTTCTTGGAGAAGCCCGACAGCATCAGCGACCAGAACAGAATTTCCAGCCCCCCGGCGTCCTTATTTCTGATTTTTTCAGGGTTTTCCATCACCGCTTCAGCAGCAAGAAGCGACAGCCTGGCTGTAACCGGATTGTAATTTTCCTTGCCCGCTTCGCCGGCAATGCGCCAATCCTCGACGGCAGAAATATTGGAAAGAAGGTCCCCCGCGCCCGCCGCTATGAACCTGTAAGGCGCGCGCTTTATTGTATTTATGTCGGCAATGATCGCCGCGGGTTCTTTGCACCATACCGAGGTTTTGCGGCCGCCATCGCTGATCACAGCGTTGGATGAAACGATGCCATCCTGGCTCAGTATCGTCGGGAAAGCGACCCACTCGGTATCGGCGAGATGCGCAGAATATTTTGTTATGTCCATGGCGCGCCCGCCGCCCATGCCTATCAGGAAATCGTAGTCTCCCAGTTGCTTCGCCAGCTTCTCCAGATGTTTTTTTTCCAGCGATTCCGGGCTGATGATGTCCGCGGTGAAAGAAGAAGAGAGATCTTTTCTTACGTCATTGCCTATAATCTTCTGCACGTCGGGATCGCATAAAATAGCGCAGCTGTCGCCCAGACGCATCTGTGAAAGCATCCCGGCTGCCTTCCCTTTCACGGATTTTTCAACCATGACATTCTTCGGGAAACTGATTATCATCTCAAATCACTTATGTCCTGTCAAGTATGAAAGCGTTTCTGTTACCGCGCGTTCCTAAAGCCCGAAAACCATGAGCAGGATATTTCCGTACAGAAGGGTGATTACCAGGTTTATCGCAAAGGCTGGAACAAAACGCACGCCTTCTTTGACGGTGACGTACTTCTCCTTCCTCTTTATCTCCTTTATTTCCTCGGCTGTCAGGCCGCGCCATACCATTTTTTCCAGGACATCGCCCGGCTTCAGCCTTGAGACAGCAATCTTTTTCTTGAATATTTTCTCCTCAATGACGAAAGCGTAGCGCCAGAAGAACACGAGGAACGCCAGCAATGCGCCGTAGAATATTGTCAAGGAATTCACGGCGCCTGCGAGGTATATTGCCGGGAAATATACGGCGGGAACAGCCAGAACGTAAAGCCACGTTTTCTTCAGGTCTTTCCTGAAATAAGAAAAGACAGAAGGGTTCATCACGCCGATCGCCGCCGTGTAAAGAAGAAGGTATGCGCCGCTCACGATTATGAAATTCATCGCGTAGTCTAAGATGAACAAGCGGCCGTTGTAGACAGGCACCATTGCTGCTATGGCTGAAAAAATGAAGGCGTCGGCACCCCCCCATTTTCCCGCCTTGTACAGGGCATAACCCGCCGCCCCTATAAAAGCGGATGAAACAACAGAAACAAGAAAAGGCTGCGCATCGCCTGTGCTCACGCCGCTCACGAACCAATATAAAATTCCCGCGACGATCATCAGCGCCGGTATCTCATCAGGCACTTCCGTGGTTTTCAGGTCCCACAATCCTGCTGCAGCTGAGCCGAGAACAGCGAGAAAGACGATGATTTCAGGCATGCAATCGCTTAACACTTAAAAACCTTGCTTTTAAAATGTATCGTAACTAAAATTATTTGCAGGAACCGCCCAAAACAAATATAAGATGTCCAAAACAGTGTGATTTCTCATGAAAGCACCCCTCCATGTCGGAATAATCCTTGACGGCAACAGGCGCTTTGCCAAGCAGCTGATGAAAACGCCGTGGGAAGGCCATAAATACGGCCTTGAGAAATCCAGGGAGGTTCTGGAATGGGCATGCGATTCAAAAATAAAATACCTGACGGCTTACACGCTTTCCCTGGAAAATCTAAAGAAAAGGCCGAAAAGGGAATTGCAACTGATTCTCCATTACATAGGCAGCGAGGCTGACAACATCATGAAAAACAGGGATCACGTCGTGAACAGAAGAAAAATAAACGTGCGCTTCATCGGACGGACGCAGCTGCTTCCGCTATGGCTGCAGCACAAGATAAAGGAAGTGGAAAAGAAAACGAAGAAATACAAGAAGCACTGCCTGAACATAGCCGTTGCCTACGGCGGCCAGCAGGAGCTTGTGGACGCCCTGCGGGAAATACTGAAGAAAGGCATGAAAGGAATAATAAAGCCGGCGGAACTGAGCGAAGAAATAATAAAGCAGCATTTATACACCAACGGCCACCCTTTTCCCGACTTGATCATCCGCACAGGCGGAGAGAAGCGGTTAAGCAACTTCCTTCCTTTCCAGTCAGCTTACTCGGAATTAATTTTCCTGGACAAGAAATGGCCTGAAATAACGAAAGAAGATTTTACAGCAAGCCTGGAAGAATACGCCCAGCGAAAACGAAGGTTCGGGAAATAAAAGCAAAGAAATCAGGCGAAATTATTTCTTTGATGACGATCCAGCTTTCAGGTATTCAAGGACTTTCCTGCAGGTGAAATTCGAGCCGTACCTTACGAAATACCTCTCGTCAAGCGGGAACCAAACCAGCCTTGAATCTTTTTTTCCGTTTTCCACTGTATGGCTTGGTATTTCTCCCTTCCATTTTTTAATAAGAAAGACATGCATGACCAGAGGGCGTGTCCTCAGCCTGCATTTTCCAAGATAAACGAATTCCTCTGCATCAACATTCATTTCTTCCCTGATTTCCCTTTTCAGCGCAGCTATCCTGTAGTCGCCATTCTTTGCATCAGATTTTTCTATTATTCCTGAAGGTATCATGATTTCTGAACGGTTTCTCCTGTTTCTTATTTCAGCCAGTATTTTCCCTTTCCTTACAAAAGCAAAGGTGACGCCTTCAATGCAGCCGTTTTTCCTTAAAGGCATGATAAAAATTGCCTGCATGGTTTAAAATCTTATCAGCAAATAGAAGAATCATGGCAGAGATAAATATAGTTTCCATCGGCATCGCAATGATCCTTTTAGGATTCCTTCTTGTTTTCGTAGGCACGTTAACAGGAAAAAGCGACGGAAAGGTCGCCGTGGGCGGGGTGATTGGTTTCATCCCGTTCGGCTTCGGCAACGACCCGCAGCTGGTGAAAATTGCCATAGTCATTTCCGCTGTTCTCGCGATACTTTTTATCGTAATGGCGCTAAGGGGATTTTTATGAAAAAAGAAAAACCGTCGGGCAAGATTCTTCTTTTGGGCGAGCGTTCTTTCATCGCCGACATTGCGCAGAAGAAGTTTTCAACGAATTACGGTCTTCTTGACCTTACGAAAATAAAGAAATACGGCCAGGTTCTGAAAAGCAACACCGGCCACGAATTTGTCGTGCTAAAACCCACCATACTGGATTTGCTTCGCAAGGCAAAGAGGATGCCGCAGATAATCATGCCCAAGGACGCCGGCCAGATAGCTGCGCACACAGGCGTAAGCAGCGGCTGGCACTGCCTTGATGCAGGCACGGGCTCTGCTTTCCTGTCAATATTCCTCGGCAATATCGTAAAGCCCAGCGGCTCCGTAACAACTTACGAGAAGAACAAGAAATTCTACGAGAACGCAAAAAGGAACATAGAGTTCTGTGGTCTTGCTGGCACAGTGAATATAAAAAACAAGCCGGCGGAGCGCTTTACGGAAAAAAACCTGGACATGATAACGCTGGACATGATTGACGCGGACAAGATGGTGAAAAAATGCAAAACAGCGCTGAAAAGCGGCGGATGGCTTTGCATCTACTCACCGCACATCGAGCAGCAGAAAAGGGCTGTGAAGGAGCTGGAAAAGAACAAGTTCGCGCAGATAAAAACGATATCAACGCAGCAGGTCGACTGGCAGGTCAGCGACTACACGCATCCCCGTCCCTCCCAGATTGTGCACACCGGATTCATCACTTTCGGGAGGAAGGTTTTGTAGTGTCTTTTGACCACACTGCCCAGAATCGCTTTGCGATTCTGTCCAGACCATATTATTTTCTTGATCAAACTTCTTTTCCAAAGAAGTTTGTTTGATCAAACTTTGGAGCAGCAAAGTTTGAATGGGCCCGGGGAGATTTTCATGAACTTTCCCTTTTGATTGAACTTTTCGGAAAAGTTCAATTTGAACTCCCGCCACGGACTGGTTCTAAACTTTTCCTTGAGCTCTTAGAAGCTCATCCTTTTGATCAAACTTTTGGAAAAGTTTGCCCGAAGCCCGAATCCTACCAAGCTAGACTACAGGCCCGAATCAAATGAACATAGTGGGCAAGCTTTTTAATCTGACGGCGCATGTAATCTTATGTCCCTGCTTCTTGGCGTGGCGGCGGCTTCTGTTTCTGCTTTATTCTGGGGCTCGCAGTTCGTGCCCTTAAAGCGGATGAAAAATCCGAACATGCTGCACTACAACATGTTCATGGCGCTGGGAATTTTAGGAACAAGCGTCGCGCTGACATTCATGCTGGGGTTTCCTTTTGCCTTGAATTATTTCGGCATTCTTGCAGGAATCTTGTGGAATATCGGGAACGTGCTTCATATCGTGTCGATAGAAAGAATAGGCATCGCAAAGGGCACGGCTATTCCGTTAGGAATGCCGCTGATTATCACGTTCCTTTCAGGGACATTTTTCTTCGTGGAGCCGCTTAATATTGCGCTCGGCGCTTTTGGCGTGCTTGTATTTCTGGCCGGCCTTGTGCTTGTGTCGCAGGGCAAAGAGAAAATAAATGCGGACAATAAAGGGCTTGCCGCAGCCTTCTTTGCAGGACTGTTTTTCGGCGCACCGGCCTTTCTTTTCAAGCTGAGCAACTTAGGCATAAACGAATTCCTGTTTCCGATGGCCGCCGGCATAATTGCAGCATCGTCAATCCTGTTTCTGGTGAAGGTAAGAAAAGTTGTCAAAAACCAGGTGAAGCCGGGCATGATTTCCGGATTTATGTGGTCTGTTGCTATGCTAAGCTCGCTCTACGCAATAACTTATCTGGGGCTTGCAATCGGCGCGCCGCTCACGCAGCTTGCCCTGCTCGTCGGCGTTCTTTGGGGGCTTTTCTACTTCAAGGAAATCAAGGACAAGAAAATCAGGATGAAGGTAATTTTAGGTTCCGCAATGCTTTTCGGAGCTGGCGTCCTGCTGACGCTGGCGAAGGTTTTCTTGTAAAATTTGTCATATTCAGAACGATGTTTCCCGGGTTTCTGAATGCTAAAATAAAGCGGGTCTGAATTGATGTCAGTTAATAAAATATTTTATCATAATTTTTATTGCGATTTTACCTCTTCCATTATCTGCCTTGCAACCCCTTTGCCCAGCAGATTCTCAGCCTTTTCAAAGTTGTTCTTGATGTCAGCTGCGCTCTTTATGCCGTTCCTGAAAAGCATGCGAGCCCTCACGCGGCCGACCCCGCGCAGCTTTACCAGCCGGAGCAGCTCTTCCTTCACGCCATGCTTTATCCTTAAGCGGAGCCGGTTCATCCTGTTGGCGATGCTTCTTCTGCCCAGGACAAGAGCAAGCTCGCGCCCTGCGTAGAGAAGCCATTCGGCGTTGTTTATCTTTACATGGAGCTCGCCGGGCGCTATGCCGAATTTTTCCATCATCTGCTCTTCCGACGCCTCGTTCATCCATTCGTTGAACATCAATGAAGTCTTGAACAAGGCAGCGAATTCCTCGTAATCGACGTCCCATACGTCCGGCGTGGTTATGCCGAAGCGCTCTATTTCTTTTTCCAGATCTTCGTATTCATTTTTCTTCACGCGCAGCATCGGCCGCATTTCCATGCACTTGTTGATAACAGAAAGAAATTCAAAATCCGTTCTTGGCTTTAAATTGCTTATAATGTGGAAAGCCGATGCGGGGTCTACGTACAGTTCGCTGACACGCCTGCCAGTGCGGGTTGCCTGAACTTTATAATCTTTATCAAGCGCGAAAGCCGGGACAAAATCCGGCAGCATGAAAGGCTCTTTTTCTGTTTCCACGAAGCCGTAGCTGGCAAGCTCGGCGATGACTTTCTCAACCCTTTTCATCACCTCGTCTACGTCCTTGTACTGGTGAGAAAAGAATGTCTTTTCAAAGAATTCGCTGAGTTCATACTTGCTTTTCGTCGCCTTGCTTGCGACAAGAGCCAGAACATGCATGCGCAGGACGGGCTCCACGGAAAGCTTTGAATAAATAGGCTCAGGCTCGCCGTAAACATAGCGCTCTTTCAGTTCATTTTTCTCGTAGCTGTTCTTTGCGACAAGTATGGCTTCTCCTTCTGTATCATACTTAGGGCGTCCGGCTCTTCCGCACATCTGCTGCACCTCAAGGACCGGCAGGTAATCAGAGCCATAACCGCTGAAGCGCTTAACATCACGTATGTATACGCGCCACGCGGGCAGGTTTATGCCGAACGCAAGCGTGGGCGTTGCAGCCAGGATTTTTATAATGCCGCTGCGGAAATTGTCCTCTATTATCGTGCGCTGCGCTGCGACAAGGCCGGCGTGATGGAACGCCGCGCCTTTTGCTAAGCATGCCGACAGGCGCCTGCACTGCTTTGTCGGCCCGGGAAGGGCGTGCAGGGCTTCGTCGGATATTTTTTTCAGCTGCGCTTTTTCCTCATCGCCCAGATGTTTGTGAATGGCTTCTGCGATTCTTTCTGCCGCCGCCTCGGCGCTCCTGCGCGTTGAAACAAAGAACAGCGCCTGCTTGCCGCGCGCAACAACGTCCCTGCTCAGCGCCGTTTCTGGCTCGCTTTCGCTGAGCACGAAATCGCCCTTGCCTTCGTATTCCAGAACCATTTTTTCCTTATCAGGATAAGCGACGCCGTAGTAAAGCTTCACCGGGCGGTAATCGCTTTTCACGAGATTGGCTTTCATCCATTCGGCGATTTCCTCGGCGTTCTTTATCGTCGCGGACAAGGCAAGGAATTGCGCGTCGCACATGTCGCGCATCCGCGTCAGGACAATTTCTAGCGTCGGGCCGCGCGATACGTCGTTGAGCATGTGGACTTCGTCGCATACAACTAGGCTGACGTTGCTAACCCACTTCGCCTCGTGCCTGAGCAGCGAGTCCATCTTCTCGTTGCTTGCAATAATCAGGTCATAATTTTCAAGCCACGTGTCGTTGCCGTCCAGGTCGCCTATGGATATCGCTATCTTCATGCCGATTTTCTTGTATTTCCCGACAAACTCCCTGTACTTCTCCGAAGCCAGTGCTTTCAGCGGCACGATATACACCGCTTTTCCGCGGCTTGCGAGAAAGTTTTTCAATATTGCCAGCTCAGCTATCATCGTCTTTCCTGACGCCGTTGGCGAAGCGACGACAATGTTCTTCCTTTCCAGCAGGCCGGCGTTCAGCGCTGCAGCCTGCGGCGGATTCAGAATGCTCAGCTCTTTTTTCAGGATGTCAAGGACTGGCGGCGGGAAATTTGTTTCCTCTATGCGCATAGTCCATAATTGATGAGAAAGAATTAAAATTCCCTTTCTATTGCAAAGCTGACCAGGGCTTTCAGGTTATCCTTTGACTGCGAAGACCTGAGGATTTTGTCAGCTTCGCCCCATGACTTTTTCACAATGCTTTTCGCGCGTTCTTTTGCATAATCTATCGCGCCGTATCTATTCAATATTGCTATGGCTTCATTAATAAGTTTTTTGTCAGACGTGTGCATGCTTAAAATTTTTACCAAGCGTTTCCTGTCGGTTGCGGAAGCTTTTTCAAGCGTGCGGATTACCATCAAAGTTCTTTTTCCCTCATGGATGTCCTCGCCCAAATAATGCTTGACGAACTGGCCCTTGTTGCTTGCGGCGGTGAGGTTGAGGACATCGTCCTGTATCTGGAAAGCGACGCCCAAGGATTCGGCAAGCGCGCCCATTGTTTCCATTGTTTTTTCATCGGCGCCGGCGCACAGCGCGCCGAGCTTCGCGGCTAGCCTTGCTAATGTGCCGGTCTTGAACGCGCACATCTGCAAATATTCCTGCTCTCCAGCAGGCTCGGCAATCCCGCGGTGCCACAAAATGTCCATGGCCTGGCCGAGATGGATATTGATGAGTTCCTGCGCATAAATTTCGTAGGCGCGGAGCTTCTTTTGTTCAGGCATTTTACTTTTTAGCAAGACAAGAAGTGGTGCGAAATACATGAAGTTGCCGGCGTTTACGGCAGTGTCCGTGCCGAAAATTTTGTACGTGCAGGGCTTTCCCCTTCTCAATTCGCTGCTATCTTCGATGTCGTCAATGATAAGGCTCCCATTATGTATGAGTTCAATCAGCGCGACGAAATCAAGAAATTTTTTAGGATTCCCGCCAAGCGCTTCGCAGGTTGTGAGAAAAAGAAAAGGGCGCCACCTCTTGCCGCCCCTGCCAAGCAGGTCCCATACGGGAACGGCCAGTGCCTTGTCCGCGGCTTCAGCGCTGAAGCGGTATCTTGCCTTTCCAAACGTAAACTCCATCGATTTTTCATTGTATTTCTTCGGCAGGTATTTTTCTATTGTTCTGTCAATAAGAGGCGCCTTCTCCCCGAGGATTTTTTCAATATTTCCTGATGTCGCTGCTCCCATGAACCCAATTTCTTAATTAACCTTAAATTATTATATAAGGGCAGGCAATAGAATATATAAAAACGGAGTTGATAGAAATGCCGGCACCTTACAAAAGAGGATATCATCACACAAAGTCAAAGGGACACGAATCCACCGTCTCGTGCGGTTACTGCAGCAAAAGCGTCCCGAGATGGAAAACGATAAGCGTTATCAAGAGCTTCAGGATTACCGACCCTGTCCTGAGGAAACAGATAGACCGCAGATTTGTTTCAACGTTCGGCAGGAAGATGTACGTATGCCCTTCGTGCGCGCGCTTCCGCGGCATTGTGAAAATCGGCCGCTCAAGGGGCTCGCGCTTCGGAAGAGACGAAGAAAGCAACCAATAGCAAACTTTTTTGGAAAAAAAGTTTGATCAAAAAAAAATCTGACCAAAAAGTCTGGTCAAAGGTGGACTGATGCTCGACAAAATAAAAAGCCTGAGAGGAGCCCTTTACAGGAAGATATCAAAAAGTGAAAAACCTCCTGTATTTAACTCAAGGGCGGCCGAGATGATTTACGCCATAAAGGCGCGGAACAAGGAAGGCCTGAAGTTCGGCATCATTCCTGTGAAAACCTTGAAAACGCTGCCGTCGCCGGAAGAGGTGAAGCGCACGGGAGTCATATACCCTCTTATACCGCCTTATTCCTACGCGAACATAAAATGGGACCCCCTGGAGCACTCCCTTGTTTACAAGATCACAGAGCCCAGGCTGACCAGCAAAGAGAAAAACATACTTGAGAAGCTGAAGGAGGGGCTTGTCCAGGTGATAAAAGTGAGCCTCGGCGACGTGAAGAACGAGCAGAAACTCCTGGAATTCCTTGAGGAAAACATAGACATGCTGGTGAAGCAGTACGACTTCAAGCTGAGCGACATCGAGCTGATAAAAATAATGTACTACATCTACCGCGACTTCATCGGGCTCAACGAGATAGAGCCTTTCCTGCACGACCCCTACATAGAGGACATAGGCTGCGACGGGGTTTCCGTCAACGTTTACATCGTCCACCAGAAATACGGCTCAATAAAAACAAGCATCGTCTACAGCGACGTTGACAAGCTGAGAAATTTTGTCACGAAGCTTGCGGAGAGGTGCGACAGGTACATAAGCTACGCTGAGCCCCTGCTGGACGGCTCGTTGCCTGACGGCACTCGAGTGCAGGCGTCAATAGCCAGCGACGTGACGACAAGAGGGCCCACGTTCTCCATCAGGAAGTTCAGGGAAACGCCGTTCAACCCTGTTGACATGATAAAGCTCGGGACAGCTTCTGAGGAAATGCTCGCCTACCTGTGGTTTGTTGTCGAGAACGGCGCGAACGTGCTGATAACAGGCGGGGTCGCTACGGGCAAGACATCAATACTCAACACGCTCTCGCTGTTCATAAAGGAAGAAGCGAAAATCGTTAGCATAGAGGACACGCGAGAACTTTCTTTGCCGCACGAGAACTGGATACCCGGCGTTGCGAGAACATCCTTCGGCAGCAGCGGCGTCGGCGAGGTTTCAATGTTCGAACTGCTAAAGGAATCGTTCAGGCAGAACCCCGACTACCTCATCGTAGGCGAGATAAGGGGAAAGGAAGCTTACGTCATGTTCCAGGCAATGGCTTCTATTCCGGCAGAAGAGAAAGTATTGATCTTGAACGACAACCAGCTTAAGCGGATACCTATCGGAAAGCTCGAGCCCCGGACAAGTTTCAGAGTACCTGCCCTTGACACGAACAAGTTCAAAATAGAATTAATGCCTTTCCAGAAGCGAAAACACGCCCCAAGAAGGGAGCTTTATAAAATAACAACTCGGACAGGAAGAAGTGTAATAACTACACCAGACCATTCTTTGTTTTCCTTTGAGAATGGGAAAATAACTGTTTCTAGAACCGAGGAACTAAAGGAAGGGAGCGTTGTCCTAATTCCTGCAAGACTTCCGGCAGGACTTAATGACTTGGAGCACCTTGATATTACGAAATTGCTTATAGACTGCAGGGTTTACGCACCTAAGCTTGTTAGGGAGGCTGTCAGGAAACTCGGATACGAAGCAGCGTGCAGAATATGCCCGAGCGTTTCGAGCTACTATGCTGATTTTTCTGGAAGAAAGCCTTCAGCCATGAAATTAAAAATATTCCAGGCTCTTATGGAAGCGGCTGGTATCAAGTATACTGCTGAAGAAATACAAGTGAGATACGACAGAAAAAGCGAGTCATTTCCGGCGCATCTGCCTATTACACCTGAGCTGCTGCGATTAGTAGGGTATTACATTTCTGAAGGAAGCTTGGACATGGGCAGGAAATCAAACCGCATCAGCCTTTATGCAAAACAACCTGAAATAATCGAAGACATGAAGAAATGCATAAAGGCAGTTACAGGCAAGGAGCCGAAAGAAAGAGAAACCCACGGATGGGGTGTTTCAACTGAACTGTCATTCAACCACAAGGTGCTTTTTGAGCTACTGAAACAGCATGCAGGTCATGGAAAGGAAAAGAAAATACCTGATTTCATATTTGGATTGAGCAAGGAAAAAATAGGTAAATTCCTTTCTGGATTGTATAACGGCGATGGCACCTTCGGGAAAAGATTCGGATACTATACAATTTCCAAAGAGCTTGCCAGCGACTTGACGCAGTTGCTTCTTGTTTATGGAATTGTAGCGACCATTATTGAAAGGGAAAGAAAAGGAAGAGGCACAAAGGATTATGAAGTGCTATTTGGAAAAGTAAATGACAAAAGAGAATTTTTGAAATATATCAGACCTCTGAAAAAAAACAGCTTTAAGGATACGAAGTCTAAAGGCGGGGGCAAAATAATAGGTGACATATACTTTGACAGGGTACGGAATATAGAAAAACTATCTTTTGAAAATCCTGTTGACGTGTACGATCTGGTTGTTACAGGCAAGCAAAATTTTGTCGGAGGATTTGGCGGCGTTTTATTGCACAATTCCGGCCACCCTTCCATGGCAACGATGCACGCCGGCAGCGTTGACGATGTCATCAAGCGGCTGCAGACAAAGCCTATAAGCCTTTCGCCGGGGCTTCTTGACGCGCTGGATGTCGTGCTGGTCATGGTCCACGCGCGCGAAAAAGGCAAGTCAGCGAGGCGCATAAAAGAAATTGCCGAAATAGAGAGCATCGAACCTGAAACTGGAAGGGCGCGCGCCGCGAAGGTTTTCATATGGCTGCCCGCCGAGGACAGCTTTGAATACCACGGCAGTTCATGGGTCCTAAGCAGGCTGTCCACGGAGAAAGGGATACCTATGAACACGATACTCAAGGACATCTCAAGAAGGAAAAAGCTGCTCAACTGGATGCTTGACAACAACATAACGAAACTGGAGGACGTCATCAAATACCTGAGGATGTACGCGCGCGACCCCGAAGCGGCTGACAGGAAACCAGAAAAGAATCTGGACATGATTTCTGGTTTCACATACATGGAGAACCGAAGGTTCTCCTGTACAGGTGAAGCGAAGCTTCACCATGTATAGTTCCCAAGGAAACTAATACCTGAATGTTTCCTTGGAGAACTATAAAAGCTGTCCAGTAAATTCCCGCCAAATTTCAAAAGATTCGCGTTGCAAATGCCCAGAACGAAGCCAAATGATCCGTGTTGAGGGGAAAATTTTCTGTGATGATATGGTAAAAAGAATTTCCACCGGCGTGAAAGGGCTTGACGAGCTTATCGGCGGAGGCGTCCCTGAAAAAGACCTTGTCCTGCTCAGCGGCGTTTCGGGCGCGGGGAAAACTGTTTTCGGCCTGCAGTTCCTGCTCAGCGCCGCAGAAAGCGAGCCGGGCATTTTTGTCAGCTTTGAGCAAGAAATAGAGCAGCTGCGGATTATTGCAAGAAACTTCGGCTGGCCCGTGGACGCCCTGGAAAAAAAAGACAAAGTACGCTTCCTGAAATACGACCCTTTCAGGATAGAAGATATCCTGGAAGTGATAGAAAACAACATACGCGAGACAGGCGCGAAAAGGATCGTCATAGATTCCGTGTCGTCCCTGGGCATTTACATCCACGACGAGGGCGAGCTGAGAAGGATGATGCTCATGATAAGCAGCCTCATGAGAAAAAACGGCTGCACGTCGCTGCTTATATCCGAAGTGGTCGGAGAAGGGCTGTCGCGCTTCGGCGTCGAGGAGTTCCTGACAGACGGCGTAATCCTGCTCAATAACAAGTTCATGGACGGCGAGTACAGGCGCGCGCTTACCGTCTGGAAGATGAGGCTCACCAACCATACAAGGAAGATTCATTCTTACGAAATCACCGACAAGGGCATAGTAGTTTCAGCGAAGACGTACAAGTAAAATTATAAGCAGCAGGAAGGATAGAAGGATAATCCGCTGGAAAATTATTGCCGTTACAGGCTTGACATCCCGGCACAGTGATGCGATGTACAACGACATAATAAAGTTCTGCAGCAGGATGGGGACAAAGCACCTTTCAAAACAGCTGACGACGCTGAAAGAAGAGCTCTCAAAGTCAAACCTCGGCATCCTTTACGAGATTTACGTCGGCAAGATGGTTTTCTATTCCGTTGCAGCGTCGCTGGCGGCCTTTCTCTTTTTATCCATCCTGTTCCTGGCTTTTTTCAACATACCGCTGTGGATGGCCGTCCTTTCCGGCGTTGTAGGCGCGGTGACCGTATTTTTTGTCGTGCTGTTCGTTTCCTACTCGTATCCTTTCCAGCTGATAACTTCCAAGAAAACTTCAATAGACTCCAACATGCCGTTCGCCATCAACCACATGGCTGCCATATCCGCGAGCGGCGTCCCGCCTTTCGTTATATTCAAGCTGCTGATGAACGTCAAGGAATACGGCGAGGTGAGCAACGAGTTCAAAAGAATAGTGAGGAACATAGACGTTTTCGGCATGGACGTGACGTCAGCCATAAAAAACGTGGCCGACAGGACGCCTTCAGAGGAGTTCAGGCAGTTTTTGTACGGCATCACGTCGACAATAACCACCGGCGGCGACCTGAGAAAGTATATGGAGAACAGCGGAAAAGAGGCGTTGTTTGACTACAGGCTGAAAAGGGAAAAATACCTGCAGACACTGAGCACCTACGCGGACTTCTACACGGCGGTGCTCATCGCCGCGCCGCTTTTCTTCGTTTCCATACTTTCCATAATGTCCCTGGTCGGCGGAAGCGTCGGCGGGCTGAGCATAACAACGGCGATGCGCCTCGGCATTTACGTGCTGATACCGGCGCTGAACACGCTGTTCGTGCTGTTCATCCACTACACGCAGCCGAAGGTTTAGCAAAACGGAAAGCGATGGATTCCAAAGAAAAACCGGAAGGAAAATCAAACGAAACGGAAATAACAGGCAAAGATGAAAATGAAATTAAAGGAAAAGCAGAATCGGAAAGAAAATTCCAACTAGAATAAATCCGACAACCTTTCCATCTTGGCAGAAGTGATTCCATGAAGTTCAAAACCCCGAAAATCATCAGGGACATTTTCGGAAAGAAAGAGAAAAAGCTCAAGCTGGACAAAAGAATGGACCTGAAGGAGCTGACGCTGATAACAACGTTCATCGGCGTGGTACTTGTTTACATAAACGTGCGGTTCTTTCCGCAGCAGCCGCAGATTTTTTCCATGATAAATCTTGCCGCCGTCCTGATAACCCTGGGCATACCCCTTATGTTCAAGTACAGCGAGTACAAGAGGGTCAAGAAAATAGAGGAGATGTTCCCCAAGTTCCTCAGCGATGTCACGGGGAACATACACTCGGGCATGACGCTTCCGCAGGCGATAAGGACAGCAACAACAAACTATTACGACGACCTGACGCCTTACGTCCATGAAATCAGCGCAAAGATTTCGTGGGGCATTCCTTTTGACGTGGTGCTCAAGGATTTCGCGGAGCGCGTCGGCTCCGACAGCCTGAAAAGGACGGTGCAGACAATCATAGAGGCGCACAAGAGCGGCGGAACCATAGACACTGTCCTGGAAGCTGTCGTCGAGTCCGTGCAGGAGCTGGAGCGCATCAAAAAAGAAAGATCAGCGTCCGTCTACAGCCAGATGATCAACGGATATTTAATTTACGTGGTATTTCTGGGCGTCATGATAGGCTTGTCAACATTCCTCATTCCTTCTTTCCAGCTGCAGGAAAACACCGGCGCTGACCTGTCAAAAATTTACATCGAGCTGTTCCGCAACCTGATTGTCATACAGGGATTCTTCGCCGGCATTGCCATAGGCAAGATGTCCGAGGGGACAGTCATCGCCGGGATGAAACATGCCCTCGTCCTTGTGGTCTTCGGCTACACGGCATTCGTGCTGGTCGGGTGAAGAGCAAAAACGAACAGAAAAGATTTTTCCATCAAAATATCCGTTTTCTACTTTGATTCTACTTCTCAGGTTTCCGTTAGCGCCATTCTTCAGCATCGCCTTTATCTTATCAACGCTACCCTTAGCGATGCGAACTCTGATTTCACCGCGGCGTTTTCTTCAGTTTCATTATTTAAGTTGACTGACTTAATAGTTATTTCATGAAAATTGCATTTTCCCTGCATGCAGAAATAGAAATCCAGAAGCGCAGGATAGAAAAGAAGCATGTATTGAAGGTGACGAGAAACCCGCAGCAAAAACTGAAAAAAGGCGAAATATGGGTTTGCCAGTCAAAATATTTTGACAAGCTTCTTAAGAAAGAAATGCTATTGAGAGTCTTTGCCGAGGAAGATATAAAAGGTTTGAAAGTAATAACAGCTTACAAAACGTCAAAAATAAGGAAATACTGGGTGAAAAAATGAAAGTTTTATACGATCCTGAAACCGACACGCTGAATTTCATCTTGAGAGACGCCGAAATAGAGGAAAGCGACGAGGTGAAGGAAGGCGTTATAGTCGATTATGACAAGCACGGCAAGATTGTTTCTATCGAGGTCCTGAAGGCGTCAAAGCATACAAAAAAGCCGCTGGAAGTTTCCTATGAAGTTCTGAAGGCTTAAGCTTCTTTTTCTCACTTTCCGCCGTTCCCGCTCCTCAGCAGCGCCTTTATTTCAGAGACATCCTCTTTCAGCGCCGCGAGTTCCTGATTAAGCAAGCGTTTTCTTTCTATAACATTTCCCGTAACAATTTTGATTCATAGCCATTTGACTTTGCCAAATCGTGAAGTTTTGAGTCATCTGTCAATAAAGCAGCGCCTGTTAGTTTCAGCAAAGCAAGGTAAAGCGTATCAAAACCGCTTGATTTTGTCTTTATCCCCATTTCTATTGAAGTGTCAAGTGTTTCAAAATCAAAGAATATTTTTTCTGCATTTTCCCACAAGAAGCTTACAGCGTCCCTAGACAAACTAGAATCGTTTGTGAGTCTTGACACGACAGAAGCTGTTTCGATTAAAGCAAGCGAAGGAATTATCATTCGTATTTCATTTTCCTCGACTTTCTGGAGGTATTCTTTGGCTTTATTGTGCAATCTTAACTGATGTTGCAATTCTTCGTCGTCCTTCCTTCTTCTCGGCTTGACCAGTCCTTTGACTATCCATGTGGTGTCGAAGACAAACTTATCCATAATTCTTTTTTCTCATTTCCCTTATTAAAGAAGTAGTTTCGAGCGGCTTGGCTTTTGCGCTTATTCTGTTGACGAGGCGGTTCAATTTGACTTTTCTTGATTTCTGTTTCCTTATCGTAAGCTTAATGACCGAAAGCTCTTTTTCTATTCTTTCAACCCTTGATTCTATGCTTTCCTTTACTGCCTGTGTCATAGTAATATTCAGGTCCTGAGATATTAAATATTTATCGGAAGAAGTTTGCTTCACTTCCCGCCGTTCGCGCCGTTCTTCAGCAGCGCCTTTATTTCTGAAACATCCGCTTTTAGCGCCGCGAGCTCCTGCTTAGCATTTTATTTCTTTTTTAGACGCACGTTTTTCTTATCTCTTCTATCTTGCTCAAGATTCACCCTACTGCGCCTGGTCCATGCCGATGACTGTCACAGCCACGTTGTAGGTGTTCTCCGACATTGACAGATTAAAGCTAATACCATTAATGTTGCTGTATGCCCGCCCAGCCCCGTTTCCGGTGGAAGATATGTTATAGACTCCGCCAGCGCGGCTCACGGCTACGACATCAAAGAAGTGCTGATTCGAGTCAGCGGCGTCAGTGCCCTGAACAAGGGCCAGCCCGCCCTTGAAGCCGAATGGTCCGTCGTTATCGATATTAAAAATAGTCACGGAGGACGTTGAAACGCTGGTAGTTCTCTTGACTTTAAAAGCGGTTTTTGACGCGATAGAAACAGCGCCCGTCTCCGTTACAACCAACGCGTTCGGTGTCCCGCTCACATCCACGTCAAAAACTCCGTCAGGTGTGGAGTCGTTTATTCCGACACTGCCCGTGCTGTTTATCCTCATTCTTTCTGTAGGAGCTCCACCAGCAGTCCCGGGCGGATGTGTGTAAAACACCAGGTTGGAGCTGTTGACGTTTGCCGTGGCGTCCATTACCGCGGCTATCTCGGCATTGATTTTTTGCGGGTTGCCGCTTTCGTTGTTGGCAAACCGGATTCTCGCCAGTGCTTCGCTATTGTCGGCCGAGCCGCGATTCCCGACCAGAACCAAAGCCGCGCGGTTTGAAGCAGCAAAGCTGGTCGAAATCACCAAGCCATTAGGGTCGCCGGATAAATATGTATTAGGACTCCCTGTCCCGATGCCGACACCGGTTGAATTCACTAGAAATACAGGCGAGCCCGTTGAGCTTTGCACATAGATGTAGTGATTAGCCTGGGTCCCTGTGCCGGTTATGTTCAGGCCAACAACGTTGGCTGCGGGATTCAGGGCTAACAATGCCGTCGACGTCGTCGTGTTTATACCCACGCTGCCGTTGATAGTGACCTTAGCGGAATCGCGCGTAAAACGGATGACTTCATACTCAGCGTCATTCGACCTCCTGTTGATGTAAAGGTCGCCGCTAAGATGCGAATGGAAGAATTTCCAGCCGTAACTTGTTACCCTCGCCGGGTCGCTGAGGAACAGCCAAGGAGCGTTCTCGCTCTGGTGGTCTATCTGAATTGCCGTAAGATTCGTGCCAAACGCATCCGTCGCTGATCTGTTGGCAATTTCCAGCGTGGCTCTAGGATCAATAAGGCCAAGGCCTAAGCTGCCAGTGCCATTCACGATGACTGCGGTTGGATTCGTATTTGTGGATATCCTGAATGAATTAACCGTACTTGACGCGTTTAAGTGAAGCAAAGCCTGCGGAGCAGTCAGGTTTATTCCTGTGAAGCCCGGCGTCGTGTCAACATAGAATACGTCCTGCACTGCGCTGTTGCGAATTACAAAATCTCCTGTGGATACAGTCGATTCAAACCACAGGCTTCCTCTGCTCCCTGCACCGAACTCGCTTATCCATGTGTTCCAGCGGCCTGCGTTGCCTCCGGTGCGCTCGTATACAATCAGGTTGTTGCCGTCGCCCCTTGCGGCGTGGATTATTCCAAGCGGACTCGCTGTTCCGACGCCAAGGCTGCCTGAAATATAGCCGCCGCCCGTGACATCCAGAGTCTGGTCTGCTATTCCATCGCTGCCAAACACGAAGCTGCCGTTGCTTGTTATCCTCAGCCGCTCAGTGAGTGATCCTGAAGCTGTCTTTGTCCTGAATACCGTGTAGCCCGAGGCCGTGTCGCCTGCGGCGTCCTTGGCAAAGTACATGTCTGCTGTAAGCGTCGCGGTCGCGCCGCTCTTTACGATGCCTTCTACGCCTCCTATCGTCACGGAGCCGGTATTGTTCAGCTGGACAAGCTCAAACGCGCCGCCGTTCGTATTCTCAATGGTCACGCCCAGCCCGCCGATGCCTGCGTAATTCGGGGTCGCTGTGCCGACGCCCAAGCCTGAGCTTATGTTTACGACAAGAATGTTGGGTACAGTGCTTGTGGTCACATGAAACGGACCAAGCGGGCTTGTCGTTCCCACCCCGACGCGCCTCGTGTTGTTGGCAACGTAAAATAATGATGATGCCACGGACAGGTTCCCCTCGATCGTCAGATCCTGCGCGAGCTTCGCTGACGTGACAGCTCCGCTGGCTATCTTCGATGCCGTGACCGCGCTTGTCGCCAGGTCGTCCGAGCCCACGCAGCCCGTGCACTCCAGGTCAGCTGCGGTGGCGTTGATGTTGCCGTATATTGTTCCTGTTGCGTTGATATCCCCGAAAACATGCAGCTTATGGTCAGGCGATGCTGTTCCTATGCCTACACGCCCGCCGCCGTCTACCACGAACGTAGACGCATTGGCGTTCGTGGTTATCCTGAAAGGAGTTGCAGTAGTAGAGGCGTTTATGTGCAGGAGCGCCTGAGGGACAGACGTGTTTATGGCCACCCTTCCCAGGTCATTGACGAACAGCCCGACAATATTGCCCGCTCCTCCGGTTATGTTGGCCTGGCCCACGACGGTTAATGTCTGGGTTGGCGACGTGGTGTTAATTCCCACAGCCCTCGTGTTGTTGCTGACATAGAATATGTTCGAGCCGGCAGACAAGTTGCCTTCTAATGTGAGGTCCTGCGCAAGCTTGGCCGAAGTCACAGCTCCGGCAGTAATTTTGCTCGCTGTCACGGCATTCGTGGCTATCGCGCCGCTCGTCACTATGCTGTCAGCGAGGGAAGAAGCGTTCAATATGCCGGTGATATTCACGCTGCCGGCAATAAGCACTTTGTACCCGGCGGGCGCGGCTGAGCTGCTGCCTATGCTCACGTTCACGCCGGCCGTGTCGTTGTAGACAAGCGTAGCCGTGGTCGCCCAGCCTGATATCGCTGAGGGCCATTCGGTGCGGCAGTCCGTGCGGAAGCATATCTGCGAGGCGTTCAGGAAGCCGCTGGCGTTGATGTTGCCGCGGACGTCCAGCGTGTACAAAGGCAAAGATGTTCCTACTCCAACGCTCCCCGTAGATGTTGCAAGATACGTGTTCCCTATTGACTGTAAGACAGTTGCATTCAGGAATCCCGACGCGTTTGCGTTGCCGCGGATGTCAAGATTAGTTATCGGCGATGCCGCCCCTATGCCGACCCTTGCGTTCGCATCCTGGAATAATCCCAGGATTCCTGCATTATTTGTTACATTTAGTGTTCCGACAGATGTCAGCGTCTGCGTCGGCGCCGTAGTATTGATACCTGCAAACCTGCTCTGGTTGTTGACAAACAGCAGGCTTGAAGCAGCTGACAGGTTTCCTTCCAGTGATAAATCATCAGCCAGCTTTGCTGATGTAACAGCATCATTGGTTATTTTTGATGTCGTGACGGCGTTGGTTGCAATATCGCCGCTGCCGACGCATGACGTGCAGACGAGGTCGTCGGATACATTCGCGCGGAAGGCGTAGGCGCTCGTTGCCAGCTGCCGTCTTGGCGTAAGGGTTTCCGAGCCTATTCGTATTTCCAGCCAGTACGATTCGTCGAACGATAAATTGAGAAGCGTGTTGTTGCCGAGCAGTGCGTTGACGATGCCGTTGTCCACGTAAATCACCTGGTTTTCCGACCACAGGTATGTCCCGCCTGATACGACGTTGAATATGCGAAAGGTGAAGTTGTACGTGTCCGTGAGAAGCACGTTGCTCGTGTCCGTGAGCTTTGCCTGGAAATTCATCGTGTTCGGGACGGCGGCATGGGCAAGCGAAGCGAAAAATATGAAGGAGAGAAGGAGTGCTACACAAAGAATGCCAAACCGGAACTGCTTATTTTCTCCTTCTCTCCTCGGGGTGTGGTTCAGCATCATTTCTTTCTCACCAGCTTCATGTTGCCGTACTTTTTGATTTCTGCCCTGCCTTCTGCGGCAAGAATGTGGCAGTACTTAGAAGCAGTGCTAACGGAAAGCGAGCATTTGTCAGCGATAACCTTGATGGGCAGCGGTTCTTTTCCCAGCGATGCATGGACGCGGCCCTTGACTTCGTCATAGAGCGCCATAGATGGTCATATAAAACTTATTAGTTAAGTTTAATATTTAAAGTTAACTATTAAAGTTAAGATTACTTGTTCTTGAGCACCGTAAACTCACATAAAAAGAAGAAACAATACCATGCACAAAACGGCATCACTTTTATAAACCGCTGCAACAATTAGATAAACGATAAGAATGGCGACTTTTGACGGAAAGAACAGAAACTACCTCGTTGCCGGAGTTGTTATTGTAATCGCTATTTTTGCTTTAATTTTTCTTGGAAAAGTCAAGCTGGGTCCTTCCGAACCCACAGGACCTGCTGCCAACGTTTCGCAGGAACTGCCAAGAGTCAATCCAAGCATCGCGCAGGCGCTGACGCCGGGACAATGCCCTGCGAACCAGTGCAGGAACTGGCAGTCCGGCTCATGCTCAAAGAAGCAGTTGTACAAAGAAAGGGAATGCTTCAGGTACGGGGCGTTTCCTGACTGCCCCGAGGAAACATATTACGATTCGCACACGGAGCCAGTGGATGCGTGCGGGCAAAGCGACTGTCCTGCAGGGAAAACTTACAACAACTACACGTGCGTGTAAGAATTTTTGATCAAACTTTTTGTTAAAAAGTTCGGCTTTAAAAGATTTATTTGCATTATTAAGGAAAGAGTGGGGTATAATCCGTGGTTGATAAAGCTGCAGCAAAAGACAACAGACTGCTTTACGGCCTGATTGCCGTGCTTGTTCTTGCGTTACTTTTCATTGTTTACAACAGCTACATTGCAACAGGCCAGAAAACGGCAAAGCAGGAAGCAGCCGTTGATAAAGTAAAAAAAATCTATGAAACGATAACAGAAGGCCCCGTTGAGGTGCTCAATGTAAAGGAAGAAAGCGGAATGTACAGGGTGATTTTAGCGACGCGCGACGCTTCGGGCAGCAGGCAGGTCCAGGAAATTTTAGTGAGCAGTGACGGCGCCCTGTTCACGGACCGCGCCGTAAATACGCAGGCATTCCTTGAACGTATCACGAAAGAGAAGTCATTTGCAGAATGTCTTGCAGGGAAGCAGCTGCTTGTATTCGGGCAGATCAATGAGGTGAACACGCAGGCGCAGCTGCAGGTTCTCGGCTCTTTCTACAGGAAATTCTACGTTGACTGCACCGGAGCAAACCTGCAGTTATGCCAGCAGGTGGGCATCACGCAGGTTCCGACAACCGTGTACAACAACACGCCTTACATCGGCGTGCAGGCGCTGCAGCTTTACGAGCAGCTGACAGGATGCGCGATGGACTGAACTTTTTAAGGGAGGAATCCCATAAGTTAGGCATGAAAGGTGTTTCGCCGCTTATAGCTGCTATACT
This sequence comes from Candidatus Aenigmatarchaeota archaeon, assembly GCA_016187335.1. Lineage (GTDB taxonomy): Archaea > Aenigmatarchaeota > Aenigmatarchaeia > GW2011-AR5 > GW2011-AR5 > JACPJW01. The sequence goes on along the minus strand of JACPJW010000001.1, from coordinate 86,656 downwards.
GCTTATTGCATTTACCCTCGCTATTGCAGGCATACTAGGCTCTTGGGCAACAAGGTTCTCGCAACAAGGTCTTGAAAAAAACGAGGAAAAGGAAAGCTGCGTCGGGGCTTTAGGGCTCAGATCGCCGTCATTTTCCGGGACATTACTGACCGTGCAGGTCACAAACCAGAAAACGAATTTCAATTTATCCGGCATGGCTGCCAACGTCATATATGCCAACGCCACGAAAACAAAAGCGCACTCGAACATAGCAATGAAGGACCTGAATTTCATGGATCCCATGCCGCCTGGATACAACGACTGGATTGTTTATGACACGAAGGACAGCACGAAGCCGCTGCGCGTGGAAGTTTTCGCAGCGAACTGCGGAACCAGCTTCTCTGCGGACATAGCCATTCCTTAACTAAGACAAAAAGAGTAACTGGCCCAACGATTCTTTGAGCCCTTATTTCCGTTTTAGTATCTCACAAATTTAATATACGAGCCGTTAATATATAGCTGATGAAATACGCGCTTGTTTTTGCTTTTATTGTTGCACTTTCTGCGGCAGTTTTTGCAATAGAGATGAGCAGCTCATCGTACAAAATTGAATCGGCAACGCCGACAGAAGGCGGCGTGGTTACCGGCAGCGGCCTTGTGGCGCGCACGTCCGTGGAAACCTTTGCCGGGAAGGAATCCAGCAGCAGCTACATCGTAATCCTTGGTTTTGACTTCCCCCCTTTGGGCATAACGCTGAACCAGACTGTGACATTTGCCCTGGAATTCAACATAAACGGAATTGCCAATGATTCAGCAGAAGCAGATGCGCAGAAGCTTTCAGGCAACCAGACGTTCCTCCTGCTGACGCCGTCAAACCTGAGCAATTTCTACTTATGCATGGAGGACACTGCGATAAGCGGCACGCCGGCTTACGGCATCGTGTTCTCCGGCAAGGCGCTGAGCTACATAAACCTCAGCAGGAACACGACGCAGGCAGCTTCAGCTAACTTGCGGCTGTCCCAGGCGCAGGAAAGGAACCGCTTCGTCCTGCCGATAACAACAGGCGGCTGCTCGAATGTCCGCGGAAAATTCCAGCTAATAAAAATACACGGCTTCATGCCGCAGGCATTCATGCCTTTCTTCCAGGGCAAGTCGCCCCTCGAAATAATCCTGTCATATCCTGACGTCGACATCATGGGCGATTTCGTGAAGGCGGGCTCGGCGAAGCTTGTCCTGGAGAAGAATGAAACCACCGACAGGGTCCAGATTATTGTGAGGGATTAAATGGCAAATCCAAAATTTTGTGATTATAATATTTCTAAAAAGGGAATCTGCAAAGAGCGAAACTTTCTGAAGGGCGTTACGATAACGCTGGAAGTCATAGTCTTTGTCATAGTCATTGTTTCGTCTTTCATTGTCGTGAGCGTCATAAACAATTTCATGGAAGAGGGCAGGTCCAGCCAGCGCTTCAGCGCTGCAAGGGAGGTCCTTACAGGAGTTGACGCCGTAATAAGGGAGATGTCCTCGGAAGCTCCCGGAGCAATCCGCGTGCTGAAGGTAGAAAACATAGAGGGCGGGGAATTCGTTGTTTCCGGGAAATCTGACACCATAAAATACCAGCTGCTCCTGCCCAGGCAGCTTTTTCAGGAAGGCCTCAGGTTCCAGGAAGGAAACCTGCTTATACTGTCGGGGCCGCATGTGGAATCCTATGAAAGCGACATTGACGGCGACGGATCAAACGACCTTGTACTGGAAAACAGGGCGGTTCTTTTCGCGATGAGAAAAAACGGGACGCCAGGAAGTCCCGTTGCAATAAACACTACGAACCTGATAGTGCAGATGAGGACAAAAACAATCCCGCTGAACGTGACAGCGCCCGTATCGCTCATAGCAATAAACGACCTGCACAACTCCACATACGGCACCGGATGGACGGAGTTCACGAGGAACGAGTCGTTCCTGCCGAGCAATTCAATAAGGGTTGTTCTTAACAGCACGGCAGCCAACATTTCTTACATCGCCGAGTTCACGCTATCAGGCGCCTCTGATTTCATAGAGCTCCAGGTGAAAAGCATAAACAAGTATTGAAGCAGCGAGCTCCCCAAACATTTTAACTGCCTGAAACCATACTATCTAGTGATCGCATGAGGCTTTTACCGCTGCTGGCGCTGCTTGCCCTTACCATGATTTCTTTTGTCGGGTTCACGCAGGATGCGGCATCTTCAGGATACTCGACACTGGGGCGCTCCGCTGCATTTTCCCTGGTCACAAACATAAACAACAAGAGCAACGACGTCATAAACCAGAGCAATGACTACATAGATGCCGCTGACGGAGGGCTGCTTTTGGCGATGGTTTCTTCAAACGGCTTCGGCACGAAGAACAACACAAACTACGACGGCTTGTCGTATCTTCTGGAGATGAGGCAGCCGCTTGATTCAAGGCTGTTCATAACATTTACCGGCGGCAGTGAGGAGCAGCTGAAAAGAAAAATAGACTCGATAAAAATCTACGGCGTCGTTGATACGCGATTCGGCTCGCACAATTTCACGGCGCCAAAGATAATGCCGATAATAATGCGTCTGGAATATACGGATCTGGACATTGTGGAGCGCTCCGTTATCGGACCCGGCGCGCGGGAAATTGTCGTTGAGAACTTGGGCAGGAACCAGAACAATGTGACCAAAGTCAGGATATCGGTGATACGATGAACTTTTCAAAAACTCGAGGAAAGCATAGCTTTCCTGAGTCCCCGAAAACCTGTGGTTTTCGAAGGAAGTTCAATCAAAACGGTAGAACTTCTCAGAGTTCTGTAAAAAATAATAAGGAAATGAGGGTACAGGGAGAGAAACGTAGTTTCTTCTCCCGTAAAGGCCAGTCGCAGCTCGTGATGCATGCGTTTGCCGTTGCTTTCAGCCTGATCATGATATGGATTATAGTTTCCACGATGAACTCGCTCATAGACGAGAACAAGAAATTCGTCGGCAAAAAGGAGATTCTGCAGACGTGCGACATAATGAAAACATCCGTTGAAAAGCTCATGATACCGCGCGAATACGTTTCAAGGACGAACACGACTCTGGGCAGGATAATCGTCTCAATGCCCGAAAAAATAGGCGGGCTGAAATACAGGACAAGATTTGCAAACGACACGCTGCTTGTTGAAACCCTGGGCACCCCTTACATCAACGACACGTGCGTCATGGGATTCAACGCAACCTTCAGGGGCGGCACCAGCGGCGGAAAGAGCGAAATAAGCTATGTCAGGTACGACAACGGCACCGACGAAGTAAGCGTAACAAACGTTTGATTGATATGGGAAGAGAAATTTTAAATAATATTTCTAGAAAGGAAATTAGGAGAACTTTTTTAGAAAAAAATTTCTATCAAAAAAATAATATTTTAAATAAGGGAAATCTGCAAAGAGCGAAGCTCTTTGAGACGCCGAAGAAACTTCGTTTCTTCGAGCGTGAGAGTCAAGAGAGAGAAACCGCAGGTTTCTTCTCTTTGAAGGGCGCGATACAGCTGGATTTTGTCATAGCCACGGGTCTGTTTCTGGTTCTATTTGCGTTCATCGTGCTTTCATTCAGCAATTTCGTGACGCCGATAAAGGATATCGCCGATATTGCGCAGATTCGCAGCGAGGCGGAAACCCTGCGCGGCGTAGCGGACAGTGAATACACGCCAAAGGACTGGCCGCCTTCATTTCTTGACGCCAGCACAGTATTCCTCCTCAGGCTTGATAATTCCACAAACGATTCAAGCAATTCAAGGAATGACGGCACTGGGTCGGGGGGGCTTGACTGCAACCAGACCGTGCAGGGAATGATACTCAGCGCATGCGCGTTCAACGGCATAAACAGCGCCGTCAATGTCAGCAGCAACGCAGCAACAAACGTCACCGGAAATTTCACTATAGAGGCGTGGATTCGTCCTGAATCATCCGGAACGAAATCCATCGTCAGCAAGTTTGAAACGGGAAACAGCCAAAGATCCTACGCATTGTTCTTGAACAGCAACGATAATGCTGACTTCAGGATATCCGGCGACGGAACAAGCGTGTTTAATGCAGCAAGCAACACGACATTGTCCAACAACGTATGGTACCATGTTGCCGGCGTTTACAGGACGAATACATCCTTAGATGTGTATGTCAACGGCGTTCTTGAAAACAGCAACAAAAGCAGCGTACCTTCGTCCGTCTTCGGCCCGGCTTTAGCCACAACCGTAGGCGGAAAAGGGGGCGCAGCTGCTTCGTTCTTCAACGGCACCATAGACGAGGTGCGCTTGTACAACCGCTCGCTGAACACTACAGAAATAAGCGAGCACTTCGAGTTCGGCAGGAAGCTGCGCAGGCTGGGGCTGAAAACAACGGCGTACAAGATGCCCATACTTATAAACAACACGGCACCGTTTTTGCGCAACGCCAGCGATCCTGTTGCAAGAATAACAAATGAGCTTGTTGTCTTCAACATTTCATCGTTCACCGAGAGCTACGACCTGAATTCCGTGGTGATATACGACGACTACAACCGCTCCGTGCCTTACCAGAGAGCCGGCCAGAACTTTTCTTTCATCGTTGAGGTAAACGCGAGCCAGGAAAGGTGGTACACCGCTTTTTTTGACGACGACAGCCGTCGTTTTGCCGGTCCCGCAAACACCGTCAGCGGCGTTGACAACCTGACTGAAACGGTTTTCACGCCGGAAAGAATTGACGTTATCCAGTACGACAAGCTCGCGCAAATAAATCTCACTAACGCAACGCACATAAAGCAGGGCATGGGAATGGAAGGAAGCTTCAGGATAAAGATAACTGATGTGGACACAAATGCCACGGCGCTGGATGTCGGCGATACGCTCCCGAAGACGAGCAATGTCGTTTCGCTGCAGCGCTTCGTACTGCTGCAGAACTCGACTGCCGGAATAAGGAAAGGAAAGATGATCGTGAAGGTATGGTAGAAACTTTTTAGAAAAAAGTTTCATCAAAAAAATAAAATGGTCGGATAACCGAAACTTTTCCGAAAAGTTTCATCATTTGCGAAGAAATAAAATTTCTTCGAAATCCCGAAGAACTTCGTTCTTCGAGGAAAAGGGTAATGAAATGAAAGAAAATAATAAGGGAATGAGTAGAACTTTTTTACAAAAAAAGTTCTATCAAAAAAATAATAAGGAAATGAGGATAGGAGGAGAAAAACCAAGGTTTTTCTCCTCTAAAGGGTACATCTACACACTTGAAGCCCTTGTCATAATCACGCTGATACTCATCAGCATAAGCGTGATGTTCAGCGTGCCGTCGCAGAGGCCCGAGCTGGAAATAAGCAACATCAAGCAGCAGGGCTTTGAATCTCTGGAGTACATGGACAAGTACGGCGACCTGCGGCGCATCGTGTCCAGCAGCAACGAAGCGGAACTAAAAAGCCTCCTGTCACCTTTACTTTCCAAGAACCTCGCTTACGAGGTAAACATATGCAAGTCCAACTGCTCTTCCGCTTCGGTGGCAGGAAACGAGACCGTGGTGGCTGTAAAATATTACATCGCCGATTACCGCAACGTATACACAGGCAAAAAAGTGATACTATGGATGTGGAGAAAAATATGAACTTTTCAAAAAAGTTCAATCAAAACGGAAGACCTTCTCAGAGGTCAAAAAATAATAAGGGAAATGAGGGTAGAGGGAGAAAAACCGCCAGGTTTTTCTCCTCTAAAGGGCAGATGTTCGTGATAGCCGGGCTGATAATCCTGATAGCGTTCTTCCTCCTGCGCGGAGTTTTCGGCATATACAATACGCTGGAGGAAAAAAGGTTCCAGGAAACGATGATTCTCGACAAGGAACTGAGAAACATATACCACGAATACGAGAAAATAATCATTGTAAGCAGGGTCCAGGGCAATGCGAACAGCTCGGCCATAGCCAACCTGGCGGATTTCTCCACGTTCCTGCGGGGCGAAGAGGATATAGAAATCCTTTACGCATTAGTTTCTGTAAACAACACGAAATATACGGTGACCGTGGGCAATTTCCTGAATGACAACATAAACGTCACGGTCAACGCAACGGACTCAACGCCATCATCCGCTGCCATGGGCATAGTGAACGACAAGACCAACGCCAGCGCGTCGTTCACTTCAAGCGTTTCAAGCGGAGTTGTCAATGTCACGCTTATTTACGCAAGGCGCAGCGATAATGTAATTGAGGCAATACCTGCAAGGATTGCGCCGCCTACGCAGGAAAAGTCGGCGCTTCACGGGTTCTTCGACATAAAGCTGAAAAGCAGGGAGGATTTCCTGAGGATAAAGAACACTTTCAACGCAACGTGGTGAAAAATGGCAAACCCTGTGGTATCCTTCGTGCTGCTGACGGCAATAGCGCTCACTGCCGTATTCATAACGCTGAATGTAGGGGCGCCCGCCGTGGATTCAGCAAGGACAGGCGAAGGCATAAGGGAGGCGGAAAGCGTCATGATAAAGATAGACAATGCGGTCCGCGAAGTCGCAAAGGAAGGCCTGGGCTCAAAGAGGGTAGTTAAGTTCAAGTCGCCGGGCGGCCTTGAGGTCATCCCCCAGGAAGATGTCGTGCAGTACAGAACGGAATCAAACGTGGCGGTTGTTGACTATCTTTCCAGAAAAACCGGCAAGAATATCCTCTATATGGGCGGCGCCGACGTGATATGCGACAGCTCGGCCAACCTCACGATGGAGAACACCTTCTTCAAAGCAGTGCTGCTGAAAGTGAACAACGCAACGCCGCTTCCTTCGCTCAGCACGAAGGACATAATAATATCGCTGACAGAAAAGGAGAGCGGGACGCAGATAAACGTGACAAATTCGACAATAGCCATAGACAGCAACGCGACCCTTGCCGGCGGGACAGGCTTCACGGAGCTCCTGCGCACAGGAAGGGGGCTGCCTTCGTGCACCTCCCATGCATTCGTCAATGTTTCAAACTCCATATCTTACGATGTCTATTACACGCTGTACGCAGGCGCGGATTTCCTTAAGGTAGACGTGCGCAACGTGAGGACGCCTTAAAATTATTTAAACAGGGCAAAGAAAGTAATTATAGTGATTTTTAAATGCAGAAAATACCTTACGGGCGCAAAGGCGTGTCGCCTCTCATCGCTGCCGTACTGCTGATAGCATTCACCATGGCAATCGCGGGCATAATGGCGACATGGGCGACGACGTTCTCGCAGCAGAAACTTGCCACGTCCGAGGAAAAATCAAACTGCATAGGCGCCCTTGACCTTTCAACCGCAGCGTTTTCCGACAAAATCGTAAGCGTACAAGTTAAAAATTTGAAGACGAACCTGAACCTGTCATCGCTTACAGCCAACGTCATTTTCGCCGACCCGGCAAAAAGCAAGGCGCACTCCAACATCGCCATGAAGAACTTTAACGTCTCGGACCCGATGCCGCCGGGATTCAGCGACTGGTTCATCTACAACACTTCTGACGCCACCAAGCCGCTGCGCATCGAAGTATACGCGGGCAACTGCGGCCCTGACTTCACGGCAAAGCTTTCCATAAGCTAAACTTTGCTTCTCCCAAACTTTTCAAAAAAGTTTGATCAAAACGGAAATCAAAAGAGGCTCGTGTTGGAAGTAAACTTTGCTTCTCCAAAGCAACTTCCTTGAAGAACGTAAGTTCTTCAGGATCTCGAAAAGCTTTGCTTTTCGCAGATTTTAGAAAAAAGTTGCACCAAAAAGTAAAGTTTGATCAAAAGGTAAGAGATTAGTTGTTATAGTCCAAAATTTGCCACTCCAAAGTTTGATCAAAAGAGATTAGTGGCTATAGTTCAAAATTTGCTTCTCGGGAAGCTGAAAAAGGACGACATGCGCCCGCCCCGCTCCGGCCTGTTTTGCCTGACAAATAAATATACCTTTCTTCAATAATTATCATGCGCAAGGGACGGAGCTCTCTGGGGATAAGCACCCTGCTTTCTGCTGTCCTCATAGTTGCCATAGGAGTCACGCTTACTATAATAGTTTCCAACTGGCTGACGACAAATTTCAGGGAGCGCTCCGAAGACATCAGGGACACTGCAAAAACGAAACTGGACTGCCAGTTTGCTGATCTCTATGTTAGGAACGTCACTTACAACTGCAACTCCAACTGCGCTGCGGGGACATCCCATACAATGACGATAACCATAGTGAACAGCGGGAAAAAAGCTGTCAGCGTGAGGGACGTAAACTTCCTCAACACGAGCGGGGCATTGTTCACCTTCGAGCTGAACGGAACAAAGGAACTGAACGCAACGGATGTCTTGACAGTATCCAATGTCAGCACGGCGGAATGCAATTCCCTGAGGAACGCCACGGACAAGGTCATCGTTGTCAGCACGACCTGCCCGAAGGACGCTGTGGATTCATTCCCGGGCAGCGACGTTTCTTTCCAGAGCTGCTAGAACCCTTTTCTTTTGAAAAGAAAAGCGTTCACGGAAAAGAAAATATTATGAATGAGAAAAACCGTTGCGGGAAGCTGGCTTTCAAAAAACTATATATACGGACTTCTGACAAAGTTTTCTTATGAAAGGAGTATCGCCCCTTATCGCGACTGTACTGCTGATAGCAGTGGCAGTGCTGCTCGCGTCAACGATTTCGACGTGGGTCACCGGGCTTACAAAGGACCAGTCAGTGACGCTCACGAACCGCTCAACAGAAATAACAGAATGCGCAGGCAAGAACATGAGGATAGAGGACGTGTACCTGGACTTCACAGCAAACATTTCCCGCGTGAACGTAAGGAACACCGGCCAGGTTGACGAGACAATCGTGTCGGCTTTTTTGCTGAACCAGCAGGGCGTCAACACCACCCTTAATTCAACGCTCCCTGTGACGCTGAAGAAAGGAGAAATGAAGACAATACAGTTTTTCATCAACGGCACAATAACGGCATGCGCAAACTTTTCGCAGGCACGCATATCCACATTATGCGTTACCGATACCTACAAGAAAACGGCAACTAACTGCTAGGAAACTTCCTCGAAGAACGTAGTTCTTCGGGATCTCAGAGAAACTTTGTTTCTCTGCAGATTTCAGAAAAGTTTCATCAAAACGGAAAATTGAGAGGAAGTAAAATGGAAATTTCAAATGCGGAAATGAAAACAGAAGCCAGCCTTACCTTCCGCTTTAACAATTCCAAGGGCGTGTCGCCCCTGATATCCGCCGTCCTGCTGATAGCGATAGCCCTTGTGGTCGCAACGATTATTTCCGGCTGGGTATCCGGCATCGCTACGGACCAGGGAAAGACCGTTGCCAACAAGACAGAAGGCATCACTTCGTGCTCTGCCGCCGGCATAGCCATAGAAGACGTATACCTTGACACGGGCACGAACATATCGCGGGTCACCGTACGCAACACAGGCAGGTCATCAGCGACTATAATTTCAGCGCAGATACTAAGCGTGACAGGCGTCAACGGCACGCTGAACACCTCATTGCCGCTGGGCATAGCCAACGGCGACATAAAGATACTTGTTTTCAACACGACGGGCGCAGTGCCTAACTGCCCGAACTTCTCCCAGGTGCGCGTCTCAACAGAGTGCGCTTCTGACTATTACAGGCAGTCGCCCAGGAACTGCTAGACTGGCACCAGCAGCAACTTATGAAAATCCCCGAAAAGCAAAGATTTTCGGAATCTCGGGGAAGCTTCGCTTCTCCCAAGATTAAAAACTATATAAGCAGGATTTAACAAAATTGAAATATGAAAGGAGTAAACACCCTTATCGCGACTGTCCTGCTTCTGGCCATAACCGTTCTTATTTCGCTGATAGTTTCCACGTCTTTCACGCAGATAACAAAGGAGCAGACGGCTACTGTTGCGACAAGAACTTCGCAGGCGGTGAACTGCACGTCATCGGACGTGAGCATAGAGGCTGTTTACCTTGACACAGCTGCCAGCAGGGGGCGCGTGACAGTGCGAAACTCCGGGCAGATAAACGAGAACATTGTTGCCGCCAAGATGTACAACAAGACAGGCGTTGAAGCCGCCCTTAATGCAACAACGCTCCCCGTCGCCGTGTCCAAAGGGTCTCTGGCGACGCTGAACTTTGACATAACGACAAACGTCACCTGCGCGTCGTTCTCCCAGGTGATACTTTCCACGGAATGCACTACGGAAGTATTTGATTCAACGCCGAAGAACTGCTGACAAACTTTTAGAAAAAGTTTGATCAAAAACAAACTTTTAGAAAAAGTTTGATCAAAAAGAAAGCGTCTACGGAAATCTTCAAAGAGCAGAGCTCTTCTTGCAGAAACCAAAGGTTTCTGAAGACTCAGGAAAGCTTTGCTTTCCTCGAGTTGAGATGCCAGAGAAGCAAAGCTTCTCTGAGCAAGAAAATATTAAGAATAGGAAAGTGTTCGATTCAAAAAGAAAATGAAAAGAGGGAAATGAATGGGATTAAAGGAATTTCATAATATTTTATTTAGGGAAATGAGGGTAGAGGGAGAGAAACCGCTAGGTTTCTTCTCCTCTAAAGGGATGAACACCCTCGTTGCCGCCGTGCTGCTCATAGCGATAACGCTGGTTATAGCCGTAATCGTGTCCACGGCAATTTCAGGGCTCGCGAAGACCGGAAGCGCGGAAGTCCAGACACGGGCAGCTTCTTTCGTTAATTGCAGCTCTTCCGACATAGACGTAACGCAGGTATACCTCGATACGGGGCCCATGAACGTTTCAAGGGTTGCCGTAAGAAACAACGGCCAGCAGAGAGAAACGATTATATCCGCTGCCATGTTCAATAAAACCGGCTTCACGGCAGCGCCCCTGACAACATTTCCTGTAAGCCTTGCAAGAGGCGACGTCACAAATCTCCTGTTCAACATAACAGGAAACGTCACATGCGCCTCGTTTTCCCAGGTTGTAGTGACAACGGAATGCACTTTTGAGACGTTTGCGCAGGCGCCGAAGAACTGCTAAAGAGCCTTTCTTTTTGGAAAAGAAAGCCTCTATGGAAAGAAAAATATTAAGAATAAGAAAAGCGTTTGAGGAAACTACGCTGCCGCGAGAATTCAGAAATCTTTTTATAGCGGGAAACAAAGATAGTAAAAGGAATAAGTATGGCAAGAAAAGGAATAACGCCGGTAGTGGCGATAATTCTCCTGCTGCTCATAACAGTTGCTTTAGTCGGATTCGCCTTCGGCTTCTTCCAGCGCGTTTTCACGACGTCGGCACAGCAGACACAGACGGAAACCCAGAGGTTAACGGAAACAACAGGACAGACGTTCAGGATTGAGAACGCTGCAGCAACATCCGTGACGATAAGGAATACAGGCACTTCCGCCCTCAATACCGCATCTTTATCTGTTTATGTCGACAACGTTGCTGCGACATGCACTTGGTCGCCTATTAACATTACTTCCGGTTCAATAGGCTCATGCACCCTTGGAAGCTCGTGCAGCGGCAAGCAGCTGAGGGTTGTCGGCATTTCCGCAGAAGACACGGTGGCATGCAAATAAGACTATTTTTTCTTGCGTAGACCTCTGAGAAGGTCTACCTGCCCAGAATTTCTTCGAAATTCTGTCCAGACCATATTATCGTTTTTGATACAACTTTTTTTTCTTGATCAAACTTCTTTTCTAAAGAAGTTTGAAAGAGGCGCGCCCGCAGTGGATGCAGAAGCTGCAAAAAGTTTGTCCGGAGTTCTTGCTCCACCCAGATACCGCTGAGCATTCCGACTATAACTTAGGGCTGCTCGGTTCCCCGCCTGACCCGGTTTGCTACAGAAGAAATCCCAGCGGGCTGGGCTTCGTTGCTTGAACAACGGGCTTTTTGAAGCGACTGCACCGCCTTTGGGCTTCGGCCCCGTCTGAAGCGGACTGACGGTTTTGCCCAAGACCTTTTTGAGCATGCTCAAAAACGTCTACGAAAACTACGGCTTCCGCCTATCATATCATAATGTGTTTCTTTTCCGTAGACGCTTTTCTTTCCAAAAGAAAAGGGTCTCTACAGGCAACCGCTAGCTACCCGGCCTAGCCTCGTAACCATGTTCACTGAAAAGATTCTTAAAGGCGTACCGATTCAGAACAACCGCGGCAGGAAGATGAACGCCGCGATTATCGCCGCGAAGGAAGCGAGCCATATCCTCCTGTCCCATGCAAAGACCTTCGAGCCGTCGAGCGGAGGCAGCGGTATCATGTTGAACAGCGCGAGCCATATGTTCACGCGGGCGCCGAAGCTGAAAATCATGGAAGGATAGAAAAGGCTTGCGGCGTAGAACGCGGCAGCGAGGACCATGTTCACGACGGGCCCCGATATCCCGATGACGCCCAGCCTTCTTCTCGACAGGTCCGCCGGCTGCCCCCACAGGTTCGCGCGGGGATAAATCATCACGGCTCCGGGCGCGGCGAAAACGAATCCGCCGTTCGTCGCCAGCGCGAGCGCTATCGCGAGGAGCAACCCCTCGCGCCAGGCGCGGAACTCCGCGTGAGCGCCGTAGCGCCGCGCGACGTAGCGGTGAGCAAGCTCATGCAAAACAAAGCCGACTACAACGGCGAACACGGCCACGGGCAGGAAAGCAAGGAGCCTGCCCAGGTCCGGGCCCGAATATGAAAATGAAAACACAAACGCCAGAACGGCTGACGCCACAACAATGTCGCGGATTTCCCTTAGCTGCATATTCTTAATTGACCGGGCAGGTTTTATAAGATTATCAGAATCAGAACGGAACCTCATTTCTTTTGCCGCATTTAGGACAAACGATTTCATTGCTCAATGATTTATTTTTCAGGTCTGTATTTTTTTCTCCGCAAAATCTGCATGTCCAAATGTTGATTCCCATAAATGGTATTATTGCCTGGATATTTATCTTTTTAACGAAACTAGAATTTAAGACTGCCTTTCCGTCATTACAAAACCGTCAGCTTGCCGAACTTGCCGACGCTCAGCTGCAGTGTTCCGTTCCATTCCTTGACATAGCCGTTCTCAATCTTTATGCTGTCGCCATCGTTTATTTTCATGATTTCGTCGCCCCAGAGAACCAGGACAATGCTTCCTGAGGCGTCCTCTATTGTCGCTTCCGCGACCTGGTTCTGCCCGAAGCGGGTATTCACTTCGCGCGTCTTGCCTTTCTCGACAACTTTTGCCGTTATGCTGACCTTGCTTGAGCCGTTTTTCAGTTCTGCTATCTGCATGAAAATCACCAAAGCAAAAACGGAACGGCTTAGGCAACCGCCCCGACTTTTGTATTGATTTTTATTTAACGTAAAGTATAAATAAGCAAGTAGAAAGAGCAACTGCTTTCACCTTAATGGATGGTTTTTATGCCCGAGATTGTTGTGGGACGCGACGAGGAAGACCTGCGGAAATACGGCAGCGAAGGAACGATATACATCGGCAAGCACCTTGTGGGCACGGGCGAGGAATCGCACCTTACGACGCCCGTGCTGCTTGATGTCCTGCGTCCCCACATCATATGCCTGACGGGCAAACGTGGCGCGGGCAAAAGTTTTTCGCTCGGAGTTTTCGTCGAAGAAATCCACAAGCTGCCCGAGAAAGTGCGCAATAATCTCTGCTGCCTAATCATCGACACGCAGGGAATTTTCTGGACCATGAAGTCGCCGAACGAAAAAGAATTGGTGCTGCTGAAGGACTGGGGAATGAAGCCCCAGGGATTTCCCGTGAACGTTTACGTTCCAGAAGGGCAGGAGAGCATATTCTCATCAGCAGGCGTTGAATACGATTCTACGTTTTCGCTGCACCCTTCTGAATTCAGCGCAGAGGACTGGCTCAACGTTTTTGGTCTTGCTGCAAACGAAACCCTGGGCATCCTGCTGCAGCGCGCTTTCAAGAAACTGAAAGGAAAGTTCGGCATCGATGATATAATATCCACCGTGAAATCGCAGGAAGGGTTTGGCACAGAAAAACTGTCGCTGGAAAATTATTTCGAGGCAGCAAAGCTCTGGGGCATCTTCGGCGATTCAAAAATGCCTGAAGTGCTGGAGCCTGGCAAGCTGACTGTTATAGACGTTAGTCTGACGCCGCAGAACGTAAGGGCGCTTCTTGTATCGCTGGTGTGCGAAAAGGTTCTGGAAGAAAGGATTCTGGCAAGAAGGCAGGAGGAGCTGGCGGAAATAGAATTGTCATCGCTGAAAAGGATACCGATGCCGTGGATTCTCATTGACGAGGCCCACAACTTTTTGCCCAGCGAAGGCAGCACCGCGGCTACTGAAGTGCTCAACAGAATTGTCAAGGAAGGCAGGCAGCCCGGCGTCACTCTGGTTTTGGCGACGCAGCGGCCGGAAAAGCTGCATCCCGACGCGCTGGCGCAGTGCGACCTGATTGTTTCCCACCAGTTAACAGCTAAATCAGATATAGACGCGCTGCGCTCGATAATGCAGACATACATGCTCTACGACATCGGCAAGTACATCTCGGAGCTTCCTAAGCTCAAGGGCGTTGCTATCATTCTCGACGACAATTCGGAAAGAATTTACAAGGTGCGCATGCGAACGAGGCAATCATGGCACGCGGGAGCGAGCCCTGTTGCTGTGTGAGCTGATAAGAATGTTCGAGTACCGTTGGAAAAACAATGAAGCGAATTTTGGGCTGCCTTTGCCTAGGCAGGTGAAAGGCGGGACGCACGTAACATTCGAGATCCTGCTGAAAAGAAAAAACAAGTACATAGCCCTGCGCAGGCCTAAGGGAATTCCGGAACATGAACTGCCTCCTCACGCAGCTGATCATCCAGAGGGCCTCCTGTACTTCTGCCACAACCTTATACGCTACGGCGAATCCGTGGAGAAATGCATAAAGAGAATTGTGAAAGCACAGGCAGGTGTTAATGTAAGAAAATGGCGTGTTGTTGCCATTGACTCGGTCCTCCAGGAAAAAGACGGTCAATGGGCCATAATCCCGCACGTGATTGCTGAAGTTGACAGGATACCGGAAAAAAGCGGCAAGATTACAGAAATTGTATTTTTCAGCAAAAACAAAATCCCCGGCAGCTTTGCGTGGTGGACCAGGAAGGAACTGGAGGAATTTCTGAGGAAATATGAGTAAGATTACTCGCACACGCCGACGAAATAATTGAAGCATCCCCGGACCTGCCACGCGCCGCTGGCTGTGATTTCAACGCAGTCCTTGTCCGCTGTATTATCGGGCTCCCCGGCTGCCCAGTTCAGGTAAGACGATGACCCGCTGGCCCATCTGAATGTTCCTTCCTGGGACATGTCATTATATCCTATCCATACATCATCGTTCAGCGGCCACAGACTTTTCACGAACGAATTTTCAGACGCATTGCTTATCGTCGCAAGGTGCGCGTTATTGGAGAGGCATTCCGATTCCACGCTGTTCCATACGCCGGATCCCGCTGTTTTATAGCAATGACTGTCATATTCAATCCAGCCTGAAGGGCACGGGCCGAAATTTGCGGTAATGAAATCGCTTTTGACGCCGCTTTCAATCCTTAAAACATGAGTACCGGAAAGATGCCTGAAAAGCGCCAGTTCGCCCACTGCGTTGGGGGATATCGTTGCGGGACCTGAAAATGTCACCGGCATGTCGCCAGCGTATACGCCGAATACCGATGCGTTGATGCTTTCACCGCCAAGATTACGCACGTAAATTTTGTTGGAAGCCGCGGATTCAATCTTGAAACTAACAGCCGCTTGCGAAATCTGCTGCTGCAACTGCTCCTCGCCGCTTTCCGCGGACGTCTGCGCCGTGCGAGTGAAGAACATGAAAGCGAATCCGACCATGGAAATCGTGATGAGCAATAACAAGATTATAGCTATAATGGGCGTAATTCCCTTTTTCATTATTTATCCCTTTGCGTACAGCTGGCTTATTTCTGCCGATGAAAGCGAGCGGTTGTAAACGCGCGCCTCGTCTATCTTGCCGTTGAAATAATGCCATGTCGAGCCGTCCCCATACCTTCCGATAAACGAACCTGTCAATAGCGGCAGAGTTTCCAGGAAAGCGCTTCTGACAGGAACGCCGTTGAAGTAGACTGTCCATGTCTCGTTGGATTGCCTTGTGACGGCGAAATGATGCCATGTGTTTATCGAGTAGTTCGCCTGGTAGCACCAGTCAGTAATCCACATTACCCCGGAGCATACCTGACCGGACGGCGTCACGCGCATGCGTGTAGCGTAGTCGCCTTGGATGGGGGACATAAAATAGATGCCACCGTCCTGCACGGAAAAGGGCATTATCCAGAACGAAAGCGTAAATGCTTCCTTCGTCATGCGGTTCGTCCCGGTCTGGACCATGTCATCCGTCCCGTCGAACTGCAGGGCGCTGCCGCTCTTTCCTGATGTCCATGTCGCGCCGGAAATCGCGCCGTTGTTGCCTGTGCCGCTCGCGTCCGCGGTGGATGAGCCGCTGCCTTCGTTCATGGGCAGGTAAAGGACAAGCCCGTCGCCTAATGTATCCCTAACAAGCGCGTAGCTGTCGCACAACGATGCGGTGCATACTTTCACCCTATGCGTTCCCGCGCTCAGCTGGGTCGTAATGTTTATCGAGCCGATGGATCCCGGCGGCACGCCAACAGCAGAAAACTGCACCAGCGCATCATCAACGTAAACGCTGAAATTTGCCAGCGGAGCCGAACCGCGGTTCCTGACGTAAACCTGCGCGGAAGGCGATGTGCCTTCTATGGAGAACTGCCCGGAAGCCTGCTGCAGCTGCTGTTCCAGCTGCTCCTCGCCGCTTTCTGCGGATGTCTGAGCCGTGCGCGTGAAGAACATGAAAGCGAATCCGACCATGGAGATTGTTATGAGTAAAAGAAGTATTATTGCTACGACCGGGGTTATGCCGCGCATGATTGATTATTGGTGAAGTCTGCTTTATAAGTTTCTTGGCGGGTTCAGAAACGGAAATACCTTGCACCCTATCAAACTTTTAGAAAAAGTTTGATCAAAAAAGCGTGGACGGAAAAGAAAGCGTGCACAGAAAATTGATCAAAGCCCGAAATATGCCTTTGCCACGAGCCACAGCAGCGGTATCAGCAGCATGACCGCGAGCGTAATGAAAATAATCTTCATCCCTTCCGCGACGCCTTTCTTACTGAATCCGTAGAACAATCCTACGAACAGGCCACCGAAGTGGCCGACGTATGAAACATTCGGCTCTAAATTTGCTACAAAGCCGTACACGTTGTACAAAGCGTAGCCGAGCCCGAGCATGGCGAGCGGTATAGGGATGACTAAAGGATAAAAAGACAGGTCAAGCGGGCGCAGCAGCATTCCCGCGCCTAATAAAGCAAAAATCCCAGCGGACGCGCCGACGCCGACAATGTCAGGGCCGTAGAAAACCAGCGAGAAGATATTTCCCATAAAAGCGCCCAAAAGGAAAATTGCCAGCATTCTCAGCGCGCCCACTTCGCTCTCCACTGCGCCGCCGGCGAAGAGCCATACAAGAACGTTGGCGAGAAGATGCTGCAGCGAAGCATGAAGGAATATTGACGTCAGCATCACGTAAGGATTTGCAACAAAATTTTTTCCGGAGAAGCCGTAGGTGTCAAGAACGAATCCGGGACTGCCGGAAAGAAACGTATAGAAGAAAACGGCAACAGCAGCGAGTATCAAAAGAAGAGTAACGCGCATGGTTGTTTATTTGAGAAGGAATTTATAAATTGATTTAAAAAATCAGCTTCTCACGAACCAGGCATCTGTGACCAAATCATGCGTTATTCTTAATCCGCTTGCCATAAGCTCTCTGAATTCTTCGCCTGGTTTTTCTCCCTTGAGCTGAGTTTCGCCTATATCTGAAATCGTTTTTAACATTTTTCTGACTTCTTTCGGTGACAATTCATCATCAGGTTCCAGGCTTCTATAGCCATATTGCCAGCGCAGATCGCGGGCATATCCACCGATTTCCTGCAGTTCACTTAGAAAATCTGCATGCTTTATTGTGTTGAATCCGGAAACAACCGCCTGAACGCCTTTCCTGTGAAAACCTGCTGCAGATCTTAAATCGATTCCGGCCATGTATACAGGCTCATCCACGCCGTTCAATGCTTTCCATATACCGAACAGGTCATTGTCCCCTCCTATTCTTTCCCTTTTTCCCAAAGGAATGCGCCTGCCTGGGTAAGGTCCGGTAGTCCTCACGTCCCATGAATTGTAAATCACGCCGTAAGCAACCTCTATCAAATCAATAAGTTCCATGATACTTTTCGGATAGCCCATTTCTTGCAAATTATTTTCTAACCATCTGAGAGGATTTCCGAATTTCGGATGCGAAATGGGTTCGCGCCTGTATATTCGCAATGGTTCCGGACTTCTAAAAACTATTGGAAGGATTTTCTGCGCGACTTTGCGTCTCTTCTTGACCGTAGCACCGTCTGTTAAAATGTCAACTTCATCCCTGTAATGAGAATGATCTTCCAAATATTCTTCGTATCCACGCATAGTGGCAATTACTTGCAGAAGTTGTTCGTGCCTTCTTAGTATTCTTTCATGCTCTGCAAGCCTGTATGCAAGGTCTGCCATGTTTTGTCATTAACCGTTAGAAATTTAAACTATGATTAAGTGGTGAATTTGTCAAAAATTCCTGTTTTACTGCCGTCCCGAGCCCTTTCTTTTAATATTGAAGCGGCGTAATTACTTTCATGTCCGAGCTGCTGCTGGACCTGGGCACGATAATACTTCTCGCGACCGTCCTCGGGGAAATAACCCGCAGGATGAGAATGAGCCCGCTTGTGGGACAGATTTCTGCAGGACTTATTGCCGGGCCTGTCCTCGGCCTGGTTCATCCCAGCGGGGCTCTGGAGATATTTTCTCTTCTGGGCATCATGATTCTTGCGTTCCTCATAGGCATGGAAACGAAATTCGAGGATCTGCAGAGGGACATTTACACCGGCTCCGCTCTTGCCTTCAGCGGGGCTTTGCTCACGTTCATGGCAGGCTTTCTGATGGGCGACCTGATTTTCGCTGACTGGAAAACCGGCATCGTGGTCGGCGTCGCGATGATTTCAACGAGCACGGCAATACCGCTGAAAATACTCATTGACAGGGGGCAGTATCACACGCGCATGGGCAAAGTGTTTGCCATAATGGCAATAGCTGACGACATAATAGCCATCCTTGCATTGTCGCTGCTTGTGGCATTCTTTTCAGGAGCGGGCATTTCCCTGTACGGCGTGGCAAAGCTTTTCTTTGCTATTCTGGGATTCATATTCCTGATATACGCAGTGGGCGACAAGATAATCAACCGCTTCGTCAACATGTTCACAGTGATGCACGACGAGGGGGTTTTTCTTGCCATACCGATGGCTATAGTCTTCATCGTCGCCTTTGTCAGCGAATCAATCCACCTGGCGGCGATAAGCGGGGCGTTCCTTGCCGGCATGGCTTTGAGCAGGAGCGAGCTGAAGGATTCGCTGATCACCCCTAAAATAAACACGCTGGGATATTTCATAATCCCCGTGTTCTTCGCCTACAGCGCCGTCTTCATTGACATACCTACGATGTTCAGGCACTACGACACCATACTTCTCATACTTTTCGCAGGCGTCGCTGCAAAGGCTGTCGGCTCCGGCTATTTGTCGCGCTACGCGGGCTTTGACGGAAGGGCGCAGAGGATTTTCGCCGTCGGCATGATACCGCGCGGCGAGTACGGCATAGTCATTTCGCAGGTGGCGCTGACGAAAGGCCTGATAAGCAGTGAGATTTACACCATCCTGATATCGTTCATCGTGCTGACGGTAGTTCTGGCGCCTGTGCTGTTCAGCCTGGAAAGCAGGGTTTAGATTCTAAGGCAAAATTTTTGTGCAAAGCACCCTTATGAGGCTGATTAACATATATTCTCCAGCATTATCGTTCAAGAAACGAGTGATGATAAAGGGTTTTTGGAGCGGTAAGCTTGGCGAGCGGTAGCGGCTTAAGTATCTTGTGGTTTAATAAGAAAAATATAAAACTACGCTTATATATCACGGAAAATCAAATAAAATAAAGTGGTCGAGAGGGAACGCCAATGGAAGAGGAGGCACAAATTCTAGAATCACTAAAAGCGTTCGAAAAGGATTTTCTTTGGCTTACAGAAAATAAAGAGGCCGTAAGAAAAGAATACAAGAACGAATATGTTGCAGTTAAAGATGGGAAAGTTATTGAAACTGATAAGAAACTAGATAAATTAATTAAAAAACTTAAGAAAAGAGGAGAAAATCCGGCAGAGCTTGTTATAAAATTCATACCCGAAAAGGATTTTGTTGTTATCTGGTAAACATATAGTATGAAGATCCCCCTGATTTTTACAGATGAAATCGGCTTTTCCTGTGTAATGCTTTGTGAAAGAATGGGTAAAATGGGTAGATTGTTTTTTGCCATTGATACAAGAACATACCACCTATCTTCAGATGGTGGTATTATGAGTGGTATGTTCTGTATAACATAATCCACAAATAAGATATGTGGTATTTCTCCAAAATACCACCGACTTTAGTCGGTGGATTATGTTTATACCGGAAGCCCAACGACATTTATTGGTGGCGCTGATTCCCAAAGACTTAATTTACCGATAAGATACCGAACAAAAAAGGATTTGATTTACTGGGGTGAAACTCCGTTCAAAATGGGTTATGTCCGAAACGTTACTCTTTGGGTCAAGAAAATAAATGATGATGGTAAAGAAGGTGTTCATGTGATGCGCTTTAAAGAGCTTAAGGCAACACGAGACACAATTGAAAACACGGACGGAAGTATTGAATCCCCTAATCTCATAGGTATCAACTTTCTTGTTGAACACGGCTTCAAGCTGATAATCGACGGAAAAAACAAGACAGCATGGTTAGAGAAAGAGGATTAATTATATTTACATCTTTCTGTTCCGTTAAGCTACTCTTCCCTTACAACTCGCGTAGGTTAACATTCAGAATAAAACAGGAAACCACCCGCCAATTTAACATATATGCTCCAGTAAACAAATCCTTTTTAACTTGGGTAAAGAAAAAAGAATCAGTTACATCCCCTGGACAGGGACGTAATGTTATTGCACTTCCGATCTGGACAATCGGTTGGACAATTGGGACATTTTCTAGCGAATTTGGAAATATTTACCGTTTGGACTAATTCTTTGGACATGGGAATATATCACGGGGTTAAAAAGAAGTTTTTGATGCCTGAAAGTATATTTTCGGTTATATACAACCGTGGGAGAACCATGTCCGAGGAAGAAAAAATAACAGAAAATACCGAGGCTGCGGCTGCTGAAAATGCGGAAGCGTCAGTGCCGGCAGCAGGGCCAGCTGAACCTGTTCAAGAGGTTTTTTCTGCTGAAAGCCAGGAAACACTTCCTGCTGCAGAAATACAAGAAGTTGTAGTTCCTGATATGCAAGAAGCACAACCGGCTGTACAAAATGAGCCTATTTCTATAGAGCCTGCAGCAGAACCCATAGCAGAACCCGTGGTAGAGCAGGTTCCACCAGAGCCGAAGAAGAACAGCGGGCTTACTTTTGATAATGTGCAAGAATTCCAAGCGTTCAAGGCGCGCATCCTGGTCATCGGCGTCGGCGGCGCAGGGAACAACACCATAACCGCGCTGACCGAAAAGGGCGTGAGCGGGGCGATGACCGTGGCTGTCAATACTGACGCAAAACACCTTCACATAACGAAGGCGCAGCAGAAGGTGCTTATCGGAAAAAACCTGACAAAGGGCCTGGGAGCCGGCGGATATCCGGATGTCGGCAAGAACGCCGCCATGGAAAATAAAAGAGAACTGAAGGAGCTGCTCGCGGACACAGACCTGGTTTTTGTGACATGCGGACTCGGCGGCGGAACAGGAACGGGAGCCGCGCCTGTTATCTCAAAATTTGCCAAGGATGCCGGCGCCATAGTTATTGCTGCAGTGACGTTGCCGCTCAAGCTGGAAGGCGCCCGCGCCGTCAAAGCCGAAGAGGGCCTGGTTGCGCTGCGCCAGAGCTGCGACACCGTAATCGCCATAGAAAACCAGCGACTGCTTGAATTAGGCAAGAGCCTGCCGCTCAAGACTGCTTTCGGCATTGCTGACGGGCTGATTGCTTCAATGATAAAAGGGATAACAGAGACCATCTACGAGCCGTCCCTCATCAACCTGGATTACGCCGACGTGAAGGCCATAATGCGCTACGGAGGCGTTGCCGCTATCGGCGTAGGGAATGCCGAGGACGAGGACCGCGCTGAGCTTGCGGTGCAGCGAGCCATGAACCACCCGCTGCTCAACGTCGACTACAACGGCGCAAAGGGAGCAATGGTTCACGTTACGGGCGGGCCTGATTTGCGCCTGGAGGAAGTGAACAGGATAGGCAACTACGTGCAGTCGCAGCTGGACCCGAGCGCGCAGGTAATCTGGGGCGCGCGCATACTGCCGGAATTTGCGCACAAGGTCCAGGTCATCACCATCATCACGGGCGTCAAATCGCCGTACATCATGGGCTCCCTGCCGAGGAAGCAGGAATCACTGGAAAAAGAGCTCGGAATCAAAATATTGAAGAAATAGCAAAGACGGAAATGTCATCATCCATCTCGGGAAATAAAATTTTCTGAGATTCCTTCGCTGTCCAGAAAACAGCGATGATAGGTCCAGACAGCGCAGAAACGCCTGTTGGATTTTCACCCTGATACTGACCACACCCCACGAAAGACGGCGGCTGGTTTGAGGACAAGAACCTAAAATTCAAGTCCCCTTGCCGGCCGCCCCTCTTTCTTTCAACCCTTT
This sequence comes from Candidatus Aenigmatarchaeota archaeon, assembly GCA_016187335.1. Taxonomy (GTDB): domain Archaea; phylum Aenigmatarchaeota; class Aenigmatarchaeia; order GW2011-AR5; family GW2011-AR5; genus JACPJW01. The sequence continues at coordinate 64,039 of JACPJW010000001.1, read as the reverse complement.
TTGCTTCGCAAAAATCGTTGCAAACAGAAACTTCGTTTCTGTTGCACAGCAGAACGGTGTTCTGCTTGTGACGGAAAAATTTGCATCAAAAATTTATCAAAACGGAAAAGCTTGTGTTAAACATCGCTTTTATTTGCAGTTCTGCATAATTATTTCTAATGAAGGAATTCGACGTCATCGTCATCGGCGCGGGCTCGGGGCTGCATATTTCCTCGGCCGCTGCGGAGCAAGGGCTCTCGGTTGCAATAGTCGAGGAAGGTCCCATGGGCGGGACGTGCCTGAACCGCGGGTGCATACCAAGCAAGATGATAATACATTCCGCGGACGTGGCGGAGACCATAAGCACTTCGCATCTGTTCGGCGTGATTTCTAAAATACAGAAAATAGATTTTGCCAGAGTAACAAGGCGCGCGTCCGCTGCTGTTGATAAAGAAGCAAGGGAAATCGAGGAGAGCATCCGGCATGCCAAGAATATGGAGCTTTTCAAGAAGCGGGGGCGCTTCGTCGGCGAAAGGACGATCGCCGTGGGCAGCAAGAAAATACGCGGCAGGAAAGTCGTCGTGGCCGCGGGCACAAGGCCTTCGGTGCCGCTAATCGAAGGACTGCAGGACATAGAGTACCTGACAAGCGACAATGCAATGCGCATCACGAAGCAGCCAAAATCAATGATAATTCTCGGCGGCGGGTACATCGCCGCTGAGCTGGGACACTTCTTCGGCGCTCTCGGAACAAAGGTTACAATATTGCAGAGAAGCGTGATGCTGCGCGAGGAGGACAGGGAGATTGCTGAAGCATTCACGCACGCGTTTTCAAAAAAGCATAAAGTAGTTTTAGGCTACACGCCAAAGGAAGCGAAGAAAAAATCCGGCGGCATTTACATTATTGCAGAAAACCAGAAGAAAAGGCAGATAAAGCTCAGCGCGGAATCGCTGCTTGTCGCGACAGGGCGCGTGCCGAACACGGACCTGCTTGACGTTAAAAAAGGCGGCATCGCTGTGAATGAGAAGGGCTTTGTCAAGGTCAACAAATTCTTGGAAACGACAGCGCCGGGCACGTGGGCGCTCGGCGACATTGTAGGGAAATACTTATTGAAGCACAGCGCGAACCTCGAGGCGGAATACGTCTGGCACAATGCCTTTACAAAGCACAAGCACCCCGTTGATTACTGGCCCATGGGGCACGCCATATTCACTTCGCCCCAGATTGCTGCTGCCGGCTATACAGAGCAGGAATTGCAGGAGATGAAAAAGGATTACGCAAAAGGGGTTTACCATTACAAGGACACGGGAATGGGTCTGGCAATAGCGGAGGAAAACGGATTTGCGAAAATCCTTGCCGACAGGCGCAGCAGGAAAATCCTCGGCTGCCACATTATGGGTCCTGAAGCCCCCACGCTGATACATGAAGCAATCATCGCGATGAAATGCGGCCTGACGGCAGACCAGCTTGCCGGCACCGTGCATATACATCCTGCGGCGTCAGAGGTCGTGCAGCGCGCCGCGGGCAGCATTGACTGGGGAAGAGAAGCGGAGCAGAGATTCATGGGCTACAAGGAGTAATCACGCAAGCTTCTTCAGTTTTCTGATGTCGCTGAAAAATTTTCCCTGCAGCCTGCGGAAGCGCAGGACAGCAGCAGGATGATAAGTCGGCAGAATAATCAAAACCGGGCCGCCGGATTTTATTTTTATTATCTTTCCCCGAAGTTTTGTTATTTCCTTCCTGCCTGTAAGAGCCTCAAGTGCAGTTGCGCCTAAAGTGCAGACGACACGCGGCTTTATTATTTTCAGTTCTTTTATCAAAAAAGGAGCGAACGCCTGGACTTCATTTTTATTTGGCTTCCTGTTCGCCTTGCCCTTGGTTGGGCGGAATTTCACGACGTTTGTTATGTAAGCACCGCTGCGGCTGATTCCTGCATTTTCCAGAGCTTTATCAAGCAGCTTTCCCGCCCTGCCGACGAAGGGCTTTCCTGTCCTTTCTTCTTCTTTGCCAGGCGCCTCGCCTATAAGCGCTGTCTTTGCGTTCAGCCTGTCATGACCAAAAACGAGCTTCCTGCCCGGAAAGGCGCGAAGCATAAAAGCTTTCAGTTCCGAGAGAGCTTTTTGTTTTGACATTTCTAATTTTTATAGTTTATTTCCAATTAAAATGTATGCTTCCGAAGACCAAGAAAAAAACAGGCGGGATAACCCCAGCTGTCATCGAGCATGTCGCTTCTCTGGCACGCCTGGACCTGACAGAAGACGAGAAAAAACGCTTCCTGAAGGACCTCAACGAAATCCTTGCAGCTTTTCGTGTTCTCGATAGTGTTGATACAAAGAATGTGGAGCCGTCGTTCCAGCCGCTGCCGCTCGCCGACGTTTTGAGGGAAGACAGCGCGGAAAAATGCATAACGCAGGAGCGCGCCTTGTTCAATACCGACCACAAGGAGAAGGGATTTTTCAAGGGACCGAAGGTTGTTTGAATATGAAACTCAGAGACAGGGTTGCCATTGTTACAGGCGGCGCATCAGGAATAGGGAAAGCCACCGCGCTGCTGTTTGCCAAGGAAGGCGCAAAGGTTGTTGTAGCTGATGTAAACGAGATGGAAGGGAAACGGGTCGCGGATAAAATTAAAGGATTGTTCGTAAAATGCGACGTTTCCAACCCCGAGGACGTAAAAAACCTGGTTTCAGCTACGCTCAGAAAATACGGCAAAACTGATATTATGTTCAACAATGCAGGAATCTACGGGGAAGACATGCCTCTGCATGAGGTTCCCGAGGAAACATTGGACAGAATCATCGACGTGAATCTGAAAGGAGTTTTTCTGTGCTCGAAATACGTCATCCCCGGAATGATAAGAAAAAAATCCGGAGTTATTATTAACACTGCATCCGAGCTTGGAATAATTCCTGAAACCGGATCGCCTGCTTATTGCGCTTCCAAGGCTGCGGTTATACACCTGACAAAGGTAATGGCGCTGACCTATGCAAAGCAGAACATAAGGGTTAATTGCATCTGTCCCGGGCCTATAGACACGCCATTGCTGAGAAAATCGTTCGATAAAAAAGGCCTGAAAGATTACATAGACCACCACACGCTTTTCAAGAGACTGGGAAAACCCGAAGAAGTGGCGAACGTCGCCCTGTTTCTGGCTTCGGACGACGCAAGCTTTGTTACAGGTTCTGCCTACAATGTTGACGGAGGCGAATCCCTGGCATGAAATACAGCATCACCGTCCGCGAGTTCCTTGAGCAGTCGAAAGCCGGCAATATAGATTATCTTGATTTCGTCGCGAAGCTGATGGAAAAAACGCGCGCCCTGGACGAGCAGTATAATTTCCTCATAACGATAGAAGACCTGACAAAGTTTGTTTCGATAGAGCCTTCCTTCTTCGGATTGCCGATAAGCGTGAAGGACAACATATGCACTGCAAGGATACAAAGCACGGCAGGGTCTAGGATTCTGGAAGGCTATGTCCCGCACTTCGACGCCACGGCTGTTGAAAGGCTGCGCGCTGAAGGCTGCAGGATTTTAGGAAAGACGCAGCAGGACGAGTTCGGCTTCGGCACATTCAGCACCAACAGCGCTTACGGCGTGCCGAAAAACCCTTACGACCCGCAAAGAAGCACAGGCGGCTCGTCAGGCGGCGCTGCAGGGCTTGCTGCCGCATTGAACATGCCGCACGTGGCGTTAGCAGAATCAACAGGAGGGAGCATTTCATGCCCTGCTTCTTTCTGCGGCGTTGTCGGCCTGACGCCCACTTACGGCCTGGTTTCGCGCTACGGGCTTATCGATTACGCGAATTCCCTGGACAAGATAGGCTTAATAGGAAGGCAGGTTTACGATGTTGCACTGCTGCTTTCGTGCATCGCAGGACATGATGCAAGGGATAGCACCTCGCTGCAGGAAAAGAAAAAGGATTACACGAAGCATGCCGCGAAAAAAGATTTGTCGGGATTGCGCATTGGAGTGCCGAAGGAATACTTTGAAAACGTCGACGAAGCCGTGAGCAGGAATGTTTGGTCAGCCATAGAGCGCCTGGAAAGCCTGGGCGCATCCTACAGCGAGTTCTCGCTTCCGACGACGAAGTATGCTTTAGCCGCTTACTACATTATCGCAACTGCCGAGGCATCAACGAACCTTGCGAAATACTGCGGCATGAGGTACGGGCTGCACATGCCCCTGGAAGGAACATACAACGAATATTTCTCAAAGGTGCGCGCCGCCGGCTTGGGCACGGAAGCGAAGCGCCGCGTGATGCTGGGAACTTTCGCGCGCATGTCCGGCTACAGGGACGCTTATTACCTCAAGGCAATGCAGGTGCGCACGCTGATAATCAGGGACTTCAAGAAAGCATTCGGCAAGTACGACGTCATCGCGGCACCGACGATGCCCGTGGCGCCGCCCAAATTTGCTGACATTGCAAAATTAACGCCGCTGCAGAACTACCAGATGGACGTTTTGACCGTGCCTGCTAACCTCGCAGGCATTCCGCATTTATCAATCAATTGCGGATTCACCAACAACATGCCGGTAGGCTTGCATTTACTGGGGGACCATCTCGCTGAAGCGAAACTGATAGAAACAGCCGCGGCTTTCGAGCGTGAGCAAAAATGAAAAAAGTAATAGCGGAAAGAGAAGTTTTCAAGACTAGCATTTTCACCATAAAGGAAATAGACCTGAAGCTGAAAAACGATAAAAAAATTACGTTCAATTTAGTAGAGAAAAAGGACTCATCTTTGATTGTGCCTATAACTGATGACGGAAAGTTGATATTGATAAAGGAGTATTTTGCTGCTATCGATGATTACCAACTTAGCCTGCCTAAAGGCAGGGTTGATTCTGGAAATCCTCTGGAAGCTGCAAACAGGGAACTGCAGGAAGAGATCGGCTACAAAGCAGGCGAGCTTATTTCATTAGGCACTCTGATTGTTTCTCCAGGAAATACAAGACACAAGACCCATGTGTATCTGGCAAGGAAACTGGCCAAAAACAAACTGCCGGGCGACGAAGATGAAGAAATGGAATTAACAAAAATCCCTTTTGAACATTTTGAAAAATTCATTGATAAAAAACAACTTACTGAAGCAAGGGTAATTGCGTCATTGTACCTTGCAAGAAGATATTTACAAACTCATAAGAAAAAAAGGTGAACAAATGAAAACCAACGACAAACCCGTCATCATGCTGGATTTCGGCGGCGTTTATTTCACCCACGGCAGAAGCATCGGCATGAAAAGGATAGCAAGAAAATTCATGATGCCTGAAAAGACCGTTGCAGGCTCGTTCAGCGGAAACTATTATAAGAAATACCATGAAGGCAAGGCAGGGCCCGCGGAATTCTGGAAAGGGGTATCAGGAAAGCTCAAAATTTCCAGAAAACAGGCAAGAGAAATGGAAAAGATATGGTTTTCTTCGTATGTTCCGCTGCGAGAAATGAAACAGCTTGTCAGGAAATTAAGGAAAAAATACCGGGTTGTAGTCCTTTCCGGAAACATACGGGAAAGGGTGCGCTATCTTGACAGGAAATACAGAGTTCTGAAGGAATTTCACGGGCACCACTTTTCTTTTGACCATGGCTTTGCCAAGCCTGATGTCAGGCTTTTCAAAAGCGCCGCAAGGAAAATGCGGCTTCGCCCTGCGGAATGCATCGTCGTGGACGATTCAAAAGAATTTCTGGAAGCCGTGAAAAAAACGGGCGCGAAAACTATCATGTTCAAAAATGCGAAGCAGCTGGAAAGGGCTTTGCGCAATTATGGTGTTCACGCATGAAAATCGGCCTGGAAATCCACACACAGCTGCTCACGCAGACAAAGATGTTCTGCGGCTGCAGGAACGAATTTGTGAAAGAGCCGAATACTTTAACCTGTGAAACCTGTTTGGGATTTCCCGGAAGCAAGCCGAGGGTCAATAAAAAAGCAATAGAATACGGGATGAAGGTAGCTTTGGCATTGAACTGCAAGTTCCCGAAGGAAACATTCTTTTCAAGAAAATCGTATTTCTATCCGGACCTTTCCAAGAACTACCAGATAACGCAGTATGAAATCCCGCTGGCGCAGAACGGATGGCTGAGCATCGGGGAGAAAAGGATTGAAATCAGAAGAATCAACCTTGAGGAAGACCCTGCGCGGCTCGTTCACGCAGGCGACTACGTTCTTGTTGATTACAACCGCAGCGGAACGCCGCTCTGCGAGATTGTAACTGAACCCAGCTTTGTTGACGTCAAGGAAGCGCGCATCTTTTTGCAGAAGCTTTCAAGCATCCTGCAATACCTGGGAGTTTTTGACCCTAACATAGAAGGCTCGATGAGGGTTGACGCAAACATTTCCGTCAAGAAGGAAAGGGTGGAAGTGAAGAACATTTCCGGTTTTAAAGACGTGGAAAAAGCATTGAACTATGAAATTGTCAGGCAGAACTACATGCTGAGGCACGGCAGGAAAATTGTAAGAGAAACGCGCGGATGGGATCCTGTCTCGGGAACGACGAAAACGCTGCGCACGAAGGAAGAGGAAGAGGACTACGGATACATCATGGAACCGGACCTAGTGAAAATAACCATTGACGCGAAGAAAACGGATGAGCTGAAAAAGCTGATGCCCGAATTCGCGGAGCAGAAAGTGCGGCGTTACGTGAAGGAAACGAAGCTGCAGCAGGAAATAGCCGAAGCCATAGCATCAGAGCCTGATCTTGCCGACATGTTCGAAAAAGTAATAAAGAAAACAGACGTTCAATTGGCCGCGAAATGGTTCGCCGGGGAAATCAAAAAGACGCTGAACTACAACACTCTGCGGATATCTGAAAGCGAGCTGACAGAGGAAGGGCTGGTGAAACTGCTGAAAATGGTACAAGAGAAAGCAATCACGGAGCGCAGCGCGGAGATGCTGCTGCGCGAGATGGTCCTGCGGCCGACGGATCCTGAAAAAGCAGTCGGCACGAGAAAGCGCATTTATGATGAAACAGTTCTGGAGCAGTCAGTGAAGCAGACGATTGCGGAGAACGCTTCTGCTGTCGTTGATTACAAATCTGGCAAGCAGGAAGCATTCAATTTCCTTGTAGGCCAGGTCATGCGGAAGACAGAAGGAAGAGGCGACCCCGCGACAATCCGCAAGGTTATGATGAAATACCTCGGATGAATATAATTTATAAGCGCTTGTTCTAACATACATCATTATGCTGCTGGGCCCGTAGCTTAGCCAGGGCAACTTTTCAGAAAAGTTGCATCAAAACGAAAAGTTGTGGCAAATAGAGCGTCCGGCTTCGGACCGACTGTTTTTGCAGTGATGTAAGAATAGGTCCAAGAAGGTCGTGGGTTCGAATCCCATCGGGCTCATAGAAACTTTGCTGCTCCAAAGTTTCATCAAAAGAGGTCAGTGGCGAATATCCTGTCGTGCCCATTTGAACTCATTAAAGCCTAGTCCTCCGAATGATTACAGTGAGCCGCATGAAAACAGGCGAAAACCCTCTAATTTACATGGCGCGGGAGATGTGGAAGTACTCCGAAGGCAACAGGCGCATGGTCGTGCTTTACCTCGCCCTGTCGACGATAGCCAATCTGATATCCCTGCTTGAGCCCGTGATTTTCGCGATGATGCTCAACACGATACAGACGCAGGGCATCACCGCTTCCAGCACCAATGCGATATTCTGGCTTATCGCGGCGCTGGTAACAATAGAGGTGGGATTCTGGGTTTTTCACGGTCCTTCGAGGGTGATCGAAACGAACAACGCTTTCTACGCAAGGGCGAGATACAGGAAGCGGATGCTTGAGGGCACGATGAGCCTGCCAATGAAGTGGCATGCCGAGCACCATTCAGGCGAAACAATAGACAGGATAGAGAAAGGGGCCAGCAGCATCTACAATTTCTCGCAGAACTCCTGGCAGATAATAAGAATAATCGTGGGCTTCATTACCGCGTACATCGTGCTCGCATTGTTTGACATAAATTCCGCGTACATCGTGGGGATAATAACACTGCTCAGCTTTCTGATTGTATTGCGGCTTGACAGGACCCTGATAATCATGTACAGGAAGATTTTCAGGGCCGAGAACGAGATATCCGCGAAGGTATTTGACATAATAAGCAATATAGCGACCGTCGTAATACTCAGGCTTGAAAGGCTTTCATCGAACATGATGTACAGGAAAATAATCGCACCATTCTCCATGCACAGCAGTGCGTCGAAGACCAACGAAACAAAATGGTTTCTCGTGTCCATCCTGGGCGCGGTGATGTTCGCCGCAGTGCTCATATCATATATTCTGGGCAGCTACGCGGCAGGAAGCGCGGTGCTGATAGGGACGGTGTACATATTCTACGGTTATGTCGGTAAAATACGCGAGAGCTTCTTCCAGTTCGCAGCCAGCTACAGCGATCTGGTAAGGCAGAAGACAGCGATGCAGAATGCCAACGAGATAAGCAAGGAATTCGGGAAAAAGGATATGACCAGATCTTTTGATCTTAGTATGCCATGGGAAAAAATGAAAATTACAGGCCTTTCTTTCCACTATCATGATGCGGAAAGCAATCTTCACCTCAATAACGTTTCGCTGGAAATACGCAACGGCGAGAAAATAGCTCTTGTAGGCGAGAGCGGCGGCGGGAAAACCACGTTCCTCAAGCTGATAAGAGCACTCTACAAGCCCAAGCATGTCCTTATCGAGATAAACGGCAGGAAATTCAAGGACTTCGAGCCACTGGCCGGGAACATGACGCTGCTTCCGCAGGACCCGGAATTGTTTGACGCGACCGTGAAGGATAACATAACGATGCTGAGGCGCGCAAGCATGAAGAAAATCCAGAAATATGCGGGGATCGCGCGATTCGCCAAAGTGGCGGCAAGGCTTCCGAAGAAATACAATTCCCACATCAAGGAGAGGGGCGTGAACCTGAGCACGGGCGAGAAGCAAAGGCTGGCTCTGGCCCGCGGGCTGCTTGCGGCGGAAGACTCGCCGATAATACTTCTTGACGAACCGACCAGCAGCGTGGACACGGTCAATGAAATGGCGATATACACGAATATATTCCGCGAGTTCAAGGACAGGACTATACTTTCCTCGGTCCATAGGCTTCACCTGCTTCCTATGTTCGACAGGATTTACGTCTTCAGGGGGGGCAGGCTCGTGGCAAGCGGCAGCTTCGGCGAAATCATGAAGACCAAGGAATTCGGCAGAATGTGGAGGAAATACAGGAAAGCCCGGAAGCAAACAATTAAAAATTGAGCGGACAGTTTTTCTCATGAAAGCCCTTTACAAACAACTCTACGAATCGCTGCTCGCCAAGCACGGCCCGCAGAAATGGTGGCCTGTCAAGCACAGCTTTGCTCCGCAGGAATTTGAAATATGCGTCGGGGCAATCCTGACGCAGAACACCAGCTGGCGGAACGCCGAGAAGGCGCTGCAAAACCTCAGCGACGCAAAAATCACATCGGCGGATAAAATAGCAGAAATGCCCTTGCCGAAATTGCAGAAACTCATAAAGCCCTCAGGATTTTACCGCCAGAAATCAAAGCGCCTGAAGAATTTCTGCGTTTTCGTGAAAAATTTCAACGGGAATTTCTACAAAGAAGTGACACGCGAACAACTGCTTGCATTAAACGGCATCGGCCGCGAGACCGCGGACAGCATCCTGCTTTACGCCTGCGGCAGGCCCTGCTTTGTCGTTGATGCCTATACGCGGCGCATGCTGTCACGGCTGGGCCTGATCGGCGGCGGCGAAGGCTACGAGGAAATAAGGCAGCTTTTTGAGAAAGCCCTGCCCAAAGATGTTAACATGTTCAGGGAATTCCACGCCCTGATTGTCGAAGACGGGAAGGCTCATGCCAGGAATCCGGCGAACCACAGGAGCAGGAACAGGGCTGCGATCAGCAGGACAGTGTAAATGATGTTCCCGATTATCTTGATGCCCAGGTAGAACGCCGCGGCTAGGACAATTATGCTGAATACCAGTTCCAATAGCGCCATAAATAAAGTGGGGAAGGGATAATTATAAAAACCCGAATCAAGGCACTATCAGCTTCACGTATTCCGAGCGCTTGTTTTTCCTTATTTCCGAAAAGAAATCCCTTATCTTGTCAGCAGAGCCGTGCAGCACGAACACCTCGAGGCACTTGTTATTGCAGAAATTGCTGTGAATCTGGGTGCTTATGATGTCCTCATGGTCGTGCTTCGCCTGCGTGAACGCGTCTTCGAACTTCCTGTCGTGAGCAAGGACAAGAACGCACTCGGCGTGGCCCTTCAGTTTTTCCTTTTCCTTCAGGTCGTCAAGCAGAAGCTTCATTCCGGACCTTATGGCTTCAGAGCGGCCTGAAAACCCCACGTCTTTCTGCACGCTGTCTATTTCACTGAGCAGCTCTTCGCCCAAAGACACGCTGATTATCTTCGCCATGAAACCGCCTTATTAAATTTTCATCCTAGAGCCCATGTATGTTATTAACAACAAAGCTTAAATTTAATAACAATAGATATTTTCATGGTCGATCCGGTCCTGATGTCGCTGGCCAGCGTGGCCGTCGTCAGCCTCGTGTCTTTCATAGGCGTGATTACGCTTGTAGTCAACGACAGAATGATACGGAACATACTGCCCCTGCTCGTGGGATTCTCGGCGGGCGCGCTCCTGGGGGACGCGTTCATACACCTGATCCCGGAGGCAGCTGAAGGCGGATTCAGCGCTTCCATATCACTGTACATACTGCTGGGCATCGTGGTTTCGTTCATCGTCGAGAAGATCGTGCACTGGAAGCACAAGCATACACTGGCTCCCGCTTCGCGCCCGCAGCCTTTCGCCTACATGAACCTGTTCGGCGACGCCATCCATAATTTCATCGACGGCGCTGTCGTGGCAGCTTCCTATCTGGTCAGCGTGCCCATAGGCATAGCAACCACTATTGCCGTTGTTTTCCATGAAATACCCCAGGAAATAGGCGATTTCGGGGTCCTGCTGCACGGAGGCTTTTCCAGAAAGAAGGCGCTGTTCTGGAATTTTATCTCGGCGCTCTTTGCAGTCTTCGGCGCAGTCGTGTCAATATTCATCAGCACTTACATAGAAAGCTCGCTCCCGGTCATGGTAGCCTTTGCCGCCGGCGGCTTCGTTTACATAGCAGGGGCAGACCTCATACCGGAGCTGCACAAGAAAAACGATATAAGAAATTCCATAATACAATTCTTGTCGATAACCCTCGGCATAGCCACGATGTACCTGCTTGTTTTCATCGAGTGACTCACAGAATGAAAACAGGCGCCCGTTGAGATGATTTACCTGTATAAATTTCTATTGCCTGCACCTTCATTCAATGGGGTGGATAAGAATGGCCAAGAAAACAAGAGGAATAAGGATGAAAATGGCAATTAAAAGGGCGGCCAAGAGGCCTGGCGGAAGAGGAAGGGTAAAATACAGGCGCGCCGGCAAGCACATAATGAAAACTTAGTTCTCAATTTTTTTCCTTTTTTATTAAAACTTTTTACTAAAAATAATTCTTCTGAGTTAGGACTGATTATGCACGGCAAGCGGACTTTTTGGCTCGCTTTCAGGGCTTTCTCCTGTCCATCTCGTTGTTAACGATCACCGGGCAGTGGGCGGCAAAGAGCATCGTCGGCCCGAGGCTTATTTTTTCCGCCCTGAGGTCGCGAAAGAGCTTTTCTGTTTTTGCCGGCAGGCCCTCCGCGGAGCCGAAGATTATGACGCAATCCGCGGGAATCTCGGCGTCCCTTATGTCCCTGCCGTCCTTGTCGAGGACGAACATCTTCTTTCCTTTCTTTTCCCAAACCAGCCTTTCAAAACTTTTCTTGGCGACCCTTATCCCCGTCCTGACCTTTGCCTCTTCGTTCAGTTCCAGCCACGCGCCCTTCTTCAGCGCGTCGGCAATGTACGAAGCCATAGATCTTTCATCGTGGCGCAGGCCCCTTATCTCGGAGCCGTAGAAGCTTATGGTCTTCGGCGCGTTGCCGGGACCCTCCAGCACGACATGGATGGCCGTGTCCCTCCTCACGTCGCCTGATATCCACAGCGCGCCTGCTATCGCCGCGCAGACCGAGTCCATCTTCCCCTGCTGCGGCAGCTCGTTAAGGTTCACGTCAGGCTTCGTGTGCGCCTTCCTCGCGCGCATTATGAACTCCCTCATCATGAAGAATAGGACAGGAACGAATTAATAGCGTTCAGAAGGGCGTGAAAAATGCTCCCGCGAAAGGCAGGGAAAAGTGGAGAAGTTGAAGGGTCCGAAAAAGTCCGTAATTAGACTGTTTAATAATTCACTGAAGTATGTGAATTATGGCAGACCCACTTGGAATTGCAGACGCTGTAAATGCAGCCTTTGATTATTTCGGTGCTAATACGCTCGTTAAAGTATTGGTCTTATTTCTTGGATATTCGTTAATTTTTGCATCAACTTACGATTTCAAATCAAAAAAATTTAGATTTGGATTGAGCGATGTTGATAAGTTAATTCTTTCAGGAGGACTTGGGCTAATTGTATACATTACACTTTACATTGTTATAGGTGGATTTTTAGTTTATTCGAACAATATTTTCCTATATAATAAAAATATTATTGATAGTTTGAATTACATAATAAGTTTTATCTTACTTCTAAGTATTGTTTTTGTATGGGGTGGAGTATTTTCAAAAAAAGAGCGTGAAAATTCATTTCTAGCTTTAGAAATGGGTATTATTGCTTTCTTCATTTTGTCCTGCGTAATTCTTCTGAATAGCGCAACAGCAATATTTTCGGCATATGGAATATTTTCTATTATTCTTCTTCAAACATCATTTTCATTAGTAATTTTATCGTTGGTATGTTTGACTTTGTATAAGAACAATAAGATCAAATATGAACTACCCGTTGTAACTCTAAAGCCATTCGAAAGGAAATTTTTGATTAGTTTTCTTATCGCGTCTTTGATAATTTTTACTTTAATAAGTTATTCCTCTATGCCACAGACACATTTCATTTCAGAAAGTACTGATTTCTATTACTTGGACGGTAATGGTACTTCTGTTAGTAGTTTTGAAAGTTTCAATAATGCAGTTCTTTACAAACACAAATCTCAACAATTTGAAATAGAAAATGAAGGGTTTTATGGATGGGTACCGTTTGAAATTGGAAACTATACTGTTAATGATCTGGATTTCAATTATGCATATCAAAATTATTTTGGAGTAATATTGAATGTTAATGAAACATATAGAACATACCCAATTTCTTTAAAACAAAAGTATGACGAATTCAATAAGATTGGACTTAAGGAAGTAATATACTACAATAATTCTAACGTAATTGTTTTGACTGGGTCAAACTTCTCTTTTAGGTCGATAAATCTCACTGGATTTGTATTGGATCAAGGAAATATTGATAAAATCAAAATCCCAAAAACAGACGTTAGAAAAATCTACAACGTATCTTATTTTGAAGTTAATATTACAAACAACCTTCCAAAAGATCTTGTAATTCAAGAAGTCTTTCTTCAAGCTTTCCAGAACATAGGAAGGTTATGCTCAATTACTAATGTGACTGGTAAATTTAGTAACGCAACGATTATTGAAGATGTTAGACTTTCAACTTGCACAAATTCAAATTATTGTGATATAGAAACAAGTAGGAGAATATTCTGGGCTTCTACGAGGAACTCATTTTCAAATAACGACAACAATGGATTCACCTTTACACAATTGTCTATGCCTATAAACTCACAAGTTTTTATGAATATTACATTTGACTGTCAGTCACCATAATTCTATATTCTTCAGGATATACGTCAGCGTTCAATTTTTCCGTTGCTATATATATCCCGATAATTCTATGCTCCCGGCGGGATTTGAACCCGCGTCTTCGGCGAACTTCCACCCATTCTTTCCGTTCACGCTTTTCTGAAGTTTTCTTTCCGTGCACACTTTCTTTTTCAAAAGAAAGGGTGCTGAGAGGCCGATATCCTAACAGGAGAAGAACCTACGGTTCTCTCCTTGTAACCTCATTCCCTTCTTTTTCAGAAAGGAAGAGGGTAAAGGGAGAAACGCAGTTTCTCCTTTGCCGGGCTAGACTACGGGAGCAATTTGAAGACTGTAACAAATTACAAACTATATTTTAAAAGGGCTTTTTTCTGATTATTACCATGAAACAAAGGGAAGTATGGAATTCTATTGCTCCGGAATGGCATCGCTTGAGGACAAAGCCCCATAAAGATATAGTGGATTTCATCTCTAATTCAGAAGGCTTGATTCTTGATTTAGGATGTGGATCTGGCAGACACATGATCAAAGGGAAAAAATATGTGGGTTTTGATTTTGCAGAGAAAATGATCAAACTTGCTAAGGAAAAAGCCTCTAAGGAAAAAATAAAAGCCTTTTTTGCCGTCGCGCGTGCAGATGCGATGCCGTTCAAGGATAATGTTTTCGACGCTGTTGTCGCGGCAAATGTTATCCACCAGATTGAGGGAGAAGAACCAAGAAAGAAATCCGTAATGGAAATGTGGAGGGTAATGAAGCCCGGATCGTCAGCAATAATAAGCGTCTGGAACAAGAACCAGCCAAGGCTTAATTTCAAAAGGAAGGAGGATTTCGTGCGGTGGAAAATAGGAGATAATGAGTATCATCGTTACTATTACTTCTTCTCAAGAAAGGAGCTAAGAAAGCTTCTGGAAGAAAGCGGCTTTAAAGTTCTAAGAGTCTTTGACAGCAGCCATAAAGCGTTTAAATTGTTCCCGATGGATATTGTTGCAATAATTCAAAAGCCTTAAGCGAGGGTTCCCGAGTGGACAAAGGGGCTAGATCAGGTAACAGCTGTAAGCCAAGCTTAGGTCCTGAGGCTATGTTCAGGCCATGGAGCCATCTGGTCTCATGTGAGATACCTAGTGGCTTAGTGCCTTCGTCGGTTCGAATCCGGCCCCTCGCATATAAAAAGGGTAGGTGCAAACACTTGAAATCTGAGAATATTAAGATGATCAAATGAATCGGATAATAAAATGGATACTTAGAATTATTACTTTCCCCTATGCTTTAATACGTGGATATTATAAAATTGATTTTGGAAGATCCTTAAAATGTAAATTAGGACTTCATGATTATGGACCATCAACATCAATTTTTCACGGTGCTTCCCATGTTGTTGATCACCATTCAAGATGTCGAAGATGTGGAAAACTAAAAACTTGGGTAACACCATCCGGAGAACCGTATGAGTAATTAATTATCTTTAAAGGAATAAAGACTATTTTTTATTACAATAAACTGTCATCCATAAAATTTTCTATTTACCTTTGAAAATAATATCTCAAAATGTTTCTCTGGAATTCTATTCACTTCCATAAATTTCATAATTTCCAACTCAAGCGGCATTTCACTACTGTTAAAATCAGAATAAATGAACTTATCGACAAGAATATCGTAGCTAAATTTAGGTTTTGTTTTTCTAACTTTTGACTTTATTTTAATTTTGTGTCTATTCCTTAGTCCGTTCTTTTTCATAAATTATATAAAAAAGGAGATTTTTTAAAGAACCAAACTAAAGTTTTTTAGTGACTAGATGGTTAAAAATCGGAGGATAGAATGCAATTACCATTTATGCGACATGGGTAACAAATTCTTCAAAAAATGTCGGTATTGCCAAAAGTATTTCTGCAATGTGCATATCAGGCCAAAGCCGGCTGGCCTTCCTAGATTTGAAGGTTCTACTCAGAAAGACAGACTTTTTATGGAAGAATGGCATAAGCCTGGAGGACATCCTTGTCCACCTTATTTGGAGCATTGGGAAGAAGAAAACAAACGAAAACTGCAACAATATAAAGAGGCCTTAGATAAGTTTGTAAAGTCGAAGCCAATCAAGCATCACGAAGAGCCGTCTGTTGTTTTCAAAGATGGTATTCCGATACCATATGAACGTGCAAAAAAAGACGAAATAAAAGTGTCAAGAACTGTGGTTTTTATTATCGTTCTGATAGTAGCTGGGTTTCTGATTTACACTAATTGGAGCAAAGTATCGAGTTATTTGCCCAACATTTCTTTTAACGACACTAACAAAATAACACTTAATTTTAGTAGACAAGTTTATAGACCGACGGTAGAAACAAGGTTTGCACAACCAAAGCAGTATACACTTCAGGAATTGCGCAATTATGCATTACAATTGATTAACGAGGATAGAACACAAAATGGGCTTAAGCCCGTAGCATTAGGCAATAATAACGCAGCCCAACAACATGCAGAAGATATGATTGAAAACCGATTTCTTTCTCATTGGGGGAGCGACGGGTCTAAACCATATATGCGATATACAAAGGCAGGAGGCAAAGGGTCTATAGCCGAAAATGCTGCGTTTTCTGGTTTCTTTTATTATGAACCTAATGCCGTAACAATAGATCCGAAAGAAAGTATCGAAACTCATGAATATCAAATGGTAAATGATGATGCGGACTCAAATTGGGGACATAGAGATAACATTCTTGATAAAAATCATAATAAAGTCAACATAGGAATCGCTTATGACAGCACGCATCTTGCATATGTGCAGGATTTCGAGGATGATTACATTTTGTGGTCAGAACCAATAAGTTACAGTTCTGGAATTCTTAGTATGGAAGGCACATCGTCTTTAGGAACAATACAGAATGTTGCACTCTATTATGACCTGACTCCTGTGCGGCTTACTCAGAGCGATTTGCTAAGTTATTTTTATAGAGGTGCTTATAGTCTTGGAGATGAAGCAGGATATATTTTGGCACCACCACCTCTAGGCTCTTATTATGACACTTCAAGTATGAATTACAAATACGTTGAGGCATCAAGATGGCACGTAAACGGAGGAAGCTTTGCAATTACAGCGAATATTCAACCGCTTCTTTCTAAGGGGAGTGGAGTCTATACTGTTGTACTTTGGGCAAAAAACGGAAATGATAATGTAGCTTTGACGACATATTCAATATTCATTTAGTGTCTATTTTAAAAATTCTGTCATTTGAGGAACCAATAATCTATAATGACATTTTTTGTTGATTTTTTCTATCAGTTTCGCCTGTTCGAATCTTTTTATATTCCTGCTGCATCAAATGAGTTTAGATTTGAATGGTCTTTGCCTGGATGTTCGGCGCGATGGCGGTATTCATGATCCTGATAGTTTTAGCCGTAGTTTTCTGGCTGTGGATGCTTGTTGACTGCCTGACAAGAAAAGACAGGAATTTCCCGAACAAGGGCGGCAACGAGCGCCTGATATGGGTCCTTGTCCTGCTTTTCCTTAACGTCATCGGGGCGATTCTGTATTATTTTCTCGTGAAGGCGAAGAAATAGCCGTTTCCTGACCGAAAAAAATATATTCCCCTTTTGTTCTTAGTTAACCATGCGCCGCACTGGGACAGCAAATCTTCCGCTGCATTCAGGCCACTGCCCGCCTTGGCTTTTCAGCAAGATGAAGCAGCTGGCAAGGCCCGTAGCAGAAGCTGTTGTAAATGAATACAGCGAAGAGGAATTTTTGCGCCGGCTTGCTGACCCATACTGGTTCCAGGCATTCGGCTGTGTCCTCGGGTTTGACTGGCACTCGTCGGGCGTCACAACAACCGTGTGCGGCGCGCTGAAAGAATGCGGGCTGGAAGAAATAGGAATAGGCGTTGCTGGAGGGAAGGGAAAAAAATCACTGCAAGCTCCGGAGCAGATTATAGAATTGAGCGACAGGCTCGGTTTTAGCAACAGCGCCTCGCTTGTCAGGGCAAGCAAGCTTTCGGCTAAGGTTGACAACGCCTGCGTCCAGGACGGTTATTCGCTTTACCAACATTCGTTTTTCTTTTCAAAAGACGACTGGACGGTGGTGCAGCAGGGCATGAATGATGAAAACAAATACGCGCGCAGGTATCACTGGTCTTCAAGGATTGCAAGGAGCTTTGTTGACGAGCCGCATGCCGCGATATGCTGTGACGCGCGCTCCGCGCATGCTCTTGACATGACGGCGAAGCAGAGTACTGTCGCGCGCTTTGCGTCAGTAGATGCATTGAACGAAGGCGACTATGCGAAGCTGAAAAGAAAAGAGGAAATGAAGACGCTGAGCATGCCTGAACACCATCACATTGAATTAAGCAAGCAGGTTGTGAAAGCGCTCAACCAGGCGAGGGAAATAAATCCCGCGAACTATGAGGAATTAATAGCGATACGCGGCTTGGGGCCTGCTGCAGTGCGGGCTCTTGCTTTGACGGCGAATCTGGTTTACGGCACGGAATTGTCATGGCAGGACCCGGCGAAGTTTTCCTTCAGCCACGGCGGGAAGGACGGAATCCCGATGCCTGTTGACAAAAAAACTTACGACAATACGATAAGCATGCTGAAGTCCGCGGTGGAAGAAGCGAAGCTCGGCAACGTTGACAAAACGAGGGCATTAAGACGACTAAACGAATTTGTTCAATAGACTATTACGATGCACATTTAAGCTTTGTTATTTTACCATCTCTAATGATAGAAACAGTAACAGGAAATGTGCCGCCGGAAATCTGCGCATGCTATATTGAGAAGATAAAAATGAAAATTATATCGTACATTAATGGAAGGCCGTATAGATGAAGACGACGGAGCGGCAGTTTTTTACGAGGCTTCGGATTTCTTTGCGAGAGCCGCGGCGAAGTCCGACGATGCAACTCACAGGCGCATTTTTGAAAGAGCTGCTTATACGCTGTTCCAAAAAGAATTAGAGGCATTTGCATTGAGGGTCTCGGATCCATAAGATTGTTTCTTAAGATTTGCATCAAAGATGATACAATGCTTCAGACGGACATCAGGCTGAACGAAGCGAATTCAGACAGAAAACCTGATGAAAGAGCTTATCCTGTTCTCTGCTCAATGGGATATTTCATTTACGCCGGCGACAGGCCGCCTGTGCCGGTGAAGGAAGCACTGAGCAAGCACGCCGAGTACCAGCCGAAGTAATTACGGTCATATCTTTTCGCAATAGAAACAGTCCTCTATCTCCCTTTCCTTTTTGGCGGTCTAGGTACTTTCCCGCCTTTTTCCCTCGCTTCCGAAAGCCCTATGGCTATTGCCTGCTTCCTGCTCCTTACAATTTTCCCGCTCCTGCCGCTTTTCAGGGTGCCTTTTTTCATGCGCTTTAACGCGCTCTTAACGTATTTCTGCGCCAGTTTGCCGTACCTAGGCATCCGTACCACCATCCAGTATACTTTTTGCCAGAGCTTTATCCCGCAGATATTTATTCGTCGTCGTCGAACCCTTCAGGATAGTCGTCGTCATCAAATTCCATAATGTCCCTGCTCATATCGATCACCGCGCCCGCTAAGTCAAAATTTTTGCAGCAGAAATAAACCGTTGCGAGATGGACCAAGATTATTTATAGAAAGAACCAAAAATTATAAAAAGAATTGCATCAGCTGAATAATTTACTTCTTCAGGGTATCAAGGATTTCCCTGATTTTTTCTTTCCCGACCACGATGATGAACGGACCAAGGCGCGGGCCGGATTCGCGGTTGAGAAGAATTTTATACAAAATCTGGAAGAACCTCCTCGGCTCCACGTCTTCCTCGCGCGCTATCTCGTAAATCCTTGACTGCAAGTCCTGCTCGGTCCAGTCCTTGCTCAGCTCTTTGCTCAAAGTGAACACGGCGTCAATCTCGTCTTCAGTCAGGTTGAGCAGCGGGGCTGTTTCGTTCAGCTTCAATTTCAAGTCATCAGGCGCGTATTTTTCCACCCAGACCCGCGCGCGATTTATCATGACAGAAATTCTCTGCTCATCACCTTTTGCCAGTTTGTCTTTCTTCAGGGCTTTCAGGGAATGCAGCAGCTCAATGATTTTTCCCATGCTCTTGTGCGGATACATCTGGACGACCATCGTGAGCAGGGAATAATCCAGCTGGACAGGCATCTGTTTTGCGGGCTTCTTTACCTGCGAAAGCATGTATTCCCTTTTCAGCTGACTGTCCCTTTTCTCGCCCAGCGACTTCTGGCCGTAATAAACCGCCTCGGATTCGTGGTGCCTCTGCTCGAGCAGGAATAATTTTCCGGAATGCATGTCGAAATCTATAGCTGTCGAAGGCTGGTAGGAAATCATCATGAAGCGGAGAAGCTCAGGCTCAGCCACTTCCAGCCAGTCCTTAAGCGTGATTACGTTGCCGCGCGACCCGGAGATTTTCTGGCCGGCTAACTGGATGAATTCCGTGCCGACCTGATACGGCGGCTCCTTGCCGAACACTTCGCGCATGAAAGCGTGGCCCGTATCAACAGAGCCGCCTTTCGTGAAGTGGTCCTTTCCCGCCGATTCAAACGTGGTTCCGAAAACAAACCACGTGGCAGGCCAGTGGACGCGCCAAGGCAGTTTGACGTTGCCTTTGCGCGGTATAATTTCTCCTTCATGACGGCATGGCTTTGCGTATTCGCGGGCCTCGCTGCAAACATAGCCCAGTTTTTTTCCGTCCCATGACACCGCTTTTGTCGTGGCGCTTCTGCCGCAGTTTTCGCACACAACCATCACGGGCAGCCAGTTTTCCGGCTTGTGCGTCCCTGCGATTATTTCCCACAGGTCGCGGACCTTGCCGGCATTATCCAGAACAATCCTTATCACCTTGTCGTATTTCCCTTTCCTGTATTCGTCGTAAACGGAATGGAACTTCGGCTTCTCTGTAAACTTTTCCATGTCTTCCAGCGCGAGTTCCGTGAAATAGGAAGCCCAGTTGTCGTAGCCTTTCACGGGCGAAGGACATTCTCTCAGCGGCTTTCCTAAAAACTCATTGTATTTCTCTGCGTTTACAGCAATCCCGGCCGGGACCTTGTCCATGTCGTCGAAGTCGTCAGCCAGGAAATTCTGCCTTGCGGAGCCTCCTGCATCCTTCACCGCGCGCGCCACCATCGCAGGAACAAGCAGCTCGCCGCGCGCGTTGCCTATGTGAAAGTAGCCGGAAGGCGTCCACATGCCGTGAACTATATGCTTCCTGCCTCTTTTCAGCAGTTCGCCAGCGATCTTGTCAGCCCATGTGAAATGTTCAACAGCCATAAATTACACCGATACCAAATACGCTCCGGCAAATATGATTGCTATCGCGAGCAATTTTAAAGCCACAACAGAGCCTTTCAGATCTTCCTTAAGCACACCGGGCAGGAAGATGCTTATCAGCGTTGCATAAAATAGGACAAAGACCCATTGGGTGTTGTCCAGAGCGACTACAAGAGATACAGACCCCTGGGAAATGGCGCTGAAATATAGCAGGAAGCCAAAGAAACCGAACGCTCCAGACAGAATTATAAAGTAGATGACCTTGCTATTTTTTCTATAAATACTCGAGATCTCGGACCTATACTTCAGGAAAACGATACCGCCAAAAAAAGCAAGGCCTAGTTCCGTCAGAAGAAATATATTGAGAACGTCCATTGAACCGCTAAGATATTTGGTTATAATGTAGCTAATGCTGAAAATGAGAGAGGAGGCAAGCATGAAAATAACCCCTTTGCTGAATTTGTATTGTTGATTGCGTCTGTATGAGATAATAACGGAGCCCAGAACCAGCAAGGCTATTCCTATATATTTGTCTGCCGTAAAGAGTTCTCCGAGGAAGAATGTTGCAAATATCAGCGTAAATATCGGGGCAGTGGCAAAAAGAGGCATTACCCTTGAAACTTCATCATGCTTCAGAGCCTCGAAGTATAGAACAATTCCGGAAAACAGTAGAAATCCGCTGAAAAGAGACAGTACTATGTACAGTGGTGATGGAACAGAAATTCCCCATATGAGCGCTATAAAGACAATATAAACCGCTATGCCGAGAGCCTGCACACTTATAGGTATCATGGGATTCTTTACGTGATTGCTCACGACGTGCTTGTCAATTATATTGGAAAATGACCACAAATTGACGGCAAGAAGCACGAACAAAAACCAGCTCATAGCTATCAATTTACCGAACTTATTTTATATCTTTATTAGCATTCTGCCTCTATGTTAAAGTCATGTTCTACGTTTTTGCGCTTGTCGTTGCTGCGCTGCTGGGAGCGAACTTTCTTGGTTTCATTTCAATGGACATACTATTATTCTTCCTCTTCCTGATCAGCATAGCCTTGTTCATCTACATGAAGCGCGGCTCCGTGAAAAGGGAAGGCATTGTGATCATACACAGGACAAGAAAAGGCATCGGCGTTATTGACGGCATAGCAAGGAAGCACCCTAGATTCTGGAACAGGCTTGCTTTGCTTGGCGTTTTTGTCGCAACAGCCGCGATGATCCTGGGCTCGTTAATGCTTATGGAGCAGGCGTTCAGGATATACACGGGCGCGACAAAAACACCCGGCGTAGGACTGCTTCTGCCCGGGCCCGCTTCTACACCTGTCACGCTGCCGGGTTTGTTCATCATCCCGTGGTGGATATGGGTTATCGGCGTCGCTGTTGTCATGTTTCCGCACGAGACAGCCCATGGCATCGTGTGCAGGCTTGATAAGATAAGGATAAAATCCGTCGGCTGGCTGTTCCTTTTGTTCCTGCCGGGCGCTTTTGTTGAGCCGGACGAGAAGCAGCTGCAGCGGGCGAAGCGAAGCACAAAGCTGAAGGTGTACGCCGCGGGCTCATTTGCAAATTTCGTTGTAGGCTTTATCATTCTGGTGCTGCTCAGCGCATGGCTGTCTTTCGCGTTCACGCAGAACGGCGTCGCATTTTTCGTCCTGAACAATACGCCTGCTTACAATGCGAACATGAGCGGCAATATAGTTGAAATAGACGGCAAAAAGATTGTAACGCACGAGGACATAGCCGGACTGCTCGGCGAAAAGAAGCCGGGCGATGTCATTTCTGTGAAAACGCTCAGCAACAAGGATTTCGCGCCTGCGGCAAAACTCAGCCCCAGCTTAAGCAGCGTTTTCGGCGGCGGAGGGTTTGTTGTCCAGGGCGACAAAGAAAAAATCTATACAATAACGCTGGCAGAGCATCCGCAGCAGGAGGGCAAGGCGATGCTCGGGATTGCCAACCCCGTGCCTGCCGGCAGCTTTACCGGGCCTTTATGGCTCTACCTGATCCTCTTCTGGGCGTTCCTGTTCAGCGTGGCCATCGGCATCGTGAACCTGCTTCCCATAAAACCCCTGGACGGAGGCCTGCTTTTCGAGGAGCTCACCGGCGCCCTGACAAAGAACAACGCTTTCATTGTAAAGTTAGTAACTATGTTCATGGTTTTCCTGCTTATTTTCAACTTCATAGGGCCGGCGATTGTGGGCGGGTAGAAGTTACTAATACAATTTAGCTAGATTGAAATATTTGTATTAGTAACTTTATGGCATGGCATCGGTTGTTGCTTTCAATTTGTTTTTTGATTAAAATATAAAGGTTTCAATAAAATTTGAAACCTTTAAATAATTATCTATTATAAAAATGAAATAGTGAAATAAATGAAAATTGAGCGGGTTTATCGCGAGATTTTATTCCAGTTGCTGGAAAAGAAGAAGAATTTCTTCAGCCAGAAAAAGCTTGCTGAGGAATGCGGCATATCAATAGGCAGCGTTAACCACGCACTGAAGCCGCTGGAAAGCATGGGCGCCATAGAAAAAAAGCACATGGGCTTCAGGGTACTGGATGCAAAGAAGATGCTGCTTTACTGGGCCTCGGTCAGGAAGCTGCAAAGGGATGTTGTTTACCAAACGCATTCTGATGCGCCTGTTGAAGAGATAGAGAAAAGCATGCCTGAGGTGGTATTTACAGCGTATTCCGGCTACAAGATGCTTTTCCGTTCAGTGCCGTCTGATTACGGCGAGGTTTACGTCTACGGCGACGAGCACATTGCTGAAAGGTTCCCGTTGAAAAAAGGGAAGCCGAATGTCATCGTCCTTAGAATGGATGAGCACCTGAGGAAATTCAAATCCGTGCCGATGGCCCAGCTTTTCGCTGATCTCTGGAACATAAACACATGGTACGCGCAGGAATTCCTGAAGGCATTGGAGGCGAAGATAGATGAGCACATCAAGCGAGTTCTGGGATGACCTTATAGTTGACAGGAGCTGGGACGTTCTGATATCGCTGGCAAAGGAGATAGATTTCATCCTGATAGGAGGCTGGGCAGTTTACCTGCACACAAAGGCAATAAAGTCCAAGGACATCGACATAATAGTCGACTTTGAAGGATTGGAAAAGCTTAAGCTGGCGCACGGGATTAAGAAAACGGATTTCCTGAAAAAATACGAAACGAAAATAAACGAAATATCCGTGGACATATACGTGCCGTTTTATTCGAAGTTTATTATTCCCGCAGAAGCGGTGAAAAAGAATACAATAAGAATAGAAGGATTCAAGGTGCCGAAGCCTGAAATACTGCTGATCCTGAAACAGCAGGCCGAGCTTGCAAGAAAAGACTCCATAAAAGGGCAGAAGGACAGGGTTGATATACTTAACCTGCTGCTGAATTCCGGAATAAGCCTGAAAAATTATATTGCCACCGCGGAAAAATACGGCATGGAAAATTATCCCAGAAGGCTGAAAGAAATAGTCCGGGGCGCAAGAAGCGAGTTCAGCTACCTGGGAATAGAAGACGCCAGGAAAATAAAGATGCTCAAGGAAAAAATACTGAGAGAAATCAGGTAACTGCATTAACGATGAGGGCCGTCTAGAGAAAATCAGCCATTTACTTCGCCAATTCCTTCTCAATCAGCTGCGCGAAGAACGAAAAGCTCTCGCCGCCCTCGACGCGCAGGCCGTTGATGAAGAACGTGGGCGTGCCGCGGACGCCGTAGGAAACGCCGTTGCTGAAGTCCTTCCTGACTTCTGCCAGACGCTGCTGCGAATCGAGGCAGCTGTTGAATTGTTCCGTATCCAGGCCAAGATCAGAAGCGTATTCTTTCAGGCTGTCCTTGTCGATGCGGACGGAATTGACAAGCGCATTGTTGTATTCCCAGAATTTCCCCTGGTCGTCGGCGCACTCCGCAGCGAGCGAGGAATCAATGACGCCTGGCGTCTGAACGGGGAAATCCCTGAAAACGAACCTGATTTTGCCCGTGTCTATATACTGCTGCTTCAGAAGCGGGAAGGTGTCCTGCCAGAAGTCCCTGCTGAACGAACAGGCGTAATTGCTGAACATTATCATCGTGACAGGGGCGTTTTCACTGCCCAGCGAAGGATCGTCGTCCGCGCTGGCATTCACCAGCGCAGCGCCGCGGTACGAATACACAACAGCGAACAGCGCGATGACGCCTAGAACAAGGATAACGTAAAGGGGGCTTTTCTTTTTCACTGCCCGCTTCGGTTTTCTTTTAGGCATAAAAATCATTATCTACAAGCGGAAGCGAATGCTCAGCTTCCTGTCTCATTCGGGCTTTAGCCCGCAGATATTTATTGAAAAAAGAAAAGCAAAAAACTGTCAGCGTTCTCAATTCTGTCCGGGCCATATACTTTTCCGTTGACGCTTTTTCGCGTTTACTCGTGAAAAGGGTCACTTGCTGAAGAGCTCCATCAGGGTCTTGACGGAACCGGCCAGGATAAGAAGTCCTCCAAGCAGGCTCAGCCACGTGTCGACCGTGCGGAACACCTCGAGCATTCCCAGCAGTGTCCAGTTCACAGCTGACAGGCCCACAGGCACGAGTATAACCAGGCCTCCGGCCGCGAGCCACTTGAACCCGTTCGGCACCTTATCCCTGAACAGCGCTGCCCTTCCCAAATAGAGGACCGCGAACAGCACAAGGAGCAAATCCATGTTATGTACGCTCAATAACGGCATGTATCCACCTCAGATAAATTTTTGTCGTGGGCGGTATATAAGCGTGAGCTTGTGTGATTGTGATGTGATTTCTGAGAAAAGTTCAATAATGGGTTATAGTTTAAATTACCCATAAATTTAAATATTTACCCACATATTGAATATACGTGGGTGAAAAGCATGACAAAAACAAGAATGGACGAAAGAAGGAGAATTACATTAAGCAGGGATGTTGTTGAAGAATTCGGAACCGACGAATTTGTTGTAATCCCAATCAAAAAAGAAGGGATACTGCTGAAGCCGCTGCCAAAGGACCCGGTAAAAACACTGCAGAAGGAAGGGGAAAAGCTAAAGGGCAAGACGATAAAGCAGCTCCGAAAGGAGGCGTACGAGGAAGCGCTGAAAGAGGCAGGAAGATAGCATGGTTTACGCGGACACGGATTTTTTTCTCGCCATGATAAAAAAGGAAGACTGGCTGAAGACGGGCGCCAAGAAGATTTACGAGGAATACAAAGGCAGTATAGAAACTTCTGTCCTTACGCTGGCCGGACTCCTACTTGTCGCGAAAAGGGAGAATTTGGACATGGAAAATATCGTCGCTTCCATTTTCCAGATAGCTGACATAAAAGGAATGACGATAAAGCAGGGCATGGAAATTGTAAATCACATAAAGAATAACAATCTGGGCGTTTTTGACGCCTTCAACGCCGTCCTGGCAGAAGGCCAGCCCATAATAAGCTCTGACAGGAAATACGGGAAACTGGGCATCCCAGTAATTCCGCTGAAGGTCTAAACCCTTTAATCCTTTCAAGCCCTATATAAACAGGGTCCAGGCGGAAACTTTATATACCGCCGCGGATATATTTATACTTGTCACTTAAGAGTGGTTAAGAGAGGGTAGAGATGGGAATAAGTATACGAATGCCAGAAGAGCAGGTCAGGGCAGAAATCGTCAGCGGAAATCCAAGAGGTTACTTAGGCGCAGTGAGAGGTTACTTGTCAAGCCAAGCCAGAACTGCTGGAACTTATGCCTTAGATAAAGCGGACACTTTTTCAAAATACGCCGGAAGGCAAAGCAAAGCTGTTTCTGATTATTTATCGGGATTGAAGCTGGCAGCTCAAGTTGAAGGAGACGTACTGCGGAACAGACCATCACAAAAAAGACGCGCCGGAGCGCTTGCCACAGGTTTAGCCGGTCTAATGCTTTACGCACCGAATATTAGCGCAAGCCAGGGCACGGATGCGCCGCCGCCTGCACCACCGGGAGCGGGGCAGGACCAGCCTCCGGCAGACGGGCAGCAGCCTGTAACGACTCAACCGGCACCGCAGGAAGAAGGAACTATTTTCCCTTGCGCCAAATCAGGAGAAACATGGAATGCGAGCAACCCTAAATTCAAAGAATTATTTTTAGGTCCAAGAAGACAGAGAGTACTGAAATTTTCCAGTCATGCCGCGCCTTATGTAAAAGCTGTTGAATCAGGAGAAACTACAGCAACGTGCATAGGTTATGATATTTCTTTCCTGAGAAGAGGGCAAAAGCCTTTCCCACTCAGAGCTATTGGGCCCGATGGGGAATTGTTGATGAATGTCATTGGAAATAAGTACTACCCAGATGCCCCTACGAATTTGAATACTGATTTCGTAATAACTGTAAAAGGAATTAGAGGCTTAGAGCAAATAAACTTTCCAATAAATGAAAATAGACCTAACTTAAGAGTATACAAATATGATCCATCTGTTCAAGGAAGGTGGCCAATAACATTCGGAGGAATAAGATACGATATAACCGAATTTGGAATAGATGTGTGGCTCAACCCCAAAACATCCAACAAATTTGATTTTGGTATATTGTATTTTAAATCCGGAATGATACCACCCGTGCAAGGGTTCAAGGGCTACACACCGGCTGGCAGGAATTTTAAAAATATTGATAAATCAAGAATATTTGGAGATATTATGTGGGAAGTTATAGATAAAATGAATAAAGGCAATTACTATGGTCGTCATTCTGACGAATTTAAACATTAATTAACAAAAAACTAAATAAGATGAACATTGAAAAGATGGGAATAGTATTAAGGCCGACGGAGCAGCAGCAAAGGACAGAAATAATGGGCAGGGTTACTTCTGGAAGTCGTTCATTGGCAAGCTACTGGAATGCCGCACGAGGCTATGCACGAGACCAATTTAGTGCCGCAATGAATCGTGCCAGTGCGACAGGACAATACCTGTTAAAGCAGCGTGATGTCGCTTTAAGGTATGTGCAGCAGAATGTTGTGGACCCGGAAAATGTGGAAGCAAGCGTAATGAAAAGAGGATATAACCAAAGAACCCGGCTTGCAACAGAACTTACAGCGATCGCATTGCTTGGAGCGCTTTCTTACGCACCGAATATTAGCGCAAGCCAGAGCACGGATGCGCCTCCTCCAGCGCCGCCCGGAGCGGCACAGGACCAGCAGCCGGCAGACGGGCAGCAGCCTGTAACGACTCAACCGACACCGCAGGAAGAGGCACCTATTTTCCCTTGCTCAACAACACCGGAAAGATGGGACTTTTCTAAACTTAGTGAACTTTTGCGCAGAAACCCGCAAGCATTGAAATTTTCTGGTTTTGCTGAACCTTATTTAGAAGGCGTAAGAAAGGGCGAAATTGCAGCCACATGCAAAGGATACGATGTTTATTTTCCAGGTTCAGGGAAACTGAAACCGCTTTCTTTGAGGGCAATAGGCCAAGGCGAATTATTGATAAGAGTGATTAAAAACAAATACGACCCTGCCGATCCACCAAATTTGAATATTTACGCTACAATTGATGTGAGTAGAATCAAGGGATTAGAAGGAGTTAGACTGCCAATAGATGAAAACAGAGCTAATTTACAAATTATAAAATTTGATCCACCACCTAAAGGAAGATGGAGGGTGACAATAGAAGGAATAAGATACGATGTGGCTGGATATGCTACAGACATATGGTTAAGTCCTAGGACCCGTAATAATTACGATCTTAGCATATGGTATTTTCTTGCACCCGAAAGGAAAGGAATACCGCCACAAGGTCGTAAAGCTCATACACCAGCAGGCAGGAATTTTATTGAGTCGCTTAGAACAGAAAGGTTAGGTAAAACAATATGGGAAATTATGGATGCCCTTGAAAGAGGTAAATATTACCAAATTTATGAAAGTGATTTCAGAAGAAATTAAAATCCAAAGTTTTCAAAGGTTAGTTCAAAAACTATTTATTGCGGCTTTATTCATACTATTACCATGAGAAACGAGTTTCTTGCCTCTCTCGTGGCATTGCTTGTCATGACTTCTTTCATATACGCAATAGGTGCAGTTTCATCTTTCCTTTTTAATACAAATACGGAAGACCTATCCGGGAAAAAATTTGTTAAATTCGGGTTTTGGGACGCAGTAAGAGATTTTTTTGATGCTATTGTTGATGCAATAAGCGCGGTTGCTAATGCTGTTGTCAGCTCGTTTGGTGGAGGTTCACAAATAACAGAAACAGGATATGAATCGTTCAAAGACCAAGGCGGCTGCGACAGGGCAGGAACGTGCGCAAGCGCTGCTTATGCTATGCAGCAATGCGGCAGCGGCGACTGCCAAGCATTCGAGACGGACAATGGGTGGGGTGCTCAGCTAGTAAGATCAGGTTCTGAAGCCGACATTAGGGGCTACTCCACCGGCTGCACGGACACAGGCCCAGTGGTGCAGCGCGGCAGGTCATGCACGGTGACGTTTACGGGGTGCCCGGGGGGCGGGAGCGAGCAAGGGGGGCCAAGCGGAGGAGGGAATGTAGATCCTCAAATACAGACCGGGAGCGGGCCAGCTGGCGGAGGAGGAAAGGGCACTAATTCTGGCGGAACCGGCGGTGGCACAGGTGAGCAACTTACCAGTGGTGGTGAACCATAATTTAAAACGTTACTTCTTTTAAGTAATTAAAAACGAAACCTTTAAATGTAATGAAAAATAAATATTATCTATGAGTTCAGGTCCTTCGTATACGCGCAGAGAAGTTGTCAAAATCTTGGTCGCAGGCAGTATCGGCGATGGTATAACTTTACTTGGGGTTAGACCGTCTTATGCCGATATAAAGGCTATTGGAAATCCATCCGCTTATTCTTCTCCTGCTGCATGTGTTCCAGGACAACCGGTAATAATAGAAGGCGGGGGTTATGAAAACCATTTAGGTATAGATCCGGGAGGAGTAGATTTTAAAGTAAGGGAGCGCCCGCCTTACACGCCAGTTATGGCGGCAGGAAATGGGATTGTGGTTTATCGGGGAGATGATCCACCATCTTACAAAACCCGTTTTGGTTCAATCAAAAGTGTAACAGTTGGCCACGGTTTAGGACATCTTACAGATTACCAGCACTTGAATTCATGGAACGTATTTTTAGGTCAAAATGTTTCCCCAACAACTCAACTAGGTGAAGGCGGCAATACAGGTACAAGAAAAGGAGATTACGTTCTTCATTTCGGCTGTATCGTACCAACGTGGTTTCGGGGAGGAAGATACCAAAAATGGACAGACAAAGGTTATCCTAACAAAAGATACAACGTCGTCAGGACTGTAAATCCCTTCCTGCTTTTTGTTAGGGATGATAAAGGGAACATTGTTATCTATGATGGCAGTAATCCTAACGTAGATTTTGAGAATGTTGCGAAAGAAACGGAAGAAAGAGTTAATGAACTTGAATTGGGAACGGATCCCTCATTCAAGAAAGGAGAAGACTTTGATTCTGAATCTGTATATACGCCGCGAGTAGTCAGGGCAGTAGAATGGGCTCATGCCTATCTGTCTGGTAAAAAAGGAAAAATAGATTTAGATCCGAAAAAACGAGATTTAAAGAATTTCCTTGAACAGAAAACATTCAGAGCAGAGCCAAGATATTTTCCGCCTTTCAAAAACCCTTGCAGGCCCGACTTGTACAGGCAGGAGGGCCGAAGAGAATTTCTAGAAGAGGCAGGAAGATTTTTAGAGCAGCTTTTTGGCTTTTCGGAAAGAAGCGACGGCTTGCTTGTTCCAGAAAGAAGCATTGTTGTCACCGGAATCGAAGAAGGAAAATACATTAATCTTTACAGAGCGGCTTAGTGTCTTTATCTACACCCAGAACCTTCCCGTCCTGACGTCAACGACGTCCGTAACTGTCACATCCACAATGACGTTGTCAAATATCTTCGAGACGCACTGAGGTATGTCGCTGCGCAAGGACAAGTACTCTTTCTTGAAATCTCTGCAGTAAAGCGTGAAAACTTGGTAGTCCGACCGCTCGCTGGATGCGGGCGGAGGGTTCTGATGTTTTTGCAAGAAGCCTTAAATATTCTCTGGCCTGATATATGGTTAGTGCTATTATGACAGACGAAGAAAAGAGAGCCGAAATGTTGCGCAGAAAGGCGGAAGCGAAGGGCGTATTTGAAAAAGCCAAAGCCATACACAAGTCATTGCACAAAAAGTATAACAAATAAATTACAGCAAATCTTTAGGATGAAGTATCCTTATTCTCAATAACTTTTCCAGGTTCTTGTTGTTTATCAAATCTCTATCAAGGGTTATCAAGGCATCAGCTTTATCTTCAGCTGCGCAGGCAACTATTTCGCTGTCTACAAAACCAATTCTTTTCTCAGTTGATTTAATGCTGTTAAGAAGATTTCCTATATCTTTCGGAGCGTAGAACTCTATATTTCTTGATTTAACCATAGCCAGCAGAGGTTCTATAAAATCGTATCTTTCATTGAAATCCTCCAAAGAATTGAGAATAACAAAAATCTCGCTTAATACTGGAAATGATAAAATACCGGTATAATTATAATTGAGTTTTTGTAGATAACGTTTACAGAACCTTCCGTCTTCGGTATTTTCAGGCTCTATAATTACAGATGTGTCTATATGGTGTTTTGGAAATTGTCCTGAAACTGGCATAATTTTATTTCAATTTCCAGTATTATATGCTTTAATCTCTAAATCCAAGCCCTCCCCGTCCTGACGTCAACGACGCTGTCGTATGAAATCGGTATCACGACATTACCTGACAAAAGCGGCTCCACGCATTTTGGAATATCCCGGGTGGATATCACGTATTCCTTCTTGAAATTGCTCCTGCAGTAAAGCGAGACCACGTAGTAATCCGCCAGGTCGTCGGGTATTTTTTCCCTCAGCAGCACGGGGCAGCTGTTCACTTCCCTCACGGCCTTGTCGATTTCCGCCGCGATTTCCCCGTCGCATTTCCTGTCCGCGATCCAGCCGGCGTAAACGGAAGGGGTCGAACCGCCGACATTGTACGACACGTAATCATAGGAAGGCCCGAACTCGCAGCTGATTTCATAACCGCCGCTTTTTTTGCTGATGTGCACAAGGTTGACGAGCGAGCGCTCTTTCGGAACGCGGCAGTTGCTCATCCATATCTCGTTCATGTTCTTGCCGAGGTTGTTGTTCTTCGTGGCCAGGATCCTGTTTATCTCATCGTTGCCTGTGGCAGGAAATACCGGCGCGTTTTCCTGCTTCTGCGCCTCGGCGTTGAACCAGAGCGTCAGCGCGGCGGAAACGATTATCAGGAAAAGCACAAATTCTATCGCCCTTTTGGTAGGATGCTCGCTCATGCCTTCGACTTCGTAGGGCATATTAACTATTCCCGAACGGGATTAAAATAAGTTGCATTTTCTGTTTTTGGCAGCGCTTTACAGGGGAATTACGCACTTTCTTCGCTGTCAGGCAGCGCAAAACAAATTTTTATACCGCCCTGTGTAATAATAAAGCATGAAACCAAACTTTGAGGCAGACAGACGCACTTTATGCGTCATTCGATTTTCAAAGTTTGATTAAAAGAGGTTTGTTGTTTTATGAAACAAGGCGCTGCATTGGTTCTTGTGCTCGCCGCCGTTGCCGCCGTGGCTGTATTTTCTATCAAACAGCCCGCTGCATCCGCTCCTGTTGCTGCAGCGCCGCTGACGGAAGCGAAAATCCTCGCCTTCATCGACCAGTGCACCAGCGAACTGCTGACCAGCGGCCGCGATTACGTTGTTTGCGGTCTGGACGGCAATTTCGTTCAGCTTAAGGGCAGCAGCTTCAAGCCGGGCGAGCTGTTTTCGGTTCAGGCGAACCTGAAGCGCCTTGCTAATTATGACACTTATTACGTCTGCGTTGTCAGGGGGCCTGTCGAGAAAGTGAATTATCCGCAGAGATTTGCGCAGCACGAGCATTTCGAGGGAACTTATTTAGTGAACAGGATTTCATGCGGCACTGAATCCCTGCTTGGCGAGGACTTCCACACGGCCAACGTGGCGGGCTTTGCGCCAAAGGAAAAGGGAAGATACCTTTTCATGGCCGTGCACATCTTTCCTGACGGAGTTTACAGGTCAGTTGATGATTTCCTCGACAAGATAGGGCCCGATACGGAAGTGCTGAGGTTCGAGGGGGAAGTGCTATGACACGCGAAAAGGATGAAGTTATTGCGGTCCCTAAGCCAGCTTTTTTAGCAACAATAATCATTTTTGTTGCCGTCATGTTTTCAGTAAGCATCGTTTACGCCGACCATGACGGGGGACGCGGCGGCACGGAGGACCCTCTATGCGGCAACGGCATATGCGAAAGCGGCATGTGGTTCACGTTCAACGAAGACTGCGGCAGATGCGCTGCCGACTGCGGCTCGTGCACGTTAATTGTTACGTGGCAATGCCGCGAGAACGGATGGTTCGACACCGGCGGAACTTACCAGGGATGCTCCGGCAACCAGAAGTGCACTTTCCAGAACCAGGAATACAGGGATTATTCATGCAGCTCGACCCAGGGCCAGTGCACCTACAGCGTGACACAAACAAGAGCGCAGTCATCGAACTGCCAGGCGTGCGAATACCAGTGCGTAAATGGCCAGTGCATATCGCAGCCGAACAGGGCGCCGGCACTTGACTGGATAAGCGTGTCGCCTTCGGTCATCAACGCCGACAATAACGAAAGGGGAACGATATCGAGCAGCGCCTCGGATCCGGACGGCCAGAACATCCGGCTGGAGTGCGGAACGGCTGAAGGAAGCAACAACGCGTGCACGAGCAGCTACGTGCCGCAGAACCCTTCGTGCACGTTTGACACGAACCCGTGGGGCAATTCAGCCGGGGCGAAGACGGTATATTGCAGGGCCTTCGACGGGACGCTGCTCTCGCCGACAAAGACAGCGACCTTCACTGTGCAGCGCTTCGAGCAGGGAACCGCGCGGCTCTACGTGACAACAGCTGTTTCCAACAAATACCCGCGCGAGGGCGAGAAGGTCTACGCGTACATATCGTGCTACCTTGTCGATGCGCAGGGCGCCCGCAGGGACTGCACGAGGACAGATACTACGATAAGAAGCATAACCATAGACAAAGGCACGCCGAAGGAAAGGAACTATCTGCTTGCGGAAAACTGGAACCAGAACAGCAATTATGACGACAGCAACAAGAGATGGGTTGTTGAGATTGACACGAGCAGGTACAAATCTGAAATAACAGGATGCGTTGAGAGCGAGGGGCTGGAGGGGTGCGGCTCTGACACCTTCGGCGTGAACCTGCTGCCGCAGATAAGCAATTTCACGATAGTGCCCGGCATGGTGATGCAAGGCAACGAGGTGATATTTTCCGCGGACGTGACAGACGATGTTGCCGTTTCCGCTGTTAAGGCGTGCAACAACGTGACGGCGACCGGATGCGAGGCGAAGTTCTGTGAAATGCTGCTGTTTTCCGGGAACATCTACAGGTGCACTTATTATGATACATCATCGCTCGCCGTAGGCAGCTACACCGCCTACGTAGTTGCTGTTGACAATACCGGGGCGTGGAACTCCACGAAGCCCGGAACATTCGGCGTGACATACTCAGCTGCCAACGAGCCGAAGCCTCCGGGACCCATACCGCCGGGTCAGCCATCACCGTGCGTTCCGCCTGGATGCAAGAACCTGAATGTGACAAACCGCTATTTGCGCACCACAGTTGAATATCCTGACGTTGTCAACCAATTGTTTCCTTATACGCCAACAGGCGAGCCGAACCTGACCAGAGGCACCAACGTCAACTTTCTGGCGCGCGTCACGCAGGGCATTCTGGGGAATCCGTCATCGCTGAAGGAATGCAACGATGCCGACTGCGAGGCGTCTTACGACATAGACAGGTTTGAGTGGAAAAAGCTGAGCTGGAATGATTTTGACAACGCATTTGTCGGAAGCCCGCCTACAGCAGCGTTAAGCTGCGACGCTTACCATACTTTGTACATACTTTCGAACAAGACAAGGGACCCTGACAAGGGATTAAGCGCCGTGAACCAGTTCCGCTTTTTTGTCACGTGCACGCCGCGCGTCACTGTTGTGCCTGTTGAGAAGCGGTTCAGCGCGGGCGAGCTGGATAAGAAGGCTTACGACGTCACTGTGTGGAATCCCCTGGAAGCTGCAACGTTCGATTTAGCTTCAAAGCCGTCGGACGACCCCGTGACGCCGCTGCAGTGGATGCACGCGGAATGCCCTAATCCTTCTGGCTGCTCAATTGTCCAGGGCAACAACGACGCAGCCGTGCTTGATGTTCCGGCACTGGGCAGCAAGGGCGTTTCAGTTTTTATGGATACGGCCGCCCGCTCCGGCTCGTACGGAATAAAATACACGGCGACGAGCAGGAGCAGCGGGAAGAAGTACGAGGCTGTGGGGTCCGTTCTCATATTCGCAGAAGGGCTTGCGGAATTCAGCTCTGTGCAGCTGATCGGCCTGCTGTTTATCGCGGCGTTCGGCTACTGGCTCTACATGCAGAAGAAAACAGCCGGCGGAAAAAGGAAAATAAAAATAAGAAGGAAGAAATAAACATAATTTCATGAAGCACTACAAAATAAATGCAGGAATCTACGACAGTCATCTATATACTTTCATCAATAGTCATGAAGACGGAACAGAAGATTTTATTGAAGATGTTCTAAAAGAAATTCTTTTCTTTTCTGATACCGGCTATGCAGGGTTCAGGCAAAAATCCGCGTTGAGAAAGCATCTTTTGTGGGGCATTGGCAGAGGCAGAATTCCACCATTCGGAAAAAATGATGAAAAAAGAATAGTAAGGATAATCACTGCTGCGCTGAAAAAATGCCAGAAAGCTGTTCCGCTTTCTGACATTAAGATTTTCATTTTTCCGACGAACAGCAGATTTGTAAAGGAAAATTTGTCAGGTTCTTCCGGATTCTGCGTGTGGAAAAATGTAATTACAATTTTTGTCCATCCGAAATCCAAATGGCAAAAATCCCTTGCAAACACTATATGCCACGAATATGCGCATGCCGCAACGTCTGGTTATCACAAAAATAAAACGCTATTAGAAGCGATGATAGATGAAGGTATCGCAGAGGATTTTTGCGAATCTGTTCTAAGCGGAAAGCCAAGCCCTTGGTCGAAAGCACTTACTGAAAAGGAAGCAAGAACTTTTTTCAGAAGAATGAAAAACAAGCTGAATTCCAAGAATCCCAATCTTCGTCAGGAAGTGCTTTACGGCAGCGTAAGATATCCAATGTGGACAGGCTATTCTATAGGATATTATATTGTAAAAAATTACACCAGGAGGAAAGGAAAAGTTATCTGGAAAAAAATGTTCTTGGAAAACCCGGAGAAAATTCTGATGGAGAGCGGTTTCTAAAGTCTTTAAAATTTTTGCACCTTAAGATAGTCTTTATGAAAGTCTTTGTGAAATATTTAATCGCGCTTGCTGCGGTTCTCCTTGTTTCCGGGTGCGTATCATCTGCAAATTTGCGCGAATTCTCTCTTGAATTATTGAAAAGCGACTTCTACGCCGCTGCCCTCATAGACGACACGTTCACTCCCAACAAGATGTGCAGCAGCTGGTGCAACACCACATGCACCGGGAACAACCTCACCTTCTACAATGCGAACGTGACCGGAGCAAACGATACGGTGTACTACTGCGCGTGCAGCTGCGCGTGAAGGAAAATATGCTTATAAGTTTCTGACTGCATGTAGTTACAGGTGAAATTGTGGGAAAGAAAAAAATGAAGTATCTGGAATACACTGTTATATTTGAGCCTCAACCGGAAGGCGGCTATACTGTTTTGGTTCCTTCTCTGCCGGGTTGCATAACGGAAGGCGACACGCTGGCTGAAGCAAAGAAAAACGTAAGGGAAGCCATAAGGCTTTATTGCGAGAGCCTTGTAAAAGACGGGGAAGAACTTCCAACGGATATAAGGAAAATACCCATAAGAGAAAAAATAAGATTCGCTATAGAAGATTGAGATGACTTCTAAACTACCTTCTGTTAAGCCGAAAGAAGTTATAAGAATTCTTGCAAAACATGGATTCTTTATCCATCATCAGAGCGGCAGTCATGTTATTATGCGCCATAAAGAAACAAAATGAAAAGAATTGTTGTTCCTATGCATAACAAGGACATGAAGAAAGGGACACTTTATGCTATTATAAAGGAAGCAGGATTGACAGTTGAAGAATTTAACGAATCTTTGTGATTCAGTACTCCCTCTTCTTCGGCTTGTTGACAAATAAGCAGTACTTCTCGTCGTTGCGCAATTCCTCTAATACCCGCGCTATGATTGTTTTTTTCGGGTCGGGGAAGAACTTGACGCGCTGGTTTATGTCAGCAAAGCTCTCGAAAGGTTTTTTCCTCCGCTCGTCCAGCAAGTCGCTGAGGTGCTTTTTTCCAACGCCCGGCAATAACTGCAGCTGGTGCATCCTTGGGGTGATCATTTTCGCCTTGTTGAAAAAATCCACGAACTGGGCCTCGCTGCCGCTCACTATCTTGTTCATGACGTCTTCCAGCGTGTTCTGCGCCATGTTTGTCAGTTCGTTGTATTGCAGCTGCCCCTTGATGAACCTTATCTTGTCGCGCTTGCCTTCGCCGATGTAGACTTCTTCCTCCTGCGATAAATTGATGCCTTCCCTCGGGACAAGCTCAAGCAAGGAAAAGAACGAGGTGCCTAAAGCCTGGGCTACCGGTTCTGCGTGACGCCGATCCGGGTATCCGTTCGGCAGGAAATCCAGGATTACGCAATGCTCCTCTTTCATAGCAAACCATCGCCCTCTTTTTCATGTCTATCATTTTTGTGATTTTACCGTTTTCATGTTATTAGATAATAGTCTTTTTAAAAGGTTGTTAATCAAGGCAAACAAACCGAAGCACTTTGTGCTTCAAGCTGCTTGAGGTCTAAATCCTGTCCTAGATGCGAAGAGATTCCGGCAATTCTGCAAAAAAACTTTAAGTTCTGGGTCTCACAAATAACATCTGATATCTGATGTCCCGCATTCTGAAAGAGTTAGGGGTGCTTTTCTTATTTGTTTCCCTCGCGTTTGCCTATTCGGCTTTAGACGTGAAAGGCTCCGTGACGGGGCTTGTGACAGATTTTACCGAAGCGCACCCCGAGCTTGCCCAGGGCTCTTTTTACGTTGACGTGCAGGAAGAAAAGGCTGCGGTGCCGGTGACGGGATTTGCGACGGAAGAAGCCGGAACACGGCCTCAGCAAAAAACATGCGCGAATAATCCAAGAATCAGCGCTGAGTGCAAAGGAAAACCCTACTTTCTTCTTGGTTCGCCATGTCCTGACAGCGAGGTAGCTGGCTCATGCGGATATACAGGTGCATGCTGTCTTAGAGGAGCGCTTCCATCAGTGCAGCCATCAACTCCATCCGCAGCATCGGGACTTAACGCCCGCCAAAGGGCAGAAGCCGAGGCGAGAACAAGGCAGAGCGAGAGCACCCAGGGAGCTGCAGCATCCGCGGGGCTATCACAAGCACAGCCGTCAGCAGCTGCACAGTCTTCGGTTTCTGCTAAACTCAAATGCTGGCAAGAGGATTCCAAAGGTGTTGTAGGAGAATGTACTTGGCAAGGCTTCTTTGGCAGGGAACAACTAAAAGATCGCGAGGGATGTGATTTCTGGAGTGCATGCTACAAAGTTACCACACCATCAGCGCAGCCACCGGCACAATTCTGCGTCAAGGAAGGACAATATATTGAAAGAGCCAAGGATGCATGCTGCGAAGGTCTTGTTTCCAAAAATAAACAATGCGTGAAGCCTGCAGCAGCGCAGCCTGCTGCAAGAACGTTTTGTGTCAAGGAAGGACAGTTTATTGAAAGGTCTGGAGACAGCTGTTGCGAAGGATTGGTTTCCAAAAACAGGCAGTGCGTAAAATCTTCTGCAGTGCCTGCGGCGCCTTCTGTTTCCCGCTATTATAAATTATGCAGAACCACGTTTTTAGTGACAAACGTTCCGTATTACTGCGGTTTTGAGTGTGACAAGACAGCTACGGATTACCAAGTAAGTGTGAAAGGATTTGAGAGCGGATTCAGCACCCTTGCTCAATGCGAAGTTGTCAAGAAAAGGCTGGAAAGAGAAACGGGCGTGCCTGAAGCACCAGGACCTTCCTGCGTGAAGAAAGGTGATTACATAACAAAAGCAGGGGAGTCATGCTGCGGAGGACTCAATCCTGTTAATGATGAACAGGGAAATGTTTTATGTACTGAATCGTCAGTGCCTTCAAGAGCGGCTACAAAACCTTCAGCGCCCGCGCCAACCCCTACGCGCGGCGCAACGACGACCACGTCCGAAGTCCTGCGCGCCACGACGTTTTACGGGTGCACTAGATATGAAGGGGAACCGCCGGGGAGTCTGCTACCTGATAAGCTGCTGCAGAAAATATACTGCAGGCAGAAGTGCGGGCCGGAGAACGGAGGGGACGCCCTGGAAGGAATATTCAACGACCCTTACGATACAGGCATCATGAGGTCAAATGGATTTGATTACCTTTCTGACTGCCAGGTCGCTTTGAAGAAATACAAAGATGAATTGAGTCCTGGGTCGCTGTTTCACGGCGACTTGATAAAAAGCGTTGACCTGGGCTACCAGACGCTGACTGTTGAAGGAAATACTTACGACAGGACAGCAGTAATCATCAGATTTGCCGAAGCTGCTGAACCTGCAGAGCCCGCGAAACCGGCCGAGCCTGCGAAGCCTGCTGCAGAAAGGACTTATTGCGAGGACCTCATAGGCAGGTGCGTGGATTCAAGCGTTGATTCATGTTATACAGGATTGGAACTGACAAGCCCTTCATATTCATCAGCTTCGCAGTCGTGCGTTACAGCAGGCAAGGGCGACACGTGCTGCCTGAAGTTTGAGCCGAGGGTGCTGTGCTCATACGAGGAGACGGATTACTACGGCGATGTCTATAATGTTAAATACTGCTCTGAAGCATCTGATTGCGGCTGGGATACTGTTGTTGAATCAGACATGCCTAAAGAAGAATGCGAGCAAAAAACAGGCAGGGAACTGAAGGCGCCTGCTGCAGAATGGCAGGGAACTCCGGCCGAAGGCGGCGGATTTGAAGGCGGAGACGAATTCGTGCCGACGTCTGACCAGACGGATACATGCGAATGCGTTTACGATTATGACCTCGACTACTCCGTCTATCAGGGATGCGGCGAAGGGTGGGACAGCTTTTACTGCGGCGCGTAGAGGGCATAATTCTATTCCTTATGATATTGTCAAACGGAAATTCATGGAACGAAGCTGCAGTATTTCATCTTCCCGTCTTGGCGAAAATCTATTTATTTCACTTATCACAAATAACAATTGATATTTGATGCCACGGAAATACAGAAAGCATTCCAAAGGCGAAAAGAGCCATAATGTGCCCTCGTCGCGCTACATTCTTGCAGCTTCCCTGCTGGTTGCGATGGCAATTTTTTATTCCCAGATAAATCTTTCTGCTGCGACGGGCTTCGCTTCGTATTCTGTTGTGAAGGTAGACACGGACAAAGGAACATACTTTGCGCTGCAGCCGCAGGAGGAAAAAGCGGCGCTGCAGGAAGAGGCGGCTATTCCGATAACGGGGATGCAGACTGCAGGGAAATTTTACCTGTGCGGATATGTAAGGGACAGCAAAAGATTTGACTGCCTTGAAAGCTGTAATGACGAATCCCAGTACGCGAAAGGCGGACCTTATGCAAAAGCTGAATGTGAAAAGGCAAAGACCGATGCTTCAAAGGCGTCATCTCCTGCTCCGCCGCCCGCCGCCGCGCCGACTTCTCAAAAACTGAAGTGCACGGATACAGACCAGTACGGAAGGAAAGGCGAATGCAGATTCTTAGGCTTTGGAAGAGAAGGATTGGACCGCGAGGGATGTTCATGGTGGGAAAGCTGTATTCGCGTAGGCTCTGCGCCAAAATGCAGCGGCCAGCCTCTTAACGGGAGATGCACAAGAATAAAGAACACTGTACTTGGAGCCAGCGGGTGCGACCAGTTGGGCGGGACAGTGTTTCAGGGAACTGTCTCGGAGTGCAAACTTGAAGAGGAATGCTGCATAAACATAGGCGGAAAGAAAGAGCCTGCGGAACCGTCAGTTCTTAACGCCCGCCAGAAAGCGGAAGCCGAGGCAAGGACAAAACAACGTGAGAGCGAGGCAGCTGCTAAAAAACCCACGATAACTACTGCAAAACCCCCAGCAACAAAAGCGCCAGCGCGACCTGTCACCACAGTAACGAAACCCGTAGCAGTGTCGCAGAACGTTTTTGCGTGCTCCGCGTACGACGAAGCATCATTGACGGAAAAGATATACTGCAGGCAGAAATGCGGGGACAGCTCCGGCGAACTGCCGTACGATACAGGCTTTGATGTGTTGAAAGCAGAAGGCTATGCAGGCTCCACAGCGCTTTCTCAATGCCAGGCGGCTTTGAATAAGTATAAAGATACATTGAAACCGGGCGACGTGCTGGGAAGCGTGCCAACGGAAGAAGTCCTGCGGGAAAGGACAAGGGCATCAGCGAGAAGCAGGCCGATAGCAAGCATTGACACCGGTACTGTCCAGCTTGTTGCTGACGGCAAGACTTACGACAGGTTTGCTGTTATTGTCAAATACGGCGAGGCCGCAGCAGAACAGAAATACAAGCTTTGCGCCCTTGACGAGCCGGATTCGGGAGAATACGCAGAAGTGTGCGTTACAGAATGCGACCCCAGCAGGACTTTGTCATCTTATTCAACAAAAGAAGAATGCGAAGCCAAGAAAAGCGGCGCGGCAACGACGGCGGCAGCAAAGAGGACATACTGCGCCCAGCTCAAGGGCGAATGCATAAGCAGCAGCAGCGAAGCATACAAGAACTGCGTAATAAGCAAGGGATGGCTGCGAAGCTCCTCGTCTTCAAGGGAATCCCAGTCATGCACTACAGCCGGCGAAGGCGACACGTGCTGCCTGACATGGGGAGCGAAACGCGAATCGCTGGGAGACAAAGGAACGTCAGCAAAACCAGAAGAACCCAAGACAGCGGAGTCCGTTACTTCCTTCCCTTACGGCCGGCAGGCTTGCGTGAAGGAAAGAGGGTTCCTTGATTCAGGTGCGAAATGCTGTGATGCAAATGATGCAGGAAAGAAGCTTGTTTCAAAGAACAGCTATTGCGTTGTAGAGGAAGGAACACCAGCGGCGCAGAAAACCACTTCCGCGCAGGAAACGAGCCAGTTATGCAAAGATAATTCCGGAAGATACCAGTGCTATCCCAGCGGAGCAAGAAGCGACTGTCTTTCCACTTTATATGCTGACAGAGAGTGCACGGTTGCAGCAGCGCAGAGCAAAACAGGAACAACAGCCGGAGCATGTTCATGCGAATACGATATGGGCGCTGATGCGTATGTTTACAGAGGATTGGGATGCAGCAGAACCCTTGAAACATGCACACCAGCAGCGACACGAACCAGGACTATAGCAGAGATAGAAAGGGAACTCCCTTCCGACACGCTCGCAGCAGGTCCGGGATTTGAACCAGCCGGAGCGACAGCAGGCGAAAATGCATTCTACGGTTGCGCTGTTACGGATGTTGGCAGTGATACGGGATACTCTTACTGGTGCGTGGATTCAGAAAGCACTGGCGATTGCATAGGGAGCTACGAGACATTTGAAGGCGAAGACGCGGAAACGCAATGCTGGGTGTGGGCGGACGATGCGACCAGCAACCTCCTGGCGCAAACAAGCAGCTCGTCGTCAGGAGGCGGTGGTTATTGGGACGACTTTGTTCCTGCGGGCTGCGTTGAAGACTACATGGATGTTGACCCGTATACGCAGCAGTGCTGTTCCGGCGAGCAGCCTGTCCAGGATTATTACGGATATTATTACTGCCCCTCATCAGGCGGAGGTAGCGGAACCGGCGGCGAAGACAAATTCACTCAAGTAAGCTGTGTGGATCAATATTATTCAATAAGCGAAGGACAGGCCTGCTGCTCGGGAGCGGAGCCTACCGAGGACGAATGGGGGCAATACTGCCCGTAAATCCAGGAAAAGGCAAAGAAATTGATCAAGCATGATATGATTTCTTAACGATCCAAGTTTCAGTTTGACTTGATTCTGTCATTCTGAGAATGAACATGAATTATTAACGAAGCCGCCCCATTCCGTTAATTACCTTCTCGCCTTGCTGACGATTTCCGCAATCTGCTTTATTTCCTCTTTCTTGAGGTTGGTCCTTTCTTTGCTGAACAAGGCATCCACTTCTTCCTCCGTTTCCGGCAGCACGCTGATTACGATGTTTATGTACCTGGGCTTCATGACCGGTATCTTTGCCAGCTCTTGCGCCAGGTCCTCGGCCTGCCTCTGCGTGAGCTTGGGTATCCTTTCCAGGTACTCCAGGCAGATTTTCTGCTCGTAAACCAGATCCCTTTCTTTTTTGCGCTCTTCCAGAATTCTCTTTGCTTCAACAATGTTCACGTCTTCTTCGCTGAGGATTTCGATAACATTCACCTTTTGTCAAGATGGAAATGATTTATTAGTGCAATTTCCAGATTCTTACAAACTTGCCATTTCCTTTCCGTTTCACTTACTTTTTCACAGGCTCCAGATGCTCGGGCCTAAGGTAAACTGTTTTTGATTTGTTGCCGTCGCGGACCTGGATTGCATAAGATTTTCCCCGCCTTTCAACGACCATTCCCGTCATTCCGTGGAATTTCGGCTGAGGAAAACTGCCCGAGGAAACAATCTTAATATGGACTTTCTGCCCCTCATCAAATCCGCGCAGATAGCCTGTCAAAGTGGGCTTCCTGCGCATCCGCAGCTTCTTTCTTGTGCCGCGCATCTTCCCGTATGATTTCCGGACCATGTTCAAAATCTCCTATGATTTTGACATCTCAAAAACTTTTGGTTTTTGAAGATAATCAGAACCCCAAATTATTATGTCAAGATAGGCAGTTCCGATACCTCCGAGAACCACCATTCAACTTACTAATCCGAAACAAAACCTTAAAAGCGTTGAAATTTGTAATTCGCAGGTTAGAAATTATGTACCCCAGGCTCGTGCTCGTTACAGGTGTTATCGGCTCAGGGAAGACTACTGTGCGAAGATTTCTGCAGGAGGAATTGGCATTTGCCGGTGTATCCCATGATGAAATGATCGAGCAGGCATATGGAGTTCCTTATGCAAAATTCCGTTTATGGCCTGACTATGAAGAAATATTCCCAGCGGTCAGAAAAGCAAGCTACATTTTAAGAAATATCAGGCTCATAGGCGGCCGCGATTTGGCAATGGAAGGAGCGTACCGCCGGCAGCAGGATCGCGCAAATGCCTTGATCACAGGATTTTCTGATGAGAAATACCTCCTGGTGATAAATGTAGACAGAGGTATTCTGGAAAGAAGAGTGCGCGATGAAGGAAAATCCTTAGAGCTTTTATCCGAACAGCTGTCACAATGGGAGCGTATCAGCCCGGATTGCTCGGAAGAATTGGGATGCGAGGTAATAATTTACCAGAACAATACGCCTGAAGACATGAAGGCAATACAGGCGGATCTCAGAAGAAGATTTGAAAGGAAAAGAGAAATATTTGTGCCGGCTACTTCTTGACATGTATCTTGATCACGTCCAGGTCCCTGCAGCTGCACGCTGTTCCCAACAGCTCTGCTACGCTCGGTCTTGTCCTGCCTTCGTCGCCGCTCACAAGCTCTTTAAT
The DNA here is from genome assembly GCA_016187335.1 of Candidatus Aenigmatarchaeota archaeon. Classification (GTDB taxonomy): domain Archaea; phylum Aenigmatarchaeota; class Aenigmatarchaeia; order GW2011-AR5; family GW2011-AR5; genus JACPJW01. The sequence goes on along the minus strand of JACPJW010000001.1, from coordinate 19,495 downwards.
ATAGAGCCCCCCCTCGCCCCTGACAACAAACAGGAACTTCTTGGGGCCGAGGTATTTTGCTTTTATCGAGCGCACAGCCCGCTTCCGCCCCTTGTCCGCCCTGCGGTGCAAAACGCGCCGGGGGGTTTTCTGGTATATTGTTGCAACAAGGGCGGAAAGTCTTTTCAAGTCGTTCTTATTTATTTTATCGCTGCACTCCACGACGGCGCGGTATGTCTTATCCGCCTTGGCTTCCTTGATTGCACGGACTTCGTTTATGCCTGAAAACTTCAGATTCCTGACCCTTACTTTTTTCGGGATCTGCCTTGGGAGTTTTTTCAAATCAACCGACCTTATGCGCGGCCTTGATATTTCCAAAACAAAAGGGCGCCATGCCAGGCAGCGGGCGTCTATGTCTTCCCTGCCCATGCCGTGGAAAGCATGCGCAGCGCCGTGCGTCGCTTTCATGAAAGGCTTTGCTATAATCTGCTCGACGCTCGTCCTGTACTTCCTCGAAGGCCATCTCGTCTGGGGAATCCCTCGTATGAGCTTCTGGTATTCGCCGTAGATGAACAACGGATTTACTTCTATGCTAACGCTGCCGGAATCAAAGTCTAGAATGAAATTCACGTCGGGATTTTTCGGGTTAAAGCGGACCCCGAACTTCCTTTCCACAGTTTTTCCTATTTCCCTGTTTATCTCAGCCTTGAGGGGCTCGCAGTAATCTATCCCCACCCTTTCCCACAGATCCTCCTCTGCGCCGATAAGCGCTGAAGACAGCTTGGTGCCTATGAGGAATGTCCTGAACTCCTGATTCTTCGCCTTCGCTTCTATTTTCTTCAGCCACTGCGGCAGCTTCTCAAACAAGCCGAAGCACACGGAGCATTTTTCGGTTTCCCTTTTGGTCAAACTTTTCGGAAAAGTTTGTTTCAGTTCCAAATTATGAAACGAATAGCCGGCGAAATTGGAAAAATCAATATCGCCCTTGTAGTCTTCCTTGTCAACTGCCATCGCCGCGAGCGTTCTCATGATCGAGCCGCGCTGCTCGTTCCCGAAGCCGCTCAGCAGCTGGCCGAACTGCCTGCCCAGGCAGTGGTCGCATACAGGCTGCTGCAAGATTTTCTGCGCCTTGTCTACAAGGTTCATGATTATACCTTGAAAGAAAGCGCTTAAAAAGAAGAAACAAAAACTGATTCATTTTGCCATCGCGAAAACCGCTTTCCGATAAACGAAGCGATTGCAAAAGAAATGCTCAACTTGCAGAAAGCAAACCGAAGATGCGAAGCATTTTCATGCTGCCTGCAAAATGGTTGCATAGGGCATTTCATCTTTTCGTCTTAATGAAAAAATATAGCGGAGGGCAGATTTGAACTGCCGACCTTCCCGGCATAATTGCTTTCGGGTATCCTAGAGCATGCCTATGGGCCATTCGTGCCAGTTGCTCGACGAGCACTCCAGGCTGCTCCACTCCGCTATGACGCTAACAAGTTATCGGCAAATGCTTAAATAATAAGACAGCATGCATGCGCATTACGAGGAAATTACATTCAGACGGCCGGAAAATTTCCGAAAAGATAAATATAGGTACGAACCATATAGTAATGCTTAATGGGGCAGAATTGTCAGCTAGACGGGGTATCCCAATCCACAGTTCTATACCAGTCTTCTTCTGGTTCAACGATATTACGACCTAAATACGGTATCGATGAATCAGGATGCTTCCTTAAGGAAAAGTCATATATAGTCGGCTGCGAAGCTGATTCGGAGCTTAACGGATCACAACCTCCCCTTCCCAAACTAAGATCAACACTTTTCAAACAAGACGAAAGGCAGCATCCAAACGGAATTTACATAACACACCTGAATTTCAGGTATACCGTAGTCACACCACAACATTTACAAAGCGTTCAGAAATGGCTGTACGAAAGACAACAAACGAGCCAACAAGACTCTCTTGCTAATGCAAATCCCTACGACGTTACGTGGATAATCGGTGTATGTAATGTCGTAAAGGCCTTGGGGCGCGAAGACGCAGACATAATTATGGATGCATTTTCCAATCCTGATAATGTAAAGTCATGGATGGCAACCTTAATGCAAGAATTATTTATGCTCAACATTCCTGCTGAAAGTCTTAGAATGGAGGTCGAGGCCGACGAGAATTTCTATCCAGTAAACGAGGCAGACAGAATGGGATACATGATTAGAATGTCAGACCTAGCAAGAAAACGCAAAATAAAAATAAAGCGAGGAAGGAATAGGATTCCTCCGGAGTACTTTACAGATTTTGCAGATCATTTTGTCCCGTTCCAGATAGGTTTGCACCCCATTTAAGTGCTTGAATCCTAATTCTATTTGAAAAATGAATTAGAGGTGTCATAATTGTCATTAATCCTGGGCATCGACGAAGCCGGGCGCGGGCCGGTCATCGGCCCGATGGTCATGTGCGGCTATCTTATCAGGGAAAAGAGCGTCACAAAGCTGAAAAAACTGGGCGTTACGGATTCAAAGCTGCTCAGCAAAAAGCAAAGGGAGTTTTTGTTCAGTCACGTGAAAAAGCTCGCGGACGACATGATAGTTTTCCACATCCCTGCCGCCGAGATAGACAGGCTGCGCACGGTCAGCAATTTAAACAAGCTGGAAATAGAAAGGATGAGGCAGATGATAGAGCTGCTGGAGCCGGACAAGGTAATCATAGACGCGCCCGAGGCCAACGTAGCCAATTTCAAAAAGAAAATTTCTTCCGGATTGAAAGCAAAGTCAGTGATTGCCGCGGAAAACTTCGCCGACAAGAATTACATTGAGGTCGCAGCCGCTTCCGTGATAGCCAAGGTGAGCAGGGACAGGGAGATAGAAACCCTGCACAAAAAATACGGCTATTTCGGCTCGGGCTATCCTTCCGATTCAGCAACAATCGGGTTTTTAAAGAATTGGATTAAAGAAAATAAAGAATTTCCTGACTTCGTCCGAAAAAGCTGGATAACCGCGCAGCTCATCATGGAAGAAAAGGAGCAGACGAAAATCGGGAAATTCGTCAGGGATGAAATGTTAGCAGAAGATTAAGCGGAAAACACCTGACTTTATAGTAATGGACGTAAATAATTGAACGTATTATGACGCCCTTACTATATGTGAAAGACATATGATATGTCCAAAATATTATGTCCTTCACTATAACTTTTCATCCGCCTTGATAAAGGTAATTATTGTGAAATTCGACGAATATTTTGACGACGAGCTGAAGGCGACCGCTGTCCACATGATTCTGGGGACCATAGCCGGCTACGCTTCGTTCGTGCTCAACACCACAACCATGGGGCTGCTTTTTGCTTTGATCGCCGGGGGCGCGGGCTACGCATTTTCGGTGCATTATCTCAAGATGGAAGCAGGCAAATGGTACGGCTCCGCTTTCGTTCTGCTGCTTTCGTGGCTCATCACGTGGACTCTTTTCTACAACATCGCGCTGAGGTAAACTATGGGACTCAAAGAGGATGCCCTGGATATACACAGAAAACTCAAGGGAAAGCTAGAGGTCAACAGCAAAACGCCCGTGAAGGACATGAAGATCCTGAGCCTGCTTTACACGCCGGGCGTGGCGGAAGTCTCCAGGGAAATTTTCAACGACAGGGAAAAGGTCTACGAGTACACGTCAAAGCAGAACTCCGTAGCCATCGTGACCGACGGCACAAGGGTCCTCGGGCTCGGCGACATCGGGCCGGAGGCCGCGATGCCCGTGATGGAAGGAAAGTCGGTCATTTTCAAATTGTTCGGCAACGTTGATTCTTTCCCGATATGCCTGGGAACGAAGGACGCTGAAGAAATAGTAAACATCGTGAAAAACATCTCGCCCACCTTCGGCGCCATAAACATAGAGGACATTGATTCCCCGAAATGCTTCGGGATAGTTGACAGACTGAATGAAGAACTGGACATACCGGTTTTCCACGACGACCAGCAGGGAACGGGCATTGTCGTCCTTGCAGCGCTGATAAATTCCATGAAGGTCGTGAAGAAGGACATCAGGAAAGCGAGGATAGTCATAATGGGCGCAGGCTCGGCCGGGATAGGCACAGCCAAGATGCTGCTAAGCTTCGGCGCAACAAACCTGCTTCTTCTTGATTCCAAGGGCATTGTATACGAGGGCAGGAGCGGCCTGGATAAATACAAGGAAGAACTCGCAAGGAGAACCAACAAAGAAAAGATGAAAGGCGGCATCGAGGAAGCTATAAACGGAGCGGACGTTTTCATCGGCGTGAGCGGTCGCAGCAATATACTGACAGGCGGAATGGTAAGGAAAATGAGCAGGGACGCTGTCGTGTTCGCATTGAGCAATCCCGACCCGGAGATAAGTCCGGAAGAGGCGAAGAAAGGCGGCGCAAGGATAATCGCAACCGGCAGGTCAGATTTTCATAACCAGATAAACAACAGCCTGGTTTTCCCCGGGGTGCTTCGCGGAGTCCTTGACGTGAGGGCGAAAAAAATAAACGAGAAGATGATGCTGGGCGCCGCGCTGACGCTCGCCGGCATCGCGGAGAAAAACCTTTCCGAAGACTACATTCTGCCGAAAACGACGGACATGGACGTGCACAGGAAAATAGCGGCGAATATTTCCAAAACCGCTGCTGAAACAGGCGTTGCGAGAATCAGGAAATGAACTGCCAGCGCGGAAAGAAGAATTCCTTTTCATCCCGATTGACAAGCCAGAAAATTCATTCTGAGCAATTTTTGAAGATTTAAAATTTATTCGTCAAAAGAAAGCAGTAAAGAAATATCGGTGTTACATCATGATGCGCACGCATTTTTCGAAGGACTTGAAACCTGGTCCAGTCAAGATAGCCGGATGGGTCTCTGAAAAGCGCGCGCTCGGCAGCATTTTATTTCTTGTTCTGCGCGACCATACGGGGCTTATCCAGGTCACTGCGAAGAAAGACAGGACGGATGCGGCAATGTTCTCCTTGTTCGAAGGGCTGAAAAAAGAGACGGTAATTGCTGTTGAAGGGGAAGCAGTGAGCAATAAAAACGCGCCCGGCGGCATAGAAGTGCTTCCTGCGGACATGAAAATAATTGCGGAAGCGGAGGAACTGCCTATAGACATGTCGCCGCAGATAAAGACGAACCTCGACAAGCGGCTGGACTTCAGGAGCGTTGATTTGCGCAGGCCCGAGAACCAGGCGGTATTCAAAATACAGTCATTACTGATGCAGGAAATACAACTATTTCTCAAGGAAAAAGGCTTTCTGCAGATATTCACGCCGTGCCTTCTGGGAGTGCCTTCAGAAGGGGGCTCGGAGGTTTTTTCCGTTGTTTACTTTGACAAGGAAGCGTTCCTACGGCAGGACCCGCAGCTGCACCGCCAGCTTACCATTGCCGGAGGCTTTGAAAAAATCTACGACATCGGCCCTGCATGGCGCGCCGAGCTGAGCCACACCACAAGGCACCTGACGGAGCACCGCGTGTGCGCGGCGGAGATGGCTTTCATTGATGACGAGCACGACATCATCAAGCTTGAAGAGGAAATGGTAATATACGCCCTGAAAAAGCTCGTGAAAGACGCAAGGGACGAACTGAAATTATTGAATGTTTCTATTGACATTCCCGACAAGTTCCCGGTGCTGGAATTTCCCAAGCTGTACGATATCCTTGATGAACTGGGCGAGAAGTATGAAAAGGGAAAAAGCAGTTATGGCACGGAAGGTGAAAGGCTCTTGGGCGAGTGGGTGAAGAAAAAATACAACTCGGATTTCTTCTTTGTCAACAGGTTTCCTTTTGCTGAAAAGCCGTTCTACGTCATGCGCGTCGACGACGACCCGACGTGGGCGCGGAGCACTGATTTGGTTTACCGCGGGGTCGAGCTCAGCAGCGGAGGGCAGCGCGAGCATCGGTACGAGAAGATAATGGGTCAAGCAAAAGAAAAAGGCATGAAGCCGGAGAGCGTGAAGTGGTTCGCAGACTTCTTCAAGTACGGCGTCCCGCCCCACGGAGGATTTGCCCTGGGAATTGAACGACTGACAATGCAGCTGCTCGGCCTGAAGAACGTGAGAGAAGCTGTCTTATTCCCAAGAGATGTAAACAGGCTGGTGCCTTGAATGGAAAACGAAACTGAAATAAAGGATAAAATAGATGAAATTAAAGAGCGTATTGACAAAAACATAAAGCGTAAAAGAAATATACTTATTTTTACAATTATAATTGCTTTGATAGTAACTTTTATTTCACCTTACAGGATTATTTACACTGCAAACCCTACATTCGAAAATAATTTTGCCTCTACATTTATATTTTTCATTATACTCACCGGAGCACTTCTTTACTCATTATTTCCACAAGAAAAAATTGCTTTATATAAAAAAATTAGTTACAATCTTTACAGTTTATCATCAGAACTTCGTAAAAATAATCGAAAATCTATTGAGAATATCATTAGACAACTCAGAAAAACTATGGAGGATTATTTTGATGAAATCGATATGGAAAAAACATTGGATGAAAATAGCATTACAATATTATATTCGCTAAGAAATATAGAATTACTTTTGAAAAGAATTGAAATTGCTTTAAAAGAAGATTCTTTAATCATATATAAATCACTAATTTCGAATTTAAAGGATACTGCAATCGAAATTCTAAACAACAAATACATTGACCGTAACACACTTGGAAGTCTAGAAAGTATAAATCAAATTAAAGTTCGAGAAAAGAAATTTACAGATTTGGAACTGAGAGAAAAAACTCTTAAAGAAAAAATAATAAGTAGTGTGCAAAAAGACCCAAGACCAATGTATATAATACTGGCCTTAGTTCTAAGTTCCATTTTTTCTCTACTTTTCACTCCTCCCGTTGGAATTTCATTAGGGATTGCTGCGGCAGCATTTCTGAACTCCCTAAAAAAATCTTAGAAGGGTTCCTTCATTTCTGCCTCGATTCGATGAACAGGAGAATCAGCGCGAAGATGAGCAGCGACAGGCCCGTGAACCACAGGACGCGCATGAAGTACAGGGAAATGCCTATGCCGAACAGGATGCCCGTGGCGAACAGAAGCACTTTTTCCTCGTCATGCCTGTCCAGGGTGATGTCATGCTGCACGACCCTGTCGTATATGTGCCTGTGCAGCGGCTTCCTTTGCTTCCTGGCCATGTTTACTTATTCTCCGCGGCGGTTTATAAACCTTTACATGCCAATTACGGGAATCAAACCGGAACGGAGATTGCTTTTTCTTAATTTTTAATCATTATCGCAACAAGGTAAAACTATGACCCAGATAGAAGTAGTGTTCTTGGGCACGACAGCGGGCGTCCCGACAAAGAAGCGGAATCACGCTTCCGTCTTTCTGAAATACCAGAGCGAGCAGGAATATCACTGCCTGTTTGACTGCGGCGAGGGCACGCAGAGGCAGATGCTCTTCGCGGGCGTCAACTTCATGCGGATAAGCGACATATTCATCACGCACTGGCACGCGGACCATTTCGCGGGCCTGCTGGGCCTCATGGAAACCATGAACCTCGAGGGCAGAAAAGAAGCATTGAACATCTACGCCCCTGAGGCGGAAAAATTCGTGGACATTTTGCTGAGCATGGGCTATTCAACAAAGGATTTTGATGTTGTCCCGAAGGACGTCTGGCACGAAGGCATTGAGAAACAAACGCTGCTTGACGAAGCCGAGTTCAGAATCACCGCCATGCCCATGAAGCATTCAATTCCGGCTGTTGCTTACGCCTTTGAGGAAAAAGACCGCGTCAAGATAGACAGGGAGAAAGCGAAAAAACTAGGGCTGCCCGAGAAGCACAAGATTTACCGCGACATAAAGGAGAAGGGCTCCGCCGTTTTCCAGGGAAAGGAGATAACGTTCGAGGACATTTCTTTCATGGAAAAAGGCAAAAAAGTCGTCTATTCCGGCGACACGACCGTGAACAAGAACATGCTGCGCCTTGCGGAAAATGCGGACATGCTCATACACGACTCAACATTTTTCGGCGAGGAAGAAGAAGAGGAGAAGAACTACAGGCACGCCGGCTTTGAGGATGCGATAGGCCTGGCAAAGCAGGCACGCGTGAAGCAGCTGGTGCTCACGCACATATCGCGGCGCTACCAGAACGAGCAGCTGCTCAAGGACAAGATAAGTGATTTCCGCAACGTGCGCATCGCCGATGACCTCATGAGGATTGTGGTGAAGTAGGCCCTTTTCTTTGGAAAGAAAAGCGTCTGCGGAAAAGAAAATATTACTTTATTTTGCAAAGTTTAATTGCTCAAAAGAGGTTCGTGGTGAAGAGAATTGCGGAGAGGAAATTTTCCATTCACTCTTTGCATGGCGAATTTAAACTCTATTTTCTTTTTCTGCCGGCAATTCTTTAAAAACAGAAGCGACAATTGTTTCTAGTAAACTTTTCATAAAAGTTTAATCAAAACGACCGTTGATGGAAACTAAGCCGTCAGTGATGTGCTTGCGATGATGACGAAAGAATGGCATAAGATTGCTGCAGACGAAGCTTTCGGCGCCCTGGAATCCTCGCCAAAGGGCTTGAGCGATGAAGAAGTTGCGAAAAGGCTCGTAAGGTACGGGCATAACGAGATACGCGAGAAGAAAAGAACGCCCTCGTGGATCCAGTTTTTGCGGCAGTTCAACAACGTCCTTGTCCTTATCCTGATAGCAGCATCAGCGGTTTCCGCTTATCTCGGCGAGCTTCTGGACGCTTCGGTTATCATGGCCATCGTTTTTCTTAATGCAATCCTGGGCTTCATCCAGGAAAGGCGCGCCGAGAAGGCCCTGGAGGCATTGAAGCGCATGGCCGCGCCGAAAAGCGAGGTCATACGCGACGGAAAGGTTTCAGAGATAAACTCAAGGGAGCTTGTTCCCGGCGATCTGATCATCCTTAAAGTCGGCGACAAGGTTCCGGCGGACTGCAGGATTACGGAAGCACTGAACCTGAAGGCGGATGAGGCCGTCCTGACGGGAGAATCGCTCCCTGTTCCAAAAAACACCAGCGCGATGAAAGACGGCAAGAGCGTAGCCGACAGGAAGAACATGCTTTTCTCAGGTACAACCATAGTTTACGGCAGCTGCAAGGCTCTCGTTGTTGAAACAGGCATGAGAACGGAATTCGGAAAGATTGCCTCGCTGCTGCAGCAGGAGCAGGAAATAAAAACCCCGCTGCAGCAGAAGCTGGAAGAATTAGGGAAGGGCCTGGGAATAATCATACTTGCAATATGCGCCGTTGTTTTCTTTGCCGGGTTCCTTCAGGGAAGGGACGCCCTGGAAATGTTCCTTATCGCCGTTTCCCTGGCTGTAGCAGCGATACCGGAAGGGCTCCCGGCCATCGTGACGATAACGCTGGCTATCGGGCTGACGAAAATGGCGAAAAAGAACGCAATAATCCGCAAACTGCCTTCCGCGGAAACGCTGGGATCAACGACAGTTGTATGCAGCGACAAAACTGGAACGCTCACGATGAGCCAGATGACCGTGAAAAAGCTCTATGCTGACGGCGAGGTCATTGACGTTACGGGCGAAGGCTACGACACGAAAGGAGCGTTCATGCGAAGCGGAAAGGAAATAAAAATAAGCGAAACGGCAAGGATGCTTCTGGAAACAGGAAAGCTCTGCAACGACGCTGTCATCGGCGACAGGGTCATCGGCGACCCTACGGAAGCTGCGCTGCTCGTATCGGCATCCAAGGCCGGCGTGCACGACCTGCGTGACAAATACAGGCGGACCGGGGAAATACCCTTTGAATCCGAAAGGAAGATGATGAGCGTTGTTTACGACATCAGCGGCAGGACAATGTACACAAAGGGCGCGCCCGAAGAAGTCCTGAAAAAATGCGTTGCGATAATGCGCGACGGAAAGATTGACAGGCTTACGGAAAAGGACAGGAAGGAAATACTCCTTGCAAACTCTTCTTTTGCGAAAAACGCGCTGCGCGTCCTCGGCTTTGCGACAAAGAAGCTGAAGCCGGGAGAAAAACCAGAAGAAAGCAAGCTGATTTTCATAGGGCTGCAGGCAATGATAGACCCGCCAAGGCCGGAGGTGGCTGATGCCATAGACAAATGCAAGCGCGCAGGAATGAAGGTTGTCATGATAACAGGCGACCACAGGGAAACGGCCGTGGCCATTGCCAAAGAACTGGGAATGCTCGGCAGCGGCTCGCTGGCGCTCACGGGAGAAGAGCTGGACGACCTGGACGACAAAAAATTCGAGGATATTGTTGAAGAGGTAACTGTCTATGCCCGCGTGTCGCCGGAACATAAAGTCCGCATCACTGATGCGCTGAAAAAGAAGGGCCATGTTGTGGCGATGACCGGCGACGGCGTCAACGACGCGCCTGCGCTGAAGCGCTCTGATATCGGAATAGCCATGGGCATAACAGGAACCGACGTAACAAAGGAAGCTTCGGACATGGTCCTCACCGACGACAATTTTGCGACCATAGTCACAGCCATAGAAGAAGGGCGCACGATTTACGACAACATCCGCAAGTTTGTTTTATACCTGCTTAGCTGCAACATCGGCGAAGTCATCGTGATATTCACGTCAATTCTCATCAATCTTCCGCTGCCGCTTTTCCCGATACAGCTTTTGTGGCTGAACCTCGTCACTGACGGCCTTCCCGCGCTTGCGCTGGGATTCGAGCCGCCGGAAGCTGACGTAATGAACCGGCCGCCGAGAAATCCCAAAGACAAGGTGCTGAACAAAAGAGTCATGTTTGTCATCATAGCGGTAGGGCTCATAATGGCTCTGGGCACTTTAGCAATGTTCTACATTGAATTAGGCAGAAACGGCGAAGCAAAGGCGCGCACAGTCGCATTCACAACGCTGGTGATGGCCGAGATGGCCGTGGCGCTCAACCTGCGCACGGAAAAAAGCCTGCTTAAAATAAACCCGTTCGGCAACAAGAAAATGCTCCTGGCAATAGCGTCATCCGTGCTGCTGCATTTAATGATAGTCTACGTGCCTTTCTTCAACGCGATATTTGACACGGTGCCGCTGGATGCGCAGAACTGGCTGGAGATTTTATTTGTCATGACTCTGATTTTTGTGGTTGTTGAGATAAAGAAGTACTATTCGCACCATTTCTACAGGATGATGGCGTGGTAGAAACTTTTCAGAAAAGTTTCATCAAAACGGAATCAGAAAAGTTTCATCATCTCAAAGAATCGAAGATTCTTTGGGACCTCGAAGAACTTCGTTCTTCAAGGAAACGGAATCAGAAAAGTTTCATTGCGCAAAATCCAAGGGATTTTGGCAATGCCAGAAAGGAAAGCTTTGCTTTCTGAGCATCAAAACGGTTTTGGTTTACCTTCCTCTGCCCCGTTTGACTACATGAAAGTAGAAATTTTCCAGATGAATTACTTTAAGAAGTTTATTAGCGTCTGTTAAAACTAATGGGACTGCGACGTAAGGCCGGGCGCGCAAGCATGAACAAAGGGCGCTCAATTATTCTGAAAACCGTATTTATGCTTACGGTCTATGTTTTTACCGCTGCTCTCGTTCTCAGTGATTCGCAATACGACAATGCCGAACATGAAGATACTAAATACCAGCTGCAGACAGAGGCGAAGGATTCTTCTGCACCAGGCCGGATAAACGCCGGGTTTGCCCAGTCTCTTCAAAACTCCCAGTTGGGAATATCTTCTGCCCTGCAAGGAGACCTGCTTGAGCATCACTCCCAGCCGACAACTATGTCCGTGCAGGGCAAGGCGACGAACAAGACGGACGGCACTGCGCTGTCGAGCGGGTCCGTCAGGATCAAGGTCAGCAACGCGACATCGTGCACCGCCGGCGTCATCTACGACGAGACGTTCAGCAGCTCGATATCTTCCGGCACGTTCTCGCTCACGCTTGGCGAAGGCGATACACTGTGGCTGGACTTCAACCGCGACTACTGGATGTGCATTTACGTTAACAGCGAGCTTGTAAGCGGCCCCACGAAATTCCGCAGCACGGGCGGCGAGGTGAACAGGATAGGGGACGCGAGCAGCGGGACTTACGTGGATTTCCAGAACGCGAATGTGATAGTGCACGGCGGGGGTATCAACGCTACGACATTCCTAAATGCATCAACAATCCAGAATCCCACATTCACGTCAGGTTCAGTCATTTTTTCAGGAGCAAACGGGATTTTTAGGCAGAACATCACGAAGTTCTATTGGGACGACGCCAACTCCATACTGGCTGTCGGGACGAATGACCCCACAGCCATTACCAATGACAAGAACGTCTTCGTGATGCACGGCGGCTCTTCAAGGGCGAGCTTCAACGTTGCTGGAACTCCGGGCGGGGCTGGAGATCCATTCGGCTTTCTCGTTTTTAACAACCTGAATAGCGATGCCGCGACTCTGTTCCGCTCGGTCTCATTACTGGCAATCCAACCGGGTTCGGATGGGGATGAAGGCGAGCTCCAGATCAACGTGCATAATGGAACTACTGGCGGAGCTGGATCTGTGAGTGCCGTGCGGATAGACAAGAACGGTAATGTAGGTATCGGCGACACGACGCCCGACGCCATGCTTGACGTTGCAGGCGAAATCAGAGCGGACGGCGTCTCGGGAGACGGAACCGGGAAGGTAATATGCGTCAAATCGGGCGGCAATTTCGGGACATGCTCCTCCGGGGTCGCATCGGACGGAACATGCACATGCGGCTGACCGGCATCCTGAACAGCCAAGAGGAGCTTCTTGTTTGAACCTGACTAAAGAAAACTTCCAAACAGGAGATAAAAGAATGATATTGGCGTTTCAGCCAACGCTTATGTCTATGTTAATTCTGCAGGCAGCCCGCACCCTTCAGGTTAGTTATTTGCCGGATAAGTTTGCACGAAGGAAATGAATAATCATAAAATGTGGAATCGCAAGAGCATAATTTTGATATTCAGCTTGCTGCTTCTTGTCGTTTTGGTGTTGGGATGGTTAGAGAAGACACAGCTCCAGGAAAGTGAAGAACTCGAAGCACAACTTGGAGTGAAACCCTCCGCTCCAATGTATGTAAATTTGTCTCTAACAGGAACGCCTTCATTAAATCAGCCTGTTGAGCTCACTTTTACTGTAACACCACTTACCGACGCTCCAAACACCCTTATTCAGGTTATGTTGCCTGAAGGATTTTCATTAATAAGCGGAAATCTGTCTTGGAACGGAGATATTGCAAAGAATGAAACGATTCAGATCAGAAGCACGGTGAAAGCAGTTGAGGCGGGGTATTGGGCTATTGAAGCATATGCAAAAAGTATGAGATTCGGTTTTGGAAAACGAAGCATGCTTTTCATAAATGTATCGGAAACAACGGCAACTGTGAGCAAATCACCACTGCAGGATTATTCCCGCAGCAATAGAACGATGGTTGGGGAACTTCCTCCGGATTCGAACTTAACATACGAATTAGGTCAATGATATGAAGAAAAATACGTTGAAAAACCGGAAAACCGGATTTTCTATTTTGATTGCTGTTTTAATACTGATTTCAATTTTTGCCTCCGGGTGCGTGCAAAAACCGACAGGCGGAGGGGCTCCAAGAGTGCCAATCTCAGTCGGCCTTGACATCTCCAGGGCTCCTGCCCTCGGCGAGACAGCAGAGTTAACGTTCACCATGACCTCGCTATATAGATACACTTTCTCGAACTTCTCTGGAGAAATAGTCCTTCCTGAAGGGCTGGAATACGTGAGCGGAAACCTCTCATGGGAAGGCGACCTTCTGCCGAACCAGACAGTGCAGTTCAAGGCTTTAGTCAAAGCCGTGAAAACAGGCGAATGGTTTGTATACGGAAGGCCTGCCGGAGGCTACAGCGACCAGATTGTCCTTTTAATTTCAGAGAGCGGCACGCAGATGAGCAAGAATCCCTTCCCAAAAGCACGAAAGCCTGAAGTCCCGTCCCGTCCTTATGTCATCAAGCTTGCCATTTCAGGAACCCCTTACCTGAACAATACAGTGGAGCTAACAGCAAGTGTAGCGTCCCTTGTAGAGCAACCGGATGCCAATATGAATATTTTCCTGCCGGAAGGGTTCAAGTTGGTTGAAGGGAATACGTCATGGACTGGAAATCTTCCGGCAGTTCCGAGGGAACTCATCCGAGCAGACGACGAGACATTATCCAGAGAAGTTATATCCAAAGGAAGAAGCCCGATGGATGTCGTGCTATTCGAGCGCCTGCCGAAAGACAAGCAGGCAGAATTCAAAATTAAAATAAAGGCCGTGAAAACCGGGGAGTGGAAGATTGTAGCGCTGCCGATAAATGAGCCCCCGTTTGATGTAACCTGCCCCGGTCTTGACACAACTGTCAGAATGACGGAAAACGGTTCACGGGACGGCTACACTGTAGGCGGCTGCTTGCATGTCAGGGTTTCCAGCGACACCGCTTCGGTGAGCGAAATCCCGTTTCCTGCCTAACCTAATACCTTAGAACGCAGCGAAACTGACTATACATTTTTTGATTTTCCCCAGAAAGAGGCTGAAAGGATGCCGAATCCGAGAAGGCACAAAACAGCACTTAAAAGGTTGTTGGGCTAAATAATTATTACAGAGGAAAGGAAATGAATAATCATAAATTGAAAAAATACAGAATTGGATTTCTCATATTCAGCTTGCTGCTTCTTGTCGTTTTGGTGCTGGGGTGTGCAGGGAAAGGTGGGTCCGGCCCATACGTGGCGTCAACACCCGCAGGCATAGAGCAAATTTTTCAAAAAGAATTGGTATTGTTTGAGTCGCCTTCTCTAAATAAACCAGTCGGAATCTCCTTTACAGTTCAAGCTGAAATAGCACCTAAAAGACCAGTAAATGGGACTGTAAAGATTCTGCTGCCCGAAGGATTCGAACTTGTTGCAGGGAATTTGTCATGGAGTGGTGAAATGGAAAGGGGCGAGGTTATAACACTGAATGCGACTATCAAGGCAGTTAAAACCGGAGATTGGACTATCGAAGCTGTTGCTAAAATTTTCGGTCCTTATGGGGGTCATGCTCAGGAAAATTTGTATTTGTACGTTACTGTTGGGGAAAATTCCGCGACAGTCACAACAGACCCTTTCACTCTAGCACCACAGGCACAAGAACCGCCAAAAGAAGCATACCGGCCACTTGACCTGAATCTGGCGCTTTCCGGAACACCTTTCTTAAATAATACAGTGGAACTTAATGCCACAGTAGTTTCGTATGTAAATGAATATGATCCAATTGCCTTGCACTTTAATCCTAAAAATACGACGATAACAATTTTCCTGCCGGACGGCTTCGAGCTGGTTGAAGGAGACCTTGTCTGGGACGGCGACCTTTCGGCAACCAAACAGGTCCAGATGAAGGCAAAGATAAAAGCGGTTAAAATCGGCGACTGGGACATCATAATGCTGCCGCTTAAAGAACGGCCTGAAACATACGGTGCTGAGTGGGGATGGATGGATGCGATACCAAAAGGTGAGAATGCATTCAAACGTTACGGCAAGGGGGGCATTCTATACATTAGGGTATTCAACGATACAGCGCTGGTGAGCGAGAAGCCGCTTCCGCTTTCCCCAGCGGTGCCTGGAGAGGCACTAAAGGTTCCTGAATAACTGTTGTCGGTATTTTTTGGGTGAGGTCATTGTGCATAGATTCTCAAAGAAATATAACTGAAAAATCAATGTTCCCAAAGACACTTTTCGCTGTTTTTTTAACGCTGCTTATTTTTCCATCCGCAGCCAATGCACAATCATATACGAAAACCACTTTTTCTTCAACATATGTTGAGTTAAGCAGCCCTACTGTTATCTGGAACGGCGCAGCCGGCACTTATGACGATACTTACACGGATGTTTCCATTGGTTTTACCTTTAATTATTACGGAAAAAACTACAATACAGTCAGGGTTTCTACCAACGGCTACATAACTTTATACGATACAAGCCAAAGCCCGGGTTCTGCTGCTGGAACAGATGCATCAAACGACCCTATTCCGAGTACCGCTGATCCGGATAATTATCTGGCTCCCTGGTGGGATGACATTATAGTGCGAAATCAGGGGGCAGTTCCGGATAAAGTCCAGTATAAAACCTCGGGAAGCGCAGGCAGCAGGGTCTTTACCGTAGAATATTACTCGGTTTCCGGATATTATGACAACAAAGGAACTTGGCTGTATTTTCAGGTAAAACTCTATGAAACGACAAATGTTATCGAATTTCGATACTATGACGGCAGCTACCTTGATTATATTCCCACAGCGACAATTGGCATTGAAAATTCCGACGGCACCGCCGGCGTTGGGGGCCCTAAAAACGATGGCACAACTTCAAGCTGGCCATCTGTAAATTATCGTTTTACGCCGTTGCAACCAGATCTGATAGTAGAAGACATATGGGTTGATCCAAGTCCGCCGCTTTTTGGGAAATCAAGCAATATAACTTGGAGGATCAAGAACCAAGGTTCCGGCAATGCAGCAGGGACATTCAGGACCAAATTTTATTTCGATGGTGTTTATAAAGCATATGCTGACACGAGCGGCTTGGCAGTAGGTTCTACTGCAGCGTATTATTGGCCTATGACATGGCCCTCGGATACAAACCAGCATATAGTTAAAGTTGTTGTGGATACGGATTCCGCTATCACTGAATCTAACGAAGGCAACAATGAAAGGTCCGAATCGTTTTCAGGCATTGTCGGAACTGTGACGGTTAGTGGTTATCTGCATTACAGAAATGATAGCGGCGGTCAGCAACCTATAAGACACGCAAAAGTTGAGTTTTACAATAAAAATATTTTTGCTGATGACTATTTAGGCGAAACTTATACAGACGGGAATGGACTTTACAGTTTCCCTCCTGTAAATAATCAGGAAACACGTTTTGGCGAGTTTGGAACTCTTGATATTTACGTAAAAGTTTATGCGGAAAACGCTTCTGTTTCAAGCGTTAAAGAACCAGGCATTTTTTCTGATACCGTTTATACTTACTCTACAACCCCTCAGTGGGACGTAAAAAACGGTCCTCTTCCAGTTAGCGATACAGTTGCCAATGGCAAACAAGGAGCTTATAACATATTTAATTCGATTGTGCAAGCGTATAATTTTCTTGAAAGCAATGTTTACGACAACGCTAATGACCTTGATGGAGATGGAACGACAAACGACCGATGGAACCAGCCTAAGATAGATATTTTCTGGCCTAATAATGGTACAGCCTTTTATGGTAATTACTACATAAATATTTCAAATGACGATGAATGGGATGAGGATGCGGTTCAGCATGAATACGGGCATGCTGTAATGTGGAAATTGTACAGGAATAACACTCCCCCAACAAATTATTTCGGTAAACATAATATCGGCACGGAAAGTGATGGCGGATTTGCTTTGATAGAAGGCTGGGCGGAGTTTATACCTTCTGCGGTTCAAAACAGCGCATCTTATCGGGATGTATATGATCTAGAGTCTGACTCTTTTGAGGATTGGGTGAGTTATGGTAACATGGATGGGGATATAGTGGAAGGCGCTGTAGCAGCTACTTTATGGGATATAACTGATGACACATCCTCTGAAGACAGTGCACCAGGCTCGGATGACGACGGAGTTCCCAAACAGTATGTCAAACTTTGGAATGTCATGCGGGACCACAGGCCTGGCGATATTCATGCTTTCTGGAACGGCTGGTTTGACGCCGGGCATAACTACGGATATAGGAAGGAAATGAACTCCATTTTCTGGGACCACGGAATCGACAATAACAACGCCCCAACCGTCACGAGCCTGGACCAGACGCCGACGGTCATCTACAGGACGTTGACGTTCAGGGTCTACGCCCACTACAGCGATGTTGAAACACCTGAAGGCAGCCTGACGTCCACGATAGAATACCAGATGCCTGCTAACACTGTGTGGAACGGCTGCACCGAGCTCTGGGATTCCGGCAACCACAGGTGGTACTGCGATATCACGACAACAGCCAGCGACAACCAGCTCGGGACGTGGAGCTTCCGGGCAAAAGCCGGCGACGGCATGGAAGAATCCGGATGGACTTATGATTTCAACACGGTGACGGTCCTGAACAACAATCCTGCGGTCGCCAGCCTGGACAAGTCAGCAGCGTCCCTGTACAGAATCCAGGGTTTCATGATATACATGCACGGCTCCGATACGGAAGACTCGGAGTCCTCTTTAACGCAGAGAATCCAGTACCAGCTGCCGGGAAACACCGGATGGAACGACTGCGCAGAATCCTGGGACGCGGCGAACCACAGGTGGTATTGCACGGTCACAACCACCACGGCCGATTCCCAGCTGGGAACGTGGGATATAAGGGGCATGTTTACGGATACCGACGCAGGGGAATCTTCCTGGACCACGCAGAACGATGCCATAACGGTTTCAAACAACAATCCCTCGATATCCGGGATACCCGACAAAAGCACGGACGAGGATACGACGCCTCCGGACAACTGGATAGACCTGCACAATTATGCCAGTGATGCAGAGGACGGGGATTCTTCCATGACGTATACGATAATTTCTGAAACAAATGCGGCATTGATTGACTGTTCCATCGTTTCAAACAGGTATGTTGACTGCGGAACCCCGGCGCAGGACCAATACGGATATTCCGACGTCACGGTGAGAACGAGCGACACCGACGGGGGAACCAGCAGCGACACCTTCAGGGTAACGGTGAATCCCGTCGATGACCTTCCTCCGAAGAAATCGCCGGGCGAATTGTGCAATGCAAACGGCGAATGCACGACAAGCTATTGCCACGGCTCCGCGAGCAATGCGAAGCGCTGCTGCTCCTCGAAGCCGGCGGACGACGGATGGTACGGCGGCGGCGACGCGGGCTGCGGGGTTCTGGACGACCCTCCGTCGCAGTACAGGGATTACTACTGCACATCCGCAGGCGCGGCTGCCTACGAGGCAACGGACACGAAGGACTGCGATTCGCAGGACACGAACATATGTTCCTTAAGCAACCTTGAGCAGCGCGATTATTACGTCCAGACAAACACAAACACATGCACGTACTGTTCGCAGACTTACGAGCCCGACCAGAGCCAAACAGCCTGCACGTCATGCGCAGGCAAGAAGTGGGGCATAGGCGGCGAAACATCCGTGACAACGTGCTGCGGGGACGACGCGAACGAATTCCCGATAGGCTACGTATACTGCACGGGCGGCTCGTGCTCCGCCGGCGATGAAATCGGCTCCGCGTGCTGCTCAAGGAACGAAAGCTGCGTTTACGGGAAAACATGCTACCCTGACAGCTTTGTAGGCGACGTGAACGACGACAATAAAAATGAAAAATGCGACAGCGGAACGTGGAGGGAGATATCCGCGAATTACATAGTGCCGAGGAAGAAAATCGGCATCGGCCACGGCTCGTCGAAAAACTCGAGCGCAAACTACAACACAGAAACAACCGTGGGGAGAGGCCCGGTCGGCAGGAATACAAGCTCCAATTACATGATAGAGATAGGCTACAACCAATACTTCGGCTGATTTAAATAAACTAAATAAAAAATAAACTAGGTTTCCGATCGCTATGCAAGCTGTTTTGAATCAGGCAAAGATAAGATTCGCTGTTT